>SFIM01000001.1 GCA_004556155.1 Clostridiales bacterium
AGCGTTATCAAATCGTTATCAAAAGAGAGATATAAAACCGCAAAATCGTTGTGCCGCAACGGGTTCGGAGTTTCAAAAACTCACTCCCACTCAATCGTTGCCGGGGGCTTGCCGGTGATATCGTACACCACGCGGTTCACGCCCTGCACCTCGTTGGTGATGCGGGTGGACATACGGCTCAGCAGGGTATGGGGCAGACGGGCGTACTCGCAGGTCATAAAGTCGTTGGTACGCACGGCGCGGATGGCCAGGGTGTAGTCATAGGTGCGGAAGTCGCCCATCACGCCGACAGAGCGCACGTTTGTCAGCACGCAGAAGTACTGATCGGCCTTAACGCGGCTGCGGCGGATTTCCTCGCGCACGATGGCGTCGGCCTCGCGCAGGATGTGCAGGCGCTCGCACGTTACCTCGCCGATTACGCGGATGGCCAGGCCGGGGCCGGGGAAAGGCTGGCGCTCTACCAGTGTCTTGGGCAGACCCAGCATGCGGCCCAGCGCGCGCACCTCATCCTTGAACAGGCCGCGCAGGGGCTCTACCACGCCTTCAAAGCTCATGTCCTTGGGCAGACCGCCCACGTTGTGGTGGCTCTTGATGACGGCGGATTTGTTTTTGCTGCCCGATTCTACCACGTCGGGATAGATGGTGCCCTGGGCCAGGAAGGAGGGATTGCCGCAGTCGCGCGCGGCCTTTTCAAAGGCGCGCACAAACTCGCGGCCGATGCGTTTGCGCTTTTCCTCCGGGTCGGTTACGCCCTCCAAAGCCTTCAAAAACTGTTCGCTGGCGTCGATGATGCGCAGATCCAGCGCGCGGCCGGCAAACGCGGCGCGTACCTCCTCGGTTTCGTTTTTGCGCATGAAGCCGTGATCAATGTAGATGCAGGTGAGGCGGCCGGGGATGGCGCGGGAGAGCAGCGCCGCGCAGACGGAGGAATCCACGCCGCCGGACAGGCCCAGCAGCACGCGCTTGTCGCCCACCTGGGCGCGTACGGCCTCCATTTCGCGCTCCAGATAATCATTCATGTTATAATCGCCCGTCGCGCCGCAGATTTCATACAGGAAGCGGCGCAGCATGGGCTTGCCGTTTACCGTGTTTTCCACTTCAGGATGGAACTGCACGGCGTAAAGATTGCGCTGCGGGCACTCCATGGCCGCGGCGGGGCACAGGCTGGTCTGGGCGGTAACGATAAAGCCTTCGGGCGCGGCGGAAACGTAATCGGTGTGGCTCATCAGCACGCGCTGCGCCTTGTCCAGATCGCCAAAGAAGCGGCTTTCGCCCGTCAGGCGGGTATCTACAACGCCGTATTCGCTCTTATCGCAGGGAGATACCTGGCCGCCCAGGGAATGGCACATAAACTGCATGCCGTAGCAGATGCCCAGCACCGGCACGCCCAGCTCAAACACGCCGCGATCACACGCGGGCGCGTCGGGCGCGTACACATTGTCCGGGCCGCCGGTAAAGATGACGCCGATAGGATTGGCCGCGCGGATCTTTTCCAGCGGGGTATCGCAGGGCCAAATCTCGCTGTATACGCCCAGCTCGCGCACGCGGCGGGCAATCAGCTCCTTATACTGGCCGCCGAAATCAAGAATAATGACTGTCTGATACATCTGCTCCCAACCTTTCCTTCCCCATGCCTAAATACAAGAAAATCCGGCTCCCTCTTCCGCATGGCGGAAAAACGAGCCGGTCAACCGGCAGTGATGCGCTCGGCGGGAAAGCCGCCCTTCATCGGGGCGACAACCGCGCGCACGGGCGACGTCTGGCACAGGAAGCGTCCGAGCATGCGTCATCTCCCCTTTCGAGATACATTTACAATTAAGTATTATAGGGCGGGCGCACGGGCTTGTCAATGCCCCAAAATACACAAATTTCTTTCCGAAAACAACATAAAAACAACGCCCGTTGCTATTGACAAAATGCGCTGGATTGCCTATAATTCGCTTCATTGTGCGGCGCTAAAAAGCCGCCAATATAAGATGAAAGGACGTGCGTCTCATGGGCAATGCGGCAGACAGTTTCGGATCAATGGTATTTTCAAGCAGCGTGATGCGACAGCGCCTGCCCGGCGATGTGTATCGCGCGCTCAAGCGTACCGTACGCGGCGGGCATAAGCTGGATCCCGCGGTGGCGGGCGCGGTGGCCGAGGCCATGAAGAACTGGGCCATTGAAAAGGGCGCTACCCACTATACGCACTGGTTCCAGCCCATGACGGGCATCACCGCCGAAAAGCATGAGGCGTTTCTGCGTCCCACGGACGATGGCCGCGCCATCATGGAGTTTTCGGGCAAGGAATTGATCCAGGGCGAACCGGACGCTTCCTCCTTCCCGTCGGGCGGTCTGCGCGCCACCTTTGAGGCCCGCGGCTATACGGCTTGGGATCCCAACAGTTACGCCTTTATCAAGGACGGCGTGCTGTGCATTCCCACCGCGTTTTGCAGCTATGGCGGCGAAGCGCTGGATAAAAAAACCCCGCTGCTGCGCTCCATGGAGGCGCTCAATCGCCAGGCCATGCGGATTGTAAAGCTGTTCGGCCATGACGATGTGCATTCCGTGCGTCCCAGCGTCGGCCCGGAGCAGGAGTATTTCCTGATCGACGCCGATATGCTGTCCAAGCGTCGCGATATCTTGTATACCGGCCGCACCCTTTACGGCGCGAAGCCGCCCAAGGGTCAGGAGCTGGACGATCATTATTACGGCGTGGTCAAGCCTCGCGTGGCGGCCTTTATGCATGAGCTCAACAGCGAGCTGTGGAAGCTAGGCGTGTCGGCCAAGACCGAGCATAACGAGGTGGCTCCCGCGCAGCATGAGCTTGCGCCCATCCACAGCGTGGTCAATATCGCCGCCGATCATAATCAGCTGACCATGGAAATAATGAAAAAGGTGGCGCAGAAGCACGGCATGGTGTGCCTGCTGCACGAAAAGCCCTTTGCGGGCGTAAACGGCTCGGGCAAGCACAACAACTGGTCGCTGGTCACTGATACCGGGGTCAACCTGATGGAGCCGGGGGATACGCCCAGCGAGAACGCGCAGTTTTTGCTGTTTCTGTGCGCGGTGCTGCAGGCCATGGACGATTATCAGGAGATGATGCGCATCACCGTGGCCAGCGCGGGCAACGATTGCCGCCTGGGCGCCAGCGAAGCGCCGCCGGCCATTATGAGCGTATTCCTGGGTGACGAGCTGACGGGCATCCTGGAAGCCATTGAAAACGATACGCCCGTGGGCACGAAGGAAAAAGAGCTGCTGCGCGTGGGCGTGCATACCCTGCCGCGCTTCCCGCGCGATACCACCGACCGCAACCGCACATCGCCCTTTGCCTTTACCGGCAATAAGTTTGAATTCCGCTCGGTGGGCGCGCCCATGTCCATTTCGGGCTGCAACATCGCCCTCAATACGGCCGTGGCCGAGTCGCTGCGCCAGTATGCCGATATCCTGGAAAAGGCCGATAGCTTTGAGGATACCCTGCATACCCTGATCCAGGATACCATCCGCGCGCACAAGCGCATTATCTTTAACGGCAATGGCTACGATGAGGCCTGGGTGCAGGAGGCCGCCCGCCGCGGGCTGAGCAATCTGCCCACCACGCCCGATTGCCTGCCGCACTATGTAACCGACAAGAACGTTGCGCTCTTTGAAACGCACAAGGTATTTTCCGCAGCCGAAATGCGCGCCCGCTGCGCCATCATGGCAGAAAACTATTGCAAGGTGACGCGCATCGAGGCTGTGACCATGCTGGAAATGGCGGATCACGATATCCTGCCTGCCGTGAGCGCCTACTGCGATACGCTGACTGAGCGGCTGAGCCACCGCGCCGGCCGGTACGAGCAGGAAACGCTAGCGCTGCTGAGCAAGCTGCTGGACGACGCCTACGACGCGCGCTGCCGCCTGGAAAAGGCGCTGGAGCATACGGCTGGCGGGGCGGACGAGCATGCGGCCGATCTGTACCGCGACGAGGTGCTGCCCGCCATGCGCAGCCTGCGCGAGGCGGCGGACGCGATGGAGGTGCGCATGCCCGCGAATGCGTGGCCCTTCCCGTCCTATGGCGAGCTGCTGTTTAGCGTAAAATGACACCTTTATAGTGAAAATCATCATTGACGAAACGGGCTGCTTTCTTTACAATGAAAGCAGCCTGTTTTTTAATGGCATTTCTCCGCGCAGGCGGATCGTAAATAACATGAAAAATCAAAGGAGGAAAAAACAATGAAGCGCCCCATCAATATCTGCTCCGGCCAGTTTGGCGATCTTACCCTGGAGGAACTGTGCAAAACCATGCACGAAATCGGCTACAACGGCATTGAAATTGCTACGCAGGCGCATCTGGATGTCCGCCGCGTGCTGACCGACGCAGCCTATCGTGATCAGATCGACGAAACCCTGAACAAGTACGACATGCACATCGGCGCGATTTCCGCGCATCTGATCGGCCAGTGCGTGGGCGATAACTGGGATCCCCGCCTGGATAACTTTGCCCCCGCGCACTGCAAGGGCAATCCTGAGGCCATCCGCGCCTGGGCCATTGAGGAAATGAAGAACGTCGCCTATGCGGCAAAGCTCCTCAATGTCAAGGTGGTCACCTGCTTCCTGGGCTCTCCCATCTGGGCGATGTGGTATTCCTTCCCGCAGACCACGCCTGAAATGGTGGAGGCCGGTTTCCAGAAGATCAAGGAGCTGTGGACGCCCATCTTTGATATCTATGATGAATGCGGTGTGAAGCTGGCGCTGGAAGTGCATCCCACGGAGATCGCCTTTGACTATTACAGCACCAAGCGCCTGCTGGAAACGCTGGATTATCGTCCCACCCTGGGACTGAACTTTGACCCCAGCCATCTGCTGTGGCAGGGCGTGGATCCGCAGACCTTCCTGCATGACTTTGCCGATCGCATCTATCACGTCCATCTCAAGGACGTGAAGCTCCGCCAGGATGGCCGCGCGGGCATTCTGGGCTCTCATATTGAGTTTGGCGATACGCGCCGCGGCTGGAACTTTGTATCCCTGGGCCATGGCGATGTGGACTTTGACGGCATCATCCGCGAGCTGAACCAGATGGGCTATCACGGCCCCCTGTGCGTGGAGTGGGAAGACAGCGGCATGGAGCGCATCTTCGGCGCGACCGAGGCGTTTGAGTATGCCAGCCAGATCAACTTTGAGCCCTCCACCTTTAGCTTTGATTCCGCCCTGAAGCGCGATTAAGCCATTCCCTGCACCCGCCTAAAAGCCGCCGTTCCTGCAAAGGGGCGGCGGCCTTTACGTGGGGGATTACTGGATTTTGCTTAGTCCGTTGCTCAGATACAGATCGAAGGTTTCAATCAGCATATCGGCCGTCAAATAACCGGCGCAATAGGCGCTGACGAAGGAATAATCGTCCTCCAGATCCCACAGGATGATGCGGTTATAGCGGCTGCACGCGCCCAGGCAATAGTGCGGGGCTACTTCGTGGTAGACTGCGGCCAGCGCTTCGGGATACTTGTCCGATTGCGCGTCGGGGTGCAGCTCAAACGCGCTGCGCCAGTTGGGATGCTCGCTGTAATACTTGAGGAATTCCATTGCGATGTCCTGATTGGGGCTTTGCGGATGCAGCATGAACCAGGTCAGCGGGCCATGGTAATAGTCGTCTTCATTGAACGCTGCCTTGGGGGACATCCATACTTCCTGCCCGTCCTCCAGGAAGGTTACATAGAGCAGATCGTCGATAATCTGCTGCTTTTTGCCTGCGGAAGCGACAACCTCCGCGCTGGGCTCCAAGCTCCAGATGCACTTATAGGATTCCAGCAGCTTGCGGAATTTTGGCGTATCAAAGGTGAAGCCTTCCATTTCATCGGCGGACTTGCCCTCGCACAGATAGTGCAGATAGGCGATCATTAACCGTGACCATACATGCTCTTTTTCATCTTCCAGGGTTATGGCGTAATCCAGCTGATAGGTCGCAATGCGCTGCGGATATTCCTCAGCGGTGTACCAGGCATAGACCAGATCCATGTATTCGTCCACGGTTTCCGGCACGGGGCCCAGGTTGAGCTTTTGCAGAAGGCCGGGATTGATGCTGTCATGGCCCGGCCAGATTTCCACCGGATAGGCATACAGCATATTCTCGCGCATCACAAAATCGGCAACCTGCGGATACATGGAGCGCACGTCGTCAATCAGCGCTTTGTCCGTCAGCGGGGCTACCAGATTCTTATTCATCAGCGCTTGCAGATCAACAGAGATGGTATCGCACCAGATCAGATCGACGCCGCTCTTGTAGGAAGACAGCGCGTCTGCATACCAGGCATGCGCGTCGGGATTGCTATTGCTGCCCTCGACAAGCCTGATTTCAACATTCGGATGCAGCGCCTGGAAGGCTTCTACTGCATCCATAAAGTTAAGCTCCGATCCGCCGCCGCCAAAGGAGATGGTCAGCGTGCGCTCGGGCGTGGCTGCGCTTTCGGCCAGGGTCAGGGGGAAGCATGCGGCTGCCAGCAGGCAGGATAACATCAGGGCGAGCAGCCGCGTCCAGGGCGTCTTGCGCATGGGGAGACCTCCTTTTGTTGTGTGCAGTTGTCCAAGAAAACCAATATCTGGGGTATCTGCCTATATCATGCCATATACAGGCAATGATGTCAAGCGTGAAATTGTAAAATATGCAAGCAAACAATCGTGCTTCGGCGATCGAATTGGGCATTTCCTCCTGCCTGCCCAATTTTCGGACATGGCGGGGAAAGCGTCCATTTTTCTTTTCCGCGGGGTTTGCTATACTGCCTTCTGCACCCGGGAAAAGGGCGCGAAAATCCGCGTGGGAGGTGAATGAACGTGCGATCTACAAAAGCGATCCGGATTGCCAAAATCAGCTACATCATTTTATCGTCACTGCTTATCGTGCTGGGCGTGGGGCTGATTGCGCTGCGCGATTTAAGCGTATCGCTGATCGGCATTGCGGCGGGGGTGATGCTGATCGCCTTTGGCATCGTCAAGCTGATCGGGTATTTTTCCAAGGATCTGTACCGGCTGGCGTTTCAGTTTGATCTGTCGCTGGGGCTGATGCTGGCGGTGCTGGGCGTGATCATCCTGCGCAATCCCGACCAGGCGATGTCGTTCCTGTGCCTGATGCTGGGCATCGCCACCATGGCGGATGGGCTGTTCAAGCTGCAATCGGCGCTGGACGCGCGCCGGTTCGGCCTGAAAAGCTGGCTGCTGATCCTGACGCTGGCCGTGGGGGCGGGCGTAGTGGGCGCGCTGCTGATGCTGCGGCCCATGCAAAGCGCGCGTGCGCTGACGGTGCTGCTGGGCATCGGCATGATGCTGGAGGGCGTGCTGAACCTGTGCGTGGCGCTGTTTAGCATCAAGATCATCCGACATCAGCGCGTTGACGGCGCTGAGTGCCGGGTGGAATAAATGGAAAGGTAGGAGTAAAACATGCGCTTATCCAAGGCGGTTGTAAAAAACCGCGTGCTTATTCTGATTGTCGCGTTGCTGCTTCTCATTCCCTCCGTGCTGGGAATGGCCAATACCCGCATCAACTACGATATGCTGGACTATCTGCCCGAGGACATGGACACGGTCGTCGGCCAGAACGAGCTGCTGGATGAATTCGGCAAGGGCGCTTTCTCCCTGATCGTGGTGGAGGATATGCCCGCGAAGGATGTGGCGGCGCTGAGAAAAAGGATTGAGGCGGTCGAGCATGTGGACTCGGCGGTCTGGTATGACAGCCTGACCGACCTGAGCGTGCCCATGGAGATCCTGCCTGAAAAGATATATAACGAGTTTAACAACGGAAACGCAACGATGCTGGCGGTGTTTTTTGACAGCTCCACCTCGGCGGACGTGACCATGGACGCCATCCGCGAGATCCGCGCGATTGCCGGCAGGCAGTGCTTCGTTACGGGCATGTCCGCGCTGGTGACGGATCTGAAGGATCTGTGCGAGCGGGAGGAGCCGATCTATGTGGCGCTGGCTGTGGCCTGCGCGTGCCTGGCCATGATGCTGCTGCTGGACAGCTGGCTGGCGCCG
The DNA here is from genome assembly GCA_004556155.1 of Clostridiales bacterium. Classification (GTDB taxonomy): domain Bacteria; phylum Bacillota; class Clostridia; order Christensenellales; family Aristaeellaceae; genus SFMI01. The sequence continues at coordinate 7,984 of SFIM01000001.1, forward strand.
CTGATCTTCCTGGCCAGTATCGGCATCTGCATTGTGATCAACCTGGGCAGCAACTACTTCCTGGGCGAGATTTCCTACATCACCAAGGCGCTGTCCGCCGTGCTGCAGCTGGCCGTGACGATGGACTATTCCATCTTCCTGTGGAATAGCTACAATGAGCAGCGCACGCACATTGAGGATAAAAACGAGGCCATGGCCAAGGCCATCCACGAAACCTTTGTGTCGGTGCTGGGCTCCTCCATCACCACCATCGCGGGCTTTATCGCCCTGTGCTTCATGAGCTTCACCATGGGCCGCGACCTGGGCATTGTGATGGCCAAGGGCGTGCTGCTGGGCGTAATCGGCTGCGTAACCGTGCTGCCCTCGCTGATCCTGCTGTTTGACCGCCCGCTGCAAAGGACGCGCCATAAGGCGCTGATCCGCAACGCCAACGGCTTTGCCCGCAAGATCACCAAGGCTTTCCCTGTGTTCCTGGCTGTGTTTGTGGCGCTGGCTATCCCCGCCTATATGGGCTATGCCAAAACCAACGAAGAAGTGTACTACGACATGGGTCAGTGCCTGCCGCAGGACATTGATTATGTGATTGCCCACAACAAGCTGACGGATGATTTTGATATCGCCTCCACCCATATGCTGCTGGTAGACGCCAACCTGCCCTCCCACGATGTGCGCAATATGAAGCGCGAGATGGAGGATGTGGACGGTGTAAAGTATGTGCTGTCGCTGGAAAGCGTGGTCGGCAGCCGCGTGCCCGAGGAGGTACTGCCCGATTCCGTGCGCTCCATCCTCAAGAGCGACCGCTGGGAGCTGATGCTGATCAACTCCGAATACAAGGTTGCCAGCGATGCGGTGAACGATCAGATTGACAGCCTGAACGCGATCCTGAAAAAGTACGATCCCTCCGGCATGCTGATTGGCGAAGCGCCTTGCACCAAGGATATGATCGAGACGACCGGCCACGACTTCCAGGTGGTCAACCTGTTCTCCATCATCGCCATCTTTGTCATCATCCTGCTGGTGGAAAAGAGCCTGTCCCTGCCGGTGATCCTCATTGCCGTGATCGAGCTGGCTATCTTCATCAACCTGGGTCTGCCGCACTATCTGGGACAGTCGCTGCCCTTTATCGCGCCGATCTGCATTTCTACCATTCAACTGGGCGCGACGGTGGACTACGCCATCCTGATGACCACCCGCTACAAGGCGGAGCGCGTCAGCGGCAAGAGCAAGTATGAGGCTGTCAGCACGGCGCTTGCTACCTCCGTGCCCTCCATCATCGTCAGCGGCATGGGACTGTTTGCCGCCACCTTCGGCGTGGCTGTGTATTCCAACATCGATATCGTCAGCTCCATGTGCATGCTGATGGCCCGCGGCGCGCTGATCAGCGTGGTATGCGTCATCCTGATGCTGCCCGCGTTCCTGATGCTGCTGGACGGCGTGGTGCGCCATACGACGCTGAATATGAAAGTAAAGGAGTAATAAAAATGAAAAAGCTCATGGCGATTCTGCTTTCGCTGACCCTGGCCTGCGCGGCTGTGCTGCCTGCCCTGGCCGAGGGAAAAAAGGACGAAACCGTGTATGTGCTGGCCAATCCGGACGGCTCTGCCCGCCGCGTGATCGTAAGCGATTATCTGAGCAACCCGGACGGCGCGGATACCATCGCCGATGTATCCAATCTGGAAAAGATCCAAAACGTCAAGGGCGATGAAGCCTTTGCGGATGGCGTTTGGCAGGCCAAGGGCAATGAAATCTACTATCAGGGCGACAGCAGTGAAGCGCTGCCTGTTGAGCTGAAGATTTCGGCCACCCTGGACGGAACGGAGATTGCCCCCGCCGACCTGGCAGGCAGGAGCGGCCATGTCACCCTGCGCTTTGACTATGCGGTGAGTGCCAGCTATACCAAGGATGCTGAGACCGTCGCTATGCCCTTTGCCGTGATTACCGGCGCGCTGCTGGACAATGAAGTGTTCGCCAATGTGTCCGTTAAGAACGGCCAGGCCGTCAACGATGGCGACCGCACTGTGGCCGTGGGTTTGTGCGTGCCTGGCCTGACCACGGGCTTGAAGCTGGAAAGCGATAAAGTGGAACTGCCTGAGTATCTGGAAATCAGCGCGGATGTGAAAAACTTCTCCCTGCCTGTTACCGTAACGCTGGCTACCAACGAGGCCTTTGCCGCTCTGGATGCTGGTAAGCTGCAGGACGCCGACGCGCTTAAGGAAGCCGCCGATAAGCTGACCGATGCGATGACTCAGCTGCTTGACGGCAGCAACCAGCTCTATAATGGCCTGAATGATCTGAAGGACGGTACTACGAATCTGAACAATGGTATTAATCAACTGGCGGATGGTACGGATTCTCTGGCGGCCGGCGCGGATACCCTCTCCACCGGCCTGACAACCCTGACCGCCAACAACGAAACGCTGGTAGGCGGCGCGCGCCAGGTGTTTGAAACCCTGCTGGCGCAGGCCAACGCGGCGCTGATACAGGCGGGTGTGGACGCAACCCTGACCGTTGAAAACTATGCCGATGTTCTGGGCAAGCTGGTGGAGGCCGTATCTGAGGAGGGCGTGACTGCCCAGGCTCGCGCGCAGGTGGAAGCTGCGGTGCGCGCTCAGGCGGATGCTGTGCGCAGCGAAGTGACCAAGGCTGTGCGTCCCCAGGTAGAGGCGCAGGTAACGGAAGCTGTGAAGGAAAACGTGATGGCGCAGATCCTGGCTACCCAGAACCTGACCATGGAAAAGTATGAAGCCGCACAGAAGGCTGGTCTTGTAACCGATGCGCAGCGTCAGCAGCTTGAGGGCGCGCTGAATCAGCAGATGCGGACTGCCCAGGTGCAGCAGGTTATCGCCCAACAGACCGAGGCGCAGATGACCTCCGATACCGTGGCTGACTTGATTGAGCAGAACACCGAGGAGCAGATCGGCCTGCTGGTGGATCAGAACATGCAGTCCGAAACCGTGCAGGCGCAGATTGCTGCCGTCTGCGAGCAGGGTGCACCGCTCGTCACCCTTAAGGCCCAGCTGGATAGCTATAATACCTTCTATACTGGCCTGATTGCCTACACCAACGGCGCGTCCGACGCGGCCTCAGGTGCGGCGCAGCTCAAGGCTGGCGCGGATACCCTGCAATCCGGCGCGGCGCAGCTCAAGGATGCGATGCCTGCTTTGACTGACGGCGTGAACAAGCTGGTGGACGGCGCGAAGGCGCTGGCCGACGGCCTTATCACCTTCGATGCGGATGGCGTATCCAAGCTGACCAGCGCGATCAACGAGGATCTGGATCCCCTGCTGGCCCGCGCGCAGCTGCTGATTGAGGCGGCGCAGTCCTACAATAACTACTCCGGACTGGCCGAGGGCATGGACGGCGCGGTACGCTTCATCTATCGCACGGATGCGATTGAATAAACGATTTCCTTCCCATAAATGAACACATCCACCGGCATAGCCGGTGGATGTGTTCATTTACCGCCCTTTTTTGCCGGGTTTATATTATGTTCACATTTCTGTGGTAAAATATGGCCGAAAACATGGCAAGGGGGATGAACGCGCATGCTGACGCTTTCAAACATCCATAAGGAATATGCATCGGGGGAGCTGCGAGTAGAGGCGCTCAAGGGCGTCAGTCTGTCCTTCCGGAAAAACGAGTTTGTGGCGGTGCTGGGGCCTTCCGGCTGCGGTAAAACGACGCTGCTCAATATCATCGGCGGTCTGGATCGCTATACGCAGGGCGATCTGATCATCAAGGGCCGCTCTACCCGCGAGTATAAGGATGCGGATTGGGACAGCTACCGCAACCATTCGGTGGGTTTTGTGTTTCAGTCCTATAATCTGATTCCGCATCAGACGGTGCTGAGCAATGTTGAGCTGGCGCTGACGCTGGGCGGAGTGCCTGCCAAGGAGCGCCGTCGCCGCGCTGTGCAGGCGCTGGAACGCGTGGGTTTGGGCGATCAATTAAACAAAAAGCCCAATGAAATGAGCGGCGGCCAAATGCAGCGCGTGGCCATTGCCCGCGCACTGGTGAACGATCCTGAAATCCTGCTGGCCGACGAGCCCACCGGCGCGCTGGACAGCGAAACCAGCGTGCAGATTATGGACGTGCTCAAGGAAATTGCCACCGACCGGCTGGTTATCATGGTGACGCATAATCCCGAGCTTGCCGCGCAGTACGCCACCCGCACCATCCGTTTGCTGGATGGCCGCGTGACGGACGACACCATGCCCTTTGACGGGCAGGACGATATGGCGCAGCCGCCTGCCCGCACGGGGGCAACCTCCATGCACTTTGGCACGGCGCTGCATCTGTCCCTGAACAACCTGATGACCAAGAAGGGCCGCACCTTTATGGTGGCGCTGGCGGGCAGCATCGGCATTATCGGCATCGCGCTGATTCTGTCGCTTTCCAATGGCGTAAACGAGTATATCAAGAGCGTGGAGGAGGATACGCTGGCGCAGTACCCGCTGACCATTGAATCCGAAACCATGAACCAGTCGGCCCTGCTGACCGCCATGATGAGCGCCTCCTCCGGCAAGGATATCCCGCACGAGGAGGGCCGCGTGTATTCCAGCAACGTCATGGGCGATCTGATGAGCGCGATGGTATCGGAGGTAAACGCAAACGATCTGCCTTCCTTCAAGGCGTATCTGGACGGCTCACAGGAAATCGCCGACCTGACCAGCAGCATCGCCTATGAGTATGGCTCTACCCTGCGCATATATAATCGTAACGCCGTGGGTGGCGTGCAGCAGGTGCAGCCCAGCACGGTGATCGACACCATGACTAACAGCTCCATGATGAGCAACGCGAATGCGCTGGCGTCCATGTCTTCCATGTCGTCGCTATCGCAGATGACGAGCATGTACAACATGAACGTGTTCTTTGAGCTGGCGGGGCCAAGCGTCCACCGCTCGGGCAGCTATGAGCTGCTTGCCGGCCATATGCCACAGAAATACGACGAGCTTTTGCTGGTTGTGGGAGAGGACGACGATATCAGCGATACCACGCTGTATACCCTGGGATTGCGTGATCAAAGCGAAGTGCAGCAGCTGTTTATGACGCTGCTGACTGGCAGCACCGTGCAAACCGAAACAATCAGCTATTCTTACGACGATTTGCTCAACCTTACCTTCACCCTGGTGCTGCCCGGCAATCTGTATCAGGAGCAGGGGGATGGCATTTACGCCGATATCAGCGGCGATGAGGCGGCGATGAGCCAGGCGCTGGATCATGGCGTAACGCTGCATATTGCGGGCATTGCGCGCAGCAGCAATTCCATGATCAGCAGCATGATGGCCGGCGGCGTGGGCTACACCCACGAGCTGGTGGAATATGTGGTATCGGCCAATAACGAAACGCCCGCCGTCAAGGCGCAGCGCGCGCATCCCGACACCGATATCTTTACCGGCATCAATTTCAGCGGCGGCGTGGATATGGAGCCCAGCATGGAGATGCTGGACACCTATCTGAATTCTCTGCCGCAGGAGCAGCAGACCGCCGTGCGCGCCATGATCGGCATGATGAGCGAGGAACGGATTCTGTCCATGATGCGCGCCGAAATGGCCAAACAAAAGACCGACGCCACCTACGAGAGCAACCTGGCCAAGCTGAACGCAACCAACCTGGATACGCCCACGCAGATCAAGATTTATCCCATCGATTTTGAAAGCAAGCAGCGCATTGTGGATTTGATTGAGCAATACAACGCGCAGATGCAGGCCGCGGGGCATGAGGAAGGCGTGATCCGCTATACCGATTATGTGGGTTCGCTTATGTCCTCCGTCACCACGATTGTGGATACCATTTCCTATGTACTGATCGCGTTTGTGTCCATTTCGCTGGTGGTGTCCTCCATCATGATCGGAATCATCACCTACATCAGCGTGCTGGAGCGTACCAAGGAGATTGGCATCCTGCGTGCCATGGGCGCGTCCAAGGGCGATGTATCGCGCGTGTTCACCGCTGAAACGCTGATTATCGGCCTGGTGGCGGGCTTTCTGGGCGTGCTGGTTACATGGCTGCTCACCTTCCCCATCAACGCGCTGATTCACCATCTGACGCAGATTAACGCTGCGGCCATCCTGCCCGGCGGCGCTGCGGCGATTCTGGTGGCCATCAGTATGCTGCTGACCATCCTGGCCGGCGCGATTCCCTCCCGCATGGCTGCCAAGAAGGATCCCGTGGTGGCGCTGCGCACTGAATAATGCCTGCGGAGGACGGCTATGCCAAATAGTGAGTACGATAACGCGCATTTCTTTGAAGAATACGCCAAGATGTTCCGCAGCCAGCAGGGCTTGCCTGGTGCGGGCGAGTGGCGGCAGTTTCAGCAGCTTTTTCCCGATTTACAGGGGAAAAGCGTGCTGGATCTGGGCTGCGGCTACGGCTGGCATTGTAAATATGCTGCGCAGCAGGGCGCTTCGCGGGTGCTTGGCATTGACCTGAGCCAGCGGATGCTGGCGGAGGCACGGCGGCGCAATGCTGATCCCAAGGTGGAATATCGCCTTTGCGGCATGGAGGAGTATGAATATCCTGCGGACACCTGGGACTGCGTAATCTCCAATCTGTCGCTGCACTATGTGGCGGATATTGACCGTGTATTTGCCAATGTGGCAAAAACCCTGAAGCCGGGCGGGATATTTCTGCTGAATATTGAGCATCCGTGCTTTACTGCCGGGGTACATCAGGATTGGGTATACGGGTCGGACGGCAAGCCGCTTTACTGGCCGATTGATGATTATTTCCTGCCGGGCGAGCGCAGCACGGTGTTCCTGGGCTGCGAGGTGCCCAAGCAGCACCATACCCTGACGCAGATTCTGATGGGATTGATCCATCATGGCTTTGAATTGCAGGCAGTAGAGGAGGCACAGCCCTCGCCGGACATGCTGGATATTCCCGGCATGAAGGATGAGCTGCGCCGCCCCATGATGCTACTAGTGCGGGCAAAGCGCAGAGAATAGCAATTAAAAAGGGGGATTGCCCATGTGGCGATTGCCGGACGATGACAGCCAGCCTGTGATTACCGCGGCGGAGCAGATTCACAGCGCACACCGTATGTGCCATTTGAAGCTGCCCAAAACGGCGATCCTGTTCTTTATGAGCAAGGGGCCGGAATATCTGACTGAACGCTATGCAGTGGCTGAACTGCCTGAACCGTTCCCGTGCTTTTTGCGGCGCAGGCCGGTGTGGCAGATGAATGATTGGCCAATCTGCTTCCTCTTTGGCGGTTCCGGCGCACCGCAGGCAGCCGACTCAGTGGAAACGCTGGCGGCGCTGGGAGTCAAGAACATCATTGCCGTGGGCATGTTCGGCGCTTTTTCGGCGGATGTGCAGCCGGGTGAAATCGTTGTGCCGCACAAGGCGTTTGTGGAAGAGGGCACGTCGCTGCACTATTACGAGAGCATCGAGGCGGCGCAGCCCGATCCGACGCTGCACCGGTTGCTGATGGATACCCTGCAAAAGCGCGATTTGTCTATTGTATCCACGGATGCGGTGTATCGGCAGACCTTCCGCAAGGAGCAGCTTTGGCGTGAGCGTGGCGCGGTCGGCGTGGATATGGAAACGTCGGCTGTTTTCAGCGTGTCGCAGTGTCTGGGTCTACGGGCTGCCGCGTTGCTGATGGCGTCCGATCTGCATCCCAGCAGCCCGGATGCGCCCAAGTGGCAATGGCTGATGACCGCCGATATGCGCTATGACCTGACGGAGCAGGCGCTGGCCGCGGCGAAGGCTGTGTGCTATGAAGGGGATTGACGAGGGGGAGAGACGAGGGGAATACGTTACTTTCTTCAGGGAAGAGAGTAACAAAGAACCTGTGTGTGACGTAAAAGTCTAGGCAATTAACCTGACTTTTACGTTACAAGGCAGCCTTCTTTGATTCTTTCTTGGGCTCCAAGAAAGAATCGTATCCCGTCCTCGTTTCCCCTTCAACCATAAAAAATGCCCCTGCAAGGTTTCCCTTGCAGGGGCGCGTTTTTGCCTGCGATTACTTGTTATCCGCAGTCACAGCCTGCGCCGCAGTGCGGCCAGACACATAGATTTCAACGATGGCGTTGCCGCCCAGACGGTTGCCGCCGTGGATGCCGCCGGTCACTTCGCCAGCCGCATACAGGCCGGGGATGACGTTGCCGTTTACATCCAGCGCATGGCGCTCGGTGTCGACCTTGATACCGCCCATGGTGTGGTGAGTGGAGGGAGCCATCAGACGGATGCGCAGCTCCACGCCATCCAGGGTGTAGGTATCGGGCAGGTAATTGCCGTTCTCATCCTTCTGAGCGTCGCCGATCAGACGGTTGGGGTTGGTCTTCTTCACGTCCTCGGGCTGCTCGCCAGCCATGATCGCCTTGTCGTAGCTCTCAATGGTCGCACGAACGGTGGCCGCGTCGGTGCTCAGGCCCAGGCTGTTGAACAGGTCGGCCAGCTGATCCACCGTGCGGACATACTGACGCCATTCCACATCCTCGTTGCCGTACAGATAGGGGCCGGGGATCTTGGCGGCAGCGTTAGCGATTTCGATGAATACGCCCTTGGTGCCGTTGTGCTCGATGCCGTTGCGGAACTCCGCCAGGCTCAGCACGTCGCGCTCGGAGGTTTCATCCACAAAGCGCTTGCCGGTGGTGGGGTTGATGTAGATGGCGTAGTTGCCGCCGCCGAAGGCCAGGTTGCCGTTGTCTACCCAGCTGATAGGCATCATCTGGGTGAAGCCCATGCCGATCACATCCGCGCCCGCAGCCTGAGCCATTACAATGCCGTCGCCCTGCAGGGAGGAACGGTTGGTGGTCTTGGTGCTGGTGGAAACGTACTCGCTGGACCAGTAGACGTTGCTGTCCACAACCATGTTCAGGTTCGCGGCATAGCCGCCGGTGGCCATGATAACGCCCTTGGTGGCATGCGCGGTGACGGGGGTGCCGTCATAGCGGGTGCCGGTTACGCCGATCACGCGGCCGTCTTCAACGATTAGGTTTTCCGCAGTGGTGCGCAGCATGATCTTGTTGGAAGCGGCGGTTTCGGAGGTAACCAGCAGGGTGTTCATGGGAGCGACAAAGTAGGTGCCCCAACGGCCAGGATAGTTCTGACCATCGATGGTGGCGCCGATGAACTCGTTTTCACGATACCACAGCGCGCCGATCAGGGTGGGCTGAGTATCCTCTACGAAGGTGGAGCCCTGAGCTTCCAGCCACTGCTTCAGCTCCTGGCCGCCCTGGATGAACTGGTTCACCAGGGCAAAGTCGCCGTAGATCCAGCTGCTCATGTCCGCGGTGGGACGCAGGCCGCCGTAATAGGTCTGGAAGATGTGCAGGTTGACGGTGGAGAACAGGGTCAGCTGGCCAGCGCCCGCTTCAACCTTGGGCTCCGCCCAATCCAGATACTGCTTGATTTCGGTCTTCAGCGCCTGCAGGGTGGGCAGATACTCGGCGTGCACGCCGTGCTTGCTCAGCTCCTCGATGTCGCCGGCGACGAATTCGTGATCCTTGTAGTACTCCTCATCAAAGGGCTCTTCGCTCCAGTTGAGGATGGTTTTGAGCTCGTTCAGGGTAGCGATGCTTTCAACAACCTTGTTATAGGTGTTGCCATCGTAGCCAACGCCAGTGGTGGCATCAGGATCGGCGGGATCCCATACCAGATAGGGCATGACGCTCTGATACTGACCGCCGGAGACCAGCGTGTTGCCGCCGACCTGGGCGTTCTTTTCGATCACCAGCACGGTGTTGCCGTCCTGGGCAGCCTGCGCGGCCGCAGCGATGCCAGCGCCGCCCGCGCCGACGATGACCACGTCATAGGTTTCCTCGATGGGATCCTGAGCTTCGTGAACGACCTTGTTGGCCTTGAAGGCATCCAGGTTGGTGCAGCCAGCCTGCTGAGCCGCATCGTTTACCGCGCTGCGGATGGCCGCGCTGGTGAAGGTAGCGCCGGAAACGGCGTCCACGCCCGTGCCGTTGGCAGCCAGGATATCGGCGATCATGGGCTCAAAGGCCACATCGCCCACATACTGGGTTTCCTTGTTCGCGCCCACCTCGATGGCGGTAACGGCGGTATCGGAGAAGGTGACGCTCATTTCAACGCTGCCGTTGTAGCCGCTGCCAACGCCCGTGTAGGTGCCGGCAGTGAAGGCCAGCGCCGCGGTGTTCTCGGTGGCTTCGCCCTTGGCCTGCGCTAGAGCCTTGCCCAGCGCTTCCTTGACGGCGTTGCTGGTGATGGTCGCGCTGGCGACGGTATCCACCGCGTCCGCGTCGCTTACACCCACCAGGGACGTAGCATATTTTTCAATCGCCGCGCCGCCCAGAGCGGGGGTTTCCTTTTCGCCGGTAATTTCTACCGCGGTTACAGCGTTTTCATCAACGGTAACCTTTACGGTCACGTCGCCGCCGAAGCCGGTCGCGGTGCCCGTATACTCGCCCGGCGTGAAGGTGGCCGCGTTGCCCGCAAAGGGCACGATGGCCATCATCACCACCAGCAGAAGAGACACAAACTTCTTCATCGTGTATTCCTCCTGTATATGGTATTTTTTGAGGCAGCATTTGTGCTGCCGCATAAGATATGATAGTATGTTTTTGTGATGCTTGTCAATATATCATTTGAGATATACCTGCGGCAAAAATAGGGCAAAGTACGTGAAAACTGTCCTTTTTTCCATAGTTCTCAACCATTTCAATATAAAAACCGGCAGCATGAACCAATATCGATGCTGCCGGTTTGCCGATTGATTTACTTTTTTAGGTTCAGCGTGATGCGCTCGACCACGGGTTCCGAGCCATCCTCTGCCAGGCGGAAGAGCTGGACGGACAGGGCGTCAGGCGTCTCGGCCATCGCATCATAGGATTTTGCAACGGTTCCATCCGTGCAATAGCTGATCATGGAGCTGAGGATGCTGCGGCTCAGTTCCTCGCCGCTTGCGTCGAATACGCGGATAGCGTAGAGAGCGTCGCCCGCGTTTTCAAGCTGCGCGGAGAATACCGTGCACAGCTTGGCAAAGACGATATCCAGCTGCGCAATGCCAGGCCTATCCGTGCCGGCGGAGAGGGTGAAGGTGAGCTTCCTTTCGCTCGTGCGGTCAACGGTATAGTTGGGCGTGAAAACGCCGTTATAGTGCGCATCCGTTTCGGGGCTTTCTGCGGTAATGAAATCGGCGCTCGGCAGAATTTGCAGCCTGCTCATATCGCGGTTTTCCGTAGACAGGATGATCTGCTCCTGGATGATGTTGGGAGTTAAACGCCGCCAATCCTGCATGCTATTGTTGTACTCCTTGGCGTTGCCGTCCTGCGAGAGAAAACAGGTCTCCTCGCTCAGATCATAGTACGCGCCGTGCTCCTTAAGAAAATCGGCGCGGGTCATGTCCCACTCGCCGTCAACGTTCCGCACCATTTCGTTGGTCAGGTAGGTGCCTTCGGGCGCGCGGTATTCCAGCGCGATGGCCCAGACATAGCCGTCGGCCAGGATTTCCTTGAGCGTTACCTGCACATCGCCCAGCTGGATGGTTTTTTGTTCAAAGTCGCTTTGAAGGAGCCTTTGCTGATCCTCGTTCAGCTCGGCGTTATAGCCGGACAGGTACTTGAGAATATCACTGTTGACCAGCGCCAACGCGGTGCAGCACAGCAGCAGGGCGGCGCACAGGGCCAGGGCGAGGGTGCGGATTATGGTGCGTTTCATCACTTTTTCCTCCTTATCCAGTTGTGAGAGGGTGGAGGATACGCGCGTATGGAGCGCAGCGGGAATGGGCCCGTAGGCGGCCTGCCAGTCTTCTCTATTCATTCTATTTCCTCCTTGAGCATGGCGCGCATTTGATCCCGTCCGCGGGAGAGGCGCGAGCAGACCGCGCCGGTGCTGATGCGCAGGATATGGCTGATCTCTGCCACATTGAAGCCCTCCATGTAGTAGAGCGCCAATACCACGCGCAGCTTTTCGGGCAGGCGGCTGAGCGCCTCCCGCAGCGCTAACGGCGTATCGGCCGGGCTTTCAGGGGCGGGCATATCCGGCAATGTGTCCATGGGGATTACCCGTGCCTGCCTGCGCTGGATGGCGATGCATTCGCGGATCAGGATGCGGATCAGCCAGGTATCGAAATACTGCGGCTGGCGAAGGCCGCCGTGCTTTTCCTAGGCACGCAGGATGGCCTGCGATACCGCGTCCAGCCGGTCATGCTCGCCGCGCAGATAGGCGCAGGCAACGCGGTACATGCGATCCTGCATGGCCGTTACGCGCCGGGCAAATTCCTCCTGGTTCAAAATGCGGTTCCTCCTTTATTATCAAAGCGCTTTGCACCTATTAGAGGGCGCAGGTGGGGAGAATATTCAAAGACGCTGAGATTTTTTGCAAAAAAGGCCGCCGGTTGTATCCGGCGGCACGATGGGAAAAATCGAATTATTCGGCAGGAGTAGCCAGCTTAACGGCTTCTTCCCAGGCAGCCTTGAGCTGCACGTCGGTCATATCGCCGACTTCAAACTGAGAATAGACCATCGATTCAGGCATTTCCACCTGCACATCGGGCGTAATGCCAATCTTGTGCACGGCGTTGCCATTTGGGGTAAAATACTCGCAGTAGGTAAACTGGAAGCCTGTTTCGCCGTCGGAGAGCGGGATCACCTGCTGCATGATGCCCTTGCCAAAGGTGGTGGTACCCACGATGGTGGCGCGCTTATGATCCTGCAGGCAGCCGGAGAGAATCTCGCTGGAGGAGGCGGAGCTGCCGTTGACCAGCAGCACCAGGGGAATATTGTCCGCGCCGGCGCTGGTATAGCGCGGATCGGTGTAATCCTCCGTGCGGGTCTTGGAATACACTACCAGCTGCTTATCCAGGAAGCGATCGGCCACGCTGACCGCATCGTCCACCCAACCGCCGGGGTTGTCGCGCAGATCCAGGATCAGGCTCGTGGCGCCCTGCTTTTCCAGCGCATCCACCGCGGCGTTGAAATCCACCACCAGCGATTCGGTGGAGAACTGATAGATAATCACATAGCCCACGTTGTTATCCAGCATCGTGTAATCGATGTTGTTCATGTGGATGGGCGCGCGCAGCACATTAAAGGTGAGATACTCGCCGTTGCGGTAAACCTCTACCTCCACCGTTTCACCCACCAGGCCGCGCATGACGTTGACGGCCATCTGCATGGTTTCGGTGTTGACCTCGATATCGGCCACGCGCACCAGCACGTCGCCCTTGCGCAGGCCGGCGGCCTCGGCGGGGGTATCGCGGAATACGCGGGTGATGGTGACGGAGTAATCGCGGTAATCGCCCAGCAGCTGGATGCCGATGCCGGTGTATTCGCCTTCCTCCTCGCTCCAAAGATCAGACCAGGATTCAGTGTCGTAATAGAAAGTGTAGGTATCTTCCAGCCCCGCCAGCAGGCCCTGCACGGCCATGTCCATCATGGCGTCGGTGTCGGGCTCTTGATAGTAGTAGGCTTGGATGTACTGCAGCACCTCGTCTAACTTGGCATACTGTGCCAGCCGGTCGTATTCCTCGCGGCTGATGGTGACGGTGCCGCCCCGGCGGCTGTCGCCCAGCGCCTGATAGGCCACCAGCGTGCCGCACAGCAGGGTCAGGATCACGGTGAAAATCAAAAGACGTTTTTTCATGGCAGGCCTCCGTATAGATTAGAGGGTCTTTTTGGCCTTGTTGGCCGCGCACTTTTTCATTTCAAGCAGCATTTTGAAGGTGACAGCGTCGTCAAAGCTGCGCAGGTTCAGGCCGATCTGGCGCTGCACTTTATCCAGACGGTACACCAGGGTGTTGCGGTGGATGTACAGCTGCCGCGCGGTATCGGAAAGGTTCAGATCCTTGCGGAAGAACATTTCAACGGTGTAGAGAATTTCCTCGCTGAACAGGCGGGAGGTGCGGCGGTTGAACAGCAGGCTGTGGTAATGCGCGGCGGTTTCGGGCGGAATATCGGCCAGGAAGCGCTCCAGCAGGAGCGAGCTGTATACGTGGATGGTTTCATCCTCGCGGTAGATGCGGCCGATCTCGATGGCGCGGCGCGCCTGGCGATAGCTTTGGTGCAGTTCGCCCGCGTTCTGGGCGATATCGCCGATGCCTACCGTCAGCGGCAAGCCCGTTTCCTCCTGCACGGTTTCCTGCAGGGCGGCGGCAAACTGCTTGAGATCCTCCAATTCGTCCATGCCGGCAGTGCATTTGATCAGCGCGGCGGTGTGGTTATCCATGGCAATCAGCACGTCGTTGGGGGACATGGGGATGACCTCGGACAGGATATCCCGCGCGGAGCGGCCCTGCACCTGAATCATATGCAGCAGCAGCACGCACCGGCTCAGCTGCGCGGGGATGCGGTATTCGCTGATGGCCGCGTCCAGCTCGGCCACGGAAAGCTCATTGAGCAGGATGCGCTGATAGGCGCTGCCGATGCCGCCGCTGGTGGCGGACAATTGCACCAGCGCCTCGATCAGGTTTTTGGCCATGCGCAGCACGTCGTCGGGCGTGCCCTCGGGGGCGGAAAGCAGGCAACCGGCCTTGGGCACGCGCAGATACCGCGCGCCAAACATGGTGGCGATGGTATTCTCATCCGTGATATCCGGCAGGGGACGCAGCGTATCGTCGTGCGGAACCAGGCAGGCGCCGCCCTCGTCCAGCAGGGACAGACGGCATTGAAGCTGTTCAAAAATCTGGGCAATCTTAGCCAAGAGCTGTTGATCCATGCGCAATGGCTCCTTTCGCGCGCGGGGGCGCGGTTCGTATATTTATATACATTATAACATAGAATCGCGGCGAATAAAAGGGGACGCGAACAGTTTTCCCTTTTGTTACAGGTTCATGCGCAATTATCGTATAATTCGCCGCATGCAGGACACGATAAAGGCAAACGTTTTTTGCGGAGGCGGAGAAAATGACGATCGGTTCCATTTTGCTTGCGGCTTCGGCGGTGCTGGTGCTGCTGGGGGTAGGCCAGCGCGTGCTGGATAAAATGCGCCTAAGCGACCGCGCGGCGCTGATATTGATTGCGGCCATGTTTGTGGGCGGGCTGATTCCCGATATCCGCCTGGGATTGGTGCGCATTAACATCGGCGGCGCGCTCATCCCGCTGGGCGTGTGCGTGTACCTGCTGGTATCGGCGGACGAGGCGGCCGAGCGCGTGCGGGGCATTCTGGGCGCGCTGATTACGGCGGGCGTGGTGTATCTGTTATCGCGCGTGATGCCCAGCGAACCGGAAAACATCATCCTTGATCCTGTGTATGCCTGCGGCGTAGCGGGCGGCATTGTGGGCTATGTGCTGGGGCGTTCGCGCCGTGGGGCCTTTATATCGGGCGTGATGGGCGTGCTGCTGGCCGATCTGATTACCGCCATCGTGGTATGGGCGGGCGGCGTATCGCAGCCATTGACGCTGGGTGGCGCGGGAATCTTCGACACGGCAGTCATCAGCGGCATCATCGCCGTGCTGCTGGCCGAGATCATCGGCGAGACATTGGAGCGCGCGGCGCGGGCCAACGGCGTTGCGCCCAACCCTGCCCGCGTACATATGCCGCGAAAGGGGAGAGATAAGTAATGAAAAAGAGTATTGCCTGCCTGCTGGCGCTGTTATTGCTGGCGGTTCCGCTGCTTGCCTGGGCGGAAGGGGAAACGATATACAGCATTGTGGACGCGCAGGGGCAGTATATCACGCATTTTGTTGGCGAGCCTGCGCAGGGGGATGAGTACATTGCTCATGACAATAGTCACTATGTGATCACGGCGGTGGACGTGGCCGCCCATACCGCGCAGGCCGAGAAAAAGGGCGCGTATCCCATGCCCGACGTGTCCTGGCTGAGCGAGGACAGCCGCGCGGTATCCTCCGGCACGCAGCGGCATGCCGTTGCGCTGTACTGCACCCACAGCGATGAAAGCTACGAGCCTACTGACGGCGCGTCCAGCATCACCCCGCGCGGCAGCATTTATGATGTGGCGCAGGCGCTCAAGAGCAACCTGGAGCAGCGTGGCGTGAAGGTGTATTATGATGACAGCACGCACCTGCCGCATGATTCAGGCGCGTATAAGCGCAGCCGCAGCACGGCGGCCAACCTGCTGGAAAACGGCGTGGACGCGATCTTTGATATTCACCGCGACGGCATCAAGGATCCTGCCCAGTATGAAACAACCATCAAGGGTGAAGAGGCCAGCATGGTGCGTCTGCTGGTGGGGCGCGCCAATCAGAACCAGGCTGAAAACAAGGAGTTCGCCGTGGAGCTTAAGGCTGTGGCGGACAAGCTGTATCCTGAGCTAATCCGCGATATTTATATTGGAAAGGGTACCTATAATCAGGACTTATCGCCCAACTCCGTGCTGCTGGAATTTGGCACCCATACCATCGATAAGGAGCGCGCTGAAAACGCGACGCAGTACATGGCCGCGGCCATTGAGAAAACGCTCTACGGCGGGGTATCCGGAGCGGCAGGCGAGGGGCAGAGCGCACAGAACGCCAAGTCCCGCGATCACAGCGCGTGGATCAGCATTGCCTGGATTGCGGGCGTGCTGTTGGTGGGCGCGTGCGTGTATGGCGTCGCCTCAACCGGCAGCCTGAAAGCGGGCTTTTCCAAGGTGGGAAACGGCTTTAAGGAAATGACTGGCGGAATATTTAACAAAAAGAACAAAGAATAAACAAAATTTTCAGCCATGCATTGACAGGCGTGCAATCGTGCTTTAAAATGGGAAAAATGCCAAGGGAGGTTGCTGAAGATGCTGCAGGATCATATTCGAGAGGGCCTGACGTTCGACGATGTTTTGCTGGTACCGCGCAAGAGCGAGGTGCTGCCCAAGGACGCCGATTTGTCCATCCAGCTGACAAGCAAAATCAAGCTGAATATTCCCATTCTTTCCGCCGCCATGGATACCGTCACCGAGGCCAAGATGGCCATCGCGCTGGCTCGCGAGGGCGGCATGGGTGTAATCCACAAAAATATGACCATTGCCGAGCAGGCCGCGCAGGTGGATAAGGTAAAGCGCAGCGAGCACGGCGTAATCACCGATCCCTTTTTCCTGTCGCCCACGCACCTGATTGCCGACGCCAAGCTGATGATGAGCAAATATCGCATCAGCGGCGTGCCCATCACCGAAAACAAGCGTCTGGTGGGCATCCTGACCAACCGCGATCTCCGCTTTGAAACCGATGATAACCGCCAGATTGGCGAAGTGATGACCAAGGAAAACCTGATCACCGCGCCCGTGGGTACCACGCTTGAGGAGGCCAAGGCCATCCTGGCCCGCCACCGCATTGAAAAACTGCCCATCGTGGATGAGCATTATAACCTCTGCGGCCTGATCACTATCAAGGATATCGAAAAGGCCACCAAGTATCCCAACAGCGCGCGCGATGCGAACGGCCGCCTGCTGTGCGCCGCCGCCGTGGGCGTTAGCCGCGATACCATGGCCCGCATCCGCGCCCTGGTGGAAGCCAAGGTGGACGTCATTTCCATCGATACCGCGCACGGCCACAGCATGGGCGTGCTGCATACCATCGAGGAAATCCGCCATCAGTTCCCCGACATTCAGCTCTTTGCCGGCAATGTGGCCACCGCCGCTGCAACGCACGATCTGATTTCCGCGGGCGTTGACTGCATCAAGGTAGGCATTGGCCCCGGCTCCATCTGCACCACGCGCGTGGTGGCCGGCATCGGCGTGCCCCAGATTACCGCCGTGGCGGACTGCGCCAATGAGGCGGATAAGCACGGCATCCGTGTGATCGCCGACGGCGGCATCAAGTATTCCGGCGATATCGCCAAGGCTATTGCCGCGGGCGCGTCTGCGGTGATGCTGGGCGGCGTGCTGGCCGGCACGGAGGAAAGCCCTGGTGCGATGGAAATCTACCAGGGTCGTTCCTTCAAGGTATATCGCGGCATGGGTTCCATGGGCGCGATGGAGCAGGCTCAGGGCAGCCGCGACCGCTACTTCCAGGAGGACGCCAAGAAGCTGGTCCCCGAAGGCGTGGAAGGCCGCGTACCCTTCAAGGGCCCCCTGGCCGACACGGTGTTCCAGATGGTGGGCGGTCTGCGCTCCAGCATGGGCTACTGCGGCGCAAAGGATATCGACGCGCTGCGACGCGACGGCGAGTTTATCCGTATCACCAACGCGGGACTGCAGGAGAGCCATCCCCACGATATCTATATCACCCGCGAAGCGCCTAACTATTCCCGCAGCAACGCTTAAATGCCTGCTTTTCGGCCGCCGCGCAAAAGCGCGGCGGTTTTTGCGTGCAAACAATGGAAAACCCTTGACAGCGCGGATAAATATCACTATGATGGGTAACGTTTTTTTGAATGCTGCATGATGATGAAAGAGGCGCTTTACGGATGGAGATTAAACGCGAAAACCCCGCATCCCGGCAGACCAGGATCGCTGCCTTTGTACGCAAAAACACGGTGCTGCTGATTGCTCTGGCGTTGGCGGTGCTGTCCATAGCACTGGTGCCGCCCGACGAAGCCTACGCAGGCTATTATGACCTGAAAACCCTGTGCTGCCTGTTTGGGACGCTGGCAGTGGTGTGCGCGCTGAAGAATATTCACTTTTTCTCTATCCTGGCGCAGCGCATCATCGTGCTTACCGGCAGTGAGCGCACGGCGGCGCTGGCACTGGTGTACATCACCTTTATCGGCTCCATGCTCATCGCCAACGATATGGCGCTGATCACCTTTCTGCCGCTGGGCTACTTTGTATTCTCCGTAACGGATAGCAAGCGCGATATGGCGGTGGTGTTTATCCTGCAAAACATTGCGGCCAACCTGGGCGGCATGCTTACACCCTTTGGCAACCCGCAGAATCTGTATCTGTACGCGCACTATCACATTGCAAATGGTGAGTTTGTATCCATCATGTTTCCGCCCTTTGCGGTGTCCATTGCGCTCATTACGATGTGCTGCCTGCTGCTGCCCAAGCGCGCGCTGCGCATTCAGGCCAGTCAGCAGGGGCAAGGCATGCGCCTGCCGCCTGCGCGCACGGCCTTTTATCTTGCGCTGTTTGCGCTGACGATATTGATGGTGTTCCGTCTGCTGCCTGCCTGGCTAGTGCTGGCGATATTGATCGTATCGCTTCTGATTGCCGATCGCAAGGCGCTAAAGATGGTGGATTACTGCCTGCTGCTGACCTTTGTGTGCTTCTTTACCTTTGCGGGCAACATGGCGCGGCTTGCGCCTGTGCGCAATGTGTTTTCGTCTTTACTGCAAAGAAACACGCTGCTCACTGCCGTGCTGTCCTGCCAGTGCATCAGCAATGTGCCCTCGGCCATTTTGCTTTCGCAGTTTACGCAGAATTATCCTGCTCTGCTGGTGGGCGTGAACATTGGCGGCGCGGGCACGCTGATTGCCTCCCTGGCCAGCCTGATTACCTTTCGGGAGTTCAGCGCGCATTATCGCGGCGAGGGGCGCTTTTATATCAAACTGTTTTCGGCTTTTAATTTCTCCTTTTTGCTGATATTGACGCTGTTTTCGCTGTTTGTGTGCAGAATCAGCTGAGTAAGCGGGCTTGCTTCCTTAAAAATTGCTTTTCAGAGTGCAAAAAGGCGCAATCGCACTTGACAGGGAAAAATAAGCGACGGTATAATAATTTGAATAAACAGCTTACTGGAGGATGACGTATGGCAAAGCGTTGGCTTGCGCTGATATTGGGAATTCTGATGGCTTTTCCGCTGTCTGCCTGGGCGGAGGGTTCTGCCGCCATGCAGATCGAAGCATCGCCGCACAGCGCGCGCTTTACCTATACCAACTCCACACAGCAGTTTATCCTGGTGGAATACAAAACCACCGGCGATTATGGCAAGCTGGTTCTGTATAGCGAAAACGGCGCGTTTACCGGCGAATGCAGCCTTCCCGCTTCCTTTGAGCGCGAGCCGCTGATCCTGACCGTCAGCACGCTGGACGGCAAGGTGCTGGGGCGTTATGAAGCCACTACGGTCGCTGTGGCGTATCCCACGCCTGCAGAGAACCTGCCTGCGGCTGAGCGCAAGGCAGCCACCGCGCGCAATCTATCGCTGACCTATGACGGCGAGGGCGTGCATTACAGCTTTGACGCGCCCGGCCATACCCAACTGTGGCTGCGCTGCCGCAGCGGCCAGGAGAAGCACGAGCTGCCCATCTATCCCGGCGAGAACTGGCATTTTGAGGGCACGCTGCCTATGAACTGCACCTATAACGACGCCTATCTTTTCCTGCGCATCAGCTCGGCCAATAAGAGCAGCGTGCTCTATGAGGACGACAGCCTGGACACTTATCTGGAAATGCCTGCCGCTGCCGAGCAGGCGGCCGAGGGGCGGCTCAAGGGCGTGACCGTGTGCATCGATCCTGGCCATCAGCGTCAGACGCAGGTGGAAACAGTCAAGCGCGCGCCCAATATGTCCGAGCGCGTAACTACCCGCGTGGGCAGCGCCAGCGGCATGGCAACGGGCCGCAAGGAATCCATTGTGACGCTGGAAGTGGGCGTACTGCTGCGCGATTTGCTGCTGGCCGAGGGCGCCACGGTGGTGATGACCCGCGATACCCAGAAGACCTTTGTCGGTATGCTGGAGCGCGCCGATATTCCCAACAATGCGGGCGCGGACTTTGTGCTGCGGCTGCACTGCAACTCGGGCAATCAGTGGGCCAAGGGCATTCAGGTGTATTGTCCCAGCGATTCCTCCTATGCCCGCGAAGTGGCGGATATGGATACCTATCGTACCATGGGCAATACGCTGCTGTCGGCCATCAAGACTGCCACGGGGCAAACGCGTGGCGACTGCACGCTCAATAACAGTTATGTGGGCAACAACTGGTCCAAGATGCCCTCGTTCCTGGTGGAGATGGGGTATATGACCAGCCAGGAAGAGGACTATCTGCTTTCCACCCCTGTTTATCAGCAGTGGCTGGCACAGGGCATGGTGGAGGGGGTTGTGCAGCTGGCGCAGCTGCGCGGGCTGATTGACAAACAATAACGATTAAAACAAGAAAGGCGAAATCTCGTGTCAGAAGCTGAAACGATACGTTTTGACTCGCTGGATATCTCCGGCGAGGTGCTGCGGGCGGTGGCAAAAATGGGCTTCACCGCTATGACCCCGGTGCAGGCGCGCACCATTCCCGTGATGATGGCGGGCAACGACGTCATTGCCATTGCCCCTACGGGCACAGGCAAAACCTGCGCCTTCGGCATCCCGATGCTGGAGTATTTGCAGCTGAAAGAGGATTACATTCAGGAGCTGGTTATCGCCCCTACCCGTGAGCTGGCTGTGCAGATTGCCCAGGAGCTCTCCGCCCTGGCACGCTATATTCCCGAGGCGCGCATTGCCACGCTGTACGGCGGTCAGCCCATTGCCAAGCAGATGCAGCAGCTCAAGCGCAAGCCGCAGATTGTGGTGGCTACGCCCGGCCGTATGCTGGATATGATGCACCGCGGCCTGGCGCGCGTGGATCGCGTGCACACCATGGTGATCGACGAGGCGGACGAGATGCTCAAGATGGGCTTTGTCAAGGACGTCACCTCCATCATCGAGGCCACCCCACAGGATCGTCAGCTGGTGATGTTCTCTGCCACTACCAATCAGGATGTAATGACCATTAGCTGGAAGTATCAGTACCAGCCGGTGGAAATCACCGTAGAGGCCGTGGCCGAAAACAAGCCGCAGATTGCCCAGTATATCATTGAGGCCGATCGCCAGAACAAGGAAGACCGCCTGCTGTATCTGTTGGACGCGGACGAGTATCACCGCATTATCATCTTTACCAACACCAAGTTTATGACCGACCGGCTGTGCAGCTTTCTGCAAAAGAAGGGCTATGATGCGCAGTGCATCCACGGCGATATTCCGCAGGGCAAGCGCACCAAGGTGATGAACGATTTCAAGCACGGCAAGTTCCCCATCCTGGTATGCACGGATGTGGCTGCGCGCGGCATCGATGTGTTTGATGTCGAGGCCGTGATCAACTATGACCTGCCGCAGGAGAACGAATACTACACGCACCGTATCGGCCGCACGGGCCGAGCCAAGCGCCACGGCGTGGCGTTTACGCTGATGAGTTTTCAGGAGTCTGTGCGCATGGATGAGATCCTGCGTTATTTGCAGGGCGATAAGCCTGAAAAGCTGGAATTTGACGAAATGGGCGTGCTGCGTCATGCCGACGGCAGCGCGTTCTTTGAAAATGTATAACAAACAACAAGGAGGACGCAACCTATGCTTACTTCCCGCGATATCGCCAAGATGCTGGATCACAGCACCCTTCAGCCCTTCCTGACGGAAAAGGACATCCGTCATGGCTGCGAGGTAGCCATCAAGTATGGCACCGCCACCGTGTGCGCTCGTCCGCAGGATATGGAAATCGTTGTGCCTATGCTGAATGGTACGGGCGTGCTGCCCTGCACGGTAATTGGCTTCCCGCACGGCGCGCACACCATGGAAATCAAGGCCATGGAAGCCGCCCGCGCACTGGAGGACGGCTGCCGCGAGCTGGATATGGTGATCAACATCGGTCGCATGCTGGGCGGCGATTACGACTATGTGGAGCGCGAAATCAAGACCCTGGCCGAGCTGTGCCATGATCAGGAAGCCATCCTGAAAGTCATCATCGAAACCTGCTACCTCAGCGACGAGCAGAAGGTGAAGGCCTGCCAGCTGAGCGAAAGCGCGGGCGCGGACTTTGTAAAGACCAGCACGGGCTATGGCACCGCGGGCGCGAAGATTGCCGACGTGGCGCTGATGCGCCGCACGGTATCCGACCGCGTGCGGGTCAAGGCCAGCGGCGGCATCCGTAATCTGGATACCGTGCTGTCCTGCCGTGCGGTGGGCGCAGCGCGCTGCGGCGTATCCGCCACCGAGGCAATCATGGAGGAGGCCATTCGCCGCGAGCAGGAGGGCACGCTTGTGATGCCCGAAAACCTGACCGAAATGAACGGCGGTTATTAAAATAAGAGCAAGCAGGCTGTCTCTCATGCTCAAGGGCATGCGTGGCAGCCTGCTTTTTGCGTTAAAAACGGTACTTTCTTGTGCAAAGAAAGTACCGCAAAATGGAATTTGCCGTTTAGGAGCGATTGCAGAAGGCGTTGATTGCACCTGTCAGCGACAGCACAATCAAGAGAACAGGATTAATGACTTGATAAACGTGATGCGTTATTTAACGCACTCCCGGAACTTGGCAATGGCTTCGTCCATGGGCATGGACTTGGTGAACACGCTGGAGGAGCCGCATACAAAGATATCGGCGCTCTGTGCGCGCATCTTGGGGGCCATTTCAAAGCTGCAATTGCCGTCCACCTCGATGGGCAGGTGCGCAAGACCGTGCCTGGCCAGCAGCTCGCGGGTTTCGTGAATCTTGGCAATCGTCTCAGGCACGGCCTTCTGGCCGGCAAAGCCGGGATTGACCGTCATCACCAGCACGCCGTCAATCAGGTCGATCACATCCTCCAGCACCGATACGGGCGTGGGGGGATTGATGGCCGCCAGGGGCTTCGCGCCTGCATCGCGCACCAGCTGCAGGGCCTGCCGCCAGTTCTTGGTGCTTTCATGGTGAACGCTTACAAACTCGCCCGGCTGAAAATCAAACCAGCTGATTTTCTTTTCCGGCTCGGTAATCATCAGGTGAATATCCAGCGGAATGCTGGTCAGCTTGCGCAGCTGCTTTACATAATCGGTGCCCAGCATCAGGTTTGGCACAAAGCAGCCGTCCATTACGTCGATATGCAGATATTCAATTCCAGCCTTTTCAAAGGCGCGCAGGGTTTCATCCAGCTTGTCAATCTGCGCGCACATCATCGAGGGAGCCAACATGCCCATGGTTTGATCCTCCGTATCCATTTGATTGCTTGGGCGCACACGTGCCTAAGACAGTATGCCGCAATTTATCCGCCGCGTCAAGCAAAAAATGCGGAGAACGCCGTGCCAGCCCGAGCGCTGAAAAGGGGCTGCCGGTTTTGGCAGTCCCTCAGGTTAATGCTTGGGCGGGCTGCGTTATTCGCTTTTTTGCCTGCTCTTTTCATCTGCGAGGAAGGCATGGCCAATCGCCATTCCCGCAAGCGAGGCAGCCGTTCCGATCAGAAAAAAGGTGAGCGTTTGCAAATCGAGCTGATTGAAAAGGGAGCTTTCCCTCATGCCATCGCCCGCATAGACGGAAAGCGTGAACATCACGCCCAAGCCAATGGATACAAGCCACTTGCGCTTTCCCCAAAGATTGTTTTTCCCAATCAAAAATGACAGGATTATCGTCGCTGCCGGCAGCACAAGCCATTGAAACGCGCCTGCCTGCGCCTGAGCGATCCCTCCCGCGGAAAAAAACCATGATGCCGCGATGTTGAGCACCCATATCACCAGATAGGATATCACCAGTATCAGCCTGGACAGCCTGGCCTTGCTTTTTACCGTGTTTGTGCTCTCCTCAATATAATCCAGATAGCCTTTCATCGATGCTTCTCCTTTCAACAGGTAATCAAGACTGACACCGTATAAATCACTCATTTTCAGCACGCTGACGATATCGGGATAGGATCTTTCATTCTCCCAGTTCGATACCGTCTGCCTGCTGACGCCAAGCGCCTCCGCGGCCTGCTCCTGCGTGATCCTCGCGTCCGTTCTTGACTTTTTGATTTTGCTGCCAATGTCCATGTGCCTGCCCTCCTTGCATTAACCTGATCTGGATGATACATGATATGAAAAGCCCTGTCCATCAAAGCGCTTTTACAGGGCGGAATTTCCCTGTCAAAATGCTTTTGCATCGCCGGGACGCAGCGGTCAAGCTGCGCGCCCTGCGCCGGAAGCCGGTTTCCGCGCCTCCCGCAGCCGAAGCTGGCTGCCCGCAGGGCCTGCCTGCCGGTGAACGGCTCCTTCCAGAGTTTAGCACAGGCCGCATCAGTTTTCCACCGCTTTTGCGCCCGATGCCCCAAACGGACAGCCTCCGCCGCCCGGCCGCCTGCGGGAAAAACAGCAAAGAGCGCCTGTCTGCCGCGGCGCAAAAAGCGGCGGGCGCTTCTTTTGCCGTTTTGGCGGACATATGTGTATTTTTCAGGCTTTTTTGATTGCATTGCATCCGCGCAAGTGCTATAATTGAGCAGATTCAGGATAACGGGAGGGGTTTTAGCTATGAAGCTTGCCAACATGCTGGGCGATCGTTTCCGCGAGACGCCGGCAGATTGCCAGATTATCAGCCAGATTTTTATGATCCGCGGCGGCTATATGAAGCAGGTTGCCAACGGCATCTATTCGCTGAATATGCCCGCGCGGCGCATTGTGCGCAAAATTGAAAACATCCTGCGCGAGGAAATGGATGCCATCGACGGCCAGGAAGTACTCTTCCCCGTGGTGATGCCCGCCGACCTGTGGCGCGAAAGCGGCCGCTATGATAAGATCGGCAGTGAGCTGGCGCGCTTTAAAGATCGCAGCGGCAACGATATGGTGCTGGGTATGACCCATGAGGAAGCCAGCGTGCAGCTGGTGCGCGGCACGCCCAAGCCCGAGTCCGCCTTCCCCTTCATGATCTATCAGATTCAGACCAAGTTCCGTGATGAGCCCCGCGCCCGCGGCGGTCTGATCCGCGTGCGCGAGTTTACGATGAAGGACGCTTACTCCTTCCACACCTCGCAGGCCGATCTGGAAAAATATTATGACCGCTGCTATCATGCCTATGAGCGCATCTTCGCCCGCTGCGGCGTGCCGGAGGTGGTGGCCGTCAAGTCCGACAGCGGCATGATGGGCGGCAATATCTCCCATGAGTTCATGCTGCTTACCGATATCGGCGAGGATACCATCGTCACCTGCCCCGAGTGCGGCTATCGCTCCAACATGGAAGCGGCCGACTGCGTGGTGGTTAACGAAAAGATCGGCGAAGCGCCGCTGACCAAGGTGGCCACGCCCGATCAGACGACCATGGAGGATGTGTGCGCCTTCCTGCATACCGACCTGAAGAACGCCCTCAAGGCCGTTGTCTATCAGGAAAATCTGACCGACAAGTACATCGTCGTGTTCATCCGCGGCGATCTGGAAGTGAACGAGACCAAGCTGCGCAATTTCGTGGGCTGCGAGATTCACCCTGCCGATATCACCGAGGACAGCGGCATCGTCAAGGGCTTTATCGGCCCGGTTAACTTTAAGGGCAACGCGCGCGTGCTGTTTGATAAATCGCTGGACGGTACGGACAACCTGGTGTGCGGCGCAAACGAGGAAGGTTATCACTATACCGGCCTGAACCTGGAGCGCGATGTGAAGGTGGAATCCTTCTGTGATGTGGCCAAGCCCGTTGCGGGTGGTATCTGCCCCGTGTGCGGCAAGCACAGCATCAACATCAGCCGCGGCATCGAGGTGGGCAATATCTTCCAGCTGGGAACCAAGTATTCTCATGCCATGGGTTTGCAGTTCCAGAACAAGAACGGCGGCTTGGAAGACGTGATCATGGGCTGCTACGGCATCGGCGTGGGCCGTCTGTGCGCTTCTGTGTGCGAGGTGCGGCATGACGATTACGGCCCCATCTGGCCCATTAGCATCGCGCCCTGGCAGGTGCATCTGTGCGCCATGCGCGTGGATAAGCCCGAGGTACGCGAGGCGGCCGACGCGCTGTACGATAAGCTGCAGAAGGCTGGCGTAGAGGTGATCTACGATGATCGCGCGGTCAGCGCGGGCGTGATGTTCTCCGATGCCGATCTGCTGGGCGTGCCCGTGCGCGTGGTGGTCAGCCCCAAGACGCTGGCGCGCGGCGCTGTGGAAATCTCCGCGCGCGACAAGTCCTTCCGCCAGGATGCGGCGGTGGAATATGCCTGCGAGGAAATTCAGGGTATCGTCAAGGATATGCTGTCCCGCTGCTCTGCCGACTAAGCAATCAGAATATAACGCTGCGCCCCTTCCGGATTGTAACACCGGAAGGGGCGCAGTTTTTATGTTCACATAAACGGTTCTTTTTACTTTTTCATGCTGGCGCTGATCAAACCCAAAAACAGCGGATGCGGATGGGTGGGGCGGCTCTTAAACTCTGGATGATACTGCACGCCCACAAAGAAGGGCTGCTCGCTCAGCTCCACGGCCTCTACCAGGCGGCCGTCAGGGGATACGCCGCACAAGGTCAGGCCGGCATTGCGGATTTCATCACGATAGAGATTGTTAAACTCATAGCGATGGCGATGGCGTTCGCTGATTTGCTCCGCGCCGTAGCAGCGCGCCAGCGTGGTGCCAGGCTGCACCATGCAAGGATATGCGCCCAGGCGCAGCGTGCCGCCCTTGTCGATTTCATCATTCTGATCGGGCATGAAATCTACCACCGAATGCGTACCGTTGGGATTGAACTCGTGCGAGTTCGCATCCGCCCAGCCGACCACATGGCGGGCAAACTCAATCACCGCCACCTGCATACCCAGACAAATGCCCAGGTAAGGCTTGGCGTTTTCACGCGCATAGCGCGCGGCGGCGATCATGCCCTCGATGCCGCGCTCACCAAAGCCGCC
Organism: Clostridiales bacterium; assembly: GCA_004556155.1. Classification (GTDB taxonomy): domain Bacteria; phylum Bacillota; class Clostridia; order Christensenellales; family Aristaeellaceae; genus SFMI01. The sequence goes on from SFIM01000001.1 coordinate 35,318, forward strand.
GGGCACCAGAATGCCGTCCGCTTCGCCCAGCATTTCGGCCACGTTGCCCTCGTTGATGGTTTCGGAATCCACATAGTCGATATGTACGCTGCGGCCCAGCGCGTAGGCTGCGTGGCGCAGCGCCTCGGCGACGGACAGGTAAGCGTCGTGCAGCTGCATATACTTGCCCACCATGGCGATGCGCACAGTGCCCTGGGGATGGCGGATGCGATCCACCATTTCGCGCCACTGCGTCATATCCGGGGCGGGCGCTTCGATCTGTAATTCGCGGCAGACGATATCGGATAGGTGCGCTTCCTCCAGCATCAGCGGGGCTTCATACAGGATGGGCAGGGTAGTGTTTTCAATTACGCAGTCAGGACGGACGTTGCAGAAGTTGGCGATCTTGCGGACGATGGATGGATCTTCGATCTTTTCGTCCGTGCGAAGCACGATGATATCGGGGTTTACGCCCATGCCCTGCAATTCCTTCACGGAGTGCTGGGTGGGCTTGGACTTATGCTCGCCCGAGGCGCGCAGGTAGGGCACCAGCGTGACGTGGATGTACAGCGCGTTATGGGAACCGACCTCGCGGCCTACCTGGCGGATGGCCTCAATAAAGGGCTGGCTTTCGATATCGCCTGTGGTGCCGCCCACCTCGGTGATGACCACGTCCGCATTGGTCTTTTTGCCTACCTGATAGATAAAGTGCTTGATTTCGTCGGTAACGTGGGGGATGATCTGCACCGTGCCGCCCAGGTATTCGCCGCGGCGTTCCCGGCTGAGAACGCGGGAGAATACCTTGCCGGTGGTCAGGTTGGAGTATTTGTTCAAATCTTCATCGATAAAACGCTCGTAATGGCCCAGATCCAGGTCTGTTTCAGCGCCGTCCTCGGTTACATACACTTCGCCGTGCTGGATGGGGCTCATGGTGCCGGGGTCTACGTTGATGTAGGGATCCAGCTTTTGCGCCGCGACCTTGAGCCCACGGTTTTTGAGCAGGCGGCCCAGAGACGCCGCCGTGATGCCCTTGCCCAGACCCGATACCACGCCGCCGGTTACGAAGATGTACTTTGTCATGTGTAGCGCTCCTTTCAGAATACGCCGGGCTGCCTGCCTGGCTGTGGAAAAGCGTTTTATCCAGGAAGATTTGCGAGAACATATGCTATTTTACCCGCGCCGGTTGACCTAAGCACGGACGTTCTGTATTGTATCACAAATCCATGGTGCTGCGCCAATAGCACAAGAAAAAAACATCGTTGGGGCGCTGAAGAAATTCCCCTGGGTAAGCACATCATCGTATATATTCTTGGACGATTGATAGGCTTCTTTTATTTTATCCGCCATATTGCTTTGCCATCCAATCTTCGTTCAATTCATTTTTCATGCCCGCGCCAAGCCTTGCTCAGCCAATCAGCACCGCGACGCCGGCCAGCGCAAGGATCAGGTACAGTATCGTGGCCAGGCTCCGCTTGATCAGCACGTCCTTCCAGGGCTTGATGTAAGGCACGCCCTCCATGCCCTTGATGCGCCAGATCTTGCTGTGTCCTACCCATAGCCGGTCGATCACAAGCCCGCGCCGGTGTGCTTCTTCTATGTATGCCTTGGAATAGAAATACAGGCAGCGAAGCCCGCTGTTGCCTACCGCGCATTTTATTAGCAGAATATACAGCAAACAGTATCACGCAAGCTGCAACCGAATCGGCATTTGTACATTCTTCCTTGAACAGCTACGCTCATTTACGCTGCAGTGGAGCCCACGCCTTTATCCTCGGATTTTGGGCTGATACTGCATACTGGATACATTATAGATGGTGATAAACGCCTTCGGGTCCTCGCGGTTGATAAAGCTCATCAGCTTCTGATATTCGCTTTTATCCACGATGGTGATGATCTCGTTATGTTTTTCAAAGTTATATGCGCCAATGGCCTCGTATATTGTAGCGCCGCTGTGCAGATCGTTGATGATAAACTGCCGGAGCGCCTCTTCCTTTTCGGTGATAATGCAGACGCGGCGCTTTTTATTATAGTCGAAGATGAAATAATCCAGAATGATTCCGTTAAAGTATGTGCCAAGGACGCTCAAAACCACCGTCTTTTTATCGTAAACCAGGGCAGCTGAAAGCGCCACGCACATGCCGGATAACGACATGGCCTTGCCCAGCTCGATGTGCAGGTATTTATTCATGATCTTGGCCACAATATCCAGCCCGCCGGAGGATGCGTTTCGATTAAACAGGATGCTGATGCCAATGCTGACCACCAGAATATAACAAAGCACATCCAGCTCCTGGCTGCCTGTCAAGGATCCGGCATTGGGAAACAGTGCTTCAAAAAGCGCTAAAAATACTGACAGCATCACGCTGGTGTAAACGGTCTTGGCGCCAAATTCCTTGCCGCAGGTGATAAAACCAATGATCAAAAGAACCACGTTCATGATCATCGTAATGGCGGACAGTGGGAGCGGTATAAAATTGGACAGCACAATGCCAAGACCCGAAATGCTGCTGACGGACGCATGGCTGGGCACCAGGAAAAAGTACACCGCTGCCGCAACGATAGCGTCCGCTCCGGTCAAAATCAGCGCTTCCTTCGCAAGATCCTTGTAATTGAGTTTCTTGTTCATTGCCTTATTTCCTTATCTGGGAGTTTACTGATACTCCTCATATTAATGTAGGAACTATTTCTGCCAAGTTACGGTATTCAATCGCACAGTGTTCCGCCATGCCGCACGCCATGGCGTTGTTAATCATCAGCTTGCGCAAAATGGGATTCATCGTTCTGCCAAGCCAGAACCTGCTGGTAAGGAAAAGTCCGTCGTTTGTCTGGCGAAAAATGTGTGCCATTTCCGTATGCCAGATCAGCCCGTTGAACGCACCCACGTGACCGCAGACAATCAATGGCACGCTGTACGCCTGCATGGCAGTTTTTGAAAAACCAAATTTCTCCGGCTTCAGAAAATCAATGCGGAGCGGCATTCGCATTCCGCCCATTCTCTCTGTCGGAAGCTGCGTATTATCCTGAAACGGCGGCTGCGCTGCCTGCTCAAAGTAGCCCGCACACCGGCGTGGATAGCCAATTGCATAGTGCGCACCGGGAAATAATGCTGATATTTCCATAAAAACTCCATATACGAAATTTCGCCCGATTGCTTCGCTGCCAGCAGCGCTGCATAAGCCATTCCTCCTTTTGCTTCAGTATAGCATAGTTGGGGCCGATAATCCAGCGGAGAAATCCGCATGGCGCATGGTTTTAATAGCTTTGTCAGCCGCTCGTTTCAAGGCATAATGGCACGTAGCATGAACGGCCGACGAAGCGCCATTTCTATGCGCACGGGAATTTTCCATTTATACCCTGAAAACGGCCTATTCCTGCGTTTTACGCCAAAGGATAGAGAATCTCGCATAATCTGGCGAATTCGGCAAACAATACGAGGGCATCAGCAACGCAAAAAAGGAGTGGCTTGGATGAAAGCGACAGGCATTGTACGCAGAATCGATGAGCTGGGCCGTGTGGTAATTCCCAAGGAAATACGCAGAACGCTGCGTATTCGGGAAGGCGACCCGCTGGAAATCTATACGGACAGGGACGGCGAGGTGATTTTGAAAAAGTACTCGCCCATTGGGGAAATGTCCTCCTTCGCCAAGGATTACACCGAGTCGATTTTCCGCTCCCTGGGGCATATTGCCTGCATTGTGGATCGGGATCAGGTGGTGGCGGTCAGCGGCGTAAACAAAAAGGAGCTGTGGGATAAACCCATCAGCCACGATCTGGAGCAGGCCATCGCCAGCCGCCAGACGCAGACCTACAATCGCCAGATGGGCGGCAAGGTGATGAGCGTGACCAACGAGGACGATAACGGCGGCTATACGGCGCAGGTGGTATCGCCCATCATTGCCGACGGCGAGGCGATCGGCGCGGTGCTGCTGCTGTCCCGCGAGCAGGGCGCACGCATGGGAGATACCGAGGTCAAGGTGGCCGAAACTGCGGCAGGTATCGTCGGCCGTCAGATGGAGCAGTAAAAAAACGGGGCTTGTGATCTGCAATGCGCAGAATGCAGGCCCCGTTGCTTTTTGCCCTTACAGCCAATCCGAATGCTCGGCTTTGTAATCGCGCACCAACGCGTCGGCTTCGGCAATCAGGGATTGAATTTCGTCCTTGCTGTACACCGTCGCACCGCTGGCAAAGGCATGGCCGCCGCCGTGGTGACGCTCGGCCAGGGTGTTGATGGCTACAAAGCGTGAGCGCAGCCGCACGCGGATGGTATTATCCGGCGCGTCGATAAAGGCCAGCCAGCACAGGCAGCCGCGGATGGAATCCAGATAGCCGATGGCCGCGCTGGCGTCCTCGAAGGACAGGCCGAAGCGCTGCTGCGTCTGCGCGTCAATGTGCAGATAGGCTACACCGTTCTCCGTAAGCTGCAGGTGCTCGTACACATACGCCTGAAAGCGGAGGGAGGCTGCGTCCCGCAGATAAAGCTGGGCAAACAGCCGCTGCGTGTCCACGCCCGCATCCAGCAGCGCGGCGGCATAGCGCAGGGTATCGCCGTTGACCTCAGGATAGCGGAAGCGCCCGGAATCGGTGACAATGCCCGTATATAACAGCGCGGCGGCCTCCTGATCCATGCGCAGCTCATGCTGAAAATGCGTATAGAACGCTGCGATCATCTCGCAGCAGGAGGCGCTGTGCTCCTCCACCCAGGAAAGGTCCGCATAAGCGTCGCGGTCGGGGTGGTGGTCGATCTTGATCAGCTCGCGGCACAGGGCGTATTTGGGGTTGGAGATGCGCTCCGCGTCGCCCGTATCCACCACGATGCCCAGGGCGTTCTGATAGGCCTCGTCAGGCAGCGCTGGATCGTCGGGTCCCAGGAAGGCCAGATAATCGGACGTATCGCTCTCGGGAAGATCGATCACTTTTCCCGGGAAAGACAGCCGCAGGATACGTTGCAGCCCTTTGCTTGCGCCCAGACAGTCGCCGTCTGGACGGCGATGTCGGAACAGAATAATATGATCATATGCCTTGATTTTATCCAGAATAGGTGTTAATGCTTGCGTGTTCATGCCTGATCCTCCGCTGCCAGCTTGTCCAGCGCGTCCAGCATGCGCATGGCCGTTTCACGGTCGGCAACCGTTGCGCCGCTGGCCTTCTGATGCCCGCCGCCGCCGAAGGCGACCGCCACGGGGTTGATGTTAAACTTGTCCGAGCGCAGCTCGCACAGCACGCCAGCATCTGACTCGGTAAAATTGACCCAGATGTGCACGCCCGCGATATCGGCCATCACATTGACCATGCCGCGCGAGATGGCGGCGGGATCCTGCTCCTGCAGCTCGTCACGCGCCGTGTAGATATAGCCCACGCGGTGCGGGGTGAGCTGCATTTTCAGCATATAGTGGGCGCGCTGGCGAGCCTGTTCATAATCCATGGCGTACAGGCTACCGTACAGCGCGTTGGTATCGATGGGCTGCTGCATGAGATATCCGGCCAGCTGGAAGGTGCGCGCCGATACCGCGTCATAACGGAAGCGGCCGGAATCGGTGACCATGCCGGTAAACAGCGAACGCGCGGCGAGGGGGGAGAGCGTATAGCCGCTTTCCTGAGCGAAGGCTGCGATCAGGCCGCAGCAGCTTTCAAAGCTGCTGTCGATCACTTCCACATCGCACATTTTTCCCAGGAAAAGATGATGGTCGATGCGCGCGGTAGTCTCAGCCAGGGTGTAGCGCGTATCGCTGACAAGGTGTGGCGCGGAGGTATCCAGCAGGATCGCCAGCGCCCCGGCGTACTGTGCGTCGGTTACGGTATCCATGGCGCAGTCGGCCATAAAAGCATAGCGCCCGGCCTCGTCGCCCACCATATAAACCTGCTTGCCGGGATAATTATCCAGGATTAAGTGCTTCAGTCCAATCTGGCTGCCCAGTGCGTCGCCGTCCGGCTTGAGATGGCGGTGCAGGATGATGGTATCATAACGTTCAATCAGCTTTCTGATTTCTTCAAACATGGCGGTTTCCTTTCTATCTGCGGCGCTGATGCAGGCGCCGCATCCACTATACCATAAAACGGCGAAAATCTCAAACGCCGGCGCGCAAAGAAAAAGCCCTGCATACGGGATAAGCAGGGCGAAAAGAAGGCTTATCGATTAATGCCAGCGCTTGAGCGCGGCCTCACGGATGACGGCGTAGCCCGCCTCGTTGGGATGAATGCCGTCCCGCGACATCATATCGCGGAAATCGCGCTGATCCAGGAACAGTGCACGCAGATCAAAGATGGGGCAGTTGGCTTCGTTGGCCGTTTTGAGGGCTACATAGGCGTAGCGCTCCTGCCAGCGATAAATGTACTCCGGGCTGCCCAGATAGTGCAGAATCGCGTCCCGATCCAGCTTCTGCGATACCCACTCAAAGTAGCGATCAGGCACTACGGGCAGGGGAATGCTGACGACGGGGCGCATGCCGTTGTCACGGGCATAGGCGATCAGCCGCAGCAGTGAATCGTGAAAATCAGACAGAGAGACCTTGGCCTCGTGGGGAAGATCGGGCTGGGCGGCCACCTCCTCCCAGTTTAGGTCGGAATCGTTGCCGCCAAATTCAATCACGCAGGGCGCGCCGGGCAGCGGCTCGGCCTTATCCAGCATGCGCACTGCGTCGGCGGCGGTACAGCCGGGCTTGGCATAGCTTTTAACGGCAACGCCCTGCGTGCGCAGGACGCGGTCGTAGGTATTGCGGCAAAGGGTATAGCGATGGGCGGCTTCGTCATACATGACGCCGCAGGAAATGGAATCGCCGAAAATAAAAAGCTGATTGTCAGTCATCTTGAAAAACCTCCTGATACGATGCAGCCATCATAGCACATAACTGGTTATTCTGATTCTACCGGCAAGGAAAGCCGCCCCCTACGAAACGTAGAAAGTGCATTCTATGGCACGTAGAGAGAAAATGAGCCATTCTACTGACAGTAGAGAACCATAAATGGCTGCGCACAAACCAGCACGCAAGCATAATTGACACAAAAACGCAGCGCAGCATCGGTGACTGCATCGCAAATCAAAAAATACGTCGAAATGGCGCATTTTATGTTGATTCAGACATGATATTGACCGAAAAGGCTATTTATGGCGCGGGAAAACTATGCTATAATAAAAGAAGCAAGCGTACGCTTGCCCTTTCCCGGACGCATTGCCGCGGGCTGATTGCCGCGCGGACGTCCGCCATTTTTCGCTGCCCTGGCGCAGCATGGAGGAATTGCATGGCACACGCATCGTTTGATAAGGAATCCATCAAGCAATCCATTATCGGCAAGATCCAGCGCTATAACGGACGCACCCTTGCGGATGCGACCCCGCAGCAGATCTATTACGCCGTGGCTTCTACCATCCGCGATCAGATCATGGAAAAGTGGGTGGCCGCGCGCGAACGCGATAAAACCTATATGGGCAAGCGCCTGTATTACCTGTCGGTGGAATTCCTGACCGGGCGCAGCATGCACTGCAACGCCGTCAATCTGTGCACGATGAAAAATGTGCGCGACGCGCTGATGGAGCTGGGCATCAACTGGCGCCATGTCATCCGCGAGGAGCCGGAACCGGGCCTGGGCAACGGCGGCCTGGGGCGTTTGGCCGCGTGCTTTATGGACAGCCTGGCCTCGCTTGAGCTGCCTGCCATGGGCTGCACCATTCGCTATGAATATGGCCTGTTCCGCCAGCGCATTGTGGATGGCCAGCAGGTAGAGGTGCCCGATAACTGGCTGGATAACGGCAATATCTGGGAGGTGCCCGACCCTGAGGATACGATGGAGGTGCACTTCGGCGGCTATGTAGAGCCCGTGCAGGAGAACGGCCGCACCAACTTTGTCACCAAGAATTATCAGACCGTGCTGGCGGTGCCCTACGATATGCCTATCGCCGGTTATGATTGCGACACCGTCAATACCCTGCGCATGTGGAGCGCGCGCAGCCCGCACAATAATCTGGACTTTAGCGCATTCTCCGCCGGCAATTACGAAAAGGCGCTCGAATCCGATATGGCCGCGGTGATCAGCAAGGTGCTCTATCCCGAGGATAACCATTACGAGGGCAAAAAACTGCGCCTGACTCAGCATTATTTCTTCACCAGCGCGTCGCTGCAGTATGCCATCAAGGATTTCAAGCGCCGCTTCGGCACGCGCTTTAACCTGCTGCCTGAAAAGATTGCCATCCAGATCAACGATACCCATCCGGGCCTGGCCATTCCGGAGCTGATGCGCCTGCTGATGGATCAGGAAGGTCTGGGCTGGGATGAGGCGCAGGCCATTGTCAGCAAGACGGTTGCCTATACCAACCATACCGTCATGAGCGAGGCGCTGGAGCGCTGGCCGCAGCAGATGGTGCGCGAGCAGCTGCCCCGCATCTATATGATCCTGGAGGAAATGAACCGCCGCCTGTGCCAGCGTCTGTGGAATGCTTTCCCCGGCGATTGGGATCGCATTGCCCATATGGCCATCCTGGCGTATGATCAGGTGCACATGGCCAATCTGTGCGTAGCCATGAGCTACGCGGTCAATGGCGTCAGCCGCCTGCACGGCGAGATCCTCAAAAACGATACCTTCCATGATTATTATACCCTGATGCCTGAAAAGTTCACCTATATCACCAACGGTATCACCCATCGCCGCTGGCTGATGGCATGCAATACCCGCCTGCGCGAGCTGATTAACGAGGCCATCGGTGAAAAATGGTATCGTGAGCCCGAGCGCCTGGAGGAGCTGCTGCCCTTTGCGGAGGATAAGGCATTCCGCGAAAAGTTCGACCAGGTGAAGCAGTTTAACAAGCATCAGTTCAACCATATGCTGTCCATGCGGCAGGATATGGAGGTGGACGAGAGCTTTATGTTCGATTCGCAGTGCAAGCGCCTGCACGAGTATAAGCGCCAGATGCTAAATGCCCTGCATATCCATGTGCTGTATAACCGCATCATGGACGATCCCAACTTCACAATGACCCCGCGCGTGTTCATCTTTGCCGCTAAGGCCAGCCCCGGCTACTACAAGGCCAAGCTGATCATCCGCTATATTCTGGCGCTGAGCAAGATGATTAACCATAATCCCCGTGCCAGCCGTATGCTGCGCATTGTCTTTGTGGAAAACTACGATGTGTCCGCGGCCGAGGCCATCATGCCCGCTACCGATCTCTCCGAGCAGCTTTCCACCGCCGGCAAGGAGGCCAGCGGCACCGGCAACATGAAGTTCATGATGAACGGCGCGGTGACCATCGGCACCATGGACGGCGCGAATGTGGAAATCTACGATCAGGTGGGCGCGGAGAATATCTATATCTTCGGCATGCGCGCCGATACCGTGGCGGCGCTGGAAAGCGCGGGCGGCTATAACCCCATGACGGTCTTTGAAAACAACGCCGAAATCCGCCGCGCACTGACGCAGATGATCGACGGCACGCTGATGACGGAGAACCCCGCCGCCCTGCAGGCGCTGTATCACGATATGCTCTTTGACGACCGCTACTTCGTCCTCAAGGACTTTGGCAGCTACTCCATGGCGCAGCGCCGCGTGAACGACGATTATCAGGATCGCGACAAGTGGCTGCGTATGGCGGTGATCAACACGGCCAAGTCCGGCATTTTCTCCTCCGACCGCACGATCCGCGAGTATAACGAGAAGATCTGGCATCTGAAATAAAAAATGAAAAGGCTTTGGAGCGAACCTCCAAAGCCTCTTGCTTCCTGGAATTACTTGCAGTTGTAGTTGCCGCACATGCTTTCATCGGCCGCTTCGCCGGTGTAGGCCATGGGGGTGGGCTCCACCTTGATCTTGTCCAGGCTGCAATGGCCGTGGTCATTGTGATGCTTGCAGGATACGACGCTGCACTCGATGCACTGATTCCATTCGGGATGGCTCATGGAAAAATCCTTCCTTTCATATAGAAAATGGAAAAGGCGGACGCGACAGCCCCTCGCGCGCGAGACTGCCCGGCGGGATGCGCGTGGTGCGCGCGGTGCATGACAGCGTCCGCCGTCCCCATGGGAGGGCCTGGCTGTACGATCTGTCGCGCGATCAGGCGAATGCGCTCATTGCGTCCACAGCCAGTATGCCCGCGCGGCGGACGAGCTATCCCAACAAAAATTTTCGTCGTCCCGGTGAGTTCGAAATCCTCCTCACCTTGAGCAATTCCGGCAATATCCACAGCGTTTTGGCTGGGCTTTTCACGCATTGCTGCGTCGCTTTCCGCTTGACGTACCTCCAGTACGCCTGCTCGTCGGCTTCTTGCACTGCGCAAAAATCCTGCGCCTTCCCGCTGCGTCAATTGCCGTCCTTGCTCATAAATCAAAACTAAGGAGCAATTGAAAAATGAAAAAGAAGACCACCCTCTACCTTGTGCAGGCCGCGCTGATCGCCGCCATGTACGTCGCCCTGACCTACCTGAGCAACATGGCGGGCCTGTGGGAAGTGCGCTTTTCCGAGGCACTGTGCATCCTGCCCTATTTTACCGGCGCGGCTGTGCCCGGCCTGACCGTTGGCTGCGTGCTGGCCAATATCCTGACGGGCTGCCCGCTGTGGGATGTTGTTTTTGGCTCCCTGGCTACGCTGATCGGCGCATATATTGCCAGGCTTCTGCATAAGAAAAGCTGGTGGCTTGCGCCCTGGCCCAATATCATTGCCAATACCATTGCCGTGCCGCTGATCCTGCGGTATGTGTATACCGACGTATCCAGCACCTATCCCGCGCTGGTGGGGCTGATCTTTGCCAGCGAGGTGGTATCGGCGGGGCTGCTGGGCTATGTGCTGCTGCGCGCGCTCAAGCCCCATACGCAGCTGTTTCGCGGCGCTTGAAAGCGAAGGCAAGCCTGTGCTATAATAGTCAAAATTCCGCATTGAAAGGAAGGTGGGCGCATGCATGTTTTCTACTGCAAAAAGTGCAAAAAGGACAGCCTGACGCCCATCTGCGAGCATTGCGGCCAGCCCATTACCGCCCTGTCCAGCAACGAGCGCTTCAAGTGGCGCGCCATCCGCGTGCCTCTGGGGGATGCTCGCAGCATCTGGGGCGCGCTGAAGGTGCTGGCGCTGGCGGAAATTCTGCTGATCCTGTTTTGCTTTATCGGTGAATTGCTGGTGGCGCAGGATAAGCAGATGGCTCTCACCATGCTGACGGGCAGCGGCATGCTGCCCTGGGCGCTGGTGTTCTTCGGCCTGGGCGCGGTGATCATCCTGCTTTGCCTGGGCCTGCAGGGACGGGAAGAAATGCACTACGTGCTGGATAAAAGCGGCGCGCATCTGCAAAAGTGGATCGAACCGGGACGGATTCGCTGCTACGCCCGTTTCCTGCCCTACGAAAGCTATAACATCGCCAAGGATAACGAGGGCAACGCGCGCATGCTCATAGGAGAATCGCATATCCTGTGGGAGGATGTGTGCCGCTACGAAGTGAACAAGCGCGCCTGCCGCATCGATCTGTACCGCCCGGCGGGATTTCGGTTTATGACGCTGTATCCGGAGCGCGAGGAGCTGGATGCAATCGTAGCCTATATAACGCCCAAAATGAAGCAGCTGGTACGGCGATAAAAAACATAATGACTCAAAAAGGCGAATGTATGCCGCGAAAAAGACGGCGTATATTCGCTTTTTTTGCCAAAAGGGTGAAAAAATTTTTGGATTTTGGCGATAGATATTGAAAAAATCCCGATCGTTTGTTATACTTGTAAACGAATGACGTGTTCGCGTCGTTTGAGATTTTCATAGGAGGCTCAACTCATGAAAAAGTTCCTGGCAATGATCCTGGCGCTCGTCATGGTTCTGGCGATGGTTTCTGTCGCGTCTGCTGAAGACGCGATGCGCGTGGCGATGATCACCGACTACGGCGATATCACCGACCAGTCCTTCAACCAGACTACCTACGAAGCCTGCAAGAAGTGGGCGGAAGAGAACGGCGTTGATTTCACCTACTTCAAGCCCGCTGGCGACTCCACCCCCGAGCGTGTGGCCATGGTCGAAAAGGCCGCTGAAGAAGGCTACAACGTGATCGTGATGCCCGGTTATGCCTTTGGCGGCACTATCGCCGAAGTGCAGAACGACTACTCCGATATCAAGTTCGTGGCGCTGGACGTGTCTGAGGGCGACCTGGGCGGCGTTGAACTGGCGTCCAACGTGTACTGCGCTGTGTATCAGGAAGAGCTGTGCGGCTACATGGCTGGCTATGCTGCTGTGAAGCTGGGCTACACCCATCTGGGCTTCCTGGGCGGCATGGCGGTTCCCGCCGTCGTCCGCTACGGCTACGGCTTCGTGCAGGGCTGCAACGCCGCTGCCGTTGAAATGGGCAAGGAAAAGGAAGTTACCGTTGAATACGTGTACGGCAACCAATTCTTCGGCGACGCCGATATCACCGCCTACATGGACAACTGGTATCAGACCATGGGTGTGCAGGCCGTGTTCGCCTGCGGCGGCGGCATCTATACCTCCGCTGCTGAAGCGGCTGCCAAGGTAAACGCCAAGGTCATCGGCGTGGACGTGGACCAGGCTGGCATCATCAACGCCTACGGCGAGGGTATGACCGTGACCTCCGCTATGAAGGGTCTGGCCGCCACCGTTAACACCCTGCTGACCGAGATCAAGGCTGGCAACTTCGCCAGCTTCGGCGGCAAGGTGGAAACCCTGGGTCTGGTTTCCGGCACCGATATGGACGCCAACTACGTGGGCATTCCTGCCTCCACCCAGTACGCCGAAGGCTTCACCGCCGAGGATTACGCTGCGCTGGTTGCCAAGATGTTCGCTGGCGAAGTCACCGTGTCCAACGACACCGAGACTCAGCCTGAGGTTGCCCTGACTGTCACCTACTACGGCAATATCAAGTAATTCCATCATCGCCGGGGAGAGGCCATCTCCCCGGCCTTTGACAAAAGCCCCTGCTCCCGTAAAAGAAGCGGGGGTTTTTGTCAAGGGCCGTGCCAGGCGAACCGGCCGCGTAAGGGAGGGACAAATTCCTTGGAGAATCACGGAAACGAATACGCCGTAGAAATGCTGCATATCACCAAGCGATTTCCGGGCATCATCGCAAACGACGATATCACCCTGCAATTGCGCAAGGGTGAAATTCACGCGCTTTTGGGTGAGAACGGCGCAGGCAAATCCACGCTGATGAGCGTGCTTTTTGGTCTGTATCAGCCGGAAGAGGGAAAAATCCGCGTCAATGGCAAGGACGTGGTGATCCGCGACCCCAACGACGCCAACGCCCTGGGCATCGGCATGGTGCATCAGCATTTCAAGCTGGTGGAGTGCTTTACGGTGCTGGATAATATCATCCTGGGCGCTGAGACGTGCAAATTCGGCTTCCTCAATAAGGCCCAAGCCCGCGAAAAGGTGAACGCCCTGAGCGAGCGCTACGGCCTGCACGTCGATCTGGACGCGAAGATTGAGGATATCACCGTGGGCATGCAGCAGAGGACGGAAATCCTCAAAATGCTCTACCGCGACAACGATATCCTGATCTTTGACGAGCCTACCGCCGTGCTGACCCCGCATGAGATCGACGAGCTGATGCAGATCATGCGCAACCTGGCGCAGGAGGGCAAGTCTATCCTGTTCATTTCCCATAAGCTGGCTGAAATCATGGCTGTAGCCGATCGCTGCACTGTGCTGCGCAAGGGCAAATATATCGGTACGGTCAATACTGCCGAGACTTCCATGGAGCAGCTGTCTGCCATGATGGTGGGCCGCAACGTTAATTTCCATGTGGAAAAGCAGCCCAAAACGCCCGGCAAGGTGATCCTGAAGGTGGAAAACATGACGGTCGCCTCCAAGCTGCACAAGAACAACGCCGTTCGCAACGTATCCTTCGATGTGCGCGAGGGCGAAATCGTGTGCATCGCCGGCATCGATGGCAACGGCCAAACAGAGCTGGTTTACGGCCTGACGGGGCTGGAGCCGCTGGCGGGCGGCAAGATCACCCTGATGGGGGATAACATCACCCACGCATCCATCCGCAAGCGCAGTAAGGATGGCATCAGCCACATCCCGGAGGATCGCCACAAGCACGGCCTGGTGCTGGATTACAGCCTGGAGGACGATATTGTGTTGCAGCGCTATTTTGAAAGCGATTTTACACAGTTCGGCTTCCTGCGCCGCAAGCAGATCCGCGGCTACGCCGAGCAGCTGATCGAGCAGTATGACATCCGCTCGGGTCAGGGTCCTGTCACCATGGCGCGCAGCATGTCCGGCGGCAATCAGCAAAAGGCCATCGTCGCGCGCGAGATTGACCGCGATCCCAAACTCCTTATCGCCGTGCAGCCTACCCGCGGCCTGGATGTGGGCGCGATTGAGTATATCCACAAGAAGATCGTCGAGCAGCGCGATGCGGGCAAGGCCGTGCTGCTGGTTTCGCTGGAGCTGGACGAGGTGATGGACGTGAGCGACCGGATCCTAGTGATGTACGAGGGCGAAATCGTGGGCGAGCTGGACCCCAAAACCACCACGGTAGAGGAGCTGGGTCTGTACATGGCCGGCGCCAAGAGACAGGAGGTGCGGGAAGGTGCAAAATAAAAAGCATACTTCTTGGCTGAAAATCCCCGCAGTGCAAACGCTGCTCGCATCGCTATTGTGCATTGTCGCAGGCGTGCTGATCGGCTATATCGCGCTGCTGATTATCAATCCCTCCGGTGCGACGGAGGCCATCCTGACGGTACTGAAGAATTTCTGGACCTACAGCCGCCCCAAGACCCAGCTGAAATATCTGGGCTCCACGCTGGTAAAGACTGCGCCGCTGCTGATGTGCGCGCTGTCGGTGCTGTTTGCCTATAAGGTAGGCCTGTTCAATATCGGCGCGGCGGGCCAGTATGTGGCCGGCGCGGGTGCAAGCCTGTACTGCGCGCTGGCGCTGCAGCTGCCCTGGTGGGTATGCTTGCTGGCGGCCATCGTGTGCGGCGCGCTGCTGGGCGCCATATCCGGCGCGCTCAAGGCGTATTGCAACGTGAACGAGGTTATTTCCTGCATCATGCTCAACTGGATCAGCCTCTATACGGTCAATACCCTGCTGTCTCAGGTGAAGGATCCTACCAGCCCCTACACACTGAATCTCAAGCGCACCAACGCCGCGGCAGCGCTGCCCAGCCTGGGCCTGGAAAAGCTGTTTAACAACAACGCCAACGTGACCATCGCCATCCCGCTGGCTATCCTGTGCGCCATGGCCATCTGGGTGCTGCTGGCCAAGACGCGCCTGGGCTATGAGCTGCGCGCCACGGGCCTGAACCGTCACGCTGCCAAATACTGCGGCATGCGCGGCAAGTTCAATATCATCCTGGCCATGGCCATTGCGGGCGCGCTGGCGGGCGCGGGCGCGGCTATGCTGTATCTGACCGGCTTTGAGGAGTGGAGCTGCACGCAGTCCTCCGTCCCGGCGATGGGCTTCAATGGCATCGCCGCCGCTTTCCTGGGCGGCCTGAGCCCCATCGGCACGATCTTCGCGTCCTTCTTCATCCAGCATATCACCAACGGCGGCGCGTATGTGGATAAGACCATGTACTGCTCCCAGATCTCGGATTTCATTTCTTCTGTGATTATCTACCTGTGCGGCTTTGTGCTCTTTATCCGCCGCTTTATGAACAGCCGCATCGCCAAGGCCAACGAGAAGCGCGCGGCGCTTGAAAAAGGAGGCGATAAGCAATGATCCTGCTGATTCAGTATATGCTCATCTTTGCTTCCGTATTGATGCTAGTTGCGCTGGGTGGCTGCTTCTCCGAGCATTCGGGCGTGATCAATATCGGCCTGGAGGGCATCATGGTCTTTGGTGCGCTGGGCGGCGCGCTGATGATGAAATGGCTGCCCGTGGGCGCATCCGCGCTGGCGGTGATCAGCCTGTCCATCCTGGCCGCGGTGATCTTCGGCATGCTTTATTCCCTGCTGCTGGCTGTGGCGGCCATCAACTTCAGCGCCGATCAAACGCTGGTGGGCACGGCGATGAATCTGATGGGCACGGCGCTGGCGACGGTCATCGTAAAGGCCATGAATACGGCTGCCAACCCGGACAACGTGTCCTCCACCATCCAGTATATCAACGCCAAGAAGGCCTTCCTGGTCAATATCGGCAGCTTCGAGTTCAACTGGTTCATGCTGCTGGCGCTGATTCTGTTGATTGCCAGCTATGTGGTGCTGAACAAGACGCGCTTTGGCCTGCGTCTGCAGGCGTGCGGCGAGCATCCGCAGGCGGCGGACTCGGTGGGCATCAATGTGTATAAGATGCGCTATGCGGGCGTGCTGATTTCCGGCCTGCTGGGAGGCATTGGTGGCCTGGTGTATATCACTGCGGGCGTAAGCGAATGGAAATTTGAAAACGGCGTGGCCGGCTTTGGCTTCCTGGCGCTGGCGGTAATGATCTTCGGCCAGTGGAAGCCCATCCGCATCGCCCTGGCGGCGCTGCTGTTTGGCTTCTTCCGCGCGCTGGGCAATGTATACACGGGCTTTGATTTCCTGCAGCGGCTGAACCTGCCCAGCAACGTGTACAACATGCTGCCCTATATCTTCTCCCTGATCGTGCTGATCCTGACCTCTAAAAATTCCCGCGCGCCCAAGGCGGAGGGCGTTCCCTACGATAAAGGGGCGAGGTAAGGCGAAAATTACGGATTGCATCCAATCATCGTCCTCGTGACACGCCGATGAAATCGGCGCGGGCGTGCGCAGCACGACCAAGGGGAAAAATGAAAAGCTGCCTGGGTGGAGCTTGCTCCTGCCCAGGCGGCTTGAGTTTTTCACTGTCATGAGGGGACGGCTAAAGCTACTCTTTCTATTTAATTGCTTTTAACGTCACAAATAGGTTCTTTGGTACTTTCCTTGTACGCCCCGCGCTACTGCCTAACGGCAAGCGCGGGTTTCGGGCGGCAATTTGCAAAATTGCGCGCCCTCAGCCGCCTATGGCGGCGCTATGACTCAAGAAAGTACCGTAATTCCTTTTCTTGTCTAAGTTTGCTGTGCTTTTTTTACAAACATAAACAGCCATCCCAGCGGGATGGCTGTATTGCTGTTATTGGGTTTAGCGCTTCAATAAATCAATCGTTACGCTTGGCGATAGCCGTGCGGATTACGGGACTGCCAGTTCCACGCATCGCGGCACATATCGTCCAGCGTGCGCTTGGCCTGCCAGTGCAGCACGGCCTTGGCCTTGGCGGGATCAGCATAGGATACGGCGATATCGCCTGGGCGGCGCGGCGCATCCACGTGGGGGAGGGTCAGGTGGTTGGCGCGCTCAAAGGCTGCTACCATCTGATATACGCTGTAACCCTCGCCGGTGCCCAGGTTGAAGATCTCGGTGCCCTGATGATCCATGGCGTATTCCAGCGCCTTTACATGGCCGTCCGCCAGATCCATCACATGGATGTAATCACGCACGCAGGTGCCGTCGGGGGTGGGATAATCGTTGCCGAAGATGCTCAGCTTGTCGCGCACGCCAGCCGCTGTCTGGCAGATGAAGGGCATCAGGTTGTTGGGGATGCCGGAGGGATCCTCGCCGATCAGGCCGCTCTCATGCGCGCCGACGGGGTTGAAGTAGCGCAGCAGCACCACCGTCCACTCGGGATCGGCAAAGGCTATATCGCGCATAATGCGCTCGCTCATCCATTTGGTCCAGCCATAGGGATTGGTGCACTCGCCCATGGGCAGACTTTCGTTGAAGGGCACTTCTTTGCTGTCGCCGTACACGGTGGCGGAGCTGGAAAATACAATGCGCTTTACATGGTGCTCCGCCATCACGCGGCACAGCGTCATGGTAGCGCCCAGGTTGTTCTGATAATAATTGAGCGGGATGCGCACGGATTCGCCTACAGCCTTCAGACCCGCAAAGTGCACCACGCCGTCGATATGCTCCTTATCAAAAACGCTGCTGACAAACGCCGCGTCGCAGCAATCGCCCTCGTACAGGGTGATGGACTTGCCGGCGATCTTTTCCACACGGGCAATGGCCTCGGGGCAGCTATTAACAAAATTATCCAATACGACCACTTCGTGGCCCGCGTCCAGCAGGCTAACGCAGGTGTGGGAGCCGATATAGCCGGCGCCGCCGGTAAGCAAAAAACGCATCGAAAACCCCTCCTCTTTTTGATCCGGGTATAGTATAATATTTCAGGCAGAGATTGTCAAATAACATTTTACTCGCACTTTTTGTAGATTTCTGCTATAATGAGCAAACCGTAAGCAAGAAAGGAAGTGACGGCATGAGTCTGTTTCATCCGCGCAGCCGTGCGGAGCAGTTTGAGGCGATGGCAGCGGAGTATGAGCGTCCCATTTATCTGCTGTGCCTGCGCATGATGGGCAACCGTGAGGACGCGCAGGATTGCGCCCAGGAGGCGCTGCTGCGCGCGTTCCGCGCCTTTGATCGGTTCCGCGACGGCGCCAGCCCCAAAACATGGCTCTATCGCATTGCCTATAATACCTGTATAGATGAGTTGCGCCGCCGGCGCGGCGTGGTATCGCTGGATACCCTGCGCGAGGGTGGCTTCGATGTGCCCGATGCGAAAGCAGAGCGCGCGTATGAGCAATTGGAGCACAAGGAGCGCTGCGAGCTGGTTAAGCAGGCCATGGAGCAGCTGCCCGAGGATCAGCGCGCCGCGCTGGTGCTGCGCGAGTTCCAGCAGCTATCCTACGAGGAGATCGCCAACGCCTTGCAGCAGCCTGAGGGCACGATCAAGAGCCGCATCAACCGAGCCCGTGAAAAAGTGAAAAATTTTGTCAGACAGGCGGAACAAAACGGCCGCCCATCCGTCAAAGAAAATGAAGGGAGGCAAAAATGATGGATTGTAAAGCATTTGCCTTGCTTCTCGATACCCCCTGGGAGAAGCTGACGCAGGCGCAGCGGGATGAAATGGAACAACACGCTGCGCAGTGCCCGGATTGCGCGCTGGCGCTGCAGATCCAGCGCGATATGCAAGGGATGGACGCGGATGAAACCGTGCCAGAGGCATTCTCGCAGGGATGGCGAACCATGATTCGCGAGGAGGAGAGACGGATGAACGAGCAAAATGAGAAGCGGCGTTTCCCCTGGAAGCGCGCGCTGGCCACCGCGGCGGCGGTGATCTTTGTAGCGGGCGGCACGGCAATCAGCACGCTGAACGGTTGGGGGATGGAGAGCGGCAAGCCTGCCGCGCAGTACCGCATGGCGGACGAGCCAAACTATCAGTATAATGACAGCAGAGCGCAGGATTACGACTATGCCGCAGGCGTCAGCGACGAGGGCGGGATGATGCTGAAATCAATGGCTCAAAACGAAAGCGCCTCGAGCGCCGCGCCGGAGGAAGCCACGGCACAGGCCAGCAAGATCATCCGCACGGTTAATTTCACCATCCGTACCCAGCAGTATGATGCGGCCTATGCGGCGCTGAGCACGCTGGTGAGCAATTACGGCGGCACGGTGGAAAGCCTGAACCTGTCGGGCGACCAGAGTGCGGGCAGCCTGCGCAGGGCTAACCTGACGCTGCGTATCCCGTCTGAAAAGCTGGATGCTTTCGTGGCCGGGGCTAACGATATCGGCGGCGTGAGCAATTATTCCGAAAGCAGCGACGATGTAAGCGACACCTACTACGATCTGCAATCCCGCCTGGAAACTCAGAAAACCAAGATGGCGCGGCTTCTGCAGCTGATGGAAAAGGCTGAGACGACCAGCGACCTGATTGAACTGGAAAACGCGATCAGCGACACCCAGTACATGATCGATTCCTACACCGGCCGGCTGAACGGCTATGACAGCCGCGTGAACAACTCCTATGTGTATGTGACCATCCGGGAGCTGTCCAATGCCGAGGCTGTTGAGGAGGAAAATACGCCCCTGGGACAGCGCATTGCTAATGCAGTGAAGGCCTCTCTGGAAGCAGCTGGCCGCGCGGCGCAGGGCTTCGCGGTGTTCTTTGTGGCGGCGCTGCCCTGGCTGGCGGCGCTGGGCGTGGTGATTGTGATCATCCGCGTGATCCGCAAAAAGACGAAGAAGCAGCGCAAGTAAACAGCATAGCAAACAGCGGACGGAGAAAGACTCTCCGCCCGCTGCTTTTTTATGAAGCGCTTTCGCTTTTATCTTGGATCGTAGGTATAGCGGCCTACCAGGCGCGGCTTGCCGTCATACACGCCGTAGGCGTCGGCGTATACGCGATAGCGCTCGCCCACCACCCAGGTATCGCTGGACATGTTTTCAAGCAGTACCAGCCGTTCGCCGCCCTCGGATTCGTCGGTATCCATCAGGGCTAGCTGCGGCTTGTTGCTCAGAATTTCAACAATGGTGCCCTGACACAGATAAATCTGCGTGCGCGCCACGCGCATGGCGGTGTTGTTCAGATACTCGATGTAGTTGGTTGCATCCATAGGCCAGGCCTTGGGCGTGTAGGTGCTGGAATAGGGCACATAGTACACATCCTTGGTCAGCGTGGCGCTGTGGCCGTCCTTCTCGGCGGTGATGATGATGGTGTTGGTGCCGATCTTGTTAAACTGTGCCTGGAAGGAGAAATCGCCCGTGGCGTTCAGGCTGGAGGTGTCCAGATTCTGATAGGGCGTGGAAATGGTGATCGTAGCGCCCGGAATGGTGGTGCCGCGGATGGTCATTAGGCTTTGCGCGCTGGTGCTGCCCAGGGTGGAGCTCAGCTCCAGCGGGATATCCTGCGGCGCGCGGTACAGCGTCAGCGTGATGCGGTTTTCGCGGTAATACTGGCAGTTGACTACGATTTCAAACTTGTTTTCGCCAATGGCCTGCACCGTGGCGTTGTAGCTGATGTAGCCGTCCTGGGTATTGACGAAGCTGGAATAATCCTCGCCGTTGATGAACACGGTGGAGTTTTGCTCTACCTTGAATTTGATTACGTAGGGCGAGGTGGATACCTCCACATAGGTGGTGTCGGGCGTTACCAGCGTGATGGGAGACAGCGGCACATCGATGGTGTAGTGGATGGGCTCCATTAGTTTTTGTTCGCCCGCGCTGGTTTTGATGTAGGGGGTCAGCGTCACGTCCAGGGTGGGGGTGGTAATGGTGTTGTTCAGCTCGTACCACTGATAATCGGGCACCTCCACCGTGGCGTAGCCGCCGGTGACAATATAGGATTTACGCAGCTCCTTGATGTAGATCTGCGCGCCCTCTTCGGCGGGAATCAGGATGGTGTGCGCCGCCATATCGTTCATGATGGAGGAGGAAATGATGGCCTGCTCCTGCAAAGAGGGGGCTTTGTTTTCGCGCGCGGGCTTGAGGATGAACAGATATCCGCACGCCAGCAGGCCGCCGATGAGCAGCACGGTGGCCAGATAGGGCAGGATGCGCCGCAGGCCGAAGGCGCGCACATGGCGCATCTTGCGCGGGGACATGCCGTGTGCGCGCGGACGCGGGCGATAGCTGTCATCCCACAGCGGCTGATAGGCCGGCGGCTCCTCAATATCGTCATACTGGATGGGCTCCTGCCGCGGCGAGGCCGGGATGGCGTCGGGGCGAACGTCGCCCTCGGGAGTCAGATCACGGCCGTCCACATCGTCCAGCGCGTCATAAATGCGCGTGGGGCGCGTTTGCGTGTACACGTTGCGGGAGGTTGGCGCATAGCCGCCCGCCAGGCTGTCGCGGCGGATGCGGCGCTGCTGCTCCTCGCCGCGCTTACGGCGGGTGTGCAGGCTTTGCATTTCGCCAGCCAGCAGATCACGCTCATCGGGGCGCGGCACGGTGCGGTCGTCGTTTTCCACCGAGTAGATTACAGTAGAAGGCGGCTTGGGCACGTCGCTGTTTTCGCTGCGCCAAATGCTGGCGCTCTGTGCGTCTGGCTGAGGCAGCGGCGCGCCGCAATAAAAGCATTTTTCAAGCGTGGCGCGGTTCCAGCGCCCGCATTGGGGACATTTCAAGGCATGATCCTCCTTGATTCTAAAAGTGAAACATACAGATATTCTACACCGTATGTCAAAATTCCTGCAAGGAGCCGTTATCACGGGCAAATGCGCGCGGGGCGCGCGAACGCCGGACGTTTACAGCGCCGCCCAGGTATGGTATAATAGGCGGGCAAAACGGCAAGGAGCAAGCTATGGTTTTAGAGCGGATTCATTCTTCCGAGGATGTCAAGCGGCTTTCCAGCAAGGAGCTGCCCGTGCTGGCGCAGGAGCTGCGCGCGCGCATCATCGATAGCGTGTCGCGCAACGGCGGCCATCTGGCCTCCAACTTGGGGGTGGTGGAATTGACCATCGCCCTGCACCGCGCGTTTGATTTTCCCAAGGATGCTTTGATTTTTGACGTGGGGCATCAGTGCTATGCCCATAAGCTGTTGACGGGTCGCGCGGACAGCTTTGACACCCTGCGGCAGTTCGGTGGGCTGGCAGGCTTTCCCCGCAGAGAGGAAAGCCCTTATGATGCCTTCGATACCGGCCATGCATCCACGGCCATATCGGCGGCAGCCGGCATGGCGCGGGCGCGCGATCTTGTGGGCGGCAGCCAAAGCGTGGTGGCCGTAGTGGGAGACGGCGCGCTGACGGGCGGCATGTGCTATGAGGCGCTCAGCGACGCGGGCAGCAGCAAGCTGCGCATGATCGTGGTGCTCAACGACAATGGCATGAGCATCTCGCGCAATGTAGGCGCGGTTTCGCGCTATCTTACGCATATGCGTTCCAGCAAGGGCTGGTTCGAGGCCAAGCACGTTGTCGGCGATTTCCTGCGCCGTATTCCCGTGGTTGGCAACAGCCTGCATGCCTTCTTCCAGCGCATCAAAAACTCCCTGCGCAATATCTTTGTGCAGGATCGACTGTTTGATTCGCTGGGCTTTCACTATCTTGGCCCGGTGGATGGGCGCGACATCACAGGGCTGGAGCGATTGTTTCGCCGCGCGCGGCAGCTGGATGAACCGGTGCTGATTCATGTGGTTACCAAAAAGGGACGCGGCTATTCCCAGGCGGAGAGCGATCCGACCCGCCTGCATGGCACGCCGCCCTTCGACGTGCATACCGGTGAGCCGCTTAGCCCCGCGGGCAAATCCATGGGCAAGGCGGCGGGCGATGCGCTGTGCGCTATGGCTGCGGCGGATTCTCGCATTGTAGCTGTGACGGCTGCCATGACGGGCAGCACGGGGCTGGGCGAGTTTGCCAGCCGCTATCCGGATCGGCTGTATGATGTGGGCATTGCCGAGGAACATGCTGTCACCATGGCCGCGGGTCTGGCGGCTGGCGGTGCGCGCCCCTTTGTGGCGATTTACGATAGCTTTTTGCAGCGCGCGTATGATCAGATCTTGCTTGACGTGTGTGAGCAGCATTTGCCGGTGTGCTTCCTGGTGGATCGCGCGGGGCTGATTGAAGACGGCGTGACGCATCAGGGCGTGTACGGCAATGCGTTTTTGACGCAGATGCCGGGGCTGACGGTGCTGAACGCCGCCACATGCGATGAGCTGCAGGCCATGATTCGCTATGCGCTGACGTTGGATGCGCCCGTTGCTATTCGTTATGGCAAGACGGAAACCGAAAATGTGGCTGTTTGGCCGCGGGAAAAGCCCTATGCGCCCATGTGGCCGCTGCTGCGGACAGGGGATGAGCTGGCTATCCTGGCTTGCGGCGCGATGGTCGGGCAGGCCATGCGCGCGGCGGAGCTGCTGGATCAGCAGAGCCTGCGCTGCGCCGTATATGCGGCGGATTGCATTCAACCGCTGGACGAGAATGTGCTGAATCAGCTGAAAGATTCGAAACTTGTTACGCTGGAAGAAGGCGTAGTATCGGGCGGCCTGAGCAGCCTGGTACCGGCCTGGCGTGCCGCGCATGGCGTGTGCAAGCCGCTGCTGACGCTGGGCGTCGAGGGCTTGTGCGCCACGCAGGGCGATCATACATTACAGCTGCGCGCGCAGGGGCTGGACGCGGAGAGCGTGGCGCGCCGCATTGCACAATGGAATAAGGAGAGCAAAGCATGAAAACGCGGGTAGACAGCGCGCTGGTAAGCCGTGGTATTGCGGCCAGCCGCGAAAAGGCGCAGGCGCTGATTATGGCCGGGCAGATTTACATCGGCGAGAAGAAGGTGCTCAAGGCTTCTGAAACCGTGGAGGACAATCAGGAGCTGATTCTGCGTGGCGAGGTGGACTCCCTGGCCAGTCGGGGCGGGCACAAGATTGAGCGTGCGATTACGGTGTTCGGCGCGGATGTGACAGGCGTGGTTGCTATGGATATCGGCGCTGCCGCCGGCGGCTTTACCGACGTGCTGCTGCGCCACGGCGCGGCGCATGTATATGCCATCGATGTGGGTTATGGCCAGCTGGATTGGAAGCTGCGGCAGGATGAGCGCGTCACTGTAATGGAACGTACCAACGCCCGCACGCTGACACCCGACATGGTGCCGCTGCATCCGACATTGACGGTGATGGACGTGTCCTTTATCTCCATACGGCTGATCCTGCCGGTGGCGGCGGGCATTATGGGGGAGAAAGGAAGGTTCCTCACCCTGGTAAAGCCGCAGTTTGAAGCCGGGCGCGGCCAGGTGGGCAAGAACGGCGTGGTGCGCGAGCCTGCCGTGCATGCGCGCGTGCTGCAAAATGTGCGTGAATACGCCGCCGAAATCGGCTGGCATGTAGCGGGCTTTACCTATTCGCCTATCAAAGGCCCAAAGGGAAACATCGAGTTCCTGGCCGATATCCGTCCCGGCGCGGGCGATATGCCGGACGATGCGCAGATTGCCGCGCTGGTGCGCGAGGCGCATGAAACGCTGGACAAATAAATAAAGACAAGGCAAAGCCCCTCTGCATGAAGCCATGCGGAGGGGCTGCTTTTGCGCCTGAGGCACAGACCGGCTGCGTGCTGGCGAAGCGCGGACGCATGCGCGGCATGGCAGGCACGATCAAGCTTCGGGGGCCTTATAGCCCTCCTTCTGGCTCAAGCCCAGCTGGCGATTGAAATTCTCGCGGTTCTTTTCCATATAGATATCATACATTTCCTGCGGGGTCATCCCGGCGCGCAGGCACATGCTGACAAAGAAATGCAGGATATCCACCAGCTCTTCCTTTACGGCGTGATCATCCACGGGCTTGGGATTCTTCCACCATTTGAAGTTGACCTCGTTAAGCAGCTCGGCCATTTCGGACAGCATGGCCAGCGTCTGCTTCTGGATCCACTCGGTATCGCTGATGCCCTCCAGATGGCGGCGGGCAATGATGTCGTCGTTCAGGGCCTTTTGCATGCGGAAAATCTCATCCAGTCTGTCCATCGGGCTGCCTCCATATTTTATTTCAGGTATTTGGCAATCTTCTTGCCCACAAAGGCCTGCGAGCGCGGACCGCCCAGCGTTTCGGCGGCCACGCGGCGCACATCCTCGGGCGTTACGGCCTCAATGCGGCGGATGGTTTCGTCGGTGGTGATCACGCGGTTCATCAGCGCCATGTTGCTGCCCATGCTGTTCATGCGGTTATAGGCGCTTTCCTGACCCAGGATAAAGCCGCCCTTGAGCTGCGCCTTGGCCATGTCAAACTCCTCCTGCGTGGCGCCCTCGCGCACCAGCAGGGAGGTTTCCTCATCGATCTGCGCCAGCACGGTTTTGACGTTGCGGGGGGATACGGCCGCGTAGATGGTAAAATCGCCGCAGTGCGGGTAGGCGGATGGCGCGGAATACACGCTGTAGGCCATGGCGGATTCCTCGCGGATGCGCTGGAACAGGCGCGAGGACATGCCGCCGCCCAGGATGCTGTTGAACACAGCCATGGGATAGGCGTCCGCGTCGCCCAGGGGCTTGCCGCGATAGCCCAGGCAGATATGCGCCTGCTCGGTATCCTTGTCGGCGGTCAGCGTCTGCGGGCGCTGGTTGACGGCGTTGACGGGGAAAATCTCACCCGCGCCGCCCGTCCAGTCGCCAAAGCGCTGCGCCATCAGATCCTTCACCTGGTTCAGATCAAAGTTGCCCGCGATGGCCACACAGGTGTTCATGGGACTGTAATGGCGGGCACGGAAAGCCAGAATATCCTCCCGCGTGTAGCTGGCGATCAGCTCGCGCGGCCCCAGGATGGTCTGCCCCAGCGGCTGCTTGCCAAACATGGCTGAGGCGATCAGATCGTAGGCTACATCCTCGGGCGAGTCATCGGTCATGGAGATTTCCTCCAGCACAACGTTGCGCTCCTTGTCCAGCTCCTTGGGATCAATGGCCGGAAAGCGCACGATATCCGACAGGATATCGGCGGCCAGCGGCAGGTTTTCATCGATCACCTTGGCATAGTAGCAGGTGCACAGCTTGCTGGTGGCGGCGTTGAGATAGCCGCCCACCGCGTCCATTTCCTGGGCGATCTGTTTGGCGCTGCGCCGGCCGGTGCCCTTGAAGGCCATGTGCTCAATCAGGTGCGACAGGCCGTTTTCGTGCTCACGCTCCAGGATGGAGCCAGCCTTGACCCACACGCCCATGGATACCGAGCGCAGATGGGGCAGCTGTTCGCACAGCACGCGCAGGCCGTTTGGCAGGGTAAATTGCTCAATCATATTGTTCCCTCAATAACCGCAAGCAGGAGCCGGATAAGCGGCTCCTGTCTTTTGCGGCTTGATGCATTTACGGATTAGTCGTTGTGGCTGCTCTCGCGGCGCGGGGGACGGCGGCGCTCACCACCGTTGCCGGGGCGCGGGCCGGTGGGACGGGTATAGACGATGTCGTTGCGGATCAGGTTGATGCGGCCCTGAGAGTCGATCTCGCTGACCTTTACCTCTACCTCGTCGCCGATATTGAGCACATCCTCCACCTTTTCAACACGCTCGTTGGCCAGCTTGGAGATGTGCAGCAGGCCATCCTTGCCGGGCAGCAGCTCCACAAACGCGCCCATCGTAGACAGGATGCGCACAACCTTGCCATGATATACCTCGCCAACCTCAACATCCTTGGCGATGCCCTCGATGATGCGGCGCGCCTTAGCGGCGGCTTCTTCATCGGGGGTGGCGATGGCCACGCGGCCGTCGTCTTCGATGTCGATCTTTACGCCCGTTTCGGCGATGATCTTGTTAATCATCTTGCCGCCTGGTCCGATGACTTCGCGGATCTTATCAGGATTAATATTGAAGGAAATGATCTTGGGCGCGTAGGGGCTCATCTTGGTGCGCGGCGCGGGCAGGCACTCGAGCATGATGCCCAGGATATGCAGGCGGCCTTCCAACGCCTGGCGCAGCGCCTGGCTCAGGATCGCGCGGTCGATGCCCTTGATCTTGATATCCATCTGGATGGCGGTGATGCCGTTCATGGTGCCGGCCACCTTGAAGTCCATATCGCCCAGGAAGTCTTCCAGACCCTGAATGTCGGACAGAACGACCACCTTGTCACTCTTATCAT
Source organism: Clostridiales bacterium (assembly GCA_004556155.1). Lineage (GTDB taxonomy): Bacteria > Bacillota > Clostridia > Christensenellales > Aristaeellaceae > SFMI01. Next base: position 62,520 of record SFIM01000001.1, read on the forward strand.
CCTTGATCAGGCCCATGGCCACGCCGGCAACGGGCGCCTTGATGGGCACGCCCGCGTCCATCAGCGACAGGGTGCTGCCGCACACGGAAGCCATGGAGGAGGAACCGTTGGAGGACAGGATTTCGCTGACCAGACGCAGCGCGTAGGGGAACTCCTCTTCAGAGGGGATCACGGGCTCCAGCGCGCGTTCCGCCAGTGCACCGTGGCCGATTTCACGGCGGCCGGGAGCCTTCATGCGGCCCGCTTCGCCGGTGGCGTAGGGGGGCATATTATAATGATGGATATAGCGCTTGCTTTCCTCATTGGACAGGCCGTCCAGAATCTGCGCCTCGCGCAGGGAACCCAGCGTGGTTACGGTGAGGGCCTGGGTCTGGCCGCGGGTGAACACGGCGCTGCCGTGGGTGCGGGCCAGGATGCCGGTTTCGCACCAGATGGGGCGAATCTCGGTGATCTTGCGGCCGTCGGCACGGATGCCTTCGTCCAGGATGCGGCGGCGCATGACTTCCTTGTTCAGGTAGTACAGGGCGTCGGCCACCTCGGCATCGCGGCCGGGGAAGATATCGGCAAAGTGCTCGATGGTCTCGGCCTTCACCTGCTCCTCACGCTGCTGGCGCTCGGCGCGGTCGAAGGTGTCGAAGGACCACTTGGCCTTATCATAAGCATACTCGCGGACGGCGGCGGTGATATCCTCGCCCGTCACGTTGAGCGGGAAGTCGCGCTTGGGCTTGCCGATTTCCGCCACGATCTTCTCCTGGAAGGCAACCAGCTCCTTGATGGCCTCGTGCGCGAAGAGAATCGCATCCAGCATTACATCCTCGGATACTTCCTTGGCGCCGGCTTCCACCATCATGATGGCGTCCTTGGTGCCGGCCACGTACAGGCTGATCTTGGAGGCGGCGCGCTGCTCTTCATTGGGCATCAGGACGAACTTGCCATCTACCATGCCCACATGCACGGAACCCGTGGGGCCCGCCCAGGGGATATCGCTGACGCACAGGGCGATGGAAGAGCCCAGCATCGCGGGGATTTCGGGGGGGATGTTGGTATCGACGGACAGGGCGGTAGCCACTACCTGCACGTCGTTGCGCATGCCCTTGGGGAAAAGCGGGCGCAGGGGACGGTCGATCAGGCGGCAGGTCAGGGTCGCCTTCTCGGTGGGACGGCCTTCACGCTTGATGAAGCCGCCGGGAATTTTACCCACGGCGTACTGCTTTTCTTCAAAGTCTACCGCCAGCGGGAAGAAATCGACGCCCTCGCGGGGGGTATCGGATGCGCAGACGTTTACCAGCACGGCGGTATCGCCCATGCGCACCAGCACGGAGCCGTCAGCCTGCTCGGCGTAGTGGCCGAAGTTGAACGACAGCGGATAGCCCGCAAAGTCCATCGTGTACGTTTTGTTTTCCATTGTTTTTCTCTCTCCTCCACATCTTCTTCTTCCAGATACGGCGCACCTGCGCGCGTATCCATAACAGAAAGGCTAACGGGGGTTTGACGAACGATACGCCAAAGCGATCCCGTTAGCCTTGCTTTGCGCTTACTTGCGCAGACCCAGCTGAGCGACCAGGGTGCGGTAACGCTCGATGTCGGTCTTCTTGAGGTACTCCAGCAGGCCGCGGCGCTGACCAACCATCAGCAGCAGGCCACGACGGCTATGATGGTCGTTCTTGTTGCTCTTGAGGTGCTCGTTCAGGTGATTGATGCGAGCGGTCAGCAGAGCGACCTGTACTTCGGGGGAACCGGTGTCGCCTTCATGGCGGGCGTAGGTCTGCATAATTTCAGCCTTGTTGATCATAGCATGATCCTCCTTCTTGGGGGTGGCGCCCCGTATCAATCGCCGCGCGCACAGAAAGCCGTTGGAGTGTCGGAAACCCGAGCGCACGGTTCTAAAAACCACGCTTACCATTGTAGCATGGACGGGCGGGTTTGTAAACATGTAATTAGAATTTTTTGCCTGCTTGGGCACGATTTATTCATTATATAGTGCATCGGATCGGGACATTATGCAAAATCCTGCAAAAATAAGGCAATTATCGCGCGATAAAGTGTTGACAAAAGCGCGCCGGCTCACTATAATAGTGCTGTTCACGATGGGAGGGAGTGCCTTGCTGCTGGATGTTTCACGCGCTATGCGAACGCCTGGCGAGGCGTTTCTGTTTGTCCATCACGAGCGGATCGAGCCGCAGGATATCTGCGGCGAAACGGTAACGTTCGAGGATCCCGTGATCCTTGAAGGTTGCTTTTCCATGTCCGGCGCTCATCTCACCCTCGACGGCACGCTGACGGCCACGGCCCACTCCCGCTGCTGTAACTGCCTTGAGATGGCCACCGTAAACCTGAAAGTGCCCTTTCATGAAGTGTTTACCCAGGTGGACAAGATAACGCCCGAGCAGGAGGACGATCCGGATTGTCAGGTGTTTGCCAATTCCAAGGTAGAGTTGAATCACCTGGCGCTCACATTGGCGCTGCTGGAGCTGCCCATCCGTATCCTGTGCAGACCGGATTGCGACGGATATAAGCGCATGGCACCCCAGTACACGGCTGGCCGGGAGGATGCTGATCATCCTTTCGCTAAGCTCAAAAACTTGTTTAATAAGGATCAGAATGATCAGGAGGTATAATCATGGCTCTTCCCAAAGGAAAAATCTCCAAGGCTCGTAAGCACAGCCGCCGCGCGAACTGGAAACTGACTCTCCCCGCGATCGTGGATTGCCCCCAGTGCCACAAGAAGATGCTGGCGCACCGCGTCTGCAAGAACTGCGGCTACTATAACGGCGTTGCCGTCGTGGCGCACGAGGAAGATAAATAAATTTGCCGCCGCATTACGCGGCTTGCCCTTTGGCCCTTTGAAGGAGAGGAGTACGCCCTAATACCTGGGCAGAGAGAGCGGTTCATTGGCTGAAAGACCGCTTGCGGGGATCGGACGGAAGGTCGCTCCGGAGGGAGACAGGTGAAACCAAGTAGCCTGTCCGTTTGGCGTACGTTAAAGCGCCCAGAGGCAGCGGCTTCCGCTGCGAAGCAAGGTGGTACCACGGGTCGCCCCGTCCATGCAGATGGATTGGGGCGGCTTTTGTTTTTCTGAAAGGAGCGACTGCAATGCCTGAAGAATTCAACATGGAAAAGCAATATAATCCCCAGGCGATCGAGGATAAAACCTACCGCCATTGGGAGGAAAGCGGCGCGTTTACCGCCCATCGCGTGGCGGGCAAGAAGCCCTTTACCATCGTGATGCCCCCGCCCAACATCACCGGCCAGCTGCATATGGGCCATGCCATGGACTGCACCCTGCAGGATGCACTGACCCGCTATCACCGCATGAAGGGCGATCCTACCCTATGGCTGCCCGGCACAGATCACGCTTCCATCGCCACCGAGGTCAAGGTGGTGGAAAAGCTGGCCAAGGAAGGCATTAAAAAGCAGGATATCGGCCGAGAAGAGTTCCTCAAGCATGCCTGGGACTGGAAGAAAGAATACGGCGGCCGCATTTCCCGCCAGCTGCGCCGCATGGGCGCCAGCTGCGATTGGTCGCGCGAGCGCTTCACCATGGACGAGGGCTGCTCCCGCGCGGTGCGCGAGGTGTTTGTAAGCCTGTACGAAAAGGGCCTGATCTATCAGGGCAACCGCCTGATCAACTGGTGTCCCTGCTGCAATACTTCCATTTCGGACGCCGAGGTGGAATACGAAGAAAAAGAGGGCAATTTCTGGCATCTGCTCTATCCCGTCAAGGAAACGGGCGAAATGCTGGAGCTGGCCACCACCCGCCCCGAAACCATGCTGGGCGATACCGCCGTGGCCATCAACCCGGCCGATCCGCGCTATGCGCATCTGCATGGCTGCCATGTGATGCTGCCCCTGGTGAACCGTGAAATCCCCATCGTGTGCGATGAGCACGCCGATATGGAAAAGGGCACGGGCGTGGTAAAGATCACCCCCGCGCACGATCCCAACGACTTTGAGGTGGGTCAGCGCCATCAACTGCCCATCGTGCGTGTGTTCACCTACGACGGCCATATGACCGGCGCGGCCGACGCGGCGGCGGCTGAGGAGCTGTTTGCCTCCGGCAAGGCCACGGTGAATGAGCCGCATGTGCTGGATTGCGGCAAGTATGCCGGCATGACCACCATGGAGGCGCGCAAGGCTATTGTGGAGGATCTGACGGCGCTGGGCCTGCTTAAGTCCATCGAGCCTCTCAAGCACGAGGTGGGCACCTGCTATCGCTGCCATCATGTGGTGGAGCCCATGGTGTCCAAGCAGTGGTTCGTCAAGATGGAGCCGCTGGCCAAGCCCGCCATCAAGGCTGTGAAGCAGGGCGAAACCCGCTTTATCCCCGATCGCTTCAGCAAAATCTATTATAACTGGATGGAAAACATCCGTGATTGGTGCATCAGCCGCCATCTGTGGTGGGGCCATCGCATTCCCGCATGGTACTGCGAGGACTGCGGCGAAACCATTGTATCCCGCGAGGATCCCACCGTGTGCCCCAAGTGCGGCAAGACTCACCTGCATCAGGATGAGGATGTGCTGGACACCTGGTTCTCCTCCGCCCTGTGGCCCTTCTCCACGCTGGGCTGGCCGGACAATACCGACGATCTCAAATACTTCTATCCCACCAGCACGCTGGTGACGGGCTATGATATCATCTTCTTCTGGGTGGCGCGCATGATCTTTAGCGGCCTGGAGCAGATGGGTCATGTGCCCTTTGATACCGTGCTGATCCACGGCCTGGTGCGTGACGAGCAGGGCCGCAAGATGAGCAAGTCCTTGGGCAACGGCATCGATCCTCTGGAGGTAATCGATCAGTACGGCGCGGACGCGCTGCGCTTCTCCCTGTGCATGGGCATCAGCCCCGGCAACGATACCCGCTACTCCACCACCAAGCTGGAGTCCGCCCGCAACTTCGCCAATAAAGTATGGAACGCCAGCCGCTTTGTGCTGATGAACCTGGACGGCGTGGAAACGCTGGAGGGCAAGACTCTGCAGCTGCCCGATCAGTGGATTCTCAGCCGTTATCATGAATGTGCGCAGGAGGTAACAGCGCACTTTGACGAGTGTGAGTTCGGACTGGCCGCGCAGAAGATTTATGATTTTGCGTGGAGCGAATTCTGCGATTGGTACATCGAACTGGCCAAGGGCGGTCTGCTGGGCGAGGATGCGCAGCGCAAGGCTACGGTGCGCGCGGTGCTCAGCTATGTGCTCAGCGGCTTGCTGCGCATGCTGCATCCCTTCATGCCCTTCCTGACCGAAACGGTTTACGCCTTCCTGCCCGGCTGCGAGGAAGCCTCCTGCATGCTGTCCGATTGGCCGCGTGCGGAAGAAATCCCCTTCTTCCCTGCTCAGGAGGCGCAGATGGAGGGCATTATGGAAATCATCCGCGCTGTGCGCAACCTGCGCGCTGAAATGAACGTGCAGGCCGGTCACAAGGCTCGCCTGATGATTCGCCCGGCCGACGGCTGGCAGGATGCGGTTGCCGGTGCGGAGGTGTTCTTCCAGCGCCTGGCCAGCGCGTCTGAGCTGGACGTGCTTTCCAGCGATCAGGCCGTGACCGAAAAGACCGTGGGCGCGGTGGTGACCGCCGGCGAAATCCTGATTCCGCTGGGCGATCTGGTGGATATCGAAAAGGAAATCGCCCGCCTGAACAAGGAGCGCGATAACCTGCTCAAGGAAATCGCCCGCGCGGAGGGCAAGCTGAACAACGAGGGCTTCCTGCGCAAGGCGCCCGAGGCGCTGGTGCAGGCCGAGCGCGACAAGCTGGCAGGCAATCAGACCAAGCTGGTCGCCCTGGATGCGCGCATCGCCGATCTGAAGCAATAATTACGATGACTGAAATTCAATTCAAACATGAGCCCGTGCTGCTGCACGAGGTGCTTGCGTGGCTTGACCCGGCTGCCGGCGGCGTATTTGCCGACGGCACGCTGGGCGGCGGCGGGCATAGCGAGCGTATCCTGCAAAGGATTGGCGACAGCGGCCTTCTCTATGGCATCGACCGGGACGAGGACGCCCTGCGCGCCGCCACGGCAAGGCTGGGCGGCTATCCGGGCTTCCGGCCGATTCACGGCAATTTTCACGATATCGATACCCTGCTGCCTGCGGGCGTGCTGTTGGATGGGGGATTGCTTGATCTGGGCGTTTCCTCCTATCAGCTGGACACCCCGCAACGCGGCTTTTCCTACCACGAGGACGCGCCGCTGGACATGCGCATGGACCGTACCCAGGGCGAAACGGCGGCGCAGTGGCTGTCGCGCGTGGACGAGCGCACGATCACCCAAACGCTGTATGATTACGGCGATGAAAAGTGGGCGGCGCGCATTGCCAAAATCATTGTGGAGCGCCGCGAGCAGCAGCCCATCCTGACCACGGGCGATCTGGTTGCCTGCGTGGACGCAGCCATTCCCAAGGCTGTGCGCCGCAAGGATGACGGCCATCCCGCGCGCCGCACCTTTCAGGCGGTGCGCATCGCAGTCAATGATGAAATCGCCCCGCTGGAAAAGGCGCTGAACGACTGGGTATCCCGCATCCGCCCCGGCGGCAGGATGTGCGTGATCACCTTCCATTCCATTGAGGATCGCATCGTAAAGCGGGTGTTCCGCACGATGCAGAATCCCTGCATCTGCCCGCCCAAAGCGCCTATCTGTACCTGCGGGCGCGTGCCCATTGCGCGCGTGATGGGCGGCGGCGCCATCAAGCCCACGGCGGAGGAGCTAAGCCGCAATTCTCGCGCCCACAGCGCCACATTGCGCGTGGTGCAGAAGCTGTAAGGAGAAGCTATGCTGTACGTAGTCGCCACGCCCATCGGAAACCTGGGGGATATGAGCCCGCGCGCCGTCGAGGTGCTCAAAAGCGTTGCGCTCATCGCCGCCGAGGATACCCGCATGACCATGAAGCTGACCCAGCGCTTCGGCATTGAAACCCCGTTGACCAGCTGTCACCGCCATAACGAACAGGGCAAGGCGGAGGGGATTGTGCGCCGGATGCTGGAGGAAGGCATCGACGTGGCTGTTGTGACCGACGCGGGCACGCCGGCCATCTCGGATCCGGGGACGATCCTGGTGCGTCAGGTTGCCGAGGCAGGCATCGAAGTGGTGGCCGTGCCCGGCCCCAGCGCAATGGCCGCTGCCATGTCCGTATCGGGCATCGATGTGACGGAGTTCACCTTCCTGGGCTTTCTGCCCCGCGAAAAAAAGGATTTGCAGGCCGCCCTGCGCTCCGCCGCGCAGCGCACGCAGGCGGGCATTGTGCATGAATCGCCCTACCGCGTGCTGGATTTCATGCGCGTGCTGGCCGATACCCTGCCCCAGGCCTATGTCAGCGTCAGCTGCGACCTGAGCAAGCTGCACGAGCTGACCCTGCGCGGCCCGGTGGCTGAGGTGCTGGCCCGTATGGAAGCGAATGATAAAACCGAAAAGGGCGAATACTGTATTGTCATCGATTTTCGCGCCGTGCCGCGCGAGGAGCCCAAGGCGGAAAGCACCCTGTGCCTGGAGGCACGGCTGCTGGATCTGCTGCTGCAAGGCGCGGATATGCGCGACGCCAGCCGCCGCCTGGTAGAGGAAGGCGAGAAAAAGAATGCCGTGTACGCGGCTGCCCTGCGATTGAAGGGTATGCTGCGCGAGGAAGAACTGGAAGAATGATGGACGAAAAGCTGTGGATCAGGGCGCTGATGGACGAAGGCTCCTATGTGCCTTTTGTAAACGAACGCGCGGGCGTGACGGGCGGCATGGGGCTGATGGACGGCCGTCCTGTTTGCTGCGTGCGCGCGGGCGAAACCAACGATCCATCCGGCGCGGACGCGGCGCTTTGCGCGCTGCTTGCGCAGGTATCGCGCCTGGCGATGCCGGTGATCCTGCTGGAGGCGCAGGGCAGCCTGCCCGGCGCGTGCCGGGAGCTTTCGCGCCTGAGCGGCGTATGCCCGCTGATCTGCGTGCAAAGCGCGGATACGCATCCGTTAACCGCCGCGCTGTGCGATGTGCGCGTCGGCTGGGGCGATGCGAATATGCGCGCCTCCTGCACGGATATCTGCGCCGCCGACGAGCCGGACGCGCTGGAAACGGTACGCAATCTGCTTAGCCTCCTGCCGGGCAGCTGCGCGGAGGACGCGCCGCTGCTGGGCGCGCAGACGGCTGCCGAGCCAGTAAGGGCGGGCGACTGCCTACCCCTGGCGCTGCATGCCTGTGCGGACGCGGGCGCCGAGCTGCCGCTCTACGCGGGGACGCAGGGCGAGGCCTTCCTTTGCCGCATCAATGGCCGCGTGTGCGTATGCGCGGCTGTCAGCGGGGATGTGCCGCCGCCCGGCCTGACGCGCCTGATGCGCATGGGCGATGCGTTTTCCCTGCCGCTGATACTGGCGCTGGCGGGCGAGCTGCCCCATGATCCTGCGCTGTATTACGCGCTTTCGGCGGCCACAACGGTGAAGCTCTGCGTCAGCGATGCGGCGCAGCCGCCGCTGTTTGACTGGACGCTGGCAGGCACGGACAGGCTGCGCGGGCGCATGGCCGCGGCGCTGGAGGTGCTTGCCTCCAAGCGCGATGTGCTGCTGCCGCGCAAGCATGGCAACATGCCGCTGTGAGGGAAAGAGCATGACGAGCATATCAATCTGGGGGCTGATCGGCCTGTGCTGTCTGTGCGCGCTGCTGGGCGCGGGCGCAGCGCTTCTGATGCTTAAATGTGTGAAAAAACCGTCCTCAAAGCCGGAAACTCCGCAAACACTGCCCCGCCGCGCGCAGCCCTCGCAATGGCGCAGGATGGGCCGGGACGAGCAGCTCTATAACGGCCGCTGATTTTTATAGATAAGCAATCAAAGCATCGGAAGCTATAACAGGAGGATTTACAATGAAAAAATAGGATTAGGTATTGCAATACTGCTCTTTGCGATCATAATTGCTCTTTATTCATCAGGAATGGGAGTACTTGTTATCGGAATTGGGATTGTAGGATTGATTCTTTCAATCATAGGATTTATGGAACGCAAGTAAAATAACTTCGAGTTTGTCGATTTGATTTGCCTCGCTTTTTTATCAGCCGCAGCGAATAAGTGCCCTCTTTTGCCAATTGCTTGTGGTCAAGCTGAACATGTGCTATACGTACTGTCGGTTTAATAAATCGGGGTTTTTGTATAGGTAAGGGATATGGCAAAACATGAGTTTGGAATTATGATAAATTCCCCCCAGCCCGGCAAAAGATATGACAAGTATGAGCCTGAGAAATATGCCTGTATTTCCGTTGATGATGTCTATTTGGAAGGTATAGGTGAAAGGATTTTATCCGTTGACTTTTATTGGCACACGCTTTCTGTTAAAGGCAAGGGGCTTTCCTATTATGGGATTACGCTTGTTCCGCCCAGTTCCTTGAAAGCATTTATCGATGCCATTACTGATAATTCTGAGCTATCCAAACTAAAGGAACTGTTAGAAAAGGCAATGGACAGTAACAAATGGGTAATTCATTATGGACTTTGAGAGAGATGGCTTCTGGATTATCGATTTGATTCGCCCTGCTTTTTTTTATCAACCACAGTGAATAAACACGTTCTTGCCAATTTGAACGTGTGCTATATTTCCTGTCAGTTTAATCAGAATTTGTGGAGGATCGGTATGAAAACTCTGTATTTGATTGGCGGTACAATGGGTGTTGGCAAAACAACAATCAGCCGACAGTTGAAAAAAGACTTGCACAACAGTGTTTTTTTGGACGGTGACTGGTGTTGGGATGCCGATCCGTTTCAGCTAACGGAAGAAACAAAAGAAATGGTCATGCGTAATATTTGCTTTCTGTTGAACAACTTTCTTCGTTGCACTGCTTACGATAACATTATTCTTTGCTGGGTCATGCATGAGCAATACATCATCGATAGCATAATCAATGAGTTGGACACAAGCGCTTGCAGAGTCATAAAAATATCCTTGATGACGGACGAAACAAATCTGAGAAATCGGTTGTCATCCGATATCGCTCGCGGACTCCGCACTGCCGATGTCATTGACAGAAGCGTCGGAAGGATTCGTATGTATCAGCTACTTGATACCGTAAAAATTGATACAAGCAATAAAACCGTTCGTGAAATTGCAGATGAGATTCTGAAACTTTAATACTGACAAATTCCAGTTTATCGACTTGATTCGTCCCACTCCTTCATTCCCCATTTTTTTATCCTTAATGCCATCCGGTTTTTGACAATTGCTATCCAACGTGTTATAATGCACCCGTCGATACCCGCAGGGGATCGAACAATACATCGAAAAGGAAGGTTCGTCAGGTATCCCATGGGAACCTGAACGGAAAACAGCATGAAAAACAGAATAACGCTCTATCGCATGACGGCTGCGGCGCTTTTGATGGCGCTGGTGTTTGTACTGGGCATGACCCCGCTGGGACTGATCCCGCTGGGCTTCATCAATGTGACCATCCTGTGCGTGCCGGTCATTACCGGCGCGCTCGTGCTGGGTGCGCGCAGCGGCCTGCTGCTGGGGCTTTGCTTTGGCACGGCCAGCACGCTGAGCATGCTGGGCATTTCTTTAACCCCGCCCTCCGCGCTGGCCTCCACGCTGTTTGCAGCCTCGCCCGCCTGCGCGCTGATCATGTGCTATGCGCCGCGCCTGCTGGTGCCCATGGCCGCGCTGGGCGTGTATAAGCTGCTGGGCAAGCATGAAAAAATCGCCATGCCCATTGCGGCGGCGGCTGGCTCCCTGACCAATACGGTGCTGTATCTGGGGTTGATGCTGCTGTTTTACGCCATGAACGGCCTGGATTCGGCCAGGATCCTGGGCTTGATCGCCGGCACAGGGCTGATCGGCGGCGGGTGCGAGGCCATTGCCGCGGCGCTGATTGTAACGCCCGCGGTGCTGGCGCTGCGCAAAACGAAAATCGGAGCCAAAGCCTGACGGGCTGCGGACGACGGAGGAACGCACATGATTTTTACGATGGATATCGGCAACACCAACATCAAAACCGGCCTGTTCCAGGGCAAGGAGCTGGTGCGCTACTGGCGGCTTTCCACCAATCGCAGCAGCACCAGCGACGAATACGGCATGCTGGTGACCAACCTGTTCCGCAGCGCGGGGCTGAGCCCCGACCAGGTGACGGGCATTATGCTGTCCAGCGTGGTGCCGCCGGTCAACTTTACCATCGAGCACATGTGCAACGATTACTTTGGCATCGCGCCCAAGTTTGTGGTGCCGGGCGTAAAAACGGGCATCAACATTCAGTATGATAATCCCCGCGCGCTGGGCAGCGACCGCATTTGCAACGCGGTGGCCGTGCAGGCATTCTATGGCGCGCCGTGCATCTTCATCGATTTCGGCACGGCCACAACCTTCGGCGTGGTGGATGAAAAGGGCGCGTTTGTGGGCGGCTGCATCTGCCCCGGCATCAAGCTGGCCAGCGAGGCGCTGGTGCGCGGCACCTCCAAGCTGCCCAATTTCGAGCTGGTCAAGCCCGACAGCGTGATCGGCAAGAATACGATCACCAACCTGCAGGCGGGCATGATTTACGGTTACGTCGGCCAGGTGGAATACCTGATTAAAAAAATGAAGCGTGAGATTGGCCGCGACGACGCCGTGGTGGTAGCCACCGGCGGCATGGCGCGCATGATTGCCTCCGAAACCAGGGTGATCGATCAGATTGACGGCCTGCTGACCCTGAAGGGTCTGCGGCTGATTTACGAGCGCAACGCGGAGGGCTGAAACGATGCGCGGACGGCATAAACGCATTTCTGCGGGCACGATTGTCATGACCATAGCGGCGGCAATCGTGCTCTTTTGCGCCATATGGATGATCCTGGCCATCCGCAACCCCAATGCAGACCTGAGCATGGACGCCGAGCGCCTGGTCAGCTCCATTGGCGAATTGGCGGCGGCGTCGCGTCCGCAGGCTACCGCGCAGACAATGCCCGGCCTGCCGCGCCCGACGGCTGCTCCGCAAATGTACGCGGCTCCGACAGCGCTGGCAGCACAGCCTTCCGCCGTGCCGCAGCAGCCTGCCGCAGCGCAGCCGACCCAATCGGCCAGTGATATCCGTACGCTGACGCTGACCGTCAGCGGAGAAATTGCCTTTGACAGCGATGTCATAGCCGGCACGCTCAATGCGGCGGCAGGGCAATACAATCTGTCTGAAACGCTCAGCGCTATCCAGCATGAGGCGCGCGCGGACGCGGGCATCGCCCTGATGCACAGACTGCCCAGCACGAGCGCGGCTAACGGGCGCGCGGCGGAGCAGGCGGCTGCGGCCATTCATGACGCAGGATTTCAATATGTGCTGCTGAACAGTGAAAAGGCTCTTGAAACGGGTGAAAACGGCGCAGCGCGCATGCTGTCCGCCCTGCAAAGCGCGGGCGTTACGCCGCTTGGCCTGCGCAGTGCCGCAGGGCCGAGCACGGCGAAGACCATCAGTATCCGCGGCATCTCCATCGCCGTGCTGGCCTATACCGATACCCTGTCGGCGGACAGTAAAAAGGCGGTGCCAGATGCGGCGGCGCGCGAACGCATGGTGACGGTCTTTGATGCTGATCAGGCCCGGCAGGATATTCGCGCGGCGCGCGAGAGCGGAGCCGATATCGTGCTGGTTGCCATGCATTGGGGCGGCGCAAACGATACCGCGCCTACTGCCGCGCAGCGTACGGCGGCGCAGGCATTGTGCGAGGCAGGGGCGGATATCATCATCGGCGCGCACAGCAACGCCGTGCAGCCGGTGGAGTATCTGTCCAGCGCGCAGGATACGGCGCACAGCACGCTGGTTGCCTGGTCGATGGGCACGCTGCTGAGCGCCTCCCGAGCCAACCGTGAGGTGGTATCCGGCATGCTGCTGCACCTGACGCTCACCTATGATATGCAGCGCCGGGCGCTCAGCATTGCCTCGGTTCAGTATACGCCCACCTATTGCTGGGGGCAGAAAACCGACGCGCTGTATAAATACCGCGTGCTGTGCAGCGCGGAGGAAGCGCCGAATGATATGATCCAAAAGCAGCGGGAAATCATGGGCCGCGCGCTCAAATTGATTCAGGATACCATGGCCAAGGGCGTGGCGGTGCAGCGATAATAAAAAATGGGCGCGGAAAGCGATTGGCTTCCGCGCCCAGCTTGTTTAAAAATAGTTTTAACGATAGTAGCGCGAGATCGGCTTTACGGCCTTGCGGCGCGGTTTCTTGCTGCGGAAGCCCATCAGGCGCTTGACGCCCTTGACGACGCCCCAGATCACTGCAACCACGGCCACCAGGAACAGGAATATTTCAACCGTGAAGCGCGGGAAGGGATTGGGATCATTGAGCGTATCGGCAATCAGCTCGTCCAGCGAGGGAAAATCCAGCACGCGGCGAGACACACTGCGGGAGGCCACCAGCTCATATTCGATGGGCTCACCCTCTTCGGGGTAGTAGGTCAGGGTGGCCATGACCTCGCCCGCCGTGATGGGCGCGACGGGATCATGTACGTATTCGATGGCGACCAGATCGTTAAAGTTGCTGGACAGGTAATCCAGGCGGGATTGCAGGGTGACGATGGTATCGTTGGTGGAATCGCTCAGCTTGTTCAGCGACAGCTCCAGCTTGCCCAGCTGCGGATCATTTAGATCGTATTTGGAAATTTCCAGCACCTTGGGGCTCATGGCGTACAGCTCGGCCACGCTGGTGCTGACATACTGGGTAAAGCCGTATTCCATCAGTTTTTTGGTATCGCTCCAGCATTTGGCATAGCTGCCGCAATTGAAAACGACGGAGATAAAGGTAACGCCATTCTTGGTGGCTGAGCCGACAAAACAGTAGCCTGCCTTGGAGGTATAGCCGGTTTTGATGCCGTTGGCGGCAGGGTAAACCGCGCTGTCGGAGCCAAACAGCTCGGCCATTTTGGAATCCAGACGGCGGGAGCCGTGCATGTTGGTGCGGGGCAGCGCATAGGTGGTGGTGGAAGCGATCTTTCGGAAGGTTTCATCCTGCATTGCTTCGCGGGCAATCAGCGCCATGTCGCGCGCCGTGGTATAGTGGTTATCGTCATGCAGGCCGCTGGGATTGACAAAATGCGTATTGGTGCAGCCAATGGAGGCTGCGTACTGATTCATCGTTTCAGCAAAAGCGTAGATGCTGCCGCTGATGGTTTCGGCGATCACGTTGGCGCCGTCGTTACCGGATTTTACCATGGTAGCGTACAGCAGGTTTTCCAGCGGAAGCTGCTCGCCCTCGGACAGCGGAATGACGGAGGCTTTTTCTTCCAATTGCAATGCTGTCGCGCTGGTGGTGACCACATCGTCCAGGTTGCCCATCAGCAGGGCCAAATAAGTGGTTAATATCTTGGTGGTGGAAGCGGGGTACATGCGCACGTCCGCGTTCTTTTCATAGACCACCATGCCGCTGTTGACCTCAATCAGGATGGCTGCCGAAGCGCTCAGGTCGGTATCGTTGAGCTTTTCGGGATGGTTGCTGTCGTAGTCGGAGGAGGATGCCAGCGCTGCCGGGCACGCGCAAACGGCAAGCATCAGCACGGTCAGCAGCAAACAAACCAGGCGTTTGAACATCCGCAGGCTCCTCCTTCGAAGTAAATACCGATATAGTATACCATAACGGCGCAAAAAAGTACAGCCCTGCCGGGAAGGGGCAGGGCGTATCAGGCAATTTTTACAGAATGACGGGCTGACAGCGATACAGTGCGCCAAAGGGCTGCCCCGCGCCCAGCGCCCAAAGATCCCACGCGCGCGCGTCCAGCAATTGCTCGGGCAGCTGATCCTGCGGCTTCAGCCGCGGCAGCAGGGGGAGGTTCTTTGCGTTGCGCAACAGCGATGAACATTCTCGCTTAAAGCCCAGCAGGCAGGCATATTGCGGCAAGGGAGACAATGCCTGGGCGTGCGTATCCAACAGCGCATGGGTGAGCAGGCGGTTGACGCGCGCGTAAGGGTAGCGTTTGCTGCGGATGGCTTGCACCATGCCTTCGCGCGTCAGCGCATCCGCTCCCAGCGGCAGACGGTTTTCAAGCCCCTCTGACAGGCCGGGCAGGTGCGAAAAATCGTGCCCGCTGCGTAGCGTCCAGCGCAATAGCGCATCCAGCGCATCCGGGCGGTGCAGACGGTTCTGCGCCATCTCGCGCTGAAGGACGGCATAGGCAGCTTCCGGCATGGCGCGCCGCACGCTGGGCCAGGCATGTTGCAGGATGGCGGCGCGCACGGCAGTCGCGGAGGGCAGGGCGGTTTCGCTTTCATCGGGCAGCGTATCGGCATGATATGCGCCGCGCCGGGGGATGGGATGCAGCGCCAGCCCTGTGTTCAGCCGCAGATTGGCGCGGGCATAGCAGATGGCCAGCACGGTATTGGGCGCGGCCAGGCAATCGGGCGGCAGTCCCAGGCGCGTGGCCAGTGCTTCTCCTTGCGCGCGGGGAAAGGGCAAGCCTTGATCCAGACCTTTGCGCAGCGCTGCCTGGAATGTGCTATCGGGCGTTTCCAATAGCTGTGCGGCGGGCAGAATGCAGTCTTCGTTGCCTGGTTCAACGCCAAAGCTCAGGCTATGAACCAATCCGGTACGCGCTAAAATGGAAACGCCGCCCAGCGCGAAGCGCTCGGCCTCGCATACGGAAAAGGATACGGGCAGCCCCAGCACGATATCCGCGCCCGCGCGCAGCGCCATTTCGGCCCGCGCATGGGGCGACAGCAGGGCGGGCATGCCGCGCTGGGTAAAGCAGCAGCTCATGACCACGACGGTCGGCTCATCCCCACTTGCCGCGCGCGCCTGCGCGATATGCCAGGCATGGCCGTTGTGCAGCGGATCGTACTCCGCAATGATGCCGGCCATGCTTAGCCCAGCAGCGTGGGCGGGTAAACGCCCTGCTCATGGAGCTTAAGCAGCGATTGCTGCACCAACGGCTTATCCTGCGGATAGGTCATGCCAAACCATACGGCGTTGGTGGACAGCACGCGCACACGCAGTTTACCTGCATGCATGAGCTGATCCATCATGCTGGGCAGCACATATTCGCTCTTGATATCATCGGGTGCAAGGGTATGCAGAAAATCGTCAAACGCAGATTGCATATCGTCAAAGATCGTGGGCAGATATCCCCAGAAATTCATCGATACCAACGCGTCTGGCGGCAGCAGCACGCCCGCGCTGTCCGTGGCGGTATCGCGGATGGTACCGTCCGGGAACAGGGTGATCTTATAGGTTTCTTTGATGCCGGCCAGCTGCCCTTTTTTCAGCGTGCATACGCCGCGGGTGACGCTGCCGTATTCGCTGACAGTGTTCTTGAGCCGATATCCCACCATGGCGGCCTCGTTGGCAGGCAGGGCGGATAGGCAATCATGCATCACGGCGAAAGCGTCCACACCGTAATAATCATCGGCATTGATGATGGCGAAGGGCTCGTTTACATAGGGACGGGCGCACAGCGCGGCATGCACGGTGCCAAAGGGCTTTACGCGCCCGGCGGGCACGGCGTAGAAGCCGGGCAGGGAGGTGAAATCCTGCACGGCGTAGTGCACCTCAAGCGCGCGGCCCGATTTGGTGCGGCAGGAGCGCACCAGCTCGCCGCACAGCGCTTCAATCAGCGGCTCCATTTCCGGTTTGATAATAAAGACAGCCTTATCAAAGCCCGCGCGCACCGCGTCGAACAGCGAGTATTCCATCAGCATTTCATGGTTGGGGCCGATGCCTTCGGTCTGCTTGTTGCCGCCGTATCGGCTGCCAAGCCCGGCGGCCATGATGACCAGGGTGGTAGACATGCAAATCCTCCTCAAAGCAACGGGTTGTAAATTTGATGGATCTATTATACAATAAAAATGCGAAATTGTAAACGAGAGCGGGGAATGATGGATGGAATACGGCGTTGACCGCATTGGCCAGCATGCAGGGCTGTTGAACGGCCGCGTGGCGCTGGCCACGTCGCCCTCCGGGCGCACGTCGGGACTGCAATCTACCATCGAACGGCTGCGGGAGGTATGCAGCCTGCAATTGCTGCTTGCACCCGAGCACGGCGTGCGCGGCGATAAGGGCGCGGGAGAAAACTTTGAAAACGCGGTGGACGGCCCCAGCGGGCTGCCCGTAGCCAGCCTGTACGGCAAGGAGGCTTCCCACCATCTGAGTGAGGAAGCCTGTGCGGCCTTTGACATCCTGGTGTATGATATCCAGGATGTGGGCGCACGCTGCTATACCTTTATTTCCACGCTGCAAATTCTGCTGGAGGATTGCGCCCGGTACGGCAAACGGCTGATCATGCTGGATCGCCCCAATCCCTTGGGCGATATGGCGGAGGGCATGCTGCTGCGGCTCGATACGCGCAGCTTTGTCGGCTGCTATGATATCCCCCTGCGCTACGGGCTGACCTGCGGGGAATTTGCGCTGATGGTCAATCACGAGCGGGACCTGGGGTGCGATCTGCAGGTGATTCCGTGCTTGGGGTGGAACCGGCATGCGCTGTTTCCGGAGCTGAACAAGGTGTGGGTGATGCCCAGCCTGGCCATGCCGCGCTTTGAGACGGCGCTGCTGTATCCGGGCACCTGCATGCTGGAAGGGGTCAACTGCTCCGAGGGTCGCGGCACGGCTGATCCCTTTGCTATCCTGGGTGCGCCGTATATCGACGCGGAAACGCTGACCGCGCGGTTTAACGCCATGAAGCTGCCGGGCGTGATCGCAACGCCTCTGTATTTTACGCCCAGCGCGTCCAAATACGCAGGGGAGATGTGCGGCGGCATGCATCTGCACGTGACGGACGCGCATCGCGTGCAGCCGGTAGCATTGGGCATGCAGCTGCTGGCGCTGATCCGGGAGCTGTATCCCAAGCATTTCAGCCTGCTGCCGCCGCTGCGGGAGGGGGACATGCCCTTCCTGTCCAAGCTGGCCGGGCATCGGCTGTTTGAAAATGCGGATTGGCCGGTGGAGGACTGGCTGGCCTGCGCCGAGCGCGAGGCTGCGGCCTTCGCCGCGCGCAAGCAGGCGTATCATCTGTATTAAGCAAGGAGAAGCGCAATGAGCAAGTACGATTCTTTATGGGCGCATATTCAGCAGGATGGTCGCGCACAGTTCAAGCTGACGTTTGACGAGATTGCGCAAATCGCCGGGCTGCCTCTTGATCATTCCTTTTTGACCTATAGAAAAGAGCTGCTTGCCTATGGCTGCCGTGTGGGCAAGATATCGATGAAAGAGCAGACGGTGGCCTTTGAACGAATCGAGGATGCATAAGGCAAAGCGCCAGTCTGTCAGCAAATAGAGCCGGAAACATAAAAATCCCCTCTCCATATGGTCTGAACGCATATGGAGAGGGGATTTGTTAACGAAATCTTATTGGCGGCGTAGGTGGAGAATCAAATCTCCTTGCAGCAATGGCAATGGGGGCGGTATTTCACATTGGATAGCTTCAGCTTGCAGCAATGTGGGCACCGGCTGCTGAACAGCCTGACGACAGCGCATACAAGCATGATGATTCAGCAGGCCGCGGCGATATATGCCGCTCTCAAAACATCATAATTGCCGTTTAGCAGCTGCAGACCCATTACGCCCAAGTCGATCAAAAACAGGATGAGGTTCTTACAAGCATCCATGCTGCAATCCTTTTCATTCTGATCGACGCCTTTTATGGATGCAGCACCGTGCCGCGCGGATCGCCCGCGATGACCTTGAGGATGTTTTCCGGCTCGGCCAGGCCGAACACGCGCACCATTGGGATGGCCTGTTCGGTCAGCATGGCAAAGGCGGCGGTGTCCATCACACGCAGGCGGCGCTCCAGCGCCTCGGCATAGCTGATATCGGGGATCAACTGGGCGTTGGGGTCCTTATTGGGGTCGGCCGTGTACACGCCATCCACATTCTTGGCCAGCAGCAGCATATCGGCCTGCATTTCGGCAGCGCGCAGCACCACGGCGGTATCGGTGGTGAAGAACGGGTTGCCCGAGCCGCCCGCGAAGAACACAACCTTGCCCTCAGCCATGGCCTGGCGCGCGGACTGCACATTGTAGGGCTCGCACACGCGGGGCATATCGATGGCGGAGAACACCACGGCATGGCCGCCCGTGCGCTCCACAGCGTCGCGCATGCACAGGCAGTTGATCACCGTGCCCAGCATGCCCATGTGATCGGCGGTCACAGCGTCCATCTCTTGGGATTGGCGGCCGCGCCAGATATTGCCCGCGCCGATGACCACGCCCAGTTGCGCGCCGGTAGCAGCCACATCGGAGAGAATTCTGCCGACGCGCAGAATCATATCCTGATCGAACAGCCGGCCGTTTTCGCCCAGAGCCTCGCCGCTGAGCTTAAGCAGGATGTGCTTGGGGGATTCCTTCATGATTAAAAACCTCCTGACGGCATGAAAAAAGGCGGACGTTTTCGCGTCCGCCGGGATGGAATAATTACGCCTTTTTGGCGGTCATTTCGGCGATTTCAGCGGCTAGATCGCTCTGCTTCTTCTCAATGCCTTCGCCCAGCTTATAGCGGACAAAGCGGCGGATGGTTACCTTCTCGCCGGTCTTGAGGGTGCTCTCATGCAGCAGGGTCTGGATGGTGATATCGGGATCCTTTACATAGGGCTGATCCAGCAGGCAAATTTCCTTGCAGTACTTTTCGATGCGGCCGTCCACGATCTTTTCGATGATCTGAGCGGGCTTCTTGCTGTTCTTCTCATCGTTCATGACCTGCTCACGGGCGATGCGGCGCTCTTCTTCCAACTTTTCAGCGGGAATTTCGTCCTTGGAGACGAATTCGGGCGCGGCAGCGGCGATGTGCATGGCCACGTTGTGGCACAGCTCTTTGAAAGCGTCGGTGTTGGCTACGAAGTCGGTTTCACAGTTGATTTCAACCAGCACGCCGATCTTGCCGCCCATGTGGATGTAGGATTCCACGGCGCCCTCGGCGGCCACGCGGCCGCTCTTCTTGTTGGCGGCAGCCAGACCCTTTTCACGCAGGTATTCAACGGCCGCTTCCATGTCGCCATTGCTGGAGACCAGGGCCTTTTTGCAGTCCATCATGCCGGCCTGAGTGCGCTCGCGCAGCTCTTTTACCATTGCAGCAGTTACTTCAGCCATGGGGGTATGCCTCCTGATTATTATTTTTAAGTGGATTGATTATTCGGCGTCAGCGGGAGCTTCTTCGGCAGCCTGCTCTTCGCCATCCTGAGCGCCTTGACGGCCCTCCAGCACGGCGTCGGCCATCTTGCCGGCGATCAGCTTTACGGCGCGGATGGCGTCGTCGTTGCCGGGGATGACGTAGTCAATTTCGTCAGGATCGCAGTTGGTATCCACGATGCCTACGATCGGAATGCCCAGCGCGCGGGCCTCGGCCACGGCGATGTGCTCCTTGCGGGGGTCAACTACAAATAGCGCGCCGGGCAGACCCTTCATTTCGCGAATACCGCCCAGGTTGGCAACCAGCTTTTCGCGCTCGTGGATCAGCTTGATAACTTCCTTCTTGGGCAGCACGTCGAACTGGCCGTTCTGCTCCATGCGGTCGATCTGGTTCAGACGCTCGATGCGGGTTTTGATGGTCTTATAGTTGGTCAGCATGCCGCCCAGCCAGCGGTTGTTGACATAATACATGTTGCAGCGCTTGGCTTCGCTTTCAATGCTTTCCTGAGCCTGCTTCTTGGTGCCCACGAACAGGATGGTCTTGCCTTCCATCGACAGATTTCGCACAAACATGTACGCTTCGTCGATCTTGCGAACGGTCTTTTGCAGGTCGATGATGTAGATACCGTTGCGCTCAGTGAAGATGTACTGAGCCATCTTGGGGTTCCAGCGGCGGGTCTGATGACCGAAGTGTACGCCGGCTTCCAGCAGGTGCTTCATAGAAATGACAGCCATGGTTTTCCTCCTTGTTTTTCCACCGCGGGGGTTGAATTTTTTGCCTGCCAACCCGTAAGGGCACAAGCGGCAAACCGCCCGCGTGCGTTATCCGTTCAATTATATCACAGGCATTGAGGCTGCGCAAGCCCTGAAAACGCAAATTTTCCAGTTTTTTGCGCATTTTCCGCCGGAGTGGGGGCGATGACGGGGGAGACTTGTTATTATAGAGGGATAGTGTTATAATGCATACTGCACTTATAGCGTCCTGATGCATTAACAGGCGATTTGCTTGGCGAGACGGAGGATAACATGCGAATTCTGGTGGTTGGCGATGGCAAGGTAGGCCATGTGCTGGCAGAGCATCTGACCCGCGAGGGGCATAATGTGGTGATTGTGGATATAGATGAGGAGGCGCTGCAGCGCAGCGAGGATACGCTGGACGTCATGTGCATCCGCGGCAACGGCGCGAACGCGAAAACGCTGATTGACGCGGGCGCGCAGAAGGCGGATATCATCATTGCCGCCACGGCCAGCGATGAAACCAATATGCTCTGCTGCCTGGTGGCCAAGCGTCTGGGTACGCAGTATGCCATCGCGCGCATCCGCGATCCGGAATATAACGAAAGCCTGAATCTGCTGCGCCATGAGCTGGATATCGACATGGCGATCAATCCTGAGCGCGCCACAGCGCAGGAAATCAGCCGCCTGCTGCGCTTCCCATTTGCCAATAATATCGAATCCTTTGCCCGCGGCAGGGTGGAAATGGTGGAGTTCCGCGCGCAGGAGCACGACGCGGTGGTCGGCCGCCCGCTGCGCGAAATTGCAGCCAAGGTGCACGGCATTCCACAGGTGCTGTACGCCGCGGTGGAGCGCGATGGCAGCGTGATCATTCCGGGCGGCGATTTCGTGATTGAGCCGGGCGACCGTGTGCATGTAGCGGCGGATGTGGTGACGATCACGGAGTATTTCCGCTTCCTGGGCAAAAACTCGCTGCGCGTCAAGGATGTGATGATCCTGGGCGGCGGGCGCATTGGCTATTATCTGGCCAAGATGATCGCGCCCATGGGCGTGCATGTCAGCCTGATTGAAATAAACGAAAAGAAGGCCAACCGCCTCAGCGAGGCGTTGCCGGACGTGAATGTGATTTACGGCGACGGCACCGATCAGGAGCTGCTGGAGCAGGAGGGGCTGACGCAGATGGATGCGTTTATCGCCCTGTGCGACCGCGATGAGGAAAACCTGATGACCGGCCTGTTTGCCGCGCGCCAGGGCGTGCCCAAGGTGGTGGTCAAGAATAACCGCGTGGCCTATGCCGATATTATCAGTTCCATGGGCCTGGATAGCATCGTCAGCCCCAAGTCTATCACCTGCGCACATATCCTGCGCTATGTTCGCGCCCGCGTAAACGGCGGCGGAACCAAAATAGAAAAGCTCTATCGACTGATGGACGGCAAGGCCGAAGCGCTGGAATTTGTGGCGCGGCCAAACGATTCCTATATCGGCGTGCCGCTGCGCGAGCTGCATAAGCGCCCCAATACCCTGGTGGCGGTTATCGTGCGCGCCGGCCGGGTGATCGTGCCTTTTGGTAACGATCATATCGAGGCGGGGGACAACGTGGTGATTATCGCCTGCGAGAGCGGCATTGGCGATCTGAACGAGGTTATCCGCAAATGAACAAACGACTGGTGCTCAAAATCCTGGGCGCAACGCTGCTGATTGAGGCGGCTACGATGCTGCCCTCCTATGTGGTGGCGCTGGTATATCATGATCCGGGCGATGGCGAGGCGCTGCTGAAAACCATTTTGATAATGGTGTTTCTGGGGCTGCCGATGTGGTTCCTGGCAAAGCCGCGCGAGAGTAATCTGCGCGCCCGAGAGGGCTTCGTCATCGTGGCGCTGGCCTGGCTGGGGCTGAGCGGATTTGGCGCGCTGCCCTTTGTGTTCAGCGGTTATCTGCCCAATTATATTGACGCGCTGTTTGAGGCCGTATCCGGCTTTACCACCACGGGCGCAACGGTGGTGACCAATTTTGAACATTACCCGCACGGGGTGATGTTCTGGCGCAGCTTTACCCATTGGATTGGCGGCATGGGTGTGCTTGTGCTGACGCTGGCGCTTCTGCCGCAGATGACGGGGCGCACGTCGCACCTGGTGCGCGCGGAAAGCCCCGGCCCGAGCCTGAGCAAGATTGTTCCCAAGATGGGCGATTCAGCCAAGATTCTGTATCTGATCTACGCCGCCTTGACGGCGCTGCAATTTGCGGTGCTGCTGCTGGCGGGGATGAATCCCTACGACGCGGCGATCCATACCTTCGGCACGGCGGGCACGGGCGGCTTCAGCAATTACGGCGCCAGCATCGCGGCCTTCCACAGCCCACTGATCGAGTGGATCATCACGTTTTTCATGGTGCTGTTCGGCATCAATTTCGCGCTGTTTTACCGTGCCATCACAGGGGACTGGCGCGATGCGCTGCGCAGCGAGGAGCTGCACTGGTATCTGGGCATCTATGGAACGGCGACGATTTTTTCCACCATGCTGCTGCTGCCGCGCTATCATGGCTTCTGGGAGGCGCTGCGCTACGGCAGCTTCCAGGTGGCCAGCGTGATGTCCACCACCGGCTATGCCACGGCGGATTTTAACCTCTGGCCCGTGGCGGTCAAAATGGTGCTGCTGCTGGTGATGATTGTGGGCGGTTGCGCGGGCTCCACCGCGGGCGGCATCAAGGTGGTGCGCACAGCATTGCTGTTTAAGCTGGGACGGCGCGAAATTCGCCATACCTTCCAGCCGCGCAAGGTGCAGGTGGTGCGCTTTGAGGGCAAGGGTGTGGAAGAGGGCATGCTGTCGCAGGTGGCGATGTTCTTCTGCGTGTATGTGCTGATGCTGCTTCTGGGTGCGTTCGCCATTTCGCTGGAGGGGCGCTTTGATGTGGAAACCAACCTGACGGCGGCGCTGACGTGCCTGAGCAACGTGGGCCCCGGCCTTGGCGCGGTGGGCCCGGTGGAAAACTTTGCCGGTTACGGCCCCTTTGCCAAGCTTGTGCTGAGCCTGCTGATGCTGGCCGGCAGGCTGGAATTGTTCCCGATTCTGGCGCTGTTCCACCCCGCAATTTGGCGCAAAAGCTGAATGGCCAGGCAGGGAAAAGCATTCGCTTTTTTAATCTCCTTTTAAGAAAATTGCATTTGTATTGGCGCGCCATCTGTGGTATAATTCGCCTGTCGGGCGGAAAACCGCCTGATTGGCGCGCCAAATTGTATGATTCAGCCATCATGCATTGTCAAGCGCCCAGAATTGCGCTACTATCCGTGCGTATACTGAATCAATTTCAAGGAGGGCGCGTATGCCGCCGAGAGGGAGAAATCGTCGTCCGAAGCGCGGACTTTCCGGCGCTTTTATTGTGATGGGCATTATGAGCCTGCTCTATAGCGGGGTATTTCCGCTGTTCCGGCTATTTGATTACGCCGTGCTGGCGCTGGTGATGCTGGGCGCGGGCAAGATCTACCGGGCGGTGGTCAAGAAGATCCATCAGAAAGAAGACGAGGCCGCCGAGGAGGAGGAGCGCCGCGAGCGTCAACGCGAGGAATATGCCCGCAAGCGCCGCGAAGCCGAGGAAAAGCGCAAGGCCGAGCAGGCCAAGGCCACAACCGGCGACGCGGCGGTGGACAGCCTGATTCTGCGCGGGCAGCAGCTGTTAGAGCAGATCCGCAGCGAAAACGATCGCTTGCCCGAGCCTGAAATCAGTGAGCAGATTGATACCATCGAAAGTATCGCCAACCAGATTTTTAAGGCCGTTATCGAGCAGCCCAAGAAGGCTCCGCAGATCCGCCGCTTTATGGATTATTACCTGCCCACCACGCTGAAAATGCTGGTGGCCTTCCGCCGTATGGAGGAGGGCAACGTGACGGGCGAAAGCGCGGACAACGCGCGCCAGCGCATCCGCGAATCGCTGGATATGGTCATCGAAGCCTTTAACAAACAGCTTGCCCGTCTTTATGAGGACGACGCGCTGGATATCACCACGGACATCGACGTGCTGGAAACCATGCTCAAGCAGGATGGCCTGATCGACTCGGGCCTGCGCACCCGCACGTCTACCGGAGAGGAGAAATAAACCATGGACGAACAGAAAGTACCCGTTTTGACCCTCAACACCCAGTCCGGCGCGCAGCAGGCGCTGGAGCAGGCTGTGGCGCAGCTGGAGGCCCCCGAAGCCCCCAATGCCGATAACGCCGTTGCCGCCGCGCTGGACGATAATTTCAGCGCTGAGGAGCGCGCCGAGATCGAGCGCTTTGCTGGCACCATCGATGTGACCAACCCCGACCATGTGATGCTCTACGGCGCGGATGCGCAGAAAAAGGTGTCCGAGTTTGCCGACAGCATCCTCAATACCGTCAAGAACACCGATTCAGGCGAGGTGGGGGATATCCTGACCAACCTGATCACCGAGCTCAAGAGCTTTGAAGGCTCTACCCAAAAGCCCAAGGGCTTGCGCGGGCTGTTCTTCAACGCCAAGGCGCAGCTGGCCGCCGTGCAGGCGCGCTACGATGCGGTATCGCAGAATGTCGAGACCATCTCTGCCTCGCTTGAGCAGCATCAGATTCAGCTGCTGAAGGATGTGGCGATGTTCAACCGCCTGTACGAAATGAACCTGACCTACTTTCGCGAGCTGTCCATGTATATCATGGCCGGCGAAATGCGGCTGAAGGAAATCCGAGAGGGCGATCTGGAAAAGCTGCGTGCCAAGGCTGCCGAAACCGGCGACGCGCTGGACGCCCAGGCCGCCAAGGATCTGGCCGATCAGTGCGACCGCTTTGAAAAGAAGCTGCACGATCTTAAGCTCACCCGCCAGGTAGCGCTGCAGATGGCGCCGCAGATTCGCATGCTGCAAAACAACAACGCCCTGCTGGTGGAGCGTATTCAGTCCACCCTGGTCAATACCCTGCCCCTGTGGAAAAACCAGATGGTGCTGGCTATCGGCCTGCATCACTCCCAGCAGGCCATGAAGGCGCAGCGCGCCGTCACGGATGCTACCAACGAGCTGCTCAAAAAGAACGCCGAAACCCTCAAAATGGGCACGCTTGAAACCGCCAAGGAAGCCGAGCGCGGCATTATTGATCTGGAAACGCTGACCAAGACCAATCAGGATCTGATTGATACCATCACCGAGGTACAGCGCATCCAGAAGGAAGGCCGCGATAAGCGCCGCGAGGCCGAAAAGCGCCTGGCCGAGATGGAAGACGAGCTGAAAAAGAAGATGCTGGAAAGCTGACAGCCTGCTAAAGGAGTAATCGCATGGCCGAGAAAGTGAAAAAAAGCCTGCATCCGGCGATTGCCTGCGCGCTGATGGTGATCATGCTGTGCTGCGCGCTGCTAAACGGCGCCCACAAGGCCTGGACAAAGGAGCAAAACGCGCTTGAGCAGTATCGCGCCGCGGTGCTGGAAAGCGTGCAGGCCCGCGTGGAAACCGCCAATAATCTGCTGACCGTGGCCGGGCGCTATACCGGGGCAAGCGATCCCCTCTATGCCGCCGTGCAGAGCGATCTGCGCTCGATGGAAAACGGAAAAACCACCTTTTCCGTGGTTTCGGTGCAGCAGTTCCATGATGACGCGCAGGCACTGCTGCAGTCCCTTGCCCAGCGGCAGGATGTGCAGGCCGACGGGCGCGATAACATGTATGTTACCCAGATGCTGCCCCAGGCGGTGGATATGTGCCTGAGCAGCGATTCAGCCGTGGCCTATAACGAGGCTGCGGCCAGCTATAATGAGCGGATGCACAGCTTCAGCGGCCTGCTGGCGCGCTGGACGGGTGTAAGCTATGCCGCGCTGTTTAACGACGGCGTGCAGTCTGCCACCAATTAAGGAAAGGAGCGGAAACGCTTGATGAAACGCTGGATTGCCGGGCTGCTTGCGCTGATGCTTCTGCTCCCGGCGGCCGCCCTGGCGGTGTCCTATCCCGTGCAGCGCGGCGCGGTCAACGACGATGCGGGCGTGCTCAGTGAGCAGACGGCTGCGGATATTGGGCAGCTCAATACTGCTGCCCGCAGCGCC
Organism: Clostridiales bacterium; assembly: GCA_004556155.1. GTDB lineage: Bacteria > Bacillota > Clostridia > Christensenellales > Aristaeellaceae > SFMI01. Next base: position 89,291 of record SFIM01000001.1, read on the forward strand.
GATATCAGCTTTGCGGTGGCCACGCGCCATTTCCTGGGCGGCGCGGACGCGCAAACCTATTGCGACGGCCTGTTTGAAGCCTGGAAGCTGGATCAGAAAACCGTCCTTGTCCTGCTGGTGATTGGCGAGGAGCGCTATGCCGTCGCCGTCGGCCAGGGCGTGCGCGATATGATCGGGCAGGAGCAGATCAACAGCCTGCTGGCTGCCAAGCTGCGCGCGCCGTATCTGAACGACCGCAACTATGACGGCGCGGTGGGCGATTTTCTGCTGGCGCTGACGGCGCAGGCGGCCAAGAACCGCGGCGTTACGGTAAAGACCAGCGGGCTGTTTGGCTCGGCGCAGGAGAGCGCGTCGGTTACCCAGCCCGCTGTGAGCGATCAAACGAATGACAGCAGCTGGTATAACTGGACGGGCGATTGGTGGAACGGCTTTTTCTCTACCGACGATACCGAGTATTACCAGGCCAGCGATACAGCCGCCTATGCCCGCAAGGAATCCCACTATGAGGATGAGAACACGGGCTTCAGCCTGGGCAAGCTGATCTTCTTTGCCGTGGTGCTCATGATTATTTCCAACCGCCGCAAGGCCAAGGGCAAATCCGGCCTGGGGCTGTTTGGATGGATCGTGGCCGGTAAGGGCCTGAAGGAACTGATGAAGGGCCGCCGCTGAGCGCATGCCTTGGCCCATCACGGCGCATACTGTATACATAAGCTCACAAGGAGAACGCAATGCCCGGACAGGTAACGGTAACTTATTTTCACCATTCTGGCTTTATGGCGGCGGTGGAGGATACGCTGCTGATCTTTGATTACTGGCGCGGCGAAAACAACAACCTCACCGGTGCAACGGCGCTTTCGGAGGCCGATCTGAAGGGCTACAGGCAGGTGCTGTTTTTCGTCACCCATGAGCATCCCGACCACTATGATCAGGTGATCTATGATTTCAAGCACCTGAACTATGTGCACTATATCATCGCCGAGGATATGCCCATGGAAGCCAATGGCGACCGTATAGCTGCGGGCGATCAGCGTACCTATGGAGGCGCGCGCGTGACGGCCTATGGCTCTACCGATTTGGGCGTGTCCTTTTATGTGGAGGTCGGCGGGCTGCACATCTTCCACGCAGGTGATCTGAACCTGTGGCACTGGCGCGAGGAAAGCACCCTGCGGCAGATCACCCAGGCGGAGAACCTGTATTACGCCGCCGTGCAGCCGCTGATCGGCAAGCCTATCGATGTGTGCATGTTCCCGGTGGATCCTCGCATGGGCGGCATGTTCGAGGCCGGGGCCAATCACTTTATCATGACCTGCAAGCCCCGCGTGTTCATCCCCATGCACTGGCAGGGGCGCAGCGAGGTGGCGGCCGATTTTGCCCGCCGCTGCCGCACCAAGTATACCGAGGGGCTGGCGCTGACCAAGCCTCGCGAGCGCGCCGAAATCACCTTTGATAAAAACGCCATCAACATTCATGTTTACCTGGCCGCCGAGCAGCGCGAGGATGTGCTCAAGCGCCGCCGCCGCACTGAGAATGAGGATGTGGTGCAGCGCGCGCTGGACGCCTTTGAAACGGGCGATCCCTTTGCGGAGTCCGACCTGCCGGTGGATCATATTACAGAAAACCAGAAAAAAGCGGAGTAAGCCTTTTGGGCTTGCCGCCGCTTTTTTGAAATGGAGCGTATTTTGAAGCTGACTAAGAACGCGCGCCTGGAATTGACTGTGGAGTCCTTCGGTGCGGAGGGGGAGGGCGTTTGCCGCTATGAGGGCATGGCGGTGTTTGTGCCGCGCGCCCTGCCGGGTGAGCGCATCATCGCGCAGATCACCCGTGTGGAAAAGCGCTATGCTTTTGCCCGTGCGATGGAAATTCTCTCCGCCTCGCCCGACCGCGTAACGCCTGCCTGTCCCTATGCCCGCCAGTGCGGCGGCTGCACCTGCCAGCATATGGCCTATGGTGCGCAGCTGGCGTTTAAGCGCAGTCAGGTAGAAGGCTGCATGCGCCATATCGCCGGGCTTTCCGTGCCCGTGCAGCCCGTGCTTGGCATGCAGGAGCCCTGGCATTACCGCAACAAAATTGCCGTGCCGGTATCGGGCACGGCGGAAAATCCGTTGCTGGGCTATTACGCGCCGCGCAGCCATCGTGTGGTGGATGTGCAGCGCTGCCTGATTGCCCGCGAGGAGGGCAATCAGGTGGTCGCCGCCGTGCGCCGCTGGATGTGCGAAGGGCAAATCGCTCCCTATGATGAAGCCACGCATAAGGGCAATGTGCGCCATGTGATGATGCGCGCCAGCCGTGCGGGCGAGGTGATGGCGGTACTGGTGGTCAACGCCCGCACGCTGCCCCACGAGCGCGAGCTGATTGCCTGCCTGCGCGAGGGCGTGCCCGGCCTGGTATCGGTGTGCGTGTCCGTCAATATGCGGCCTGACAACGTGATCCTGGGCGATTCCTATCGCGTACTCTGGGGGCAGGAACGGCTGCGCGATACGCTGTGCGGCAATACGTTTTTGCTCTCGCCCCTATCGTTTTTCCAGGTGAACCCAGAGCAGACCGAGCGCCTGTACCGCACCGCGCTGGATTTTGCCCAGCTTCGCGGCGACGAAACGGTGGCGGATGTGTACTGCGGCGCGGGCACCATCACCCTGATGCTGGCGCGCCATGCTGCGCGCGTGATTGGCATTGAAATCGTGCCCGACGCTATCCGCGACGCCAAGGAAAACGCGCGGCTGAACGGCGTAGAGAACGCGCAGTTTTATTGCGGCGCGGCTGAGAGCATCCTGCCGGAGTTGGTGCGGCAGGGTCTGCGCCCGGATGTGATTGTGCTGGATCCGCCGCGCAAGGGCGCTGACGAGGCCGTGCTGCGCGCCATCGCCGTGGCTCAGCCAGCGCGCGTGGTGTATATCAGCTGCAATCCTGCCACCCAGGCACGGGACGCGAGAATCCTGTGCGCCATGGGCTATGCTGCCCAGCGCTGCCAGCCGGTGGATATGTTCTGCCAAACGGCGGGGGTGGAAAATGTGATGCTGTTTGAAAGGCAACAGGCGGCGGAACAGCCCTGATTACCGCAGCGGCACATAGCCTGCCTGCCGCACGGCCAGTTGCCCCGCGTCGCTGATCAGCCAATTGACAAAGGCTTCGGTATTGCTGTCGCCCTTGCGGTAAACGGCGTAATAATTGACCGTATAGGGATAAATGCCTGATTGTAGATTTTCCGTGGTGGGCGCAATGCCGTTGATGGCCAGCACCCGAATACCGCTGCTTTCTACCAGCTTATTTACATAATACAGATAGCTGTAGCCGATTGCGCCGATGCCGTTGTCGTAATTGCCGATCTGCCGTACAGCGGCGTCCATGCCAATGGAGATATAGTTTTCCTCTGCCTGAAGCTCCAGCCCCTGCATCACCATTTCCTCCATGGCGGTCTGGCTGCCGCTGCCGTGCGGGCGCTGATAGGCGTACAGCTTCTGCGATTCGCCGCCAAGCGCTTTCCAGGAGGAGTATTGCCCCGTGTAGATCTGCCGAATCTGCTGCGCAGTCAGGCTGGTTACGGGGTTCTTTTCATTTACCATAAACACAAATGCGTCGTAGCAAAAGGGCACATAAACCAGCTCCACGCCCGCGTCCGCCGCTGCCTGCCGCTCGTCGGCGTTGGGATAGGTAGCCAGCACCAGATCGATAGGGTGCGTATCATCCATCATAACGCCCTGGCTTTTGATAGTGGCAAGCGGATTGGACTTGCCCTGCGTCAGCCGGTCATAGGCATAGGGCGTGGTGGAGAAATTGACAAAGCCGTTCATGTCGCCTTCCTCCAGACCAAGCCATTGCCGCGCCAGCTCCATGGCCATGGGCACGCACACCGTGCTGCCATCCATGCTGGGATAGGTGCCCCAATCGCCGATATAAAGATTCTCATACCCCGCCAGGGGCTTCTTTTCGCCCAGATGGAAGCTGCCGTCGGTATCCGCCTGCTGCCAGTCCGCGCCCTTGCTGACGGCCTGGTTGATCTGGCTCCAGGAGTTGACGGAAGCCTCCTCCGCACAGGCGGGCAGGACAAGCAGCATGCAGCAGAGCAGCAGGCAAAGCAACTGTTTCATCGTTCTTCCTCCTATAATCGGGTTGTATTTCAAGCTTCAAAGCATTCCTGCGGTTTAATGTCCCGAGGAAAGCGTATCCCCGTTGTCGCCGCGATAGATAAAGTCGTCTGTATAGTATTGAACGAAGCGTGGATTATCGTTCTTATTTGCCGTCAAACCATCGGGCAGGGAAACCAGTTCCAGCGATACGCAGCGCCAAAATGCATAGTCGCCGATTTCCGTTACGGTCAGCGGCACGGCAATGGATTGCAGCCTGCCGCAAGTGGCAAAGGCGCCGCTGCCGATGGTCTTCAGGCCGATGGGCAGGGAGATGGTTTTCAGATAATCGGTGCCAAAAGCGTAAGGCCAAATATGCTCCACCCCGGCGGGCACATCGTAGTGCTCATCCGTTCTGCCGCCGGGATAGGCCAGCAGCGTTTTGCCATCCTTGAAAAATAACACGCCGTCAATTGCATGGTAGAGTGGATGATCCTCGGGGACCTCATAGGTGATGACCGTACAATCATAGAAGCTGTTCAAAAGCTCCTGAGCGGGCAGGGTGGATTCAATGCGCAGCACATCGAAAAAGCAGAATTCAAAAGCACCCGCTTCCAATACCTCCAGTTGTTCAGGCAGCGTGAAGGCGTTGAAGTGCAGACAATAGAAGGATTCCCCGCCCAAATATCGCAGCGTGGAGGGCAGCGATACCTGATGCGGAGGATGATCGCCAAACATCATATCCTCAAAGCGCGGGCCATTTTCTAAGAATTTTGGCTTAGTTTTCACAAATTCTCTCGAGATAGGATCCCAGGTGGAATGGCTGGCCTGGCTCAGCGCCGTAACGCCCTCAAATATAATGAGCGTGTCATCCTGCACTTCGGCATATTGATCGTAGCCCCAGGCTTCCCAGTCCGCCCGCCAGTCATAAGGGGGAGTTTCTTCCCCCAGCGCGGCAGGACCAAGCAAAACGAGAGCAAGCAGCAATAGAAGAATTCGCTTCATCCTGATTCCTCCCGGAGATTTCGTATCGTAAAATAAACTCTATGGCGGCATTTGCTTCCATCAATGATTGTAGCATGGCTGGAAAACAAAAGCAATACGACCGATTGTAAATTCACCCTTGCCCAAATTCGGCGCAGGATGTATGATAACAAAGGGGAACGGTGCTGCCGCTTCCCCGCAAGCGATAGTCATCCGAAAGGAGCAACGGAAATGACCTTACAGGAACGGTTTCTGCGCTATGTAAAGATCAATACAACCAGCGATGAAAACGGCCAGGGCTGCCCTTCTGCGGCCTGCGAATGGGAGCTGGCCAGGCTGCTGGCTGACGAAATGCGCGCGATGGGGGTGTCCAATGTCCGCCTGGATGCGCATGCCTATGTGTATGGCGAAATCCCCGCCAATTGTGAGCACGCGCCCGCCATCGGCCTGATCGCCCACATGGATACGGTGGACGCGGTGCCCGGCCGTGCCTTTCATCCCCGCGTGGTGGAGTATCAGGGCGGCGATATCTGCCTGAATGCTGAAAAGGGCATTGTGCTGAGCGAAAAGGACTTTCCTGAGCTTTCTCAGCGCCGCGGCAAGCGCCTGATCGTCACCGACGGCACCACCGTGCTGGGGGCGGACGATAAGGCTGGCGTGGCCGAAATCATGACGCTGTGCGAGCGCGTGCTGCAGGATGGCAGCATCCGCCATGGAAAAATCTGCATCGGCTTTACGCCCGATGAGGAAATCGGCAGCGGCGCGGATCTGTTTGACGTGCCCGCCTTCGGCGCGGACTTTGCCTATACTGTGGATGGCGGCGAAATCAACGAGCTGGAATATGAAAACTTCAACGCCGCATCGGCCAAGGTGACGGTGCATGGGCGCAACATCCATCCCGGCTCCGCCAAGAACCGCATGAAGCACGCCGCACGCATCGCCATGGAGTTTAACGCCATGCTGCCTGTGCAGGAAAAGCCGGAATATACCGAGGGCTACGAGGGCTTCTACCACCTGACCGCCATCCATGGCGATGAGGAAAATGCCGAGGCGGGCTATATCCTGCGCGATCATGACGCAGCCAAGCTGGAACAAAAGAAGCGTACTATGCAGCTTGTGGCGGATTTCCTGAATGCCCGCTACGGCGCGGGCACGGTGGAGCTGGCGCTGCGCGATTCCTACCGCAACATGCGCGAGGTGATAGAGCAGCATATGGATGTGATCGAGCGCGCGCAGGCAGCCATCCGCAAGAACGGCCTGGAGCCGCGCTGCGTGCCCATCCGCGGCGGTACAGACGGCGCGCGGCTGAGCTTTATGGGGCTGCCCTGCCCCAACCTTGGCACTGGCGGCGCGAACTGCCACGGCATTTATGAGTACGCCGCCGTCGAGGATATGGAGAAAATGGTGGATATCCTGCTGGATATCGTGCGCGCGTAAGCTGGCTTATACAAAAAGAGGGGAATAGGTTGAACTTTAACTTATACGTTCAATGCGGGCGATTCTGCCCTGACGGCGCTGCTGCCGTACATTCTGGCGGGCGTGCTGCTGGGCACGCTGACCCACAAGCTGGCGGTAAAGAAGGGCTATAAGGGTTATTTCTGGACGGTGATTGGGCTGATTTATGTGGTTGGCCTGCCTGTCAAAACAACGAGCCCTGCGCCGCAAAATACGGAAAAGGCTGAATAAGAACCATAAACAAATCGCGTCTGTCATGATGACAGGCGCGATTTTGCTTATGAGTTTTCATCATTTTGCGGCTGCTCAGGCGCTTCAGGCGGCTGGGCATTGAGCGCGCTGCGCAGTGCGTCCAGCTGCTCGGGGGAAAGGCTGGACAGCAATTCGTCGATTTCATCCTGCGGGCAGGATGCGCACTTCTGCTTGGCGGTCAGCTTTTGCCACACTTCCTCGCCGTGCTGGGACAGGCTGTTTACGCCCTGTCCAACCTTTTGAATGCCCTTATCCGCCAGGCCGACGCCGGCCAGCAGCACCCTTTTGATTTCATTGCACGCCTGATCCATCATCCATAACAACTCCCTTCAGCGTTATTATGGCAAAAGGACGGTTTAATATGACTGCAAAATTGCCGCGATCAGCTGGCGGATTCTTCATCCTGCGCGTCGTCCAGGGGCAGCAGCTTTACCGACTGCGCATCGCTGAGCGCTTCCACATCGCGTAGGCGACGGTTGATGGCGCGTGTGCGCACGGAGGCCTTTTCAATGGTTTCGCCTGCCTGGCGCAGCCGCTGCTGCGTTTGATCCAACAGATCGCTGAAACGTCCAAACTCGGTCTTGACCGCGCCCAGCAGCTGCCACACCTCGGCGGAGCGCTGCTCGATGGCCAGCGTGCGGAAGCCCAATTGCAGGCTGCTGAGCAGCGCGGACAGCGTGGACGGCCCGGCGATGAGCACGCGCTGATTCTGTTGCAATTCTTCCATCAGGCCGCGGCTGCGCAGCGCTTCGGCGTACAAGCCCTCGGTAGCCAAAAACATCACCGCAAAATCGGTGGTATAGGGCGGGACGATATACTTTTTGGCGATGCGCTTGGCCTCGGTGCGGATGGCGCCGCACAGCTCGTTGCTGGCGGCGTTCACCTGCGTTGGGTCTCCGCCGTCTACGGCGGTCAGCAGGCGGTCATAATCCTCCATGGGAAACTTGGAATCGATGGGCAGATAAATTTTGTGGGTATCGTCCTTGCCGGGCAGGATGACGGCGAATTCCACGCGCTCCGCAGAGCCCGGCACGACGGCTACGTTTTCGGCGTACTGGCCGGGCGCCAGCATCTGCGACAGCAGTGTGCCGAGCTGCACCTCGCCCCAGATGCCGCGCGTTTTTACATTGCTGAGCACGCGCTTGAGATCGCCCACGCCCGTGGCCAGGCTTTGCATTTCGCCCAGGCCCTTATACACCTGCTCCAGGCGCTCATTGACCAGTGAGAAGCTTTCGCCCAGGCGCTTATTGAGCGTTTCATGCAGCTTTTCATCCACGGTCTGGCGCATACTTTCCAGCTTTTCGGCGTTGTCCTTTTGCATTTTTTCCATGCTTTGCGCCAGCGATTCGCGCAGCTTTTCGGTGCGCTGATCATTGGCCGACAGCTTTTCATCCAGCGTGACGGACATGCGGTGCAGCCGCGTATCCTGCGCCTGGCCGAAGGCATCCAGACGTGCGCCCAGCTGATCCAGGCGCTGATCGCGGTCGCGGCCGTTTTCGGCCATGGCGGCGGCGGAGGCTGCCTGCTGGCGCGCCATTTCGCCGCGCAGCCGGTCTTCCAGCGTGGCAAAGGCGTTGGCGGTTTGATCGCTGAGCTGCTGCCTGCCCTGGGCTATGCAGTCGGTAATGCGATCCACGTTGCGCTCGGTCTGGTCGCGCATGCGCTCCTGCTGGCGGCGCTGACGAACCAGCAGCATGCAAAGCAGCGCGCAGCCCAATATCAGCAGCGCGCCGCAGAAAAGAAGCAAAGCTCCCGTATAAGCGTTGAGTTGTTCAAGCATATGCTTTCCCCATTTTCCAGTGCTTATAGCACAGGCCGATATAACGGATGGACTGCTGATTGTCAATAAGCACCTGCTCGCCCACCTTGACCACCTGACCTGCGCCGTTTACGCGGGCGTTCATGGTGGCTTTGCAGCCGCACCAGCACAGGCCGCCGGGCACCTCGCTGATATCCTCGGCCAGGCGCATCAACGCGGCGGAGCCGGGAAAAAAGTTGCCCATAAAGTCCGTTTTCAGCCCGTAGCAGTAAAACTCGTGTTCGCCGGACATATCGGCGATTTCCTGTACCTGCGCTTCGGTGAGAAACTGCGCCTCATCTACAAACACATAGGGAAAATCGTTGTGCGCGTGCCGTACGGCCAGCCAGGAAAGCTGCTCCCGCACGCTATGCCCGGCTTCCAGCACGATATCCGCCTGCGCCTGCAGGCCTACGCGGGAATAAACGGTGTTTGCGTCGATGCGCGTATCGATGGCGGGCTTGACCAGCGCTACCTTGAAACCCTGCTGCAGGCAGTTGTAGCGCTGCATCAGCAGCATGGCTGTTTTGCTGGAGCCCATTACGCCGTAATAAAAGTGCAGCATTACAGTTCCCGCCTGCCTTCCATGGCCTTGGACAGGGTGATCTCGTCCGCATATTCCAGATCGCTGCCCACCGGCACGCCATGCGCGATGCGCGTAACCCGCACGCCCATGGGCTTGATCAGCCGGGCGATATAGGCCGCAGTGGCTTCACCCTCGATGTCGGGATTGGTTGCCAAAATCACCTCGTCCACCTTTTCGGTGGACAGGCGGGCAAGCAGCTCGCGGATATGAATATCCTCCGGGCCGACGCCGTTCATGGGGGACAGCGCACCGTGCAGCACATGATAGCGGCCGTGATAGTCGCGCATGCGTTCCATGGCGGCTACGTCACGCGGATCGCGCACCACGCAGATCTGCCCGTTTTGCCGGGCCTCGTCCGCGCAGATATCGCAGATTTCGTTTTGCGTGTAATTGCCGCAGACAGCGCAGAAGCGCACGGCCTTGCGCCCCTGCCAGATGGCGGCGGCCAGGTCATGCACATCCTGTTCGGGCATACCGGCGATATGATAGGCCAGGCGCTGGGCGCTTTTTTGCCCGATACCGGGCAGGCGCGCCAGCTGCGCGGCCATCCGCGCGATGGGCTCTACTGTGCCGCTCATCAGAACATGCCGCCCATGCCGGCAGGAGCCAGCGCGGACATGGTCTTTTCGCGGTTCTCTTCACCCTGGCGCAGCGCCTCATTGACGGCGGCCATCACCATATCCTGCAGCATTTCCACATCCTCGGGGTCAACAGCCTCGGGCTTGATGGTCAGAGAGACGATTTCGCGCTTGCCGTTTACCTTGCAGGTGACGGCGCCGCCGCCCGCGGAGGCCTCGTATTCCTTGGTTTCCAGATCGGCCTGCGCCTGCTCCATCTGCTGCTGCATTTTCTGCGCCTGACGCATCAGCTGCTGCATGTTCGGGCCGCCGAAGCCGCCAAATTGATTGCGTGCCATAGTATTTACCCTCCATATGCTTTCCGCGCCGCCGGGGCGGACGCGCGATGCTTTTTACCTGCATACTATACCATATTTCGCGGCTGCTTGCAATGCTTGCCGCAAGAAAGAAACGGCCTTGCCGCAAGAAAGAAACAGCCTTTTCCCTTGCTTGGGATGCAAAAGCGTGATATACTGTAAAATGTTCATTACGGCGGTATTTTCGGGGGAAAACGCCGGTGAAACGCATCAATTGGGCAGGTTTCAGAAAAATTCCAGGAGTTAGACAACATGGATGATACAATTCTCCGCCCGCCGCAAAAGGTTCGCTCGGAGCGGACGCAAAAGGCGCTTTATGACGCGGCGTGTACCCTGATGCACGATTACGGCTATGACTATTTGACGGTGCAGAACATCTGCAAGCTGGCCGGCGTGACCACCGGCGCGTTTTATCATCATTTTCACAGCAAGGATGATATTCTCTGCCTGTTTCTGAATAAGGGCTATGAAGCCTTTATTGAAAATCGCAACGTTTGCCTGCCCGAGGATCCGCTGGCGCGGCTGACGGAGCTGTGCGTGCTCTATGCCGCGCATAATGAATCCAACGGCGTGGAGTTTGTTTCCAATTATTATTCTACCAAAAACAAGTCGCTCAATACCATTGGCCTTAGCCCGGAGGATATGTACGTTTCCTCCAATTACCGCGCGCGGTATGACAGCCTGATGGCGGCCAGGGAGGCCGGGCAGATTCCAGCCGATACCGATTGCGTGTCGCTCAACGAGGATATCTGCTCGCTGACGAAGGGGATCATCTTTGACTGGTGCCTCAGCAACGGCGGCTTTGATCTGACCAGCCGTATCCGGCGCATGGTGGATCGGTTTATGAGTACCTATCGCATATAAATCAAATACAAAAAGCGCGGCCTGCGGGGAGTTCCCACAGGCCGCGTTCTTTTATTGCTGCTTATTTGTTGTCTTCCACAACGGTCAAACCGGCGATGCGGCCGTTGGCCAGGCAGTCGGCAATGGCATTGCCGCCCAGACGGTTGGTGCCATGGAAGCCGCCGGTTACTTCGCCGGCAGCGTACAGGCCGGCGATCCAGGAGCCGTCCTCGCGCAGCACGTGGGTGTCAACATCCACGCGCACGCCGCCCATGGTGTGGTGTACGGCGGGGCTGCGGGGGCAGGCATAGTAGGGGCCGAAGTCCTCGATGAGCGCATGGGTGTTGAACACGGTGCGGCCAAATTCGGGATCATAGCCGCTGCTAACGGCCTCGTTGAACTTCTTGACGGATTCCATCAGCACGGCGGGATCCATGCCCAGCTGCTGAGCCAGCTCCTAAAGGGTATCGGCGCGGTAAACCTCGCCCGCCGCCACCAGATCGTCGATGTGCAGGCCGTAGGAGTTGTAGCCGTTCTCGTCCAGGTCGTTGTTTTGGGTGGAGGAGATGATGTAGAAGATGCCGTCGGTCTGCTTCAGGGCGGCGGCAGCCAGCACGTCGCGGCGCTCGGTCTCGTTTACATAGCGCTTGCCTTCCTTGTTGACGATATCGCCGTTGCGGCCCGCGCCCTTGCCTTCGTAGGTGCCAGCGGTATAGCCCTCGGCTGCGGCGAAGGCAGTCAGGCTCAGCACCAGGCAGAGACACAGCAGCATGGATACAAGCTTCTTCAAGAGAACAACCTCCTTTTGTAAATGCACTACGTTACATAACGATTACATAATGCATTATGCTTATCGATATCAGTATACCGTCTCTTTTATGCGATGCCAATAGCTGTTAAAAACTTCTTCACCCGGCGAATGATTACATCATAGGATGGCTCAAACCCGAATGAAGGAGTTTTGGTTATGATGCAAGCCTTTTCGCAGCTGCCGCATCCTTTGCAGGCGCTGCTTGCCACTCTTTTTACATGGGGGATAACGGCCGCAGGCGCGGCGATGGTGTTTTGCTGCAAGAACATCAGGCATGACGTATTGGATGGGCTGCTGGGCGCGTCCGCCGGGGTGATGCTGGCTGCGGCGTTCTGGTCGCTGCTGTCGCCCGCCATCGAGATGGCGCGAAAAATGGGCCGCGTGCCCTGGCTGCCCGCGTTGATTGGCCTGAGCCTAGGTGCGCTGGGGCTGTACGCGGCCGACCGGCTGCTGCTGCGCCTGGAGCGGCGCGGCGATACGCCCTACCATACGAAAAAGCGCACGACGCTGCTGATTGCCTCCATTACGCTGCACAACATTCCCGAGGGGCTTGCCGTCGGCGTAGCGTTCGGCTCGCTTCTGTATGGCCTGGACGGCGCGACACTAGCGGCGGCATGCATGCTGGCGCTGGGCATCGGCATTCAGAATTTTCCTGAGGGCGCGGCCATCAGCCTGCCTTTATTACGCGATGGCGCAAGCAAGCGGCGCGCCTTTATGGCGGGCATGCTCAGCGGTGCGGTAGAGCCTATCGCCGGGGTAATTGGCGCGCTGCTGGTGCTGCGCGTGCGCGCGGCGCTGCCTTATATGTTGGCCTTTGCCGGGGGCGCGATGATCTATGTGGTGGTGGAGGAGCTGATTCCTGAGAGCCATCGCAGCGGCAAGCCTGGCAAAATTGCGCTGTTTACGCTGGCGGGATTTGCGCTGATGATGGTGCTGGATGTGGCGCTTTCAATATAAAAAAGCCGGGAGCAGCTTGAACGCTCCCGGCGAATACATCCATCGTGTTTAGTTTACAGCTTTCCGCCCTTTTTGCCGCCCAGTACCACGCCGTTCAGGATGTCGGAGGTGTAGGCGTAGTTGTTTTCATTCTTTTCGGCAAAGGCCTTTTCGGCGTATTCTACCAGCTTATCGATCAGCTGCGGGTAGGATACGCCGCTTTCCTGCCACAGATAGAAGGCCATGGAGCCGGGAATGGTGTTGATCTCGGTGATGTAGAGCTCGTCGTTCTTGGTGAGCATGTAGTCGATGCGCACAACGCCTTTGCAGTCCAGCGCGCGGAAAATCTGCGCCGAAAGCGATTCGATGCGGTGAATCATCTCGTCGCCCACGGGTGCGGGCATGATGCGCTTGAGCGAGGCCATGCCCTTGCTGCCGCCGCCGGTGAGGTACTTATCGGCAAAGTCCAGCAGCTCGCCGCCCGAGGTGGTGGGCATTTCGGTGACGGAGGTGCGTACCTCGCTGTCAAAGCCCAGCACGGAGCAATTGACCTCAATGGGATGCTCCAGCCCCTTTTCGATCAGCACGCGGCGATCGTAGGTGAAGGCCAGGTCGAGCGCCTCGCGCAGGCCCTCGCGGTCGTTGGCGCGGCTGACGCCGATGGAGGAGCCCAGGCACGCGGGCTTGCAGAATACGGGATAGGGCAGCGCCTGCTCCACACGGGCGATAACGGCCTCGGGCGCGGCGCGCCACTCGCTGCGCAGGGCGAATACATCGGGCAGGATGGGATAGCCCATGCCGCGGAATACCTGCTTCATCATGATCTTATCCATGCCGATGGCCGAGCCCGCCACGCCCGTGGAGGAATAGGGGATATTGGCCAGCTCCAGCAGGCCCTGCAGCGTGCCGTCCTCGCCGTGCAGGCCGTGCATGACGGGGATTACGCAGTCCAGCTTGGTCACGGTGACGGGCACAACGCCCTTGGCGAACAGGCCCTTTTCCTGCTCGTAGCTGATCAACGCGCCCGAGCCTGCTGTCAGATCCAGCGTTACGCGGGTCAGCCCCTTGGCGTAGGGATCAAAGGGCGTATAGGTATGGATATCCAGCAGCTTTTCGCCCGTATACCAGCGGCCGTCCTTGGCGATATAAATGGGCCAAACGTCGTATTTTTCGCGGTCGGCGGCGCGGGCCAGCTGCACGCCGCTGATGATGGATACCTCATGCTCGCAGGTGCGGCTGCCAAAGATAACGCCCAGTTGCTTCTTTGCCATAAAAATGCCTCCAGCTTAGTTTTCAGTATAGTGATCAGGCAGATCGTTCTCATAGAGCACATAATCGCCCGGACGCATAAAGCCCTGAAGCCAGGTTGTAGCCTCGGAAAGGCTTGCAAACACATGCGCGTTGTCCATATTGAAGCCCGCGTCGCGCAGACCATCCTGAATGGGCAGGGTGTGCTTTTTGCCAATCAGCACGCACACGTCGGCGCTGGCGGCCATCTGATAGCCAAACTCGTGGTTGAAGGACACCTCCTGCGCACCCAGCTCCACCATGCCAGGGGTTACGATGATGCGCCGGCCGGGGAAATGGGAAAGCACATCCAGCGCGGCCTTGGCTCCGCGGGGATTGCTGTTGAACGCATCGTCGATGATCGTAACGCCGCCCGCGCTGCGCAGCAGCTGCAGACGGTGCTCCACAGGCTGAAGCTGGCTGATACCGCGCTGCAGCTGGGTATTGGACAGGCCCAGATGCCTGGCGACCGCACAGCACAAAAGGATGTTGCCGATGTTGTGCGCGCCCAGCAGCCGGGTACGGCAGGGAACGCGCGAACCATCGGCAAAGCACAGGGTGAAGTCGCTGCCCTGATCGGATACGCGCATGTCCTCGGCCCATACGTCGCCGCCCTTACGGTTGACGATGGCTTTGGGCACATGGGTGGTTTTGGCGTATAGATCGGCGCACACGCCGCCGTCATCGCTGAAGGCGGCAAAGCCGTCCGCAGGCAGGGCGCGGATAAGATCATACTTGGTATCGATGATGTTTTCCATCGTTTTGAAGGTATCCAGATGCTGAGGCCCCACGGATACCAGCACGCCGATGGTGGGGTGGATAAAGTCAGTCAGCTCCTTGATATCCTTGCGGTGGCGCGCGCCCATTTCAGCCAGGAAAACCTGATGCGCGGGCTCCAGCCGTTCGCGGATGACCCGGGTAAGCCCCATGGGGGTGTTGAAACTGGCCGGGGTGGAGAGCACATTGTACTTTTGCGAAAGCAGGGTGTTGAGGATGACCTTAACGCTGGTTTTGCCGTAGCTGCCCGTGATGCCGATACGGATCAGAGCCTTCTGTGCATCCAGCTTGCGCTGCGCGTCGTGCATATACATGCGCTGAATGCCCTTTTCAAACGGCAGGGCAATCAGCGCGGCCAGGGCGACCAGCAGCGGCAGCGCCATCACAAAGAGCGGGGATACCAGGCACAGCGCGACGGCGACCACGCCCAGGATGATGTACAGGCGCTTCATGCGCGCGGTCATCACAAAGGGCTTTTTTTCTTTTGCTTTGCGCTGGCGGACGGCTACCAGATAGCCGATCAGCACGATCACCGCCGCGGCGGGCAGATAGATGGCCAGCAGGCGCAGCGGCCGGAAGGGCTCGGCGGCGTGATCGGCCGAGTAGGCCAGAAAGTAGATGCCAAAGAACAGCGCGCCCAGCACCGCAGAGGGCAGAACGGCCTTTTTCCACTGGCGGGCGACGGTCTTGAAATAGCCGTAAAACTGGTAGCTTTCCAATTGAAAATAGTGCAGCAGCCGCCGCGCGCACAGCAGCGCCGCCGCGGCGGAGGCAAGCAGGGGCAGGCTGGTGATCAGCCGGAACAGAAAGCGTGTCAAGCCGTCGTACCTCATTTCAGAAACGCCTGCACCACGCGCACAAAGCGCGGCCACTGGCGAAGATAGGCAAAGTGATCGTCATTTTCAAAGATGACAAGCCCCGCATCGGGGATTTCCTTTTCCATTTGCTGCCCCATCCACAGCGGGGTTTCGGTATCGTTTTCGCCCCATACCAGCAGCGTGGAGGCCTGCACGCGCGGCAGCAGCGGGGATAAATCCTCGTTTACGACCTTGACGAAGGTTTTTTTCATATCCTCGCTCAGGGCGTTATAATCGGGTGAGCCGTATTTTTGCCGGAGCTCTGAAAGCAGTCGATCCGACAGCCCCTTGAAGGGCGCGACGCGGCCCAGCGATTGACACAGTCCCTTCAGCCTTTGATAGCGCGCGGAGCGCTTTTGCTGCTCGGGCGTTTGCGGCTTTTTGATGCCCGCGCAGCCGGTAAGCACCAGGCGCTTGACAAGCTGCGGCTCATTAGCTGCCAGATACAGCGCCACGCGCCCGCCGAAGGAATGGGCGATGATATCGCACGGGGCGATGCTCAATTGCAGGATCAGGGCCTTTACGCACGCGGCAAAATCCGCTACGCCCCAGGGCTGGGGCGGCGGGGTGGATTGCCCGTGGGCGGGAAAATCAATCACGGTAATGTGATAATCCGATTGCAGCGAATCGGCGATGGGTGCAAAGTGCTTGATTTCACAGCCCCAGCCGTGCAGCATCAGCACGTGTCGATCACCCTGACCGTACTGCTCATAGTGCAGCGTTACGCCGCAAAGTTCCGCCTGCATGCGCGAGCCTCCTTTATCATAGTATAACCTATCCTTGCCGCAAGCAAACTATGCCGTTTCATCCAGCAAAAGGATATAGCGGCACTTGTGCGTAGAGCCGGAGCAGATGTAGCGAAAGCTCTGCGGCACGGGCACGATGGATTCCAGCACGCAGCCCAGATGCTCGCAGGTTTTGCGGGATGGGGTATTGTCGGGGTCGGCGGTGATGCACACGCTGCTCAGGTTCAATTGGCGCATAAAGGGAATCAGCAGCTGGCAGGCGCGCGCGGCGTAGCCATGGCCGCGAAAGGGCTCCTCGATGCGATAGCCGATGTGCCCCAGATAATATAACTGCGGGCTTTCGCCCAGGCGCAGGCTGATATATCCGGCGCGGCGGCGGGATCTGCGCTCCTGGATATAGAAGGTATAGCCGTCGTCTATGCCCAGGGCCGGATCATACACGTCTTCATTGCTCAGCAGCAGGGCGATCTGATCATCCCGCAGCGCAGGCCGGAAGGCGGAGAAAAAATTCCACAGCAAAACAAGCACTCCTTCACGCGGAGCACCGCGCAGACGCCATTTTACCATAGAAACGCTGGGCATGCAACCAAATGCAGGAATTTTACACAGGACTTGCGCGATTTTTCCCTGTTTTATGCAAAAAGACCTTTTCAGAAACGGAAAAGTGCGGTATAATGCCATATTGTGAGAACATACGAAAACGGAGGCGCAATTCCATGAAAATTCTGATTGTAAACGCGGGTTCCTCGTCCCTCAAATATCAGCTGGTCGATATGCAGGACGAAAGCGTGCTGGCCAAGGGACTGGTGGAGCGCATCGGCATTCCCGGCAGCAAGCTGACGCAGAAGTATCCCGGCAGCGACAAAAAATATGTGATCGAAATGGACATGCCCACCCATGTGGAAGCGTGCAAGAACATGCTCTCCGCCCTGACCGATGCGGAAAACGGCGTGGTCAAATCCATGGATGAAATCGGCGCGGTGGGCCATCGCGTGCTGCACGGCGGCGAAAAGTTCACCCGCTCCGTGGTGATCGACGACGCGGTCATGGACGCCATCCGCGAGAATATCCCGCTGGGCCCGCTGCATAACCCCGCCAACCTGATGGGTATCGAGGCCTGCCAGAAGGTCATGCCCGGCACGCCCATGGTGGCCGTGTTTGATACCGCCTTCCACCAGACCATGCCGCCCAAGGCCTTTATGTACGGCGTGCCCATGAAGTATTACACCAATCTGCATGTTCGCCGCTACGGCTTCCATGGCACCAGCCATCGCTATGTCAGCGCCCGCGCGGCCGAGTTCCTGGGCAAGAAGGCCGAGGATCTGCGCATCATCACCTGCCATCTGGGCAACGGTTCTTCCATGTGCGCGGTGGATCACGGCAAGTGCGTGGACACCAGCATGGGTATCACCCCGCTGGAGGGCGTCATCATGGGTACCCGCAGCGGCAGCCTGGATCCCGCCGTGCTGCAGTTCATTATGAACAACGCAAAGGATGAAAATGGCAACCCCGAAATCAAGAACATCGATGAAATGCTGGAGATGCTCAACAAGAAGAGCGGCCTGCTGGGCCTGAGCGGCATTTCCAGCGATATGCGCGACATCGACGCTGCAGCCGATCAGGGCGACCGCAACGCCAGCATCGCCCGCGATATGCTGATCTATGGTATCCGTAAGTACATCGGCGCTTACGCTGCGGCCATGAACGGCGTGGACGTGATCGTCTTCACTGCCGGTATCGGCGAAAACGGCATCGAGATGCGCGAAAAGGTGATGGAGGGCTTCGAGTTCCTGGGCGCGAAGATCGATGTGGAAAAGAACCGCGTCAAGGGCGAGGAGCGCGATATCTCCGCCGCCGACAGCAAGGTGAAGGTGCTGGTGATCCCCACCAACGAGGAGATCGTTATCGCCCGCGATACCCTGCACCTGGTGACTGGCAAATAAGGATAGCGGCATGTCTGAAATCAAGCCCCTGAAAAATGTGGAGGTTTACTCCGACGGCGCATGCTCAGGCAATCCCGGCCCCGGCGGCTGGGCGGCCATCCTGTGCTTTGGTCCGCACGAAAAGGTGCTCAGCGGCAACATGCCCCACACCACCAACAACCGCATGGAGGTGTTCGCCGTCATCAGTGCCCTGGGCGCGCTCAAGGAGCGCTGCCATGTGCGCGTACACTCCGATTCCACCTATGTGGTCAACGCTTTCCAGCAGGGCTGGCTGGCCAATTGGCAGCGCCGCGGCTGGAAAACATCGGACGGCAAGCCTGTTGAAAATCAGGATTTATGGCGGCTGATGGCCATCGTGGTCAAAAAGCACGAGGTGGAGTTTATCAAGGTGCCCGGCCATGCGGATTGCGAGGAAAATAACCGCTGCGATGCGCTGGCCCGCGCGGAGATTGATAAATTCCGCAAGATCAATCCCGATGCGGCTCCGCAGACATAACATGTAAAAATAAGAGTGAAAAGCTGGCTGGAAGCAATATCCAGCCAGCTTTTGCGTGCTTTTGCAGAAATGCCGCAGGACACGCTGATCGAAGATCAGCGCCGGGCTGGCAAAGCCAGACCGAAGGGAAAAAGCAAAACGCCAGAATGGAGCTTGCTCCAACTCTGACGTTTTGCTTTTTTCTGTCCTGCAAATGCAGACTGTGTATTCTCTTTCAGCTTTCAATCATGATCTTTTACGCCACACGCAGGTTCTTTGTTACTTTCTTTCCTAAAGAAAGTAACGTTTTCTCCCCCTTACGCCTTGTTTTCTTCCTTCTGGCCGATTTTGCGCTCGGTGCCGTTCTTCAGGCGTTGGAGGTTGCCCCAGTGCCGCCAAATAGCGATCAGCGCCAGCGCAATGGCCCATACGCCGGCGGGCCAAAGCCCCTTGAATACGCTGACCAGAATGGCATAGGAAATCACCAGCACCATGCTGCCCAGCGATATGTACCTGGTCAGCACGATGGTGAGGATATCCAGCAGCACCGCCGGAATGCCCAGCACCGGGAATGCAAATACAAACACGCCCGTGCAGCAGGCAATGCCCTTGCCGCCCTTAAACCCAAAGTATAGCGGCCAGTTGTGACCGATGATAGCGAAAAAGCCCGCCGCCATCGCGCCGTTCTGCCCGGCGATCAAGCGCCCCAGCAGCACCGCGCCGATGGCCTTGGCGCAGTCAAAGATAAACGTAATGGTGCCCGCGTTCATGCCGTAAATGCGCAGCATGTTGCTGGCACCCGGATTTTTGCTGCCGTGGCGGCGAATATCGCTGCCCAGCAGATGCGAATACAGGATGCCCGCCGATACGCTGCCCAGCAGATAGCCGATTACCGCGCAGAGAAGCAATGAAGGAAGCTGTTCCATGATTAGCCGTTCTCCTTGGCCCTTTCACGAAGGGCGAAACGAATAGGCGTGCCGGAAAAGCCGAAGGCCTTGCGCAGCTGGTTTTCCAGGTAACGCTGATAAGCAAAGTGCATCAGCGATTCATCGTTGACAAACAGCGCAAAGGTGGGGGGACAGGCCGAAATCTGCGTGCCGTAGTACACCTTCAGCCTGCGTCCGCCGGTCATGGGCGGCTGCAGGGCAATCTGCGCGTCGCCCAGTACATCGTTGAGCAGACCCGTGGGGATGCGCTTGCTGGTCTGCGCATAGGCCTGATCCACCGCGTCCAGCACCGTGTTTACGCGCTGCCCCGTCAGGGCGGAAATAAACAACACCGGCGCGTAATCCATAAATTTCAGGTCGTCCAGCACCTTCTTGCGGAATTTTTCCAGCGTGCCGGTATCCTTTTCAGGAATGTCCCACTTGTTGACTACCACAATGACGGCCTTGCCTTCTTCGGCGATGATCCCCGCAATCTTGGTATCCTGCTCGGTTACGCCGTCTACCGCGTCGATCACCAGCAGCGCCACGTCGCAGCGGCGGATGGCGGCAATGGCGCGCAGCACGCTGTAGCGCTCCAGGGACTGATCCTCCACCGCGCGCTTGCGGCGGATGCCGGCGGTATCGATGATGTTGTAGCGGCCGCCGTACTGGCTTTCAAAGTGCGTGTCGATGGCGTCGCGCGTGGTGCCGGGAATATCGCTGACCATCACGCGCTCCTGGCCAAGCAGGCGGTTGGTCAGGCTGCTTTTGCCCACATTGGGGCGACCCACCAGCGCCAGCTGGATTTCGTGCAGGCCGTTTTCGTCCTCTTCCTCATCCTCGCGCTTGGGGGGCAGAAGCTTGACGATTTCATCCAGCAGATCGCCCAGACCCAGCATGTTGGCGGCGGAAATGCCCACCGGCTCACCCAGACCCAGGGCGTAGTATTCGTACAATACGTCGTTAAGCCCGGCGTAATCCAGCTTGTTTACCACCAGGATGACGGGCTTGCGCGTGCGGCGAAGCAGCGAGGCCACTTCCTCGTCGTCGCGGGTCAGGCCGTCGCGCGCATCGCAGAAAAAGCAGATCACATCAGCCATTTCGATGGCGATTTCCGCCTGCCGGCGCATCTGGGACAGCAGCACGTCATCGCTGCGCGGGTCGATGCCGCCCGTGTCGATCAGCGTAAACTCGCGGCCCGTCCACTCCACATCGGCGTAGATGCGGTCGCGCGTAACGCCGGGGGTATCCTCCACGATGGCCACGCGATGGCCGGCAATTTTATTGAAAAAGGTGGATTTGCCCACGTTGGGGCGGCCCACGATGGCAACAAGGGGTTTGGTGGTCATGTTGACTCCTTTTCTATATCGCCAAGCAGCGATTGGTACAGCGCCGCGCCGCTGTTGGCGGACATGCGCACAGGGAAGGGCAGCATGCGGCGAAACTCATCCAGAGAAAGATCATCCAGAAACAGATCGCCCTCGGCGCGCAGGGTGACGCTGCACAAAAGCATTTCGTCCACGTCCGCGTCCTTGGTCTGGGCCACGATATCACGCCCGGTCAACAGCCCGGTGACGGTGACGGTATCGCCGAAGAAATGGTTGGTAATGGCCTGCACTGTAACGTCCACGCCCGGCGGGCCGTACTGCGCAATCCAGCGGCGCATATACGGGGCGATGCTGCGGCCGCAGGGGATAAGGATGCGGCGATGCTGCGCCTGAACGCCCGCGGGCGCCGCGTCGTGCGCGGCGATGAATGCAGTGAGAAACTGCCGCATCAGACCCACGCCGTTTTCAATCTGCGGGAAGCCCTCGTAGTAATCCTCATCCGGGATATCGCGCCCGGCGATGCACAGCATTTCGTCCGAGGGGAAAACGAACTTGCTGCCGCACAAATCCATAAACCGATCCTGCCATTTTTTGCAGATGGCCAGCACTTCCTCGGCCTCTTCCTTGGTGTAGGGGCGCAGAGGATAAAGATGCTCGCGGAACTTGGTCAGCCCCACGGGCACCAGCGCGGCGCTCTGCGCGGCGGGATGCAGGGTAAACAGCGTTTGCAGGGTATCCTCCAGCACCGCGCCGTCGTTAATGCCGGGACACAGCACGATCTGGCAGTGGAACTTGATGCCGTGCTCTTTAAACTGCCGCAGCCTGGGCAGCAGCTTTGCCGCGTCGGGGTTCTTCATCATTTTGACGCGCACGGCCGGATCAGTGGCGTGAACGGAGATGAACAGCGGGCTGGCCCTGCGGCGCAGGATGCGGTCAAACTCCTGGTCGTCCACGTTGGTCAGCGTGATAAAGTTGCCCATCATCAGCGACATGCGCCAGTCGTCATCCTTGACATACAGCGTCTTGCGGCAGGCGGGCGGCATCTGATCGATGAAGCAGAACATGCACTTGTTTTTGCATACGCGCGGGGTGCACGCCATGCTTTCGCCAAAGTCCAGCCCCAGGGGAATGCCGGCAGGCTTGACCAGCTCCAGCTGCCAGTCGCGGCCGTCCGCCTTGCGAACGTGCAGAATCAGATGGCGTCTGGCCGACAGCGCCTCATAATCGATCTGGTCGATGATCTCCTCGCCGTTGATGGCCAGCAGGGTATCGCCCTCGCGCAGGCCGTGGCGCAGCGCCGGGCTGCCGGGCTCCACATGCGTAATCAGATGCTCCAAGGTACATGCTCCTCCATTCTTATATATTATCGTCTAATTCGGCGCGATTGTCAAGAAAGAGCCACCTTATTGCTGACGCTTTTGTTTTTTGCTTTTTGCCTTTTCTTCTCTTGTTTCTCAAGCGGCTTGAGCCGCTATAATACTTCACGCGGTTTAACCGCAAATTTTTTAACGGAGGAAACTCACATGAAACGGGTTCTGTCCATCTTGCTTTGTCTGATGCTCTGCATACCAGCCGCGGCCGCGTTTGCAGAGGAAAGCTCCGCCGTCGCGCAGGGGTTCGGCGGAGAAGTCCGCGTAACCGTCTCCATACAGAACGGCAAAATCATCAGCGTTACCGCCACGGGCGAAAACGAGACTCCTGGCGTCGGTTCACGCGCCATTGAACAGCTGCCGAAAATGATTCTCGCCGCGCAATCCGCCGATATCGACGCATTGTCCGGCTGCACCGTCAGCAGCAATGCGGTACTCAAGGCCGCGAAGGAGGCCATCGCAGCCGCCAGCGGCACAGAAACCGCCGCCGCGCAAGTCATCATGACGCCCGGAACATATACCGGCCGTGGCGCCGGCTACGGCATTATCGGCCAGCTGGCGCTGGATGTAACGGTCGACGAAACCTCGATTGTTTCCATCACCGTCAACGACCCCAACCGTGAAACGGCCAACATTTTCCAGGCGGCCGTCGATCTGCTGATTCCGCGCATTGTGGGAAACCAGTCCCTGTCTGTGGATGCGGTCTGCGGCGCAACCAGTTCGAGCAACGGCATCAAGGCCGCCGTAGCCGACGCGTTAACCCAGGCTCTCTCAGCTGCCGGAACGGACGCTTCCGCGCTGGACAACTTCTATAAGCCCATCGAGAAAAATGCCGCCGCGCATGAAACGATCAACGTGGACGTCGTCGTGGTCGGCATGGGTGCCGCAGGCTGCGCAGCCGCAATGTCCGTCGCGGAAGAACAGGCCGCAAACGGTACGGAGGTAAGCGTTCTGGCAATCGAGCAGGCCGGTCTCTACGGCGGCACTTCATCGCTGACCGGCTCACCCATGGGCGTAAACCCCACCGAATACAAGACTGAATATAACGGCGGCGAAGACTATGTCGACGCCGAAGCGTTCCGTCAGGATTGGTACGCCTACGCTGACGGAGACGCCAAGACCGAAATGATCGACCTTTTCATCGACAACTCCGGCGACACCATCGACTGGCTTGTCTACGACCACGGCTTCTGGTTCTGCCAGCCGCGCAAGGAAAAGGAAACCGAATTCCGCGTCTGCATGGATTTCGTTTTCGATGGCAAGAAGGAAAAAGGCTACGAATACCCCCGCGCGTTCGGCAACCGTGTCGAAGCCGTCAGTTCCTACTTTGATCAGCTGGTCGCCGACTATACCGCGCTGGGCGGCCGGTACATGCTGGAAACCAAGGGTACGGGCTATCTCACCGATGAAACCGGCTCCAAAGTAACCGGCGTGCGTGCCATAGGCAGCGACGGCACGGAATATACAATCAACGCGGGCGCGGTTATCATCGCAACCGGCGGCTTCGCCGCCAATAAAAATATGATGGAGCGCTACGTTACCGAACCGACCGGCGTTGCCACGAGCTGGCCGATCTTCGGCTACACCATCAACGACGGTGCGATGATCGAGGCTGCGATCGACGATCTGAACGCGGGCGTATACAACATCGACATGGTTCCCGTCTCGCACTACAATTCCATCGCTTCCATCATGAAGGACTACCCCGTAACCATTATTTCCGATAAGCTGGACAGCCGCTGGAACTATCCGCGCACCAAGTCCCTCAACGACGTGCCCATGAGCTTCGCCATTGAGCCGGACGGCCTGTGGATTTCCGCGCAGGGCAAGCGTACGGTAAACGAAGCCGCGTTCCATGTTTCCTGGAAACTCGGTGCAAACTACTGGTCCCTCTGGGGGCAGGATACCATCGACACTTTCCGCGAGAACGGCTTCCCGACCGTCACCAGTACCCGCGCGTTCGGACAGGGCGGATTTGACGCGAACACACCAATTCCGGAAATGGATGAAATTCTGAGCAAGTGCATCGACATGGGCACGCTGTATAAAGCCTCCAGCGTGGAAGAGCTCGCCGGAATGATCGGTGTGGACACTGAAACGCTCGTCGCCGTCATCGCGGACTACAACGCTGCATGCGAATCCGGCGTGGATGCCATGGGCAAGGACGCGCAGTACCTCCACCCCATTACCGGCGAAAACCTTTACGCATTCAAGTGCATTAACTACACCTACGGTACCGACGGCGGCCTGGACGTCGATCTGGATCTGAACGTGCTCCGCACGGACGGCAGCAAGATCGAGGGGCTGTATGCAACCGGCTACGATTGCTCCGGCGTGCTGTACAACTCCAACAAGTCTTACGTCGATTACGGCGGTTCTGCATTGGGCTGGGCATTCACTTCCGGCCGTCTGGCCGGCGAAAACGCCGTCCGCTACATCGCCGAATAATCGCTTTCCAAATGCAAAAAGGGGCCGCTGGCTTTAATCTGCCAGCGGCCCTGATTCTTTCAGCGGAAGAATCAACCTGAAATATGTGTTCTTTGTTCCTTTTTCGTGATAGCCAAACAGCGTCAACGCGAAACCCCAGCCTGCAAGCGACAGCCTTTTCTCCCGCACAAATTCCGCAATTTCCTCCGCACGCCCGCCGAAGGGATATTGAATGGATTCCCTGCGCACAATGCAGCTCACGCAACGCATGGGGCGCATTGTTTTTACCGGCGGCACCACGTCGATTCCAAGCGGCTCCACATATTGCAACGGCACATGGAACGCGTTGAAGTATTCGCTCTGCGGTTCGTCGGACAGCGCAAGATTTGAATAGACCGCCATATGGCGCACATGGAACAGATTCTCCGTCCATTGGCGCAGCCAGTTTTCGTTTACATCGGTATGAAGGATATCATTTCCGTGATAAGGCAGATAGAAGCCGCCATGATAGTGCATCAGCTCCGCCTGCATTCTGCCGCTGCGCACGCGCATGACTTCCTCCGCCGCGCGGCGGCGCTCCGCAAGCCGGATTTCAACGCGCCGCAGCTCGCACTCGTCTGCGGCTATTTTTTGCCGCATCAATTCGTCGTATTCCTCAAGAGACATATCGGAATACACCTGTTCAAGTTCCGAAACAGAAAACCCCTGATTGCGCATGGTGCGGATGCCCACCAGTTTGCGAACGTTGTCAATATCGTAATACTGCACGGACGAATCCGGTGGCGTCGTAGAACGAATCAACCCCGTCTTTTCATAGTTGCGAATCGTTTCGCAGGAAACGCCGAAGAGTTTCGATACTTTTCCAATTTTATAATACTTCATTTTTCTTAGTTTTCATCCTATCGCTTAATTTCTCATTTTCTAAACGTAGACACAAAAAAACAATAAAAAGTATAGCACATGGTTTGAGGCAATTCAAGGGGAGTTAATCAGAATTTCTGTATCCGCTGTATCCACCGCATTGTTGACGCTTTTCAATCGACAAAACCCGCTGCGCATGCTATAATGAGCGCGAAATCAGGCGATTTGGAGGAAAAATGGACGCGATTCTGGATTATCTTACGAATACCTATCATCCGCTGGCGATGATCGGCTACGGCTCCTATGCAAACGGTACGCAGAACGCGCAGAGCGATTTTGACGTGCTTTTGATTTGCAGGTCGTGCCCCTGCCGCCATGACGGCAGGGTGATTGACGGCGTTCGGCTGGACGCTGTGCTGCGCACGCCCCAGGAAGTGTTGGATGAAAACGCGCCGCAGGATTTGATTACTGTCCACGATGGCGTGATCCTTTTAGAGAATGAAAACCATATCGCGCAGGGTTTGATCGATCGGGTGCGCGTCTATGCCGCTGCCCACGCTGTGCGCGATGCGGACGAAAAGCGGCATCTGCGGCAATGGAGCCTGAAGATGCTGGAGCGCGCGGCGCGGGGGGACGCCGAGGGTCTGTACCGCGCGCATTGGCTGCTGACGGACAGCCTGGAGATCTATTGCGTGATGCGCGACCGGTATTATTTCGGGCCGAAAAAGACCATCCGCGCAATAGAAGCACAGGATCCCGCAGGCTACGCGCTGCTTGAAGGGGCGCTGCGTGACCTATCCTGCCTGCAAAAATGGACGGAATACGCATTGCAAACAACCGCCCATGTGTGATAAAATAATACGTAATTTCATCTGCGCGCCAGCCGCGCGCAATCAGGAGGCAATATTTCATGCGTACAACGGGCGTAACGGCAAGAGGCATTGTAACCCCGATTTTCCAGCAGGGCGACGATCTGGTCACGGCGGTCACGCAGAGCGTGTGCCGCGCGGCAGAAAACGAGAGATTTCCCCTGCATGACCGCGACATCGTGGCGGTGACGGAGGCCGTTGTCGGCCGCACCCAGGGCAACTATGCCACCTGCGAGCAGATCGCCAAGGATATCTGCAATAAGCTGGGTGAAGGCCCCATCGGCATTCTGTTTCCCATCCTCAGCCGCAATCGCTTCGGCATTCTGCTGCGGGCGATGACCATGGCTTCGCCCGAGGGCGTAGTGGTGCAGCTGAGCTATCCTTCCGACGAGGTGGGCAATGCCCTGCTGTCCTGGGATACGCTGGATGAAAAGGGCGTGGATCCTTACCGTGAGAGCTTTGATTACGAGGGCTTCCGCAAGGTGTTTGGCAACAACACCGTCCATCCCTTTACCGGCATGGACTACATTGAGTATTACCGTACCTTCGCGCCCAACACCCGCGTGATTTTTTCCAACGATCCCTCCTATATTCTGCAGTATACCAACAAGGTCATTGCCTGCGATATCCACACTCGCGCGCGCACCAAGCGCATTCTGCGCGCCAAGGGCGCAAGCGTGCTGGGCATGGACGATATCATGACCGCCTCCGTGGATGGCAGCGGCTATAACGCGCAGTATGGCATCTTGGGCAGCAACAAGGCCACCGAGGACAAGGTGAAGCTGTTCCCGCATGACTGCGATGAATTTGTGCACAAGCTGCAGGATGCTCTGCTGGCCGCCACCGGCAAGCACATGGAAGTGATGGTGTATGGCGACGGCTGCTTCAAGGATCCCGTCGGCGGCATCTGGGAACTGGCCGATCCCGTGGTTTCGCCCGCCTATACCGAAGGCCTGGAGGGCACGCCTAACGAGCTGAAGATGAAATATTTTGCCGATAACGATCTGCGCGATCTGTCCGGCGCGGCGCTTGCGCAGGCCATGCGCGAGAAGATCCGTGCCAAGGATCACGACCTCAAGGGTCAGATGGCCTCCCAGGGCACCACGCCCCGCCGCTTTACCGACCTGCTGGGCAGTCTGTGCGACCTGACCAGCGGCAGCGGCGACCGCGGCACGCCCGTGGTGCTGGTGCAGGGGTACTTTACCAACTTTGCGAGTGAGGATTAATCCTGCTCAACCGGCTTACCGTGGATCAACGCCTTCCCCCATCTGGAGGAAGGCGCTATTAATGTCGGCGCTTTTTGATGTTTGACAATGTATGCAGCCTTTACGTCATAAGCCAAGTTCCTTCATTATTGCAATTTTTCCTGTTTTTTCTGTAACGAACGCGCTTTTCGCGCGTCCAACTGATGAGAAAGGAGGGCAGACCATGGATTTTGAGCAGCTCTACACCACGTATTTCCGGAAGGTCTATGGCTTTGCCCTCTCCCTTTCCCGCAACGCGCACATGGCCGAGGAAATCACCCAGGAAACCTTCTACCGCGTGCTCCGCAATCCGGACGCATTCGAGGGTCGCTCCAGCGTGGATACCTACCTGTGCTCCATCGCGCACCATCAGTATGTTTCCATGCTGCGCAGGCAAAAGCACATCGATTTCCGCACCGATACGGCGCAGCTGTCCGCCCCTGGCGGCATGGAGGAAGCGCTGGCGGACCGCGATACCGCGCGGCAGCTGTATCTGCTGCTTCACAGGCTGGAAGAGCCGTATAAGGAGGTTTTTACCCTGCGCACGCTGGGTGAGCTTCCCTTTGCGCAGATCGGCGCGCTGTTTCAGAAGGGTGACGGCTGGGCCAGGGTGATCTACTACCGCGCCAAGCAGAAAATTCAGGAAATGCTCCAGGAGGAAGCAACATGAGCGAACAAAATAAAATTCCCTGCGCTGTTGCGCAGGATCTGATGCCGCTGGTCATCGACGGCGCGGCCAGTGAGCAAAGCCGTCAGGCTGTCGCACAGCATGTGGCTGCCTGCTCCGCTTGCAGCCAGATATACCGCGAAATGCAAAGCGCCGCGCCCGCGCCCGTCGCGCAGGGCAAGGTGGAGCAGGGCTTCCGCCAGGCTGTCAAGCGCCAGCGCAAGCGTTTTCGTGCCTGGAAAATCGCCGCGCTGTGCCTGGGGCTGGTGGTGGCCATCTGCCTGGGCACGGTCGTCGCCAAGCCCGAGCTTTTGCTGGGCTTTGTGCAGGATGTGCCCCTCTCCTGGGCGCAGGATTTGCAGCTGGTGCGCACAACACAGGGCGCGCTGCTGCTGCAGTTTACCCCCGCGCCGCAGTACAAGCAGCACTATGGCTGGAGATCCTTAACCAGTGATCAGGGCGAGGCAGCCTTCACCTGGAGGTACCCCTGGATCGAGCGTGTGCTGGGCAGAACGCTGCAGGGCGATGTGACTGCTGTGCCCAGCCGTATTCTAAAAACCGCCGACGGCCGCTGGGCGGATATGGGCACGCTGTGCACCTATCGCTATCAGAATGGCAAATTCTACGAAATGATTCTCAAGCCCATGACCGCCGCCGATTTCAAAGCGCTGGAGGAAAAGGGCGTTGTCCCCCAGAATGCCACCGCAATGTGGCGGCAGTGCGAATGTTCGGGGGAGTTCAGCACGATTTCCATGCAGGCAGGCCGCAAAAAGCTGTGCATATACAGCGCGGAAAACGGCGAAATCCCGTTGTGCGACGCCGAAACACAGGCAGCCTTTGACGCCTTTATTGCCGATAATCCCGGCTATTACTATTGGGACGGCGATTTGCAGCAGGCATGGCAGAATGGCAGCCTCTATGTTCCCATGGAAGGCGAAACAGAAGGCAAGGAATAACGGAACAATAAAAACGCAGCCCTTTCGGCGATATAGCCGAAGGGGCTGCGTTTTTGCTTTGAAGCGTTCTTGAAGGGCAATGCTGCTGGACACATCAATTAGGCGCAACGGTGAGCATGTCCCGTGGCACGCCTTCCAGCTTTTATCCAACTGACTTTTACGTCACACACAGGTTCTTTGTTTCTTTCTTGACTCAAGAAAGAAACGTTCCCCTCGTTTCCCCGTTCCCCTCGTTCTCATCCCCAATAAAAAACGGGCCGCACGAAGCAACCCGAATCAATGAAACTTAGCTGATTTTCTTCAGCTCTTCATCCTCCAGTACACGATAGGCAACCTTGCCGACCAGCGTGGTGGGCAGATTTTCACGGAACTCGATATCATAGGGCATGGCGTACTTGGCGATGTTCTTGCGGCAGTGGGCCAGAATGCTCTGTTTGGTTTCCTCGGTGGCGGGGAAGCCGGGCTTGAGCATGACGAAGGCCTTGACCTTCTGCATCTTGTAGGAATCGGGCACGCCGATGATGCAGCAGCGCTGAACGGCCTCGTGCGCCTCCAGAATGTTTTCAAGCTGCGCAGGGTACACATTGTAGCCCGAGGTGATGATCATGCGCTTGCGGCGGCCGCGGAAATAGACGAAACCATCTGCGTCCATCACGCCCAGATCGCCCGTGTATACCCAGGTGAGACCGTCGGCATGCCTGCGCAGCGTCTGGGCGGTTTCCTCGGGATGATGCAGATACTCGCGCATCACAGTGGGGCCGGCCAGCAGGATCTCGCCCTCCTCGCCGTAGGGCAGCTCCTCGTCGGTGCCGGGGGTAACGATCTTGTAGTAGGTATCGGGGAAGGGCAGGCCGATGCTGCCTTCGCGGTGCATGGTGGGCGGGGTGAGGCAGGAGGCGGTAACGCACTCGGTGGTGCCGTAACCCTCGCGGATCTGGATGACGGCCTTGTGATCGTACAGGAACTTATCGAACTTTTTTTTCAGCTCGATCGTCAGCGAATCGCCGCCGGAGAACACGCCCTTGAGGCTGCTCAGATCGGCCTTTTCCATGTTGGGCAGGCGCAGCAGTGCCTCATACAGCGTGGGCACGCCCGCGATGAAATTGCACTTGTACTTGGTAATCAGCTTGGAATAGCTCTTGGCGGTAAAGCGCGGCACCAGCACGCACCGGCCGCCCTGGGTGAGCATGGTGTGGATGCACACGCCCAAACCAAAGCCGTGGAAGATGGGCATGGCGGCCAGCATGCGGTCGCCGGGACGGAACATGGGGTTGGTGGCGATGACCTGCTGGGACAGGGCGTTGAAATTCAGATTCGTCAGCACAATGCCCTTGGTGGTGCCGGTGGTGCCGCCCGAATAGAGGATGACCGCGGGATCTTCAGGCTTGCGCTCCACCTTATAGCGCCAGAAGCAGGACTTGCTGAGGTTAAGGAACTTCTGCCAGCGGATGACAGGCGCGTCGTCGGGAATCTTGCGGATCTTGCGGCCTTCGGTAAGCATATAGCCTGTTTTGAGGGGCTGGGACAGCTCATCCCGGATGCTGGCGATGATGACGTTGACAATATTGGTGTTGTTGCGGATGGCTTCGATTTTATGATAGAACTGATCCAGCGTGATTACCGTCACGCTGTTGGATTCGTTCAGATAGAATTCGATTTCCTTTTCGCTGGACAGGGGATGCACCATGTTGGCGATACCGCCCACCATGTTGATGGCGTAGAACATGGCGATGGCCTGCGGGCAGTTGGGCATGGCGATGGTAACGCAATCGTTTTCGCGGATGCCGATGGTTTTAAGCGCCTTGGCGCAGCGCTCCACATGCTCCAGCAGCTGCCTGTAGGTGGTGGAGCGTCCCATGAAATCCATGGCGATGTTGTTGGGGTATTTATCGGCCACGGACTTGAGCATATCGTACATGGAGCCCTGGAAATAATCCAGATGCGCGGGGATATCGCCCAGGTTCTTTACCCACGGGGCCTTGGCGGTGATTTTATCGGGCATCAGTAGTCTACCTCCTCGCTGATGGGACGGTCCAGCAGCTCCGGGTGCTCCAGCAGGTGCTTAAGCAGCCGGATGGACTTGGAATAATAGTAGCCGTCGGCCAGACGCTCGTCGATGGTCAGACCCAGCTCGACGGTTTCACGCATGGTGCAGGAGCCGTCCTCCGCATTGAAAACGGGCGTGCTGCCCTTTTCGCCAATCAGGCAGAAAACGCCGTTGGTGCCCCAGTTGGTCAGGTGATGATAGCCGCACTTGAGCTTGATGGAGCCGACGTTTGACAGCACCACCGAGGAATAATAGGGATCGGTGGCGATGAGAAAATTGGGGCACCAGCCGTGCTTGTCCAGAAAGCGGATGATATCCACCAGGAAGCGGCTGAGAAAGCGCGGCATGCTGGTCAGAATATCCATGCTGTCGGTGGTGCGGTCTACCTTGTCGCTGCGGCAGGACATCACCTGATCGCGGATGCACTGATGGATGGAATCCATTGTGTCGCTTTCCTTGGCGCGCACAAAGGCCAGCGCCTCCGCGCCGTCGTCGGCGAACTTCTTTTTTACTACAAAGGCGGCCGAAACATTATAGCGCTGATACACGTTGCGGTTGGCGATGAAGCGGTTCATCTTGGGCCGCAGGGTCAGCGTTTTTACCAGCGCGGCCACAATTACATGAAACATGGTGTAGGGCAGATCGGGCTGGCTTTCGTTCTTCTTGGCGATATAGGCATTGATGGGCGCAAGGTCGATGCGCTCGGAGATGTAGGCTTCGTTATCGCAGCGATTGGGATAAATCAGGGGCGTGATATAGTGCATGGAATCCAGCTCGCGCATGAGCCGCCCGTCCTTGCGATCTCCAAACCGCCGTTTGTATTGCTCGGCCAATGTCATTTCCTCCTTGGTGAGCGTGCAGATATCGAGAATGCTGCGCCATATGCCGCTCAAGATAGCATATTATCATTAATTGTAAATAATTTCAATACAATTGCCGTTGATCTTCAGTTGAGAATTGAAATGATTGCCGCGAAAATCCAATGCGTTCGGGCTTTTTTGCGAATATGTCAAAATCGCGGCGGGCAGGGTATAAAGATGAAGCGGGTGTAAATTTTCTGAATACAATGCGCAAAGGCGCTTGATTTTTTTGCTTTAACATGATATTACTTTAAGAGAAACGCGAAAATGCATTTTTATTCCAGATTATGGAAATCTTCAGGAGCCTGTATGCAGATTAACTGGTATCCCGGCCATATGGCCAAGGCTAAGCGGCTTTTGCAGGATCAGCTTTCCCGCGTGGATGCGGTGATTGAAATTTGCGACGCCCGCTTGCCCGAATCCAGCCGAAACCCCGTGCTCAACGCCATGCTGCGCGGCAAGGCGCGGGTATTGATGATGAACAAGGCCGACCTTGCCAATCCTGCCATGACCCGCAAGTGGCAGGCGTATTATCAAGCCCACGGCGTGCAGTGCGCGGCCATTACGGCAGGGCGCAGCGCGCGGGAGGTATTCAAGGCCATTGAAAACCTGACCCGCGACAAGGTGGCGCGCGGCGAGGCGCGTGGCGTGCGCCGCACGGTGCGCGTGATGGTGGTGGGCGTGCCGAACGTGGGCAAAAGCACCATCATCAATCAGCTGCACGGCGGTGCGATTGCCCAGGTGGGCAACCGTCCGGGCGTGACGCGCGCCAATCAGTGGGTGCGTGTGGGCGAATATCTGGAGGTGCTGGACACCCCCGGCCTTTTGTGGCCAAAGCTGGATGATCCCGTGGCTGCGCGGCGGCTGGCGTATATCTCCGCCATCCGGGACGAGGTGGTGGATACCTTCGCCCTGTCCTGCGCGCTGCTGGAGGATATGACAGCCCTGGCGCCCGAGGCGCTGACGGCGCGGTACAAGATTACCGATATGTCCTTGCGTGGGCAGGCACTGCTGGAGGCGGTGTGCCGCGGGCGTGGCTTTTTGCTGCGCGGGGGAGAGCTGGATATCGAGCGCGCCACCGCCGTGGTGCTGGATGAGTTCCGCGATGGCAAGCTGGGCAGGCTGACGCTGGAAGCGCCGCCGGAGACGGCTGAAAAAGCCCCTGTGAAGGAGAACAACGACGATGCGCAGTGACAGCCAGGAGCGCCGCATGGCGATGATTGCCCATGATCAGCCCTATTGGGCGGCCTGCGCGCGTGTGGCCGGCATGGACGAGGCCGGGCGCGGCCCGCTGGCGGGCAACGTGGTGACGGCGTGTGTGATCATGCCCAGCGCGCCCACGGTGGATTGGGTGGATGACTCCAAAAAGCTTTCCGCCCTGCGCCGCGATAAAGTATATGAAGAAATCCTGCGCACGGCGCTGTATGTGGGCGTAGGCCGCGCCAGCGCGCAGGAGATTGACGAAATCAATATCCTGCAGGCCACCATGAACGCCATGCGCCGCGCTGCGGCGGATGCGCAGGCCAATATTTATCTGATCGACGCGGTGAAGAATCTGGGGCTGGACGCGCCGGAAATCCCCATCGTGCACGGCGACGCAGTGTCCTATTCCATCGCTGCGGCCAGCATTGTGGCCAAGGTGACGCGGGATCGGGAGCTGCTTGCCCTAGATCAGCAGTATCCGCAGTACGGCTTTGCCAGGCATAAGGGCTACGGAACGGCGGAGCATATTGCTGCGATCCGCGAGCATGGCCCCTGTCCGGCGCATCGGATGACCTTTATCCGTAAATTCCTATGAACAACGCGTATCAGGCAGGATTGCTGTATGAGCTGCGCGCGGCGCGCTATGTGCGGCGGCGCGGGTATCGTCTGCTGAACATGCGCTATCGCGCGCGCGACGGCGAGATTGATCTGATCGCCCGCGACGGCGATACGATTGTCTTTATTGAAGTAAAGGCACGCCCGGCGGGTAAGCTGGGCGCGGGCGTGGCCGCTGTGACGGCGGACAAGCGACGCAGGCTGCGGCACGCGGCGGATGCGTATCTGTCCCGCAAGGGGCTGCGCGACGCGCCGTGTCGGTTTGATATCCTGGAGTTTTCGCGCGCCGGGATTTTTTACATGGAAAATGCCTTTTGAGCGGATGCTATCCGAAAAGGAGCGTGTGATGAAAAAGAAACGACTGCTGTGGATCGTTGCGCTTGCCGCGATTGCGGTGATCGCCCTGGTGCTGGCGCTGACGCTGCCAGGCAAAAAGAGCGAGATTCAGGCCGGTAATTTGTTGATGAACGGCGATTTTTCCGCCGATATGGAGGACTGGTATACCGATGCGTACATCACCATGCCCGGATATACCGATTACAGTGTGACCGACGGCGTGGCGACCATTACCAACCATGCCTTGAACGACGCGCGCTTTGTGCAGGAAGTTGCGGTGCAGCCCGACAGCCTGTACTGCCTGCGCGGCTATATTCGCGCTGACGCCAGCGATGGCCTGGGCGCCAACCTGTCCATCTCGGGCATCTACGTGTTTTCCGAGTGCGTGTATGATACCGAGGGCGAATGGCAGGAGGTGCGCCTGTATGGCCGCACAGGGGAAGGCCAGCGGAGCGTAACGATCTTTGCCCGCCTGGGCGGCTACAGCGGTGAGGCCATCGGCACGGCTTCCTTCCGGGATATCACGCTGGAGCAGATAGCCAGTGTGCCAGACGGCTATATTGCTTCTAGCTGGACGCGCGCGACAGCCAATACTTCGACCGCAACGGACGAGGAGACTTCCGCCCCTGCCTGGCCCTATCTGCTGGCCGTGGCGCTGGGCTATGCGCTGGTTTGCCTGCTGCTTCGCCGCGCAGCGCTGGGGGAGGGGATGCTGAAGCGCCCATCCCTCTGGATGCTGCTGCCCCTGCTGGCGGCGGCCTTTACAGCCCGCGTCCTTGTGGCCGTACTGGTGCCTGGCTATGGCGTGGATATTGGCTGCTTTAGCTCCTGGGCCAATACCATGGTAGAGGTAGGCCCGGCCAATTTCTATAACGCCGCGGGATTCTGTGATTATCCCCCCGGATACCTGCTGGTGCTGGGGCTGTTTGGGCAGATCGGCAAGCTGCTGGGCACGGGCGTGACTACCTTGCTGGTCAAGATGCCCTCCATCCTGTGCGATATTGCGGCGGCGGCCGTGCTGTATACCTATGGCCGCAAGCGTGTTTCTGAGCGCGCCGCCTTCACGGTGGCTGCGCTGTATGCCTTGAATCTCCTTACCTTTATTACCGGTGCTGCCTGGGGACAATCGGACAGCGTGATGGCGCTGTGCATCCTGCTGGTGGTGGTGCTGGCGATTGAGCGCAAGTGGGCCTGGGCGCTGCCAGTTTATATGCTGGCGGTGCTGATAAAGCCCCAGGCGCTGATGTTTGGCCCGCTGGGCCTGCTGGCGCTGATTGTGGAATGGATCCGCAATCGTGACCGCGTGCTGGTGCGGCAGACCTTGATTGGTCTGGCTGGCGCGGCGGTGGTTGCGCTGGCGGTGGTGGTCCCCTTCTCCGTCTATCAAACCGAGCCGGGCTGGCTGATCAGCCTGTATACCGGCACCATGTCCTACTATGCCAGCGCCACGGTGAACGCCTGCAACCTGTATTTCCTGTTCGGGCAAAACTGGGTGAGCGTGGAGGAAAGCGCGCCGGTGCTGATTCGCCTGCTGGGTATGGTGTGCCTGTGCGGCGGCGCGGCCTTTGCCGCCGTGCGCTTCCGCTGGGATCGCACGCATCGCGCCTATTTGGCCGTTACTGCGGCTCTGCTGTTGGCGGGGCTGATCTGCGCGTTCGGTCCCATGAGCTACGCGGCCTTTGGCTGGGCGGTCATTGCCCTGGCCGTGGTGCTGTGCGCGCTGATGTACCTGGCGGGGGGCAGTATTCGCCACCTGCCGCTGCTGGGCGCGCTGCTGCTGATGCTGCTGTGCAGCGTGGGTACCATGATGCACGAGCGCTATCTTTTCCCGGCCGCTGTGCTGCTGGCGCTGGCCTGCCTGCTGGAACGCGACCGCCGTGTGTATATCCTGTTTGTACTGCTGAGCCTGAGCGTGTTCCTGAACGTGGGCGTTGTCTTGGATCGCGGCGTGCGCATCGGCGGCGCCAGCGGGCATCTGAGCGCGCCGCTGTTTGGCATTGTCAGCGATTCCGCCTGGCTGGAATACGCGGTATCGGCGCTGAACTGCACGCTGGCCTGCTGGGCGGGCTATGTGTGCGCGGCCGTATGCTGCCAGGGACAGAACGTGCTGTTTGCGGCCCCTGCGCCTGAAAAGGCCGAGGATGTGCCGCAGACGGGCGTGCGGCCCAGCGCTGCCATGCGCCGTGTGCTGGAGCCTAAAACGCTTCCCAGGATGATTTGGCTGGATTACGCGCTGATGCTGGGTGTGACGGTGATTTACGCTGTTGTTGCCTTTACCAACCTGGGCGCGACCAAATCCCCGCAGACCTGCTGGCGATCCACATACGCCAACGATCAGCATGAGGACGTGGTGCTGGATCTGGGCGAATCCCGGCAGTTCAACATGCTGTACATGTCGGGCATCCACAGCGTGAACAGCGATTTCATCGTGCGCGTAAGCCAGGATGGTGAAACCTGGAGCGAGGCCAACTGGGCCGAGCTGGGCGGCGAATATGGCAACAACTGCTTCAAGTGGTATTATCTGTGCCAGTCCTACGATGGCGGCGGCAACCGCACCTACAGCACAACGCCACTGACGCTGACGGGCCGCTATGTGCGCATCGAGGCGCAGTATATCGGCACCACGATTTACGAGACCATCTTCCGCGATCCTGCTACGCAGGAGATTTTCCCCGTGACGTTGGTAAGCGGCAACGGCGAAGCGCTGATTGACGAGCAGGATACATTCACCGGCGAGCCTGGCTGGTATAACAGCACCTACTTTGATGAAATCTATCATGCCCGCACGGGGTATGAGCATTATCTGGCTATGCAGGGTGATTATACCTATCGCCCCTATGAAACCTCGCATCCGCCGCTGGGCAAGGTGCTGATCGCTTTCTCCATTTCGATCTTTGGCATGACGCCCTTTGGCTGGCGCTTTGCCGGGGCGCTGGCGGGCGTATTGATGCTGCCGGGCATGTATCTGCTTGGCAAGCTCCTGACCAAGCGCCGCATGGGCGCGTTTGCCGCCATGTTCCTGATGGCGGTGGACTGTATGCATTTTACCCAGACGCGCATTGCGACCATCGACAGCTTTGTGGTGCTGTTTATCATCTGGTCGTATGTGTTTATGGTGTACTATCTGCGCATGGATTACTGGCGTAAACCGCTGATTAAAACGCTGATTCCGCTGGCGCTGTCCGGCCTGTTTATGGGCCTGGCTGTGGCCAGCAAGTGGACGGGCTGCTATGCGGGCGTGGGCCTGGCGGTGCTGTTCTTCTGGAGCGTGTGGCGCAGGTCCCGTGAGCATCTGGCGGCTTCGCATGAGCTGGAGGCGTATGAAGCCAGCCAGCAGAAGGTCAACCACAAGCTGCGCAAACCCCATCCGGAGGAGAGCAAATTGGCCGTGCCTGCGCGCACATATCCTGCACGGCTGCTGATCACCCTGGGCTGCTGCCTGGTGTTCTTCATTGCCGTGCCGCTGGGCGTGTACTATGCATCCTATATTCCGTATTTCCTGCCCTCGGGCGGCATTACGGTGCA
Source organism: Clostridiales bacterium (assembly GCA_004556155.1). GTDB lineage: Bacteria > Bacillota > Clostridia > Christensenellales > Aristaeellaceae > SFMI01. Next base: position 127,270 of record SFIM01000001.1, read on the forward strand.
GAAGGTGATTCAGGCCGCGGTGGGCGATTACCTTACCACTGGTGTGTTTGGCGGCATGTTTGGCTATCACAGCACGCCGGGGCTGGGCATGAACCATCCCTTCTATTCGCCCTGGTATGAGTGGCCGGTGATCGGCAAGCCCATGTGGTATTATTCCGCGTCCTATCACGCGGAGGGCAGCACGCAGACCATCATGGCGTTGGGGAACCCTGCCGTATGGTGGGGCGGGCTGGCTGCGCTGATTATGGTGATCGTCATTTGGGCGGAGCGGCACATCGACCGCCGCGGCCTGTACTGGCAGAGCCGGGGAGATGACATGCGCCCGGCGATCCTGCTCATTTCCTTTGCCGCGCAGTATATGCCCTGGGTGCTGGTGCCGCGCGGAACGTATATCTATCACTACTTTGCCGCAGTGCCGTTTATCATCCTGTGCGTCGCGCTGTGTTTTGATCTGCTGGCGGATACGGCCGAAAGCTATGCAGAAATGCCTGCCATCGCCGCGCGTCCGCGCCTGAGCGCAAGCCTGCGCCGCGCGCCCGCTGGGCTGATGATCGTCTATCTGGCGATTGCCCTGGCGCTGTTTATCGCGTTCTTCCCCTATGCCAGCGGCGTCACCGCCAGCACGAAATGGCTGTCGGCGATGCAGTGGTTCAAGGGCTGGCTGTATTATTAACCTGTATTACACCAACGAGAAAGCGGGGGATTGCCCATGCTGTCGCGTACCTGCTGCTTTGCGCTCCAGGGGGTGGAGGGCGTGCCGGTCACGGTGGAGGCCTATGTCTCAGGCGGACAGTTTGCCTTCACCATGGTTGGCCTGCCTGACGCCGCCGTGCGCGAAAGCCGTGAGCGCGTGTATGCCGCCATGAAAAATAACGGCTTCACCACGCCCAGCGGCCATGTGACGGTGAACCTGTCCCCGGCGGATCTGCGCAAGGAGGGCACGGCCTTCGACCTGCCTATCGCCGTGGCGATCATCATTGCCACGCGCCAGATCCGCGCGGTGGATGCAAGCAACATCCTGCTGCTGGGAGAACTGGCCTTGGACGGTCGGCTGGTGCCCGTTCGCGGGGCGCTGCCGCTGGTGCTGTCTGCCCATGAGCATGGCATCCGCGAGGTGATTCTGCCGGCGGATAACGCGCATGAGGTGCAGGCCGTGCAGGGCATGCTGGTGTATCCCGCGCATACGCTTTATGAGGCGGTGATGCACCTGACGGGTGCGGCGCCGCTGCTGGCGCAGGTGCAGAAAAGCTATGACGAATGCCTGATGGAGCGCACGGTAACGTGCGATTTATCCAGCGTGCGCGGACAGACGGGCGCGCGCCGCGCATTGGAAGTGGCCGCCGCGGGCGGGCATAACATGCTGATGGTGGGCGTGCCGGGCAGCGGCAAGACCATGCTGGCGCGGTGCCTGCCGGGCATCCTGCCGCAGATGACGCTGGAGGAGGCCTTTGAAACCACGCGCATTCATTCGGTGGCGGGGCTCTTGCCGCCGGGCGCGGGGCTGATGACCGAGCGGCCCTTCCGAACACCGCATCACTCGGCCTCTATGCCCTCGCTTGTGGGCGGCGGCGCCAACGCCATGCCGGGCGAAATCTCCCTGGCGCATAATGGCGTATTGTTCCTGGACGAGCTGCCGGAGTATTCCCGCACGGCGCTGGAGGCGCTGCGCCAGCCGCTGGAGGACGGCGTGTGCACCGTCACCCGTGTGCGCGCGCATACGCAGTATCTGTCCCGCTGCATGCTGGTGGCCAGCATGAACCCCTGCCCCTGCGGCTATTATGGCAGCACGGTGCGGCAGTGCCGCTGCGGATCGCACGAGATACGCAAGTATCTGGATCGCGTTTCCGGCCCGCTGCTGGATCGTATCGATATCCACATTGAGGTGGACGCGGTGCCCATCGAGGAGATTACTGATCAGAAGACGGGTGAAAGCTCCAAGGTGGTGCGCGAGCGCGTGGAAAACGCGCGGCGCTTGCAGCAAAAGCGCTTTGCCAGCGCGGGCATTGTCTGTAACGCGCAGATGAACAACAAGCACGTGGAGGAGTTGGCTGCGTTGTCCGATCCCGCCAAGGCGCTGCTGGCGCGGGCGGTGGAGCGCTATGCCTTGAGCATGCGCGGCTATACGCGGCTGATCAAGGTGGCCCGCACCATCGCCGATCTGCGCGGGGAAGCCGATATATCCGCCCCGGCCATGGCCGAGGCCATTCAGTACCGTATGCTGGATGCAAAATACTGGAGCAGGTGACAAGATGCAAACCTACACACGGGAAGAACAGTGCAGGCTGTGGCTGCAAAGCGCGCCGTCGCTCAGCTGGCGCACACGCGAGGCGCTGCTGACCTACTTTGGCTGCGCGGAGAGCATCTTTGAGCAGATGGGCCCCACCGTGCAGATGATGGCGGGGGATAAGGCTTACGCCGAATTGCAGCAGATGAAAACGGTGGGGCTGGACGCGCTGATCGACCGCCTGCACCGCTGCGGCGCGGAAATCATTTTTTGCGGGCGGGCAGGATATCCGGCCCTCCTTGGCGAAATCAACGATCCGCCGCACGCGCTGTTTATCCGCGGCACGCCTGCGGAGGATCGCTTTAGCGTGGCTATTGTCGGCTCACGGCGCGATACGCGCTACGGACGTTCGCAGGCGTTTTCCATTGCGCGCGATCTGGCTGCGGCAGGCGTTACGGTGGTCAGCGGCCTGGCGCGCGGCATTGATACCGCGGCGCATGAGGGCGCATTGTCGGGCGGGGGACGCACGGTGGCGGTACTGGGCAACGGCATCGACCGCGTGTATCCCGAGGAAAACACCCGCCTGGCGCAGACCATTGTGGAGCATGGCGGCGCGATTATCAGCGAGTTTGCGCTGGGGGCTGAGCCATTGGCGCATCATTTTCCCATCCGCAACCGCATTATCAGCGGAGTCAGCGCGGCGCTGCTGCTGATTGAGGGCAACGCGCACAGCGGTACCATGATTACCGCTGGCTGCGCTGCCGAGCAGGGGCGCGAGGTATTCGCCCTGCCGGGCATGGTGGATGTGCCGGGCAGCATCGCGCCGCTGAGGCTATTGCGCGACGGAGCCAACCTTTGCACCTGCGCGCAGGACATCTTGGATGATATGCGCTGGACGCAGACAGCTGTTCCTGCCAAGAGCGAGCCTGCTCCCGCTTCCGCGCAGGACAATCTGACCGAGCCGCAAAAACGCATCTTTGCCTTGCTTGAGCGCGAGGAGATGCACTTTGAGGAGCTGGCGGAAAAGACGGGCCTTACGCCCGATCAGCTTAGCGGCGAACTGACCATGATGGAACTGGATGGATTGATCGAAGCCCGCGCGGGGCGCGCCTATGCGCTCAAGCGCTGAAAATAAGCAATAAACGAAGTAATTCGGAGGGTAAATACAGTGGCAGCATCAAAGCTTGTAATCGTCGAGTCTCCCGCCAAGGCGCGCACCATTGCGCGCTTCCTGGGCAAGGATTATAAGGTGGAGGCCTCGCAGGGACATGTGCGCGATTTTCCCAAATCGCAGCTGGGCGTGGATGTAGATAACGATTTTGCGCTCAAATACATCACCATCCATGGGCGCGGCAAGATATTGACCAAGATCCGCAAGGAAGCCAAGAGCGCGCAGGAAATCTACCTCGCAACCGACCCGGACCGAGAGGGCGAAGCGATTTCCTGGCATCTGGCCTACGCGCTGGGCATGGACGTAAACCAGCCTAACCGCATTGAGTTCCATGAGATTACCCAAAAGGCCATTACCGACGCGATCAAATCCCCGCGCACCATCGAGATGGGGCTGGTGGACGCGCAGCAGGCGCGTCGTGCGCTGGATCGCCTGGTGGGCTACAAGCTCAGCCCCCTGCTGTGGGCCAAGATCAAAAAGGGCCTGTCCGCCGGCCGCGTGCAGAGCGTTGCCCTGCGCATGCTGGTGGAGCGCGAACAGGATATCGAGGCCTTTATTCCCGAGGAATATTGGGATGTAACGGCGCACGCGCTGCTGCCCAATGCCCGCGGCCGCAAGACTACCTTCAAGGCGCGCCTGGTGACGCTGGACGGCAAAAAGGCTGCCCTATCCAACGAGGCCGAAGTGACTGCCGCACGCGAACGCGTGGAGAAGGCGCATTTTGCTGTATATAGCGTGAAAAACGGCGAAAAGCGCAAGCAGGCTGCCCCGCCCTTTACTACCTCCAGTCTGCAGCAGGAGGCGGGCCGCAAGCTGAACTTTACTACCCAGAAAACCATGCAGGTGGTGCAGCAGCTCTACGAGGGCATCGAGCTGGAAAAAGAGGGCATGCAGGGTCTTGTCACCTATATCCGTACCGACTCCGTTACCGTCAGCCAGGAGGCGCTGAACGCCGTGCGCGGTTACATCGCCGCCCAGTATGGCAAGGAATATCTGCCTGCCGAGCCCATCATCTATAAGGGACGCAGCAACGCGCAGAACGCTCACGAGGCCATCCGCCCCACGGATGTGAACCGTACGCCTGATTCTATCAAGCAGTCCCTGACCAAGGAACAGTTCCAGCTGTACCGGCTGATCTATTCCCGTTTTGTATCCAGCCAGATGAACCCGGCGGTGTACGATACCCTGAGCATGGATATCAACGGCGATGGCGTGGGTCTGCGCTTCTATGGCGAGCATAAGCGTTTTTCGGGCTTCAGCGCCATTTATGAGGAGAGCGTGGACGATGCGGGCGAGGCCGCTGAAACCGTCATTCCCCAGATGAAGGAGGGGGATCCGGTGATCATCCAGAGTGTGGACAGCGAGCAGCACTTCACCCAGCCCCCCGCCCGTTTTACCGAAGCTTCGCTGGTGCGCATGATGGATGAAAAGGGCATTGGCCGTCCCTCCACCTACGCGCCCACCATCACTACCATCATCGCCCGCGGTTATGTTACCCGCGAGAGCAAGCGTCTGTTCCCGACCGAGCTGGGCCGCATGGTCAACAGTGTGATGACCCAGTATTTCGCGCCCATTGTGGATCTGGAGTTTACGGCGCAGATGGAGGAAAAGCTCGACAGCATCGAGGCGGGCAAGCTGGAATGGAAGCAGATGCTGCGCGAGTTTTATCCGCCCTTTGAAAAAATGCTGGAGGAAGCCGAGCAGGCCATCGAAAAGGTGGAGCTGCGCGACGAGCCCAGCGATGAAATCTGCGATAAGTGCGGAGCCAACATGGTCTATCGCGTGGGCCGCTACGGCAAGTTCCTGGCCTGTCCCAATTTCCCCGATTGCCGCAACACCAAACCGGTGCTCAATTATATTGACGCCAAGTGCCCCAAGTGCGGCGGCCGCCTGCTGGAAAAGACCAGCCGCAAGAACCGCAAATTCTATGGCTGCGAGCATTATCCGGAGTGTGATTTCGTATCCTGGGAGATGCCCGTGGACGAGCGCTGCCCCAAGTGCGGCAGCTATATGATCCTCAAGCGCAGCCGCAAGGGCGAAACCTGCTATTTGTGCGCCAATGAGGCTTGTCGCCATCGCGTGGAAGTAAAGCAGGAGGATACGGAAGAATGAGGGCGACAGTCATAGGCGCGGGCCTGGCGGGCAGCGAGGCGGCCTGGCAGCTGGCCAAGCGCGGCGTGGCGGTAACGCTGTACGAGATGAAGCCGCAGAAGATGAGCCCTGCACACAAAAGCCCGCTGTTTGCCGAGCTGGTGTGCAGCAATTCCCTGCGATCGGATCGTATCCAGAACGCCGTGGGACTGCTCAAGGAGGAAATGCGTGCGCTGGACTCGCTGGTGATGCGCGCGGCGGATGCTGCCCGCGTGCCTGCCGGCGGCGCGCTGGCGGTGGATCGGGAGCGCTTTTCGGGCATGATTACCGATACGCTGCGCAATCATCCAAACGTTACGGTGGAAGAACGTGAGATCAGCGATATTCCAGACGGCGCGGTCATCGTGGCGACCGGCCCCCTGACCAGCGACGCGATGGCCGATACCATCGCCCATCTGCCCGGCATGAGCACGCTGCATTTTTATGATGCGGCCGCGCCCATCGTGATGGCGGAATCGCTGGATATGGAGCAGGTGTTCCGCGCCTCGCGCTATGATCGCGGGGACGATTATCTGAACTGCCCCATGAACCGTGAGCAGTATGACGCCTTCATGGAGGCGCTTTTGAGCGCTGAAACCGCCCCTGTGCACGGCTTTGAGGAAAACATGGTGTTTGAGGGCTGCATGCCGGTAGAAAGCATGGCGCGCCGCGGGCACATGGTGCTGGCCTTTGGGCCGATGAAGCCTGTGGGACTGACTGATCCGCGCACGGGCAAGGAGGCCTATGCCATCGTGCAGCTGCGCCAGGATGACGCGGCGGGCACGATGTACAACCTGGTGGGTTTCCAGACCCGCCTGAAATTTGGTGAGCAAAAGCGTGTTTTCGGCATGATTCCCGGTCTGGAGAACGCCGAGTTTGCCCGCTATGGCGTGATGCACCGCAACACCTTCCTGCACAGCCCAGGGCTGCTGGACAGCAGCTATCAGATGATCTCTCGGCCGGGGCTGTACTTCGCCGGGCAGATGACGGGCGTGGAGGGCTATGTGGAAAGCGCGTCCAGCGGTCTGCTGGCCGGCATTTCGCTGGCGCGCCGCCTGCGCGGGGAGGAAGCCGTTGACTTCCCCACCAGCACGGCTATCGGCGCGCTGTCGCACTATATCGCCGCGCCCAACCATGATTTCCAGCCGATGAACGTGACTTTCGGCATTATTGATCCTCTGGGCGAGCGTATCCGCAACAAGGCCATGCGCTATGAGAGGATCAGCCAGCGCGCGCTGGAGATTGTGCGGGATCTGAGCGCGAAAATCGACAATTGAGCCAATATCCCTTGTTCACATTGCGTTTATACAGTAGGGTTATAATATCTCTGGAAACCAAACGAAAGGAAGCTCTAAGCTATGGCTATGATGGGTACGACAATCTGCGCCGTGAAGCGCAATGGCAAAATCGCCATCGCGGGCGACGGCCAAGTGACGATGGGTGAAAACACCATTTTTAAGAACAGCGCCAAAAAGGTGCGCCGCATTTATAACGATCAGGTGGTGACGGGCTTTGCCGGTTCCGTGGCCGACGCCTTCTCCCTGTGCGAGCGCTTTGAGGAGCGGTTGACGCAGTATAACGGCAATCTGGAGCGCGCGGCGGTATCGCTGGCTCAGGATTGGCGCGGCGATAAGGCCATGCGTCAGTTGCAGGCCATGATGATCGTGGCTAATAAGGATAGCATGCTGATCATCTCCGGCACGGGCGAGGTGATCGATCCGGACGACGGCATCTGCGCCATCGGCTCGGGCGGCAATTATGCCCTGGCCGCGGCGCGCGCGCTGGTGGAGAATACCGAGCTTTCCGCCGCTGAAATCGCCGAAAAGGCGCTGCATGTGGCGGCCTCTATCTGCGTGTTTACCAACGACCATATCATTGTGGAAGAAGTATAAGGGGGGGCGCGCAATGCCTGTGAAGGAAATGACGCCGCGCGAAATCGTGCGCGAGCTGGATCGCTATATCATCGGCCAGGACGAGGCCAAGCGCGCTGTGGCGATTGCCCTGCGCAACCGTTACCGCCGTTCCCGCGTAAGCGAGGAAATGCGCGAGGAAATCTATCCCAAGAATATTCTGATGATCGGCCCAACGGGCGTGGGCAAAACTGAGATTGCCCGCCGCCTGGCAAAGCTGGTGCAGGCGCCCTTTGTCAAGGTGGAGGCAACCAAGTTTACCGAGGTTGGCTATGTGGGCCGCGATGTGGAAAGCATCATTCGCGACCTGGTGGAAAACGCCGTGCGCATGGTGCAGCAGGAGCATGAGGCGCGCGTGCATACCCGCGCCGAGGTGCTGGCGGAGGATCGGCTGCTGAACCTGATGGTCTATCCGCAGAAGAAGCCCTCCAACAACCCCTTCCAGATGCTGCTGGCTCCTCAGAATCAGCAAAACACCATATCCGACGAGGAAAAGCAGCGCCTTAGCAGCCGCCGCGACGAGGTGCGCGAGCAGCTGCGCCGGGGCGAATTGGAGGATACCGAAATTGAAATCGAGGTAGCCGAAAAAACGCCCGAACTGGAGGTGGGCGGCAATTCCATCAATCTGGGCGATATGATGGGCGGCCTGATGCCCCCCAAGACCAAGCAGCGCCGCGTCAAGGTGAAGGAAGCGCGCAAGATCCTGATTGCCGAGGAAGCCGAAAAGCTGATCGATCAGGACGCGGTGCAGGAGGAAGCCATTCGCCGCGCCGAGCAGAACGGCATCGTGTTCTTGGATGAAATCGACAAGATCGCCGGCCGCTCCGCTGGCGGCCACGGGCCGGACGTGTCCCGCGAGGGCGTGCAGCGCGATATTCTGCCCATCGTGGAGGGCAGCACGGTCAGCACCAAGTATGGCCCGGTCAAGACCGATTTTATGCTTTTTATTGCGGCGGGCGCCTTCCATGTGGCCAAGGTGACGGATCTGATTCCCGAGCTGCAGGGCCGCTTCCCCGTGCATGTGCAGCTCAAGAGCCTGACGCGCGAGGACTTTGTGAACATCCTCAGCAAGCCGGATAATGCGCTGACGCGCCAGTATGCCGCGCTGCTGGAAACCGACAAGGTGCATCTGACCTTTGAGGAGGATGCGCTGCAGGCCATTGCCGAGGCTGCCTGCCTGGCCAATGAGGCGGGGGAGGACATTGGCGCGCGCCGGCTGCACGCGGTGTTTGAGGAGCTGCTGGAGGATATCTCCTTCAATGCTGGCGGCGACGAAATGCCGGATGTGTATCTGAACATCACGGCGGATTATGTCCGCGAGCATCTGAACGATATCATGCTGACCACCGACACGCATCGATATATTCTGTAAATTGCAAAAAGGGAGCGCCTGCCTGCCAGAATGCGGGCGGCGCTCCCTTTTACATTACTAAGGGGAATGAGAGCGTGCTGAAGCTGGTGAAAATGGAGCACAAATACGCGCCGCAGCTATTTGAAATGATGGATGAATGGAGCGCTGCGAAGGAAAAGATTATCCCATGGGCTATTCGAAAATGCGATTATCACGACCTTGAAAAGTATATAGATGGCTTGGACGTGCTGGAAGGGGACTAAACCCATGTGCCGGATTCTACGTTCTTTTGCCTGGATACGGAACGAAATATCTTTGTGGGCGCGGTCAACATTCGTCATTATCTGAAAAGCTGCTGCATGACGGCGGGCACATTGGCGATGGCATTCGCCCCAGTGAGCGGGGAAAAGGCTATGAAACGCAAATGATTGCGTTGGCGTTGCAGGCGTGCGACCGGCTGTGGATACGCCGCGTGCTGATGTGCTGCGACCGGGATAACGTGGCTTCGGCGCGGACGATACAAAAAAACGGCGGCATTTTGAAAAAGAAAATTGACGATGACGGCGTACCTGTGCAGCGCTACTGGATTGAGCGCTAAAACAAAACCGCAAGCATTCATACGAACACGTGAATGCTTGCGGTTTCTTATATGCAGGTGATCAGCGCTCCTGGTAGATCATCTTGAGCAGCTCATCCAGTGCGGTCTGGGCTACATCCTTATCATCGGACAGGCAGCGTTCCCATACCTCGTGCAGCTTGCCCCATTCGGCGGCGTTCTGCGCGGCGGTTGCTTCCAGCTCGGCAAGCTGCGCCTGCTGGGCGGAGATGGCGGCTTTCTGCTCGGCAAGCTGCGTCTGCTGGGCGGAGATGGTGGCGTTCTGCTCGGCAAGCTGCGCCTGCTGGGCAGAGATGGTGGCGTTCTGCTCGGCAAGCGTAGCTTCCTGGGCAGTGAGCTTGGTCTGCTGCTCGGTGATCTGCGCAGCCTGTTCATTGATCTTGGCGGCCTGCTCGGTAATCTGCGTCTGGCTGGCGGCTTCGGCAGCCTTGACGGTTTCCAGCTCAAGGGTCAGGCTTTCCAGCTGGCTTGCTTTGTTGTCGGTCAGTTCTTTCAGCTGAGCAAGAGCTTGCTCCTTTTCAGCCTTGACGGTTTCAAACTGCGAATTGAGGGCCGTTACCTGCTCGTTCAGCGTGGCGATCTGGGCGTTGGCCGTGTCCAGCGCGCTCTGTACTTCCATCAGCGTGCCATGATCGGCGGACTTCTGAGACAGGCTTTCGACCTGCTGGGCAAGCGCGTCCTTGGTGGCGGTGATTTCCTTCAGGCTGATTTCCAGCGCCGCGATTTTGTTGGCGGCTTCCTGGAGCTTTGCCAGCTCGGCTGTGGCGTCCGCCTCGGCGGCGGAGCGAGCGACCTGCTCGGCGGTGATCTTGGCATTCAGATCGTTCAGCTGGGCTTCCTTGTCGGTCAGCTCGTTTTTTGCCTGGGTGAGCAAAACCTGCGTTTCAGACAGTGCCTTTTCCAGCTCCTCCACCTTGACGGAGGATTCGCTGTAATTGCCCAGCGCCTCGGCGTGGGCGGTCTTGGCGGCGGAAAGATCGCTGTTGGCTACGTCCAGCTGATCCTGCAGGCGGGAGATATCAAGCTTCAGGGAAGCGATGCTTTCTTCCAGCGTGGATACCTTGGCCTGCAATTCGCCCTCATTGCTGACGGACAGGGACAGGTCGTTCAGCAGCGAATCGGCATTGGCCTGGGACTGGGAAAGTTCGGCCTGCAGGGCGGCGATATCGGTGTTGGCGGCGTCCAGATCGGTTTGCAGCGCGTCGGCGGCAGCCTTGGCGGCGTTCAGCTCGCTTTGCAGGGCGGTATTCTGGCTGGCGGCCTCCTGACCGGACTTGGTCAGCGCGTCGATATCGGCCTTGGCGGCGTCCAGCTCGCTTTGCAGTGCGGTGTTCTGAGCGGCAGCTTCCTCGCCGGACTTGGTCAGCGCGTCGATATCGGCCTTGGCGGCATCCAGATCGGTTTGCAGCTGCGAGGCGGTCTTGGCCGCGTCGGCAAGCTGGGCGGTCAGGTCGTTTTTATCCTGCTTGAGGCCGGAATTGAGGCACAGCAGCCAAATGACAACGGCCAGGACGACGACGGCAGCCGCCGCCAGGATGATCCACGTCTTTTTCTTCATGTTCCGTTTCGCTCCTTTATTGAGAATGCTAACAAAATGAAAATCAAAAAATATCAATATTATATATTCGATAGACGGCAAAAAATTCCTGCAAAGCGGCTTGAAAAAATAAAAACCGCCGCATCGCTCAGGTAACAAGCGGTTCGGCGGGAGAATCCTGCTGGGATTCGGGCGGCTGGGGCAGGTCTTCCAGCGAAGTCAGGCCAAAATGAGATAAAAACGCATCCGTTGTGCCATACAGGATGGGGCGGCCCAGCGTTTCCTTGCGGCCCACTTCCTCAATCAGCCCCTTGTTCATCAGCGACTGCACGGAATAGTCGCACTTCACCCCGCGCACCGCCTCGATATCCAGGCGCGTGACTGGCTGCTTGTAGGCCACCACGGCCAGCGTTTCCAGCGCGGCCTGGGAAAGCGATTGCTTTTGGATAGGCTGCAGCAGCTTTTCGATCTGCGGCGCGTAGTCGGGCCGAGTGGATAGCTGAATATGGGAGCCGAAGCGCTTGAGACAAATGCCCCGGCGGTTATAATCATAATCGCTGGCCAGCTCGTCCGCGGCGGCGGATACCTCAAGCTCCGTTACTTCCAGCGCGCGTGCGACCGCGCCCAGCTGCACCGGTTCACCCGATACAAACAAAATGGCCTCGATAATCTTTGCAAGCTCTGTCATGCGTAGCTCCTGATGATTTTTTACGCGCAGGATACCGAAATATCGCCGTAGATGCCATCCTGAAAGAAGGTGATCTTGCCCAGCTTGAGCAATTCCAGCATGGCCAGAAACAGGGTGACAACCTCCTCGCGCGTGGGCGATGGACTCAGCAGCGTTTCAAAGCGCGCGGGCGCTTTGCGCACCTGCCGCAGAATATGCGCCATGCACATGGGCACGGTGTGCTCATCGCGGATGATGCGGCGCACCTGCTGCTCCTTGGGCTCGTCATCGGCCTGCGCCTGGCGCGCCATGACGCGGGCGAAGGCGTTGATCAGCCCTTCCAGCGTAAGGCCTGTGATTTCAAAGGACGGCGGGGGCAAGGGGTATTCCTCGGGCAGCTTGTGATACAGATGCGTCGCCGCGCGCTCAAAGGACTGCATATCGGCGGCGATTTGCTTGAAGGCCGCGTATTCCTCCAGCTGGCGGATGAAGGCCGCCTCGGGGTCTTCCTCATCCTCGGCAGGGGGGCGGGGAAGCAGCTTGTAGCTTTTGATTTCCAGCAGACGCGCGGCCACGGCGATAAAGGCCGAGGCCTCGTCCATATCCAGCTCGGGGGAGTTCTGCACGGCCTGGATATACTGATCCGTGATTTCGGAGATGAAGATATCGCGGATATCGATCTTGGCCTTGTCCAGCATGAACAGCAGCATATCCAGCGGGCCGTCAAATTGGCTGAGATGGTAGGTGATTTCCAACTGCGCGCCCCCTTACGACAGGCCAAACAGGCGCATGATCACCGTCAGCACACCGTTTTGCACCAGGTCGATGCCCTTGGATACGATGTTGCTGAAGAAATCTGTTGCGTTCATCAGCACCAGCATGGCCACCATGCAGATCTGAAACGCCCTGACGGTAAGGCGGATCTTGCCGCGCAGCAGGATATCGTTGAACACGTGGAAGCCGTCCAGCGGCGGGATGGGCAGCAGGTTAAACAGGCACATGCCCAGGTTGCACAGGGCCAGCTGCCCCAGAAAGCGCTGCACGTGCAAAAGCCCTGGAGCGCGCAGATACTCGGCCACCGGTACGCCGTAATACTGGCTGCCTGCGGCCTCGGTGATGACATATTCGCCGGAAAAGAGCATGTTCGTAAAATTCTCGCCGCTGAAGGAAAGAAAATCATAGTGAGTCGCCAGCGGCGCGCCAAGACGAAAAAGCTCCGGCTTCCAGATCAGCCGCTGCAGCGCGCACATCAGCACGGTGGCCAGCGTGAACAGGATAAAATTGACCGTTACGCCCGCGATGGACACCAGAAAATCATCCCGGCGGCCATGGCGCAGGTTGTTGGGATTGACCGGCACAGGCTTTGCCCAGCCAACGCCCGCCAGAAACATCATCAGCGTGCCGATCAGGCTGAGGTGCCGCAGGGGATTGAGCGACAGCCGCCCCGCATCGCGCGCGGTAGGATCGCCGCAGCGATAGGCTACATAGCCGTGTGCGATTTCATGCAGAATAAGCGCCAGCAGCACAGCCGGGGCGCGATAGAGCATAAAGCGGAAAAACGAAAGGGGATCCGAGCGCATCCATTCCAGCACAGCGCAGCCTCCGCATACAAAAAATTCCCGCAACATTATATCAAAGCTGCGGGAATTTGGCAAGTTTTCGTCGAAAAATGCGCTCAGCGCCAGTCGAAAAATGCGCTCAGCGCCAGTCGAAAAATGCCGTCAGCGCCAGTGATCAAGCATCAATAGCAGCCCTTCTAAAAAGCCGGGCAGGCGCACATCCTGGGCAAGTACGGCGGGAAGCTCAGCTACGGTTTGTCCATCCAGCAGCACGCGCACATCGCCCACGCGCGTGCCGGCTGTCTGAGGGGCTTCGATGGATTCAGGCAGGTTCAGTTCCACCGACAGCTTATCGGCCTGTCCCGCGCGCAGCAGCATGGACAGCCCCTTGCCCACCGCGATGGGCGCGGTATCCTGCGCGCCGCGGCGCACGGGAATGGCGTAGCCCGTCAGCTCGCCCGCGGCAATCACCTGCGTGCGCCTGTAGGTAGCGAAGCCATAGTCCATCATGGCGCGCGCCTCGTTAAAGCGCGTCTGGCTGGCCGGCGCGCCCAGCACGATGGCAATCAGCCGCATGCCGCTGCGCTGCGCTGTGGCGCTGACGCAGTACTTGGCCTCGTTGGTGGAGCCGGTTTTCAGCCCATCACAGTCGGCATAAAAACGCACCAGACGGTTGGTGTTGGTCAGATCCGTTACGCGCCCGGAGGGATGCGTAAGATTGGACAGCCACAGGGAGGAATAGTTAAAATAGGCCGGGTGACGGCAGATTTCGCACGATACGCGCAGAATATCGCGCGCCGTGGTCTGCTGCCCTGCGGCGGGCAGCCCCGTGCAATTGACGTATACCGTATCCTTCATGCCCAGCTCCGCCGCGCGTGCGTTCATCAGCTGCACAAACGCCTGCTCGCTGCCCGCCAGATGCTCTGCCAGAGCTGTGGCGCTGTCATTGCCGCTGGCTACGATGGCCGAGCGCAGCAAATCCTCCACGCGATAGGATGCGCCTGCGTCCAGCAGCGCGGTGGAGCCGGGGGCGGACGCGGCGGTCTTGGATACGGCGACGGTATCATCCAGCGATATTTCGCCCCTGTCCAGCCGTTCCAGCACCAGCAGCACGGTCATCAGCTTGGTCAGCGAGGCCACCTGGCGCGGGGTATCCGCGTTCTTTTCAAAGATGATTGCGCCTGTTTCAGCATCCGCCAGCAGATAGGACGGCGCGGTCAGTTGGATAGGCGGCGCGCTTTCCAGGGGCTGCGCCTGCGCGGGCAGGCAGGATACGCACAGAAAAATCCCCGCCAGCAACAGGGCGGGGATGGTTTTCAGACTTTTACGCATACAAAATCCCTCCTTGCTTATGGGAAATAGTATGCGATGAACGCGCGCGGATTATCCGCGAAGCGTGGCAAGCTCCTGCTCGATTTCGGCCTTGGTTTTATAATTGAGGGGGGAGAAGCGGCCGTTCGCAGCCTTTTCCAGCTTTTCGATGGCGGCCTTGGTATCGCCCTTTTCCAGATCGTAGCGCGACAGGAACCAGAGCGTATCGATCTGCGATTCCTTATATTCATGCGCCTTGGTGAAATACTCCAGCGCCTTTTCCTTATCGCCCAGCAGGCGATAATAGGTTTGCGCCAGGTTATCCAGCGCGACGGGATCTTCGTCGTCGTAATCTACAGCCTGTTCGTTGAAGGCCAGCGCCTTGTCCGCGTCGCCCTGCGCCACATAGATATAGCCCAGCGCGCCGTAGGTGTCGCCGCTGGGCGACTTCTGGTGCTGGCGCTCCAGCAGCTCCACGGCCTTCTCACCCTCGCCCAGCTTAAAGCAGGCTACGGCAAAATCCAGCACCAGTTCCTTGCGGCGCTCGGGGGTGAGGTCGCTGGCCTTCTGTGCTTTTACCAGCACTTCCTTGGCCTTTTTATAGTTTTCCTCGCCGCCCTCGCGCAGCAGCATGACCGCCCAGGGCAGCATATAGGCGCACAGGTTGACACCCTGGCTGTATAACTCCTCGTAAGCGGCGCGCGCCTGCGCCAGGTCGCCCTTTTGCTGGTGCATAATGGCCTTTCTGATTTTGATACCGTCAAACAGTCCCATACTTCAAACCTCCATCCTGATCGCACAATAGCATATCCCGATTCCCTGCTTTTGTCAATGCAAAGCGCGAAAGATCAACGCCTGTTTATGATTGCCGGCTTTGCTTTTGCAGCAGGCGCGCGCAGCGGTGGGTGAGATCGTCCAGCTGCGCCTGCTCACGGGGGCTAAGACTGGGCCGGTCGGTCAGGTATAAAAGTCCCCTCCGGGCGATATTTGCTGCTTTGTTAACATCGTGCAGCCGGTGCTCCAGCAGCTTTGCCAGGGCGATATAGGGCTGCGCGCCGCCTTGACGCGCTGCGATCATCTTTTCATAGATGGCCGCAGCCTCCGCGTCGCTGTGTTCGCGCCGCAGGGTATCGGCCAGGCGCACACGACACAGGGCGCTCATGACGCCGCTGTCCGCCGCGCGGTAGCAAACCCGCGCGCGCTCCAATTGTCCGCCGCGCTCGCATACGCGGCCCAGGCTGAAGATATCCTGCGTATGCTCGGCTGAAAGCGGATTGTCGTGCAGGCTGGACAGCGTGTAGGTAAGCCGCGTCAGGGTGGCGATATCCTGCGCGTTGTGGCGCAGAATGTCCTCTAACAGCGACATATCGTGCGATTTGAGATAATCAAAATACCGCTGCGGCACCTCCGCGCCGGGAAGATCGTCCACGCGCGGTTCATGATAGATTTTATCCTCCAGGGCCGACAGCGAGCAGCGCCCCAGCCGCAGCTTCCATACGCGGCGCGCGGCGTGCAGCAGGTCGGCATGGGGAAGCTCGGGCAGGCGCATGCGGTGCATCACAAATCGCGAGGCCAGCAGCGGCATATCAAAGGACTTGCCGTTGTAGGTGATCAGCAATTGGCAGCTGGATAAATGCGCCTGGACGTGGCGAAGCACAAAGGCTTCTTCATCATAATCGCGCATCAGGTATTGCCGCACGATCAGCTCATGCCGGCGTATTTCGCCCACGCCCACCAGAAAGGCCACTGTGCCCGCGCCGCCCGATAGGCCCGTAGTTTCGGTATCCAAAAACAAAAGCGACTCGGGGGACAGGCTTTCGGGCAGCTGCGCGTCCAGCTGCATAAACGGAAAAATCCCCGCCGGCAGCGACAGGCGGCCTGGCAGGGGAAAGCGGGTTTCACGGATCAGGCAATCCTGCGGGCGCGGCTTGGCGGCAGGCTGCGCCTGCCGGGGCTGCGTCTGGATGGCACGAAGCTGATCGCGCAGCGAACGCATGGTTATTTGCCCTCCATCTGGCTGTAGGAGTATTCCTCGGTGTCGGTATCCACGCGCGGCTCGGGCGTGGGCACGGGGGTAGGATAACCCATCCACACGGCCTGCTGATAGGAGGTATCCTCAGGCAGATACCGCTGCGAGGCTCGGCGCAGCGCGGCGTCGGTATCCGGAGCGTTGGCGGGCAGCAGGGCGAGGATGCTCTCATCGCCGTTGATCAGATCCTGTACCGCGCCGGCAAGCAGATAGGGATTGCCCTGCGTCAGTACATATTCGGGCAGGCGGATCACCTGCTCGTAGTAGGTTTCATAGGGGATATTCAGCATATGCACGGCGGTGGCATGGGCGACGCCGATATAGCGGATGTGCCAAGGCTCGTAATTATAGCCCGTCATGCTTTTCCATTCGGCCTTATAGCGGATGATAAAGCCAAAGCGGTGCGCGTTTTCCTCCACCCAGCGCCCCTCCTCGGTCTGCGCAAAGTTGCTGCTCAGGGTGAGCGTATCGGGGCACTGTACGTCCATGGCAAGGCCAAGCTGATGCTCGCTTTCGCCGGGCTTGGCCACGGTTAGCGAGGCGGTAGCCGCGCTCACGGCAGCGGCCTTCTGATTGAAAAGCACTTGCTGCGTGCCATAAGAACGATAGCCGGAAACGGCAAGCAGTTTGAGCGCGGACTCGGTCAGCGCGGCGTTGAACATATCCTCCAGCGCATGGGCGGCTTCCTCACGCATATAGATGCGCTCCTGCAGGCTGGATTTGCGGGTATCCACCTTGGGCTTGACCAGATCGCTCGGCGCGTAATCCTTGGGCAGATGCTTTTCGCGGTTTACCAGGCACAGAATGCCGCTATCGGATAAAATATCTGCCTCCTGCTCGGCCAGGACGCTATGAGAAAACAGCAGGGCGAAAAGCACCGCAAGGGCAAAGATCCTGTATCGCACGCCAGCCTCCGTCAGTGATCTGTATCATAAAACATGGAAATTTCGGTATCGCCGTCCTCGCCCGTCTCACCGGTTTCAACTGCGGGCTTGGGGGCGGAAAGGAGCTTACAGTAGGCGTCCAGCGTCATGCCGGACTGCTGCTCAAACTGCGCCGCATAGGCCTGCCACTCGGCGGTGAATTCCTCCAGGGACAGGTTGTTGGTCATCATGTATTCGGCGCATTCCGGCCCCACATAGCGCAGATGCCAGGGCTCAAAGGAAATGCCCGTGATATCCTGCTTGCCGTCCATATAGCGGATGACGAAGCCATACTCATGGCAATGCGCGGCCATCCACTGCGCCTCGGCCGTCTGGGCGAACTTTTCGTTCATGCCGTCCTTCTGCGTCCAGGCATAGTTCAGGATATCCGCGCCCAGGCCCGTCTGATGGTCGCTGGCGCCGGGATAGCTGACCCAGCCGTCATCCTTGCCGCCGTTTTTTTCCAGACGGTTATAGTACATGGTGCGCTGGGTCTGATAGCTGCGATAAGCGCTTTTTACATACAGCGTGCAGCCGTCCTGATTGGCGGCGGCAAACATGGTAAGCAGCGCGTCGTTGACCGCCTTGCGCAGCTGAAACGTGCCGCTGACGTGCTTGGCCGTCACCCTGACCAAATCGGACGGAACATAGGAGCCATCCAGCAGGTTTTCGCGGTTGGCCAGGCGGATATAATCGTTTGGATCCTGCAGGATCTCGGGCGCGATGGGGTAATCCCAGGCGGGTAGATCTCCCTCGGCCAGTGCGCAGAGGGGGAGAAGCAGGATCAGCACCAGACAAAGCAGCTTGCGCATTATTCTTCCTCCAGGTATTGGCTCAGCGCCGCCGCGCGCAGGGCGGCAATGTACGTCTCCAGCGGGATATCCATTTCGTAAATGATGGCCGCGTGCTCCTTGCCCAGATAGCGGATGTGCCAAGGCTCGTAGGCATAGCCGGTGATATCGGTCCATTCTTCCTTATAGCGGATGATAAAGCCGAAGCGGTGCGCGTTCTCGGCGACCCATTGGCCTTGCTTGGTCTTGGCAAAGGAGGCGGAAAGGTTGCTGGTTGGCGTGGCCTTCAGATCCATGGCCAGCCCCAGCTGATGCTCGCTGGCGCCGGGCGGAGCCACCAGGCGCTGCGCCTTTTCGCGGCTGCCGGTATTTTTGATTTTGCGTTCAAAGATGGCTGATTGCGTGCCGTAGCTGCGATAGCCCGAGGCGGCGTACAGGGTCAGACCCGCCTCATCCTTGGCGGCGGCAAACAATTCCTCCAGCGCCGCCGCGGCCTCACTGCGCATCAGGATGGCGCTGCCATTGGTGGCTTTGACGTTTGGGCGCACCAGATCGTCCGGCTCATAATCGGCGGCCAGCACATAATCGCGGTTAACCAGCGCCAGATATCCGCCCAGGGACGTTGCCTGACCCAGCGTATCCAGCGACAGGGACAGCGCCGATACCAGCGATATCAGCAGTGACAGCAGCTGTAAGGGCATAGCTTAGCCTTCTTCTCCTGCAAATACGGCGGGATAACGGGACAGGAGCCTGCCGTATGCGGCGGCATCCACCATGGCCGTTACCTGAGTGCCGTGATCGGTGTATTCCTCGCTCAGTATGCGCCCCATGGCGCGGATATCCGTCACGATGCCATACTGATCGAAGGGGACGAGCACGCTGATTTTACATTCGCGCGCGCGCAGAATGGCCGCGATGGCATCCGAAAGCTGATCCAGCCCCTCGCCCGTCTTGGCCGATACGCGAATGGCGCGCGGCAGCGGCGCAAAATCCGCCTCTTCAATTTTATCACATTTATTCAGTACGTCAATGCGCGGCTGAGAAGTTGCGCCCAATTGTTGTAAAACTTGCTCCACAACGACATGCTGCGCAAGCATATCGGGCGAGGATGCGTCGCTGACCAGCACAAGCACGTCGGCCAGCGCGGCCTCCTCCAATGTGGAATGGAAGGCCTCTACCAGATCAGTAGGCAGCTTGCGGATGAAGCCTACGGTGTCCACCAGCAGGTATTCGCCGCCGTCAGGCAGGCGCACATTGCGCGATACCGCGTCCAACGTGGCGAAAAGCCTGTCTTTTATATAGACGTCCGAACCGGTGATTTTGTTCAATAGGGAGGATTTTCCTGTGTTGGTGTAGCCCACCAGCGCCACGACAGGGATGGCGTTGCGCTCCCGCGCGCGGCGGCGCAGGGCGCGCTGACCTTCCAGCTCGCTCAGCTCACGCTTGAGGGCGGTGATGCGCTCACGGATGCGGCGGCGGTCGATTTCCAGCTTGCTTTCGCCGGGACCGCGTGTGCCGATGCCGCCCGCCAGACGGGAGAGTACCAGCCCCTGGCCGATCAGTCGGCCGGACTGGTATTTCAGCTGCGCCAGCGACACCTGTAGACGACCCTCGGCCGTCTTGGCGCGCTGGGCGAAGATATCCAGAATCAGCGTGGTGCGATCCACGACCTTAACCCCGACGATATCCTCCAGGTTATGCAGCTGTGCGCCGGTTAGCTCATCGTCCACAATGATGATATCGGCTTCCAACGCCTGCGCATCCAGCGCCAGCTCGTTGGCCTTGCCGCTGCCGATATAGGTAGCGGTATCCGGGCGCGTTTTTCGCTGGAAGGAACGGCCGACAACCACCGCGCCCGCGCTTTCGGCTAGGTCGGCCAGCTCGTCCAGCGATTCGTCGCTTTCAATGCCTACGAGCAATGCGCGTTCGGGGGCGTCGTCTGCGGCCTTGTCCTCGCCCTGCATGACGCGCTGATCGGACAAAACAATCTCATCCATCCAGGCGCTTTGCGGCAGGCGGCGCAGGGAGAGGATGGGCGTGCATACGGGCTGTGGCTCACCGTTTACTCGCTCATGCAGGAAGGCGGCCTGAACGCCCGTCACCTCGCCCTCGGCGCTTATGCCCAGCGCGCACATGCTGTCCAGCAGCAGGGATTTAAGCGCCGTGATATCCACATCCGACAGCTCGGCGGAGCCGCGCGGATGGGTATGCACGCAGCGCACGCACGAAAGCCGCCGCGCGCTGCGGCGCAGGCGGATATCGCACAGGGGAACGCTGGCGGTATCGCCGACGGTGATATCAATGATCTCGCCGTCGCGGGTGATATAGAGCGAGATTTCCCTGTTCAAAGCGCAGGAATACCTGCCCATCAGGCGAGCAAGCTCAATGGGCAGGTATTCATCCCGTTCAATGGGGAAATCATATAAAGTTTGCAGTTCTGCCAGCGTGCTTTTGCGCACGCCTTCAATATTGCCATGTATATCCGGCATGTAAACCTCCAGGAACGGGATAGGCTTGCCGGAAGCGCGATCAGATCACCGCTTCGGGATGCTTCTTCATATAGTCTTCCACGGCGGCCTTCACGGCTTCCTCAGCCAGCAGGGAACAGTGCATTTTTACGGGGGGCAGGCCGTCCAGCGCCTCGGCAACAGCCTTGTTGGTCAGCTTCAGGGCTTCCTTGAGGGTTTTGCCCTTGATCATTTCGGTGGCCATGGAGCTGGTGGCGATGGCCGCGCCGCAGCCGAAGGTCTTGAACTTGCAATCGGTGATTACGCCGTTATCGTCCACCTTCAGGTACATGCGCATGATATCGCCGCACTTGGAGTTGCCTACCGTGCCCACGCCGTCCGCGTTTTCAATTTCGCCTACGTTGCGGGGATTGCTGAAATGATCGATTACCTTTTCAGAGTACATTATTTTTGAGCCTCCATAAAGTCGTTGTAGAGGGGGGACATATCGCGCAGATATTCGATGATGCCAGGCAGTACGGACAGGACGTAGTCCACTTCCTCCTGCGTGGTGGTATCGGACAGCGACAGGCGCAGGCTGCCGTGAGCAATCTCATGGGGCAGGCCGATGGCCAGCAGCACATGGGAGGGATCGAGCGAACCGGACGTGCAGGCGGAGCCGCTGGAAGCAGCCACGCCGGCCAGATCCAGGCGCAGCAGCAGCGATTCGCCCTCGATGAAGCGGACGGACACGTTGACATTGCCGGGCAGGCGCTTGGTGCGGTGGCCGTTCAGGCGCACATAGGGCAGCGTTGTCAGCCCGTCAATCAGCTGATCGCGCAGGGCGCTGATGCGCGCTGCTTTTTCGGGAATGTTGGCGGTGGCCAGCTCGATGGCTTCCGCCATGCCCACAATACCCGCCACGTTCTCAGTGCTGGCGCGGCGGCCGCGCTCCTGAGCGCCGCCGTGGATCAGGTTATCAATGCGCGTGCCCTGCTTAATATAGAGCGCGCCCACGCCCTTGGGACCATGGAACTTGTGGCCGGACAGCGACAGCAGATCGCAGCCGATGGCACGCACGTCCACGGGGATTGCACCGATGGCTTGCACCGCGTCCGTGTGGAACAGCACATGGTGCGCATGGGCGATCTTGGCGATTTCCTCAATGGGTTCGATGGTGCCGATTTCGTTGTTGGCGGCCATGATGGAAATCAGGATGGTTTTGTCGGTAATGGCCGCTTCCACATCGGCTGGATTGACCAGGCCGTCCGCGTCCACGGGCACATAGGTGATTTCAAACCCCTGCTTTTCCAGCCATTCGCAGGTGTGCAGGATGGCGTGGTGCTCGATGGCGGAGGTGATGATGTGGTTGCCCTTCTTGCGGTTGGCAAAGGCCACGCCCTTGAGCGCCCAGTTATCGCTTTCGCTGCCGCCGGAGGTGAAGTACACTTCTTCGGGGTTGCAGTTCAGCGCGGCCGCTACCTTCTTGCGGGCGGCGTTGAGCGCCTTGCGCGCATCCAGGCCGGTGGAATGAATGCTGTTGGCGTTGCCGTAGCATTCAGAAAAATAGGGAAGCATTTTTTCAAGCACTGCGGGGGATACCGGCGTGGTGGCGGCGTTATCCATATAAACGCGGTTCAAGATTCGTTCATCTCCTTTGATTCAAGCATGTCCTGAAGCGTGATGCTGTATAACAGGCGGTTGATGCTGTCGGTTAAATATTCCCATACGCGACGGGTTTTGCAGCCCTCGCTGCGGGGACATTCGCATTCGCCTTCCGTGGCGCATTCCGACAGATTGAGGGGCCCCTCCATGGCGTCGATGATGTGGCCGACGCTGATTTGATCGGGGGGCTTGGCCAACTGATAGCCGCCCTGGGCGCCGCGCACGGTGGTGACCAGCCCGGCCTTTCGCAGGCTGCCAAGCAGCTGCTCCAGGTAATGATCGGGCAGCCCAAGCTGGGCGATAGCTCGCAGCGGCTGCGGCCCTTCCTCGGCCTTCTGCGCCAGATAAACCATGGCGTACAGGCCGTATTTTCCGCGGGTTGAGAGCTTCAATTTGTTCCTCCTTGCAATTCCGACTGATTCAATCGGGATTGCGGGAAAAGAATAGCATTTTCCCATCGATTTGTCAACAGGAAAATGCAAAATTTTTAGCCGGTAATGCAGTTTTCCGTACTTTGAGCGCTCTGCTCGCGGGCAAACTGGCGCAAAAGGGCGTATACGTCGTCCAGATTGTCCAGTGCAGTCAGCTGCGTGCGCAGGCGCGCCGCGCCCCGGCGACCATGGATATACCAGCACATGTGCTTGCGCATTTCGGTGACGGCGGCGTGCTCCTGCTTCCAGGCGCGCATCATTTCACCATGGCGGATGGCAGTTTCCACCACCTGTTCAAAGGTAGGATAGACGACTGGCTGCCCGGCCAGCGCCGCGCGGATCTGCGCAAACAAAAAGGGATTGCCCAGCGCTCCACGGCCGATGGCCAGCCCGTCGCAGCCTGTCTCTCGCAAGGCACGCAGGGCGGAATCGGCCGATATGATATCGCCGTTGAGCAGCACGGGAATGCGCACCGCCTGTTTTACGCGCGCGACAGCCTGCCAATCGGCCTGACCGGCATATTGCTGCTCGCGCGTGCGGCCGTGGACGGTGAGCAGATCGGCTCCGCACTCCTGGGCGATATGCGCAAGCTCGGGCGCGCACAGGTGATCATTGTCCCAGCCCAGGCGCATCTTGACTGTGACAGGCAGGACGGTGGATTTTCGCACGGCGGTGATAATCTGCGCGCACAGGGGCAGGTCACGCATCAGCGCGCTGCCCGAGCCTGAGCCCGTCACCTTGCGGGCGGGACAGCCCATGTTGATATCGATGGCGGAAAAGCGCCCCAGCTCGCTCAGCCTTTGCGCGGCCTGCCCCATCAGATCGGGATGGTGTCCAAACAGCTGCACCGCCGGGCGCGGCTCGTCAGGATGCACGGCCAGCAGGTATTGATACACATAGAGCGAATCAGGCGCAGTCAGATAGCCCATGGCGCTGACCATTTCGGTGGTGGTATAATTGCAGCCCTGCTCGGCGCACAGCAGGCGCATGGGCCAATCAGTGATGCCCGCCATGGGAGCCAGCGCCAGGATGGGGGAGGGATCAATCATTTTGTATCCATTCCAGCAACGTGATATCCTTGATTTTCCAGTTGCCATTTTCTTTGGTTAAGATAACGTTGTACTTGCCCGCAGGCCAATCAGGCACCGTGCCCGAGGCGGCCTTGCCGTCGATGGCGGGGATGCGCTCGGTGACGACGGCGCTGGCGGTATCATCCCACGGCCAGCACCACACGCGCTGCAACGATACGCGGTGGTCAAAGCCCGTTACCGTGCAGTCGCGGTAGGGATCCACGTTATTGAGCGCGCTTTGCAGCCAGTCGTCGCGGGCAATCCAGCTGGAAGAAAAGTAGTTGTCCAGCTGGCTGACCGGCTCATCCATCATGATGACCTGCGCGCGGCGGGCCATGCCGTCCTTGATGATGATATAAATATTGGTGGCGTTCATGGAAAAATAAAACGCCACGGTCAAAAGCCCCAGCACCAGCAGAATCACCAGCAGGCGGGACGCGATAAACCAGATTAAGCGGCGTAAATAGCGCATACGGGCACCTCCCTTCGCCGCAGTCTATTATACAGGAGCGGGAGAAAAAATACAAGCGGCGGCAAATATAAGCAAAAGCCCGGACGCATTGCTGCATCCGGGCGGCAGCCTGTCAAAAAAGCCTCGTTAAAGCTCTTGAGATGCATGAAGGGGCCGCAGCCCCTTTATATGTAATCCGCAGCGGCGGCGTGTACGGCGCGAGGAGCAGCCGTCAGGCTGCTTCCTATGTCATTTTCTGCCCGTGAGCCTTCGGCTCACAAGAAAATGACGTGCCCGATGAAAGCCTGCTTTAGCTGACTTTCATCGGCAGGCTGTCGAAAGTTTTTTCGACAGCCTGAAAAGCCCGGACGCATTGCTGCATCCGGGCGGGATGGTGGATGGCGTGGGATTAGTCGCTCAGGCGTTCCGTATAGGTCTTTACGTCCGCGGCGTTGATCCAGCCCTGCACGGTTTCGTTGTAGGCGGTATCCTGCGCGTCGGTCAGGGTGGTGTCATACAGCGTGGCGCGGGCTTCTTCCAGGGTGGCGGTGTGCTCGGGCAGCTCTTCAACCAGCTGCGCGAGGTAGAAAGCCTTCTCGGTTTCCAACACTTCGGTATAGGACAGCGCGTCGGTCAGCTGCATGGCGGCGGCCACAACATCAGCTTCGGGCATGGTGCTGTCGGCACAGATGGCGTAGGTCTTTACATCCTCGGTCAGGGTTTCAAAGGCTTCGCCGGCGGTCAGACGCAGATAGAGCGCGTCGATCTGCTGCTTAGCCTTGTCGGAGGAAGCGCCCTCCTCGGTAGGCTTATCCACGGAGATCACGCGGATGGTGCGATAACCGGCGGGCGTGTAGTACACGGTGGTGCCGGCGTTCACGCGGGTGCCATAGGCGGCGGGGGTGCTGGCGAAGGTTTCCTTTTCGGAAGCGACTTCCTTATCCAGCGCGGCCTGCAGATCATCGTCCGTGATGGTCACGGTATCGGTGACGGAGGCCTTCAGACGCTCGGAAATCTTGTTGCTCTTGGCGGTATCCAGCTGATAATCCAGCGTATAGCCGTTGGCCTTGGCATAGGCGGTCACCTCGGCGGTCAGCGCGTCGCCTTCCAGCTCGGAATCGGCAAAGTAAGTGGTGCGGATGGATTCGAGCTGCGTGTCGTATTCCTCCTGGGCCTGGGCCTGAAGCTCGGCTAGCTCCGCATCGGTAAACTGATCAAAGCCCAGCTCCTTGGCCTTCTGGGAGAGAACCAGGGAAGAGATGTAGTTATCCAGCGTGCTCTGCAGGATGGAAGCCTCGTCCACCGTGCCGTCGCCGCCGAACTGCTGCAGCATCTGCGCGTAATACTGCTGCATGGTCAGGGTGTAATTATAGGCGTTCAGGAAGGTCTGCTTGTCCACCTGTTCACCGTTTACGTCAATGATGGTCTGCTTGGCGTCTACAGCGCTGTCCTTAAGCACCAGAGAGCAGCCGCTCAGCAGCATGACCGCCGCCAGCAGCAGCGCGAAAAGGGTCTTCTTTTTCATGTCAGTTGCGCTCCAATCTTGTGTTTATAGCATCCTGTATATTATAACCAATGGAAGATAAATGATCAAGCAAATTTTTTGTGAACAAACGCGCGCAGCAGTCCGTCCGTATTGCCGCGCTGCGTTACTTGCAGATGATCAAGGCTCAGCGCGTCCATCACGGCGATCAGCGCGGCCATGCCGGTGGGCAGGATATCCGCGCGCCCGGCGGGAAAACCGGGGATGCTTTCACGCTGATTGCGGGGCGTGGCGGCAATCTGTCCAAGCAGGGTTTCAACCGCCTGACGTTCCAAGCGCATGCCCTCGATATCCGCGCGGCCTGTCTGCGCGGCCAATATCTGCGCCACGGATGTGCCTGTGCCGCCTACCAGGCAGAAAGGAAGACGCTCGGTTTCGCGTTGCAGGGCATGCAGGGGCTCGGCGATTTCGGCGGCAATGCTGAGCGCCATGGCGATATCGTAGGGGCTGTTGATGGGCTGGCGCTTATGCAGGCGCGACGCGCCCAGCTGCAGCGAGTAGGCGTGCGCAAGGGTATCGCCGCTGCCCAAGGCGATTTCGGTGGAGCCGCCGCCGATATCGATCATGCCGGCGCGCGGCCAATCGCCCGCCGCTCCGTAAAAGGAATAAGCGGCCTCCTCGCGCCCACTGAGCACGCGCAGGGGTTGGCCGCAAAGCGATTCCAAAGTGGCGGATAAAGCCTGTGCATTTTGCGCGTCACGCACAGCGCTGGTGGCATATAGGCCTACCAGACGGGCGTTTTCATGCTGGATTTGTTCATAGAGCTGGCTTACGCCGCCCGCAAGCAGGGCGATGGCCTCATCGGTCAGCATGGGATTTTCCTTGTTCAAATGCAAAAGCAGGCGCGTTTCAACGCGCCCGCGCATCGGGTGGGATAAGGCTGGCGTTTCATCGCAGCATAGAGAACGGGTGGAATTGGAGCCGATGACGATCACCGCGATTCGATTCATGGCTGATCTCCTTCTACTACGTACATTTCAATCGTTTGTCCGCCGTACAGGGCCTCGGGATTCTTGATGACAAAGCGCATTTCGCCCGGCATCATGTAGCCGTATAGCTGCCGTGCCTTGGCAATGATATAATCGTCCGTTTCGGCGATGCTGACCTCGCTTTGCAGCTTATCGCGCTCACGGGCCATTTCCTCACGGGAGATGGACAGGTCGGTTACGCGCACGCGCAGCCGTTCCGTGTCGTCGCGCACACTGTTAATCATCATGATACCTACGCAAATGATGACGAACAGCGTGCAAATGAGCGTCAGCGGGCGCACGGTACTGTAACGAAAACGATCTTTTGCCTGATCCAGGGCGGATTTATTCTTGCCGGGTTCGGTGTTCATGCGATATGCCTCCGGGAATTCGTTCGTGTATCTATTCGCCGTCCGTGGCGCTTTTCCTGTTGCGGCGCAGTAATTTTATCACGGCGCAGATTGCGCCGCGAACGCCCAGACGCCACAGCAGGCATCCTGCGCCAAAGGATAAAAGCATATAGGGGCGCAGTGCGCCGCAGCCTGTGCGCTCCAGCGCAAGAAAGCACAAGAACGCCCCGCAGGCGCATAACAATAGCTGCATGCCAAAATGGATGATCGCGCCGCAGCGGCGCGCAAGGGGCATCAGCATATCGCACAGCATCGCCGCGGTCAGACCCGCATATACCAGCGCCAGCAGCGTATCGCCCTGCCCGGCGGTTTCACGCAGCGGCTGCATGGCTATTTCAGCCAGCCGCGCCAGGCATGGCGCAGGCCGCTGGCATCCGAATAGCTCAGCGCGTCTACCCGGCCTTCGAAGGTTAGTCTGCCTTCATCCAATAACAGCGCTGTAATGTGAATGCCTTCGCCGGAAACGGCCAGATCCCCCTGCTCCGTGCGCAGAAGCAACTGCTTTTCATCAAAAGAGAGCACCTCTTTCACGCCGGTCAGCTGGGCGGACTTGCGGTCGTTTATTGTCAGCATGTGCGGCTTTGCGGGCGTATCCGCGCCTGTTGCTTTGGGCATTTGCGATCACCTCGCGGCTATGATATGCACGCTTTTGTCCAATGATACCGAAAGAAGGATAAATTATTGTGCAAAGTGATTGCATATCTGCCTTTCTTCATGTATAATGGTCTGGCAGGGTTGACTGCATGGAGGATTTGCAATGTATCGAGTATTGTTTGCCACCAATGAACCAGCCGTGCTGGAACCACTCAATCAGATTACCAACTGGCAAAGCATGAGCTTTCATGATCCCATGCTGGCCGGCAACGCGGACGAGGCAATTCGCCTGATGGAAAGCAAGCGCGTGGACGCGATTGCCTACATGCTGAACGCGGACGAGGCCCGCAAGCTGAGCCTGTATTTGAACAATATGCGCCCGAGCCTGCCGATCTTTCAGATTCAGCGCACGCTGGATGCGCAAAAGGAAGAGATCATTAACGTCCGCCGCCTGCTGGATCGCCTGCATGCCGATATGTCCGACGAGGTATACGACGAGGCCGCGGTGCTGGATATCCTGCGCGATGAGGTAACGCATAATCTGCTGGCGGGAGAAGTGGCTGCCGACGCGCAGCTGCGTGGCACATTGCAGCTGCTGCGCTCCTTTGTATCGCCTGACAAGCAGGCCATCCTGTTTGATTTTGATCTGCCGCAGGGCGAGGTGTATCTCTCCGCCCAGTGGCATTATGGCAGCGAACGGCTGGAAAACGCCCTGCGCAACAATTTCTTTGGCCGTTATTACGATGATATTTATTACTGCGTGGCCGTGCTTACCCCGCGTCATATCCGCGTGGCCGCCTGCCAGCGCTACGATACAGAAAGCATCTCCGAAGAAGACCTGCTGCAAAAGGCCAACAGCCATGTGGAGCAGGTGCTGGATAATATCAAGGAATACCTGGGCTTGGATATGGTGACGACGGATTGCCACATCCTGGACAAGCTGTGCCTGCTTACGCAGGAGCATCAGCAGCCTGCCGAAGGCTAAAACGCACACTTTGCAATCATCCCTGGACGTGTCGCTGCGGCCGGGGATTTTTTCATGAATCGAGCGATAAAGGAGAGAAACGTATGCCTGTACGCATTGCCATCTGCGATGACAGCGCAGCGCAGACTGGCCGTGCAGGCGGAGCGCTTTGAATCCGCGCAGGCATTTCTGTTCCATTATGAGGAGCACAAGGATTACGACGTGCTGCTGCTGGATATCGAAATGCCTGGCATGGACGGGGTGAGCATGGCGCGGGCGATTCGCCGCGAAAACGAGGCGGTGCAGATCGTCTTTATCACTGGCTATTCGGATTATATCGCTGAGGGCTACGATGTGGCCGCGGGCGTGCATTACGACGCGCAGCGCGTGCGCGAATGCCTGGAGCTGGCGGGCTTTGAAGAGCGGCTGCAGAAAATGCCCAAGGGGCTGGATACCTGCCTGTACAAGGATCTGGAGCAGGATGGCGTGGAGATTTCGGGCGGCGAGGCGCAGAAGATTGCCATTGCCCGCGCGCTGTATAAGGACGCGCCCTTTATCAGCCTGGATGAGCCTACCGCTGCGCTCGATCCCATCGCCGAGGCCGAGATTTACAAAAAATTCAACGAAATCGCAGGCGATAAGACGGCGGTATACATCAGCCACCGCCTCTCCTCCTGCAAGTTCTGCGATGAGATCGCGGTGTTTGATCAGGGTCAGGTTGTGCAGATGGGCACGCACGAGGCGCTGCTGGCGGACACGCAGGGCAAGTATTACGAATTGTGGCACGCCCCGGCACAGTATTACCCCCAGACGGAAACAGTCTGAAATGGTGAAAATTTGCGTTCATTTCCACAATCAGAGAAAAAACATAGGGAAATGCCAAAATAACCAAATTAACGCTTGACAGGCGCGCGGATCAATACTATAATACCGGCGAACTGAATACTTGGATAGAGGCGCGAGGTTCATCAGTACGTCCGGGCCGCACAGACCGTTGCCGGATCGAAAGGGGACATCGCCGAAGCGCTCGGGCAAGGGTCTGCTTTCCGGGTAGCTGGGTCGCCGTGGAACACGCGGCGGACTGTCACAGGTTTTCTCCTGTGAAGCGCTATCAAGGCACACGGCAGTTGCCGCGGGACAGGACTTCCCGCCTCTGTTTGATCTTTGATTATGAACCGCTTCACTGGAAGCGGTTCATTTTTTATTCGGCAATCAAAAGAAAGGCGGTATGACCCATGATGAGAAGATTTGTTGCGCTGGTACTTTGCCTTGTGTTCTGCTGCACGATGATTCCTGCGGCCCTGGCCGACGAGCCCTCGGGCGTGGAGGACGGCGTGCTGACCGTGGCCATGGAATGTAACTATGCCCCCTATAACTGGTCCCAGGGCGACGACAGCAACGGCGCCGTGCCGATCCGCGACAGCCGTGAGTACGCCAACGGCTATGATGTGATGATGGCCAAGAAGCTGTGCGAGGCCAACGGCTGGCAGCTGGAAATTGTCCGTCTGGATTGGGATTCCCTGGTGCCCGCCGTGCAGGCCGGCGTGGTGGACGCGGTGATCGCCGGCCAGTCCATGACGGCGAGCCGCGCGGAAATGGTGGATTTCGCCGGCCCCTACCTGTATGCCAGCATCGTGTGCCTGGCCAAGCAGGGCACGCCCCAGGCTGCGGCCAAGGGCATTTCGGAGCTTTCGGGCTATTGCACCTCGCAGCTGGGCACCATCTGGTATGACAGCTGCCTGCCGCAGATTGCGGGCGCGAAGATTCAGTCTCCCGCCGAGTCCGCCCCCGCCATGCTGATGGCGCTGGAAGCGGGCATGGTGGATTTCATCTGCACCGATATGCCCACTGCGCAGGGCGCGCTGCTGGCCTATCCCGATCTGGTGCTGCTGGATTTCAGCGGCAGCGAGGATAACTTTGTGGTGTCCGATGAGGATATCAACATCGGCATCTCCGTCCGCAAGGGCAACACCGTGCTGAAGGAAGCCCTGGACAGCGTGCTGTCTACCATGACGGCGGAGGACTTCAACGCCATCATGGCGCAGGCCACGGCCATTCAGCCCATCGAGTAAGCATAAGCATGCGGGCGGCGCGCCTTTGCGCCGCCCGTCCATCTGAAAGGAACGAAGCGCATTATGAACAGATTTGCGGCCCTGTTTGACGATATCGCCTTGCTGTGGGGCAAGTACGGCTCCTCCTATCTAAACGGCGTCGGCAGCACCCTGCTGCTGGCTGTAATTGCTACGCTGGTTGGCTGCGTGATCGGCTTTCTGTGCGGCATATTGCAGACCATTCCCTGCTCGCACAGCGATCCCCTTGTCAAGCGCGGGCTGCTGGGGCTGCTGCGGGGCATTATCCGCGCCTATATTGAGATATTCCGCGGCACGCCCATGATCCTCCAGGCGGTGTTCATCTATTATGGCCTGCCCTATTTCACCAACAACGCCGTGCAGTTCCGCAATATCTGGGCGGTGTCCATCCTGGTGGTATCCATCAATACCGGCGCGTACATGGCCGAGTCCGTGCGCGGCGGCATCCTCTCAGTGGATCGCGGGCAGACCGAGGGCGCAAAGGCCATCGGCATGACGCATGTGCAGACCATGCTGAGCGTGGTGCTGCCGCAGGCTCTGCGCAACATCATGCCGCAGATCGGCAACAACTTTATCATCAACGTTAAGGATACCTCGGTCATGTTCATCATCGGCTTCAACGATTTCTTTGCCGTGCACAAGGCCGTGGCGGGCGCGACGTTCCGCTTCTTCCCCTCCGCTGCCATTGAAATGGCGGGGTATCTCACCATGACGCTGCTGGCCTCCTTCCTGCTGCGCAGGCTGGAAAAGCTGCTGGACGGCCATGCCAGCTACGAGCTGGTACGCGAGGATCCGCTGGTGGCCACGGCGGGCACCTACAACTATCCCGGCAAGGGCAGCCCCTATGACGAAGTAAACCGTGAGCGGCCGCAGGGCGCGCGGAAGGAGGATGCGGAATGAGTGAATTGGTATTGCAGGTGCAGCATCTGTCCAAGTCCTTTGGCAGCCATGAGATTTTGCGCGATATCGATTTTTCCGTCCATGCGGGCGACGTGACCTCCATCATCGGCGCGTCCGGTTCAGGCAAGAGTACGCTGCTGCGCTGCATCAATCTGCTGGAAACGCCCTCGGATGGGCACATCCTGTTCCATGGGCAGGATATGGCAGGGCGGCATACCAACGCCGCGGCCTATCGCGCCAAGGTGGGCATGGTGTTTCAGTCCTTCAATCTGTTCAACAACATGACCGTGCTGCAAAACTGCATGGTGGGGCAGATCAAGGTGCTTAAGAAAAAGCCTGATGAGGCGCGCGAGATGGCGCTGCGCTATCTGCGTCAGGTGGGTATGGCTCCCTACATCAACGCCCGGCCGCAGCAGCTTTCGGGCGGCCAGAAGCAGCGAGTGGCCATCGCCCGCGCCCTGGCCATGCAGCCGGAAATCCTGCTGTTTGACGAGCCGACCAGCGCGCTGGATCCTGAGATGGTGGGCGAGGTGCTCTCTGTTATGCGCCAGCTTGCCAAGGAGGGCATGACCATGCTGGTGGTAACGCACGAGATGGCCTTTGCCCGCGATATCAGCACGCATGTGGTGTATATGAACGGCGGCGTGATCTGCGAAGAAGGCACGCCGCAGCAGATATTCAACAATCCGCAGAAGGCGGAAACGCGCGACTTCCTGGCGCGCTTTATCGCGGGGTAAAGGCATGAAGCGCATATCCTTTACAAGCGACTATATGGAAGGCGCGCACCCACTGATTATGCAGCGCTTGATGGAAACCAATCTTGAGAAAACGCCCGGCTACGGCACGGATGCCTACTGCGAGGCGGCGAAGGCTAAAATCCGCAGCGCCTGTCATGCGCCGGAGGGGGAGATCTTTTTCCTTGTCGGCGGCACGCAGACCAACGCCACTGTGATCGACGGCCTGCTGCAAAGCTATCAAGGCGTAATCGCCGCTGAAACCGGGCACATCGGCGTGCACGAGGCCGGGGCGATTGAGTTTGGCGGGCATAAGGTGCTGACGCTGCCGCACAAAAATGGCAAAATCACCGCGGAGCAGATTGAAAAGCTGCTTTGCGATTATGCAAACGACGCGAATCGTGATCATATGGTCATGCCCGGTATGGCGTACCTGTCTCAGCCCACGGAGTATGGAACGCTGTATTCGCGCGCGGAGCTGACGCAGATCAGCAGCGTATGCCGGGCGCACCGCATGCCGCTCTATGTGGACGGCGCGCGGCTGGCCTATGCGCTGGCCTGTCCGGAAAACGACGTGAGCCTGGCCGATCTGGCCGCGCTGTGCGATGCGTTTTATATTGGCGGCACCAAGTGCGGCGCGCTGTTTGGCGAGGCGGTGGTGCTTCCGCGTCCGGGGCTGATTCCGCATTTCTTTACGATCATCAAGCAGCATGGGGCGCTGCTGGCCAAGGGCAGGCTGCTGGGCATCCAGTTCGATACGCTCTTTACCGATGGGCTGTATGAAAAGCTGGGCGCGCCCGCCATGGCAGCGGCGGATCACATCCGTGCTGCCCTGCGTGAATGCGGCTACACGCTTTGCTTTGATTCGCCCACCAACCAGGTTTTCTGCATCCTGGATAACGATACGATGGCACGTCTGGCCCAGAAGGTGGACTTTGGCTTCTGGGAAAAGTACGACGATACGCATACGATTGTTCGTTTTGCCACCAGCTGGGCGACGGATATGGGCGATGTGAAATTGCTGAAAGACGCGCTCAGAGACGCGTGGCAATAAAGACATAAAAAAGCGCTGACGGATTTGCATCGGTCAGCGCTTTTGTGATGCTTATTTTTTCCTTTTGCGCCCCTTGGGAAGGAACGTCCATCCCAGCAGCACGGCCGCCAGCACAAAGCAGCCGATGCTGTATGCCGAAAGGCCGCCTGCACGCGGGGACACATCGTGCAGCAGACCGCCGCATACAAGCAGCGCGGCGGCGATCAGCGCCATGGCCAGCTTGAACGTGATATCGCCCAAAAGCTGGGCCAGATCTGCGCCCGGATGATGCTCTACGCCCAGGTTGGCTTCGCCCTTCAGCCCCGTGCGCAGAAGATCGGCCAGCAGCGCGGGAATTTCCAGCGATTTGTGCGCGCTTTCGTACACCGCGCGGCTATCCTGCACAAGCTCCGCACGCCAGTCAATCTGATGCAGCATCTGATCGCCCAGGCGCGCCGTTACCACACTCATTACGTTGATCTGCGGGCTCAGGTCGGCCACAACGCCTTCGATGGTGGCCAGGCCGCGCGCCAGCATGGTCAGACTGCCGGGCATAGAAATGCCGTTGGCCTTCATCACGGCGGACAGGTCTTCAAATACCTGCGCCAGATCCATGCTGCCCAGGTCTGCCGAGCCGTACTTATCCAGCAGATCCTCGATATCGCGGTACAGCCGACGTTTGTCCGTCTTACCGTGAAACTCGCCCAGCCCCATTACCGCATCGCGGCACAGATTGATATCGCCCCGCGCAACGCCGGTAACGGCCTTGCCGATCAGCGTGCGCTGGCGCTCGTCCAGGCTGCCCATCATGCCCATATCCAGCCAGACGATCTTGCCGTCGCGCACGCGCAGATTGCCGGGGTGCGGATCGGCGTGGAAGAAGCCGTCCTCCATGATCTGGCGCACATAGTTGTCGGCCAGTTTTGCGCCGATTTCGGCCAGATCGTAGCCTGCCTGGGTCAGCTCGTCCTTTTTATCGATGCCCATGCCATCGATGCGCTCCATCACCAGCACCTGCGTGGTGGTGTACTGGCGGTACAGGATGGGGGAAGTGACGAAGGCTACGTCCTCGTTGAGCTTGCGGAAGCGTTCCAGGTTGGCGGCCTCGGTTTGAAAGTTCATTTCCTCCTGCGCCACCACCCACATTTCATCCAGCACCTGGTTAAAATCCACCAGCCCGCTGGCAGGGGTGTATTTGAGAAGCTTGCTTGCCTGCTTGAGCAGCATGATATCGCGGCTCATGATTTCATGAATGCCCTCGCGCTGCACCTTGACCACGACGGGCTCTCCGGTTTGCAGCACGGCTGCGTGAGCCTGCGCAATAGACGCGCTGCCCAGCGCCGCGTGATCAAAGGAGGCGAATACCTCCTCCAGCGGCCTGCCGTAGGATTTTTCCACGATGGCGGCGATTTGCTCATAAGGCATGGGGTTCACGCTGCTGCGCAGCTTTTTCAGCGCGTCGCAATAGGCGGCGGGCAGGATATCTGACCGCATGGAGAGAATCTGCCCGAGCTTGATAAACGTGGGGCCAAGCTCCTCAATGATAGCGCACAGTTTTTCGGGGGTTATGCCCTTTACGATCTCGTGACGGCGCATAACCTCCATAATTTCCAGCAGGCGCTGGCGGTTCTCACCGCGGTTTTCGTTGCGTACTGGCATAAAAACCTCTTATTCCTGCGCTTCAGGCTGCTCCGGGGCGGACTCGGTTTCAGTTTCAGGCTTGATGGGCGCTTGGGCGGGGGCGGCCTGGGCGCGCTTTTCCTGCGCGGCCTGCACGCGCTGACGCAGGGCTTCCAGCTGCGCGTCGTCCAGATTGTCCAAATCCTCCTCGGGCCTTACCACATGAACCGTGACGTTATCGCGGATGGCCTCTTTGACGGAGTGCTTCAGCTCCTCGTTGAGTACCTTGCCTTGCTCCACGGTCAGCTCGCCCTTTTTGACCAGATCGCGCAGGATACTTTCGGATTTTTCCTTTGTGACGGCGGCGGCGCCGATGCCGGCCAGAATAAGCTTGCGGATGCTTTCACCCAGTTGATCCATGGTAATAACGTCCTTTCCATTGGTGCATTTCAATTTGTGCCGCAGGGATGCGGCAATGGGATAATTCGCTGCTTTTTGCGAAAAATCCTGCATAGGGGATAAAAAAGAGAATGCGAAAAGCGCGCCCGTGAAGCGCAGGATGCGAAGACGAAAATCGCCAAGACCGTAAAGGTTTTCCGGCGCTTTTAATCCGCAGAGCCGGCTTTGCCGCCGAACAAAAAGAGGACGGAGGCGCTGCTCACACGCCCCCGTCCAATGCAAAGAGGGAGATTATCAGATTTTCAGGCCTACGCGATAGCCCGTATGGAAAGCGTCGAAGATCTTACCGGCCTTCACCGCATCGCCTACCAGATAGGCTTCCTTGTCCGCAGCGATCAGCTGATCATAGAGCTGATGGTTGGCCTTGAGGCCCAGCGCCAGGATCACGGTGTCAGCCGTCAGCTTCTCTTCGCCCTGCTTGCCGCTGACGATTGCGCCGTCGTCCTCGATGGCTTCCAGACGGGTGTTGGTCAGAATGCGCATATCGGTCTTGGCGATGCGCTCACTGTAGGCCAGGAAGTCTGTTACGGCCACGCCGTTCATGATCTGCGGCTGCATCTCAACCAGCGTCACCTTGTGGCCGTTTTCAGCCAGATCCAGCGCGGTTTCGGAGCCGACCAGGCCGCCGCCGATGACGATCACGCGCTCACCCACGGGCTTGGCGCCGTTGATGGCGCTCAGGCAATCCACCGCGATGGGCTTATCCACGCCGGGAATGCGCGGGATGATGGGCGTGCTGCCCGTGGCGCAAATGACCGCATCATAGTCTTCCAGGTCGGCCATTTCGGCGCGCTTGCGGATGACGGGGATCCCCAGCTTTTTGATCTGGGTGGCCTGGTATTTCATCAGCGGACGGATATCGGCCTTGAATTCGGGGGCCGCCGCCTCGTTAAGCAGGCCGCCGTCGATGGGCTTTTCTTCAAAGATGGTCACATCATGCCCGCGCAGCTTGGCCACGCGCGCGGCTTCCATGCCGGCGGCGCCTGCGCCGATGACGGCGATGGTGCGCGGCTTTTCAGCGGGCTTGATCTTCAATTCGCCCTCGCGGCTGATTTGCGGGTTGACAGCGCAGGTAACGGCCTTATAGTTAAAGAAAGTGCGCTCCAGGCAGCCTTCGTTGCAGCGGATGCAGGGACGGATGTCCTCGGGATGGTCGCTGCAGGCTTTGTTGGGCCATTCGGGATCGGCCCACAGGGGACGGCCCAGACCTACGAAGTCGCCCTTGCCGGAGGCCAGAATTTCCTCGGCGTATTCAGGCAGGGTGATGGAGCCGGAGGCGATGACGGGCACATGCACGTGCTTCTTGATGGCCTCGGCCGCCCATACATTGTGACACACATTGATGGCCATGGGGGATACCTGGTGGATCATGGTGTGGTGATCGCCGCCCGAAATATGGAACGCGTCGATGCCTTCCTTTTCCAGCGCCTTGGCCAGCTCGATGGTGTCCTCAATCGGGAAGCCGTCCGGCTCGTAATCCGTGCCGCTCAGGCGGATGGTGACGGCCATGTCCGGGCCGACCTTCTTGCGCACGTCGCGGGCGATTTCCAGGTAGATGCGCATGCGGTTTTCCAGGCTGCCGCCGTACAGATCGGTGCGGTGGTTGGTATGAGGGGAGAAGAAGTTGGTCAGCAGGTAGCCGTGCGCGCCATGGATTTCGACGATTTCAAAGCCGGCGGTTTTGGCGCGGCGGGCGGCGTCGCCAAAGGCATGTACGATATCCTGGATTTCCTCGATGGTCAGCACATGCGGCACGGACTGCACGCCATACTGATTCCACAGCTTGGGCCAGGGCAGGGCGGAAGCGGCGCAGATGGGCTGGGTGCCCAGGAACTTCTGGCGGCCGCAGTGCTCAATCTGGATGGCGGGCACGGCGCCGTTTTCACGGATGCACTCGGCCAGCCAGGACAGGCCGGGAATGTGCTCGTCGCTGGAAATGCCCAGGTGGCAGTGCGCGCTCTTGGAGCCGATTTCATCCACATAGGCGTATTCCACAATGATCGCGCCCGCGCCGCCCTTGGCCTGGTCGGAGTAGTAGCGGATGGCGCGCTCGGACACAGTGCCGTCCTTGTTGTTCATGCCCGAAGACTGCGGAGCCTTGAGGATGCGGTTTTTCAGCGTCACATTGCCGATCTTGGCGGGAGAGGAGAGGATGGGGAACATCTTAGATTTCATGGGTGCGCCTCCTTTGTGATAAGCAGATTTTCTGCAAACATTTTATCAAATCGCCTTGCAGTTATCGATATCACATGATACAATAATGCGGGAGCACCTGCGCTCCACTGTATCCTGCGATACTGAAAACCCGAAAAAAGAGGACGACGACGCGATGACTGAAACCCGCAAATCCCCCGTCAGCTTTATTTTGAAGGATACGCTGCTGCCCTGGCGCGGCATGCTGCTGTCCTCGGGCGCGGAGCTGCTGGATTATCCCGCAGGCTCGGTGCTCAGCCGCAGCGGCGAGGTAAATCAGCATATTTATTTTTTGCTTCGCGGCATTGTAAAAACCTACACCAGCAACGCCAGCGGCTATTTGCGCCTGCTGGGCTATCATAAGGCCAATACCATCTTTACCCTGGATAACCTGCGCGGCGGCGAGCCTGCGGTGGTATCCAACGAGGCGCTGACCAGCATCACCGTGCTGCGCTTTACGCCCGAGCTTTTGCAGCGCATCTGCCGGCAGAATCCGGCCTTTGCCACTGACCTGGCGCTGTATGTGGGCGATGTGTTGCGGCTGATGTGCTTTGACGCGGAAAAGCAGAGCATCGATGATGTGCAGACCCGCCTGGCTACGTTCATGTGCCTGTACATTGAAAGCAGTGCCGAAACCTGCGCAGAAAAGAACGTGGTGCCCATGACGCAGGAATCCCTCGCCTCGGCCATCAACGCCTCGCGTATCCAGACCAGCCGCATCTGCGCCCAGCTGAAAGCGGACGGCATCATCAGCATCGGCCGCAAGCGCGTGGAGGTGCTTGATTTGCCTGCGCTGATGGCGATGAGGCAGTAAGAATTGCAGCATAATTGCATATAATCAAAACCACCGGCTAAGCCGGTGGTATGCACCATGCCTTCAAGGCAATGATACCTGCCGCGCCTAAAGGCGCATTGAACAGTCCAGCAACCGC
>SFIM01000037.1 GCA_004556155.1 Clostridiales bacterium
TGTCACTGATATCATGCCGATGCTGTGATTTCTCCATGATGACACCCTCTTCGTTGTGATAGTGCCATTATACCACTTAACTCGTGTAGACGCAACCTAAGCACGCCGCAGGATTTTGCGCTTCCCCATCGCAAGAAATAGCTTTATCAATCGGCAAACGCCAGGCCACGCAGCATCACGCTGCGCGCCTTTTTTCGTTGCCAAAAATCCATGCGTATGGTAAGATATGCTTTAAGGAATATTTTTAAGGAAGCAACGCTCCAAAGGAGGGTATGTTCATGCGCAAGGCGCTGAAAACCATTGGCATTGTGCTGCTGGCCGTTGTGATATTGGCTGGCGGATTGATTGGATATTTGACGATTACGGAGTTTCGCCCAGCATCCGTGCAGGATGCAGCCCAGACGGCCGGGCAAACGTCCGCCACCCTGCGCGCGGGCGAAAGCATCCGCGTGCTGACGTTCAATACCGGCTATGCCGGGCTGGATAAATCGCAGGATTTCTTTATGGACGGCGGCTCGGGCGTAAGCCCCACTGGCGGACGCGCCAAGGTGGAGGAAAACCTGGCCGGCATCCTGGCTGCCATTCAGGAAGCCAACGCGCAGATCGTGCTGCTGCAGGAGGTAGATCAATCCTCCGCGCGCACCAACCGCATTGATGAAACAGCCTATTATCAGCAAAATACCGGGCTAAACGCCGCCTATGCCGTCAATTATCAGTGCGGCTTCGTGCCCTTCCCGCTGCCGCCCATCGGTGCGGTCAAAAGCGGCGTGCTTACGCTTTCCGCTTATCAGCCCGCGCAGGCGCAGCGGCAAAGCCTGCCCGTGCCCTTCAAATGGCCCATCCGCGTGGCCAACCTCAAGCGCTGCCTGCTGGTGGAGCGCATCCCTGTGGCGGACAGCGGGCGCGAGCTGGTGCTGATCAACCTGCACCTGGAAGCCTACGACGACGGCGAGGGCAAAGCCGCCCAGACCCGCCAGCTGCTGGACTTTATCCACCAGGAATACGAAAAGGGCAATTACGTCATCGCGGGCGGCGACTTTAATCAAACTTTCGAAGGCGTGCAGCGCTTCGGCGGCAGCTGGGAGGGCAAGTGGACCCCCGGCGTGTTCACCGAGGACGAGCTGCCCCAGGGCGTGCGGCTGGTATATGATCCCTCCCTGCCCACCTGCCGTTCGCTGGATCAGGCGTATACCGGCGACCGCGACAACCATGTTTTCTACCTGATCGACGGTTTTCTGGTGACGGATAACGTGCAGGTTGAGGATGTGCACACGGTGGATCTGGACTTTGCGTATTCCGACCATAACCCGATGCTGATGCAAGTGACGCTGCTGTAACAGGTCGATTAATACGGAGGCTGCTCATTTTATGAGGATGAAGAAATTTGCCTGGACGCTGCTGGCACTGCTGGCACTGTGTCTGCCCGCCCTGGCCGGGGCCGAAGAAACCAGCCTGGTCATCAGCGAGGCGATGAGCCGCAACCCGGCCATCTGGCAGCTTGATTATCAGGATTATATTGAGTTTTATAATGCCGGGGACGCGGCACTTGAGCTGAGCGATTACACCCTGTGCCGCGGGGACAACCTGGAAAAAAAGTGCTGTTTGCCCGCGCGCACGGTGCAGCCGGGCGAATACGCGGTGCTGCTGTGCGATGGCAGCGAGATCACCTTCTCCCTGCCCAAGGAGGGCTGCCGCCTGACCCTGCTGTGCGGAGAGGAAACAGCCAATACCCTGACCTTGCCCGCCCTGCAAAAGGGCGAGGTATGGACGCGCGAAAACGGCGTGTCCATGCAGCCCTCCCCCGGCTACGCCAATACCGATGAGGGCGGCGCACAGTGGTATCAATCCACCCAGCGCGCGCTGACCTTCAGCGAGGCGCTTAGCTGCAATGTATCCACCATGCGCCAGGAATACGAATACTACGACATGCTGGAGCTGTGCAATACCAGCGGCGGCAAGCTGCAGCTGTCCGATTTTTACCTGACGGACGATCTGGCCGAGCCGCTCAAGTGGCAGCTGCCTGCGCGGGAAATCAACCCCGGCGCGTATTACACGGTGTTTGCCTCCGGCCTGGGCGGCAAGCAGGCCAATTTCAAGCTCAGCGCCTCGGGCGAAACGGTGTACATTTTCCGCGCCGATGGCACGATTGTGGACGCCATGCGCATTCCCGCCCTGCGCGGGGATGAAAGCTACGGCGTGTGGCGCGGGCTGTACTATTATTATGAAAAATCCACCTTCGGCAAGGATAACGGCGCGGGCGCGCGGGGCGTATCCGCCGCGCCGCAGATGAGCCTGGAAACCGGGCTGTACAATCAACCCATCGCCGTTTCGCTGTCGGGCGAGGGCACGATCTATTACACCACCGATGGCAGCCGCCCCACCCTGAAAAGCAAAAAATACGATGGCACGGCCATCGCCATTTCGGATACCACCGCAGTGCGCGCCATGTGCGTAAAGGACGACTATCTGGCCTCCGATGTCACCACGCGCAGCTACCTGTACGGCATGGAAAAGTACGAGCTGCCCCTGCTGCTGATTACGGGCAAATACGACGATCTGCTGGGCGGAAACGGTATCTACAAAAATTACAAGAACCGCCGCCAGGAAGCCGCGATCAACCTGACGCTGGTGGATGAGGGCCAGATGGCCTTCTCCGTGGACTGCGGCGTAAAGATTCACGGCAATTCCAGCCGCGAACGGCCCAAGAAATCCTTCCAGATTCGCTTCCGCAGCAAGTATGGCGCAAGCACGTTCACCTATCCGCTGTTTGAGCATGCCGGTGTGGATACCTTCCATTCGCTGATTCTGCGCAGCGGCTCGGAGGATCAAAACCGTTCCTTCTTCCGGGATGAGTTTTTAGGCTCGCTCACGCGCGAGACCATGCCTAATGTGCTGTACCTGGATTACAAACCGGTCAATCTGTTTGTGGACGGCAAGTATTACGGCATCTATTATATCCGCGAGCGCACGGATACCACCTATGTATCCCAGCATCTGGGCGGGGATGACGAGCAGGTGGATATCATCAATAGCTGGCAGGATCTGGAACAGGGCAGCATGGGCGACTGGTCGCGGCTGAACACCTTCTGCCTGCGCAAGGATCTGACCGACCCGGCCAACTACAACGAGGTGCTCTCGCAGATCAGCCTGGACGGCTTTATCGATTATTACATCGCCCGCGCCTACTCCGGCGACCGCGACTACTGCAATATCCGCGTATGCCGCAGCCGCGCGGGAGATAACCGCTGGTATATTGTCAATTTCGATCTGGACTGGGGCTTTACCATTGCCAAGACGCCGCTGGTATCGATGCTGGGCAAGGTATCCAACACCAGCAGCCTGAACAACGTGATCATCACCGGCCTGCTGAAAAATCAGGATTTCCGCGCGCAGTTTCTCTCCCGCATGGCGCTGCACCTGAGCACCACCTTCGACACTCAGCGCGTGCTAAGCCGCCTGGATGAGATGGTGGCCGAGGTGGCCCACGATATGCCCTACAATCAGGATCGCTGGGGCTACAGCATGGAAAAATGGCAGGAGTATGTGCAGCTGCTGCGCGATTTTGTACAGGATGATCAGGGCACCCGCGTGATGGAAATGATGCAGGATGCGCAGCGGCTTTTCAGCCTGAGCAATGATGAAATGGCCGCGATCTTTGGAGAAATGTGGACGAACGGCCGATGACAATCTCTGTACCAATGAAGCTGCGAATTTTGCTGTGGACGGCGCTGGCTGCGGCCTGCGCCGTTCTTGGCGTTCTTGTTTGCCCGCGCGCCGCCGGAGCGGAAGAAAAGATCCTGGTCATCAGCGAGGCGATGAGCCGCAACCCAGCCATCTGGCAGCTTGATTATCAGGATTATATTGAGTTTTATAATGCCGGAGATACGGCACTTGAGCTGAGCGATTACACCCTGTGCCGCGGGGACAACCTGGAAAAAAAATGCCGTTTGCCCGCGCGCACGGTGCAGCCGGGCGAATACGCGGTGCTGCTGTGCGATGGCAGCGAGATCACCTTCTCCCTGCCCAAGGAAGGCTGCCGCCTGACCCTGCTGCGCGGAGAGGAAACAGCCGACACCCTGACCTTGCCAGCCCTGCAAAAGGGCGAGGTATGGACGCGCGAAAACGGCGTGTCCATGCAGCCCTCCCCCGGCTATGCCAATACCGATGAGGGCGGCGCGCAGTGGTATCAATCCACCCAGCGTGCGCTGGCCTTCAGCGAGGCCGTATCCTGCAACGATACCCTGCTGGCATTGGACGGCGCATATCCCGATCTGATCGAGCTGCAAAACACCAGCGGCAAAACGCTGCGGCTATCCAATTATTACCTGGCTGACAGCCGCGAGGAATCGCGCTGTTGGCGGCTGCCCGATACGGAGCTGGCCCCTGGCGCATGCTATGTGGTTTACGCCTCGGGCGCGGGTGGCAGCCAGGCCAATTTCAGCCTGAGCGCAGCCGGCGAAACGCTGTATCTGTTTGATCTGGAGGGGCAAGTCGTTGACGCGCTGACCGTGCCTGCCCTGGGCGCAAATCAAAGCTACGGCGTATGGCAGGGGCGGTATTGCTATTACGATACGCCCTCCATCGGCCGCGAAAATGAAAAAGGCCTGCGCGGCGTGGCGCAAGCCCCCAGCATGGATCTGGCCGCAGGCATATACGCAAACGCCGTGCAGGTGCGACTTATGGGCGAGGGGGAAATCTACTATACCACCGATGGCAGCGCACCCAGCCGCGCCAGCACGCGCTATCAGGGAGAAGTGCTGACCATCAGCCAGCCCACCGCCGTGCGTGCCATTGCCTATCAGGCGGATTGCCTGCCCTCGGCCATTACCACGGCGCAGTATGCCGTGGGGCTGACCGATTACAGTCTGCCGCTGCTGATGGTGGCGGCCAAGCCGGGGGCGCTGTTTGGCCCCTATGGTATCTACACTGATTACGGCAACCGCGCGCTGGAAGCTGCGGCCAACATCACCCTGATCGAGAATGGCGCAGCGGCCTTCAGTGTAGACTGTGGGCTGAAAATCCACGGCAACAACAGCCGCAAGCGCATGAAGAAGTCCTTCCAGGTGCGTTTCCGCGCCAAGTACGGCGCAAGCCGGCTGGACTATCCGCTGTTTGACGAAAATCCGGCGGACGGCTATCACTCGCTGATTCTGCGCAGCGGCGCGCAG
Organism: Clostridiales bacterium; assembly: GCA_004556155.1. Classification (GTDB taxonomy): domain Bacteria; phylum Bacillota; class Clostridia; order Christensenellales; family Aristaeellaceae; genus SFMI01. The sequence continues at coordinate 5,169 of SFIM01000037.1, forward strand.
GACGACAATCATTCGCTGTTCCGGGATGAGTTTTTCACCAACCTGACCCGTGAAACCATGCCCGAGGTGCTTTGCCAGCAATATAAGCCGGTCAATCTGTTTTTGAACGGCCAGTATTACGGCGTCTATTTCATCCGCGAGCGCGCGGACGCGGCCTTTGCGGCGGCCTACCTGGGCGGCAACGAAGACGATATCGACATGGTAAACGGCTGGACGCGGCAGGAATACGGCGATAAAACGGATTGGATCCGCCTGAACGATTTCTGCCGCCGCAGCGATTTGCAGGATGAAACCAACTATCAATACGTGCTTTCTCAGCTGTGCGCCGAGAGCTTTATCGATTATTATATCGCCCGCGCCTATACGGGCGACAAGGACTTTAACAATATCCGCGTCTGCCGCAGCCGTGGCGGGGATGGACGCTGGCACATCGTGAATTTCGATGTGGATTTCGCCGCGCTGTTTGAGGAACGTCCCCTCAGCGATGCCTTGCAGGCTGGCCGCGAGGATACAGAATTAAACACCGTGGTCATCACCGCACTGCTGAAAAACGAGGATTTCAAGGCGCTGTTCCTGTCCCGCCTGGCCATGCACCTGCGCACCACCTATGATACGCAGCGCGTGCTATCGCAGCTAAACGCCCTGGCCGAGCAGGTAGGCGCGGACATCGCCCGCAATCAAGCCCGCTGGGGCTTCAGCGTGGGCACCTGGCAACAATATGTGCAGCATCTGCGCGATTTTATCGACGGCGCTACCCCGCGCATATCTGAAATGATGTGGGACGCGCAAAGGTTCTTTTCGCTTACCGATGCGCAAATGCGCGAAATATTCGGCGATCTCTGGGCGCAGTAAGGCCATTACAGCGGCAGCCTGCCGCTGCTGAAGGCCAGCAGCGCCGTCAGCGCCAGCAGCAGCGCGGCGGGGATCAGCAGCGCAAAGAAGCGCGCGCGGCTGGGCGGCGCGGGAGGATCGTTTGCTTCGGCAGGATAACCGTGCTGGTGGGCAGGCTGCGACGCAGGATTGCGCGCGGCCTTTTCCACCGTGCGGCGCACGCTGGCAGGCGTGGAGCCAAAGGCGCAGCGCAGTCGTGAGGGCTTCATCTCTCGCTCATCTCCTTTTCAAGGGCCATGCTTTGCCGCAGCAGCTTTTTGGCGCGGTGCAGGCGGGATTGCACCGTACCCTGCGGCAGGTGCAGGATTTCAGCTATCTCGCGTATCCTGTAGCCTTCCGCATAAAAAAGCATCAGCGGCAGGCGGTATTCGTCGGCCAGGCCAAGCAGCAGATCGCGCATCATCAGGTCCGCGTCCGGCGACGCGTCCCAGCGCATGATCTCCGCCTGATCGGGCGGCAGGCTGGTTTCGCGCTTCTGCGAGCGCAGGATATCATAACAGTTGTTCACCAGGATTCGTACCACCCAGGCGCGCAGCGCGCCATCGTCCCGCAGCCGCTCGCGCTTCTGCAATGCGGTCAGGATGCTTTCCTGGATGGTGTCCTCGCGGTCGCACTGGCGCGGCAGGATGCTGGCCGACACGCGATACAGCGTATCCGTCAGCGCCAGCAGCTCGCGCTCAAAGGCTTCCTTCTCCATGCCGCACCTCCTTTGTATCTCAACTATCTCATGGTATAGACTGAAAAGCAAGCCGTTTTATTGCATAAAAACAAAATTTTCTGTTTTTATGCGCGGTTTGTGACCTGGGATAGTCACAATATGAAGGGACGTGGCGCGGGATAACGGCTATAATAGCATACGGATTCTCAGGTATTTTGCCGCACTGCGCGCAACGGAGGGACAAAAGTGAAATTTACCACCGTATTCTTTGATATCGATTATTGCCTGCTGGACACGCCCACGTCCGAGCGGCGCATCATCCGTGAGCTGTACGCCCAGCAGGGCCAGACCGTGGGCGACGAGGTGGGCGATACCTACCGCGAAATCAACCGCAAGCTCTGGGTATACCTGGACGCGGGGCAGATTACCCGTGAGCGGCTGTATGTGATGCGCTTTGAGCGCCTGTTTGAGCGCTATCCTTTCTTTAAGCCCGCCGAGGAGGTCGCCCCGTGGTTCCTGGATCAGCTGGCGCATGCCTATGATCCGCAGCAGGGCGCGGCCCATCTGCTGGAGCGGCTGCACAACGCCGGCGCGCGCCTGTTTACCGCCTCCAACGGCATCGGCGAGGTGATGAACGGCCGTGTGGCCAACGCGGGCCTTTCCAAATGGCTGGATGGCAAGTTCGCCGCCGACGATGTGGGCGCGATGAAGCCCAGCCCCAAGTACTTTGACACCATCTTCAAGCGCAGCGGCGCTACCGACCTGTCCCGTACGCTGATGGTGGGCGATAACCCCGTGACCGACGTAAACGGCGCGGTGGAATACGGCATGACGGGCGCGCTGTTCGGCGCGCGCTATGAGGAGCCCAGCAAGGCCACCTTTGTCGCCCCCACCATGGCCGAGCTGGAGCGTCAGCTTTTTTCCGATGAGGTGCAGGCGTAAGCCGCAGGGCATACGCACACGATAGATCAATTACAGGACTGGAGGATAAAGAATATGAGCTCTCCCCTGACGACGGTTGTTCACAATACTGATGTCTGCGTGGTAGGCGGCGGCATCGGCGGCATGTTTACCGCCATTTCCGCGGCGCGCCACGGCGCGAAGGTGGTTCTGATGCAGGATCGCCCGGTGCTTGGCGGCAACGCCAGCAGCGAAATCCGCATGTGGATCAGCGGCGCGGGCACCCGCGTGCGCGATCTGCAGGAAACGGGTATCATGGAAGAATTGCAGCTGGAAAACATGCATCGCAATCCCCGCCGCAACTTTACCACCTGGGATGCGCTGCTGTACGAAATGGTTCGCTTTGAGCCCAACATCGAGCTGCTGCTCAACTGCACCTGCTGCGACGCCACCATGGATGGCAGCCGCATTGAGAGCGTGCGCGGCTTCCAGCTGACTACCTACAAGTGGCATGAAGTGCACGCCAAGATCTTTGTGGACAGCTCGGGCGACAGCATCCTGGCCCCGCTGACCGGCGCTGAATACAAGGTGGGCCGCGAAGCCAAGAGCGAATATAATGAGGAGTTCGGTCTGGAGCAGGCGGATAACCACACCATGGGCATGAGCATCCTGATCCAGTGCCGTGAGACCGACCATCCCATCTCCTACACGCCGCCTGCCTGGGCCTATGATTTCCCGGACGACGACGCGATGAACAACAAGCCCCACGATCTGCACGCCATCAACACCAACTTCTACTGGGTAGAATTGGGCGGCATGCAGGACAGCATCGGCGACACCGAGGAAGTGCGCGACGAGCTGCTCAAGATTGCTTTCGGCGTGTGGGATCATATGAAGAATCACGGCGATCACGGCGCGGAAAACTGGGATCTGGAATGGATCGGCTTCCTGCCCGGCAAGCGCGAAAGCCGCCGCTATGTGGGCGACTATGTGCTGACCCAGCACGACGTGGAAAACTGCACGCCCTTTGTGGATACCATCGCCTACGGCGGCTGGCAGATTGACAACCACCTGCCCGGCGGCTTCCGCATGGACGCCAAGGGCGGCGCGCACCTGCAAAAGCGCCGTCTGAGCGAGCCCTATCCCATCCCCTTCCGCAGCCTGTATTCCCATAACATCGAAAACCTGATGTTCGCCGGCCGCAACATCAGCGCTTCCCACGTAGCCTTCAGCTCCACCCGCGTGATGGGCACCATCGGCCTGCTGGGTCAGGCTGCCGGCACGGGCGCGGCCATCGCCGTGCATCATGATCTCACGCCCCGCCAGGCCTGCCAGCAGTACATCACCGAAATTCAGGATACCCTGATGGAGGACGACTGCTTCCTGCCCGGCCTGCGCCGCAAGATCGCGCCCCTGTCCAAGGAGGCCACGCTGACCTGCGATTACGGCGACTGCTCCGACCTGATCAACGGCCTGGATCGCCGCATCTGGGGCAAGGATAACGGCTACTTTGGCAAGACCAACAAGGCCGTCACCTACACCTTCAGCGAGCCCAAGCATGTGGCTGGCTTCCGCCTGGTGGTGGATAGCGACCTGAACCGCGAGTTTGTGGAGGGCAACCCCGACGGTCTGAACACCACCAGCGTCATGTTCTACCCCTACAGCCACAACCAGACCACCTTCGGCTTCCCCAAGTGCATGATCAAGCACTACAAGATCGAGGCCCAGGGGGAGGACGGCCAGTGGCGCGTGGTATACGAGGATAAGGAAAACCATCAGCGCTTCATCAAGCAGCCGCTGGATATCACTGCCCGCGCAGTACGCTTTATCCCCCTGAGCACGTACTTCAGCGAAACCAAGGTGGAGGACTACGGCAGCTCCGTGGCTCACATCTTCAACTTTGAGGTGTTCTGATGCTGGATGTTTATCTTTTCCGCCATGGCGAAACCTATTGCAATAACGACGGCCGCCACACCGGCTGGCTGCCCTACGGCCTAAACGATACCGGCCGTGAGCAGGCCGACCGCGCGGGCGAGCACTTCCGCGATTTTCCCTTTGACCGTTACTTCTGCAGCGATCTGGTGCGCACGCGCGAGACCTTTGAGCATATCTTCGGCCAGCGCGATGACTGCGAATACACCGAGCTGCTGCGCGAAGCCAACAGCGGCGAGCTGGCGGGCATGAAATATACCGAGTGCGCCGAAAAGTACGGCGAACGCTATGCCCAGGCGCGCAAAACCTGGTCGTTCCGTCAGTTTGGCGGCGACGATGTAGAGGATCTTTTCGCCCGCGCCCGCGGCTTCCTCAAAAAGATGGAGGAGCTGCCCAAGGACGTGCATACCGTCGCGGCTGTGACCCACGCGGGCACCATGCGCACGCTGGCCGCTACCATCGTGGGCGGCCAGATGCCGGGCTTCCCGATGCCCATCTTCAACTGTGCCTGCTGCGTGCTGCGCCTCAAGGATAACGGCCAGTGGTGCATCGTGCACTGGAACATCGAAACGCCCCAGCACTTTGGCGAAGAAAAATAACCATGCCAAACCGCCCCGGAAGCAACCTTCCGAGGCGGGTTCGTTATACAAAAAAGCGCATCCATCAGAAGAGCCTGGCGGATGCGTTTTCATTTGCAGTTACTGCTGCCAGCTGGATACGTCGTCGTAGGGGTAGGTTATGGTGCTTCCGTTGCGCAGGCGCACCACCACGTCATAGCCCTCGCTGGACCAGCCGATGGACTTCACCTCGTCGGCGGCAAAGCTTCGCCCGCAGGAGAAGATCGGATCGTTGGTTTCGCTGTTGGTAAAGTAGACCTCAAAGCTCTGGTATGTCTTTTCACCAAACCGGGTGGTGGTAATCTTCAGGTAAAACGGCCCGCGCTGCAGGGCGGAGCTGACGTTAGCGCTGCCGGTATCGGCGGTGCTTGTCCCCTGCTGCTGTGCTGTATCGGCGGGCTTGCTGGCCGTGTTGCCCACTATGTGCCGCAATATCAGCAGCATCGCAGCCGCTAAAATGCACGCAACGCCCACAATCAGCCAGTGAATGATGGTTTTACGCCGGATCAAGCGCGCACCTCCCCTTTGTCCAAGGCATGGTTCTCGCCTGTATTATAACCCAAATTTCTCCGCGCGGCAAGGGGCGGCGGCCAGCTTTACAATTTCTTTCCATTGTGATAGACTACCACCATGAACGTAAGGAGGTACTTGTATGGAACGGGAATACGCGCTATACGCTGTGGAACAGACGCAGCAGCTTTTGGCCATTGACAGTCCCTCGGGTTTTACCGCTGCCGCCGCGCAGTGGGTTTTGAGTGCTTTTTCCAGTTTAGGCTATTCCGCGCACATCACCCGTAAGGGCGGCGTGCTGATTGATCTGGGCGGGCAGGATGCGCAGGACGCACTGCTGCTGGAAGCCCACGCCGACACCTTGGGCGCAATGGTGGCTGAAATCAAGGGCAACGGCCGCCTGCGCGTAACCAATCTGGGCGGCATGCGCGCCGAAAACGGCGAAACCGAAAACGTGCGCGTATATACCCGCGCCGGCAAGGTGATCGAAGGCACGCTGCAGCTGTGCAACGCGTCCATCCATGTAAACACCAAATATGGCGATACCAAGCGTGATTTCAACACCACCGAAGTGGTGCTGGACGAGGATGTGAAATCCGCCCAGGATACGCGTGAGCTGGGCATTGAGGTGGGCGATATCGTCTGCTTTGAGCCCCGCACCCGCGTGACGGCCTCCGGTTATATCAAGAGCCGCTTCCTGGACGATAAGCTGTCGGTAGGCATCCTGCTGGGTCTGGCCAAATATATGAAGGATCATCATCTGACCCCCGCGCGCCGCGTATACGCCCATGTGACGGTTTATGAGGAAGTGGGCCACGGCGGCTCGGCCTCCGTGCCTGAGGGCGTAACCGAAGCCATCAGCGTGGATATGGGCTGCGTGGGTGACGGCCTGCAATGCACCGAGCGGCAGGTATCCATCTGCGCCAAGGATTCGGGCGGCCCCTACAGCTATGAGGTGGTAGGCAAGCTGATCGATGCGGCCAAGCGTGAGGGCGCGGACTACGCGGTAGACGTGTATCCCGCCTATGGCTCGGATGTGGAAGCCACCCTGCGCGCGGGCAACGACATCCGCCATGGGCTGATCGGCGCGGGCGTATATGCCAGCCACGGCTATGAGCGCAGCCATGTGGACGGCGTGCTCAACTCCCTCAAGGTGCTCAAAGGCTACCTGAACCTATGAAAGGCGGAAAAGCATGGAACTTTGGGACGCCTATGACGTGCGGGGCAATAGCCTGGAGCACACGCTGATCCGCGGGGAGGAGGTTCCCGCGGGCGAATACCACCTGGTAGCGGATATTTTGGTGCGCCACACGGACGGCAGCTTTCTGCTGACCCAGCGCGATCCACAAAAGCCCGCCTTTCCAGGCTGCTGGGAGCTGAGCGCGGGCGGCAGCGTGCTGGCCGGTGAAACCGCGCTGAGCGGCGCGATGCGCGAACTGCGCGAGGAAACCGGCATCCAGGCCGACGCGCTGGCCCCGGCCTTTGAAATCACCTGGCCCGGCAGGCACGCCATCTATCACGGCTATGTGTGCCGCTATGCGGGCGATAAGGAGGCTATCACCCTTCAGCCCGGCGAAACCGTGGCCTATCGCTGGCTGACGCTGCCAGAGCTGCTGGCCTTCATGAACGATCCTACCTTTGTGGCCACCAGCCGCGAGCGCTGGGGCGTTTACCTCAATACCCTCAAGGAGGCAGAGCTGAAATGATTGCACCCATTCTGTCGCCCGGCGGAACGATTGGCATCTGTTCCCCCAGCCACGTGGCCAATTTCGAGCGCTACCAGCCCATCCTGTATCAGCTGCGTCGGCGCGGCTTTCAGGTAATTGAGGCCGAGCACCTGTACAGCAGCAGCGATACCTATCTGGCTACGCCTCAGGAACGGGCGGACGATCTGAACCAGCTGATTCACGATCCCGCCGTGCAGCTCATCCTCTTTGGCGGCGGCGAAGGGGGCAACGAGCTGCTGCCGATGATCGATTATGATTATCTGCGCGCCCATCCCAAGCGCCTGTGCAGCTACAGCGACGGCACCTTTGTGCTCAGCGCCGTATGGTCGCGCACCGGCGTCACCACCTATTACGGCATGGCTCCCGGCGCATTTGCCGATCTGCGCGAGTATGACTACGCCAACTTCGTGCAGCACCTGATGGGCAGCGCGGAGGCGCACATCGCCAACACCCCCTGGCAGCCGCTGACCGGCGGGCGCGCGCAGGGCGTGCTGATGGGCGGCTATCTGCGCAACGTCGCGCTGATGCTGGGCGGCGATTATCTGCGCTACGACCGCCAGCAAAAATACGTGCTGTTTTTAGAGGATCATGAAAAATTCGGCGACCGGGCGTATGTCAGCGCCATGCTCAGCCACATTGAGCAAAGCGGGGTGATGGCCTGCGTTTCGGGTCTGCTGGTAGGTCACTATTCCGAAACGGTGTATCCCGAGCTGCTTTCCCGCCTGACGCGCCTTGGCCAGCGCTGGGGCATTCCCGTGGTTTACTGTGATGATTTCGGCCATGGCCGCAGCCACGCCATCCTGGATATCGGCAGAAGGGTGGAGCTGAACGCCGATCAGGGAACGATGACCTATCTGGATTGATCAAGCCCAGTTTCACTGCCCAAGTTCATCGCGCCGGGCGCGCAAGAAATTTGTTGCGCTGCACGGCGCGATTGTTGTATAATAATAGGACGATCACGAAGGAGGTATCCCCCTTGATGAAGCGTTTGATTTGCCTGCTGCTTGCGCTGCTGCTGCCCTGCGCCGCGCTGGCAGAATATTCCATGGCCGGGTACGATCCGGAAAATGTATACCGAAACTGGGAATCCAACCTCTTTTTAAAGCGAATGGAAGAAAAAACTGGCGTAAAATTCACCTATCGCCAGTATGGCAAGGAGGATGAATGGACGGCTGTCAAGGCGGCCATGACCGCCGGGAACGACGATCTGCCGGACGTGCTGTTCAAGGCGCGCCTGTCGCCCGATGAATGCATGGATATGCTGGATCGCGGCGTGCTGGTGGATCTAAAGCCCTATCTGGAGCAGGATTGCCCCAACCTGTACGCCATCCTGCAGGCGCATCCCGAATATTGGGACGCCATCACCCTGCCTGACGGCCGCATCGCTGCCCTGCCTGCCATCTCCGAGCAGCCTATGCAAAACAGCGTGTGGCTGAATAAATCCTGGATGGATACGCTGAAGCTGTCCATGCCCACCACGATTGACGAGCTGACGGATGTGCTGCGCGCCTTCCGGGATCAGGATCCCAACCGCAACGGCAAAAAGGACGAGATCCCGCTGGCCTTTATCGGCTCCTTCGATCTGAAATTTCTGGGTCATGCCTTTGGCCTCATCGCGAACGATTATAACATCCGCGCGGTGGACGGCCAGGTAGAATTTGTGCCGCTGAATGAGAATTTCCGCGCCTTCATCGAATGGCTGCGCCTGCTCTACTCCGAAGGGCTGATCGACAAGGATGGCTTTGCCACCTCCGATACCCTGCGTCAGGTGACGGACAGCAACAAGACCAACATATACGGCGGGGTCATCACCACCATGACCACCACCTTCCTGCCCGCCGCCTGGTCCTCGCAGTACGCCGTAATGCCTCCCCTGGCCTATAACGGCGAAACCGTGTACCGCGACTTTGCCGGCGCGGTGACAACCGGCACCTTCGCCATCACCACGCACTGCGCAGATGTGCATGCCCTGCTGCAATGGGTAGATCAGTTCTACACCGAGGAAGTGCATATTCTGGCCAGCGCAGGCGAGGAAAATACCGACTATATCGTCGATCCCGACGGCACCTGGCGCATGACCGCCGCCGCACAGAACAACACCTATTTCACCAGCGAAACGCTGATTACCTCCGGCACTGCCGTGCCCGGCCTGTCCTCCGACGCTTTCCAGCGCCGCTACAGCGATTCTACCGTGTGCTATATCTCCGAGCAGCTGGATGTGGTAAACGCAAGCGCGCAGCGGCCTTTCCCGTATTATTCGCTCACCAAGGCGCAGCAGGAGGAAATCGCCCCGCTGCAGGCCGCCATCGGCCGCCTGGTGGATGAGTCCATCGCCCGCTGGGTGCTGGGCGAAGTCGAAATCACCGATGCGTCCTTCGCGCAGTTTGGGCAGGATCTGAACGATGCAGGCCTGCCCGCGTTTATGGCCTTCTGGCAAAAGATTCTGGATGGGGGAAACAGCAAATGATGAAGTCCTGCAGTGATCTGATGCGCATGATCAAATCCGCCGAGGGCATGACCCGCATGGTGCAGCTGTACGGCAGCCGCGAGGGCGAGGTCGCCCGCCAGATGGAACGCTACATGCTGCTGCTTAAGCGGCATGAGGATCTGTTTGGCACCGAAAAAATGCCCCTACTGGTCAGCGCTCCCGGACGCACCGAGCTGTGCGGCAACCACACCGACCATAACAACGGCCGCGTGCTGGCCGCGGCGGTTAATCTGGATACCGTCGCCGCCGTATCCCCGCGCGACGATTTGCAAATCACCCTGCACAGCGAGGGCTTTACGCCCATCCGCGTGGACTTGAACAACCTTTCCCCCGTGAAGGAGGAGCAGGGCACCCCGGCCTCCATCATCCGCGGCATCGCCGCCCGCATGCAGGAAATGGGCTGCATGGTGCGCGGCTTTGACGGCACGGCCACCTCCAATGTGCTTTCGGGCAGCGGGCTTTCATCCTCCGCCGCCTTTGAGGTGCTGATCTGCGCCATTTTTGACGCGCTGTACAACGGAATGAAGGTAGACCCCATCGAGCGCGCCAAGATTGCCCAGTACGCCGAAAACGTTTATTTTGGCAAGCCCTGCGGGCTGATGGATCAGATGGCCTCCTCCGTGGGCGGCCTGGTCGCCATCGATTTCAAGGCGGAGCCCAAGGTAACGCCTTTGCAGTATGATTTTTCCGCGCGCGGCTATTCGCTGATCGTGGTCAACACCGGCGGTAGCCATGATGACCTGACGGAGGAATACGGCGCGATCCGCAGCGAAATGAACAAGGTGGCGCATTGCTTTGGCGAGGAAACCCTGCGCCGCGTGCGTCCCGAGCAGCTGTGGCAGGAGATGCCCCGTGTGCGCCGCGAGGCGGGCGACCGTGCCCTGCTGCGCGCCCTGCATTATTACAATGAAAACGACCGCGTGCACGCGCTGGTCAATGCCGTCAAGGCCGATCAGATCGACGAGATCAAGCGCATCCTGATTGAATCCGGCCGCAGCAGCTGGATGTACCTGCAAAACGTGTACGCCAAGAACAGCCCCGAGCAGCCCCTGTGCGTGGCGCTGTCCATGGCCGAATACATGCTGCACGATTGCGGCGCGTACCGCGTGCATGGCGGCGGCTTTGCCGGCACCACGCTGAACCTGGTGCCCCAGTCGCAGGAGGAGCGCTTCCTCCGCCACATGCGGCAGATGTTTGGGGACAAGAGCTGCTATGTGCTCTCCGTCCGTCCCGAGGGCGCTACGCTGGTGTTCTGATATCAAGGTCAATGCCTCGGGTGTAAGCCCCCTCCGTCGCACCCCGCATGGGGGCGTGGATTGAAATATGGTTGACAGCCTCCCTATCCCTGTGCTACAATGCAGCTGGTTTTCGGAGAAAACGAAAACCATGCAACTTCTTCGGGGCAGGGTGAGCCGCGCGCGCAGCGGCAATTCCCGACCGGCGGTATAGCCCGCGAGCCGCAAGGCTGACATGGTGTAATTCCATGGCCGACAGTACAGTCTGGATGAGAGAAGAAACCGTAAGGCTTCTTTGCATTGCCCCCGATTGCGCGTCGGGGGCAATTTTTATTGGGAGGAAAGAACATGTCAACCATCAAAAAACGCCGTATCTCCACCGCCGATCTGTGCTACATTGGCGTCATGAGCGCCATCTCCGTCGTGCTGAGCCTGACGCTGAAAATTCCCATGGCTTTTTTGGCCCCGTGGCTCAAGCTGGATCTGAGCTTCGTGCCCGTTATGCTGACCGGCTTTGCCCTGGGTCCTGTATCCGGCCTGATCGTGCTGACCATTACCAATGTGATTCACCTGTTCGTCAGCGATTCGGCCATGGTTGGCCAGTTGGCTGATTTTCTGCTTGGACTGTGCTTTATGCTGCCCGCTTCGCTGATCTATCGCCGCCAGCATACCCGCCGGGGTGCGCTGGTTGGCATGATTGTGGGCAGCGCATGCATGATTGTGGGCGGCATCCTGAGCAACCTGTACCTGCTGCTTCCGCTCTACCTGGGCGCGGATTATGCGCAAAAACTGGTCAACGTGGGCTTCAGCTCCGTATCCAACTGCGTAATCGCAGCCGTTATCCCCTTTAACCTGATCAAGGGCGTGGTCGTCAGCGCCGTCACGTTTGTGCTGTACAAGCGGCTGTCGCGCCTGCTGCACCGCGCCCAGCAAAAGGAAGGAAATAGAAAGTGATCACCTGTCTCTGTCCGGATCGCGAATCCACCCAGGCCCTTGGCGCGCGGCTGGCCCCGACGCTGCGTGCGGGCGATGTGATTTTGCTGTCCGGCGATATGGGCGCGGGCAAAAGCGAGTTTGCCCGGGGCGTGGCGCGCGGCCTTGGCATTGCCTGCGCCGTGCCCAGCCCATCCTTTACCATCCTGAATGTATACGAAGAGGGCCGCGTGCCGCTGTACCACTTTGACTGGTACCGTATCGGTGATGAAAGCGAATTGACCGATATGGGCCTGGACGAATACATCGGCGGCAATGGCGTAACCCTGATTGAGTGGCATGAGCGCGCCAGCGATCTGCTGCCCGAAACCGCGCTGGAAGTGCGGCTGACCCCCCTGGAAAACGGCGCGCGTGAAATCACCCTGATTCCGCGCGGAGAATGGGAGAATACGCATGATCATCCTGGCAATTGACACCTCGGGCCCGGTCGCGGGCGTAAGCGTATGGTGCGATGGCGCAATCCGCTATGAAGCCGCCGCCGTCAACAAAATGACGCACTCCGAAAACATCATGCCCATGGTGGAGGAGGCGCTGCTGCGCGCGGGCGTTACCAAAGAGCAGCTCACCTTGCTAGCCGTTACCGTCGGCCCCGGCTCCTTCACGGGCGTGCGCATCGGCGTTACCGCCGTCAAGGCGCTGTCCCACGCGCTGGGCATTCCCTGCGTGGCTGTGGACGCGCTGGAAGCCACCGCCGCCGGGCTGGAAGCACAGGATGAGATCGTGTGCCCCATTCAGGATGCGCGCGTGCAGCAGGTGTACGGCGCGGCGTTCTGCAATGGCAAGCGCCTGCTGGACGATTGCGTGCTCAAGCTCCCTGAATATTTGGATAAGATCAGCCCGCTGGGCGAGCGCTTTCTCTTTACCGGCGACGGCGTAGCCGTATACCGGCAGCAGATTGCCGATTGCCTGGGCGATCGCGTGCGCTTTGCCGCCGCGCCCTGCGCCTATCTGCGCCCCGCCGCCGTGGCCGCCCTGGCCGCGCGCGATGCGGACAAGGCGGTGGATTATCTGACGCTTCAGCCCCTGTATCTGCGCGCGCCGCAGGCAGAGCGCGAGCGCGCCGCGCGGGAGGCCAAGCAGCATGGCTGATATCACCCTGCGCCGCATGACGCTGGCCGACGCGACGGCCGTGCACGCCATCGAGGCCGCCACCTTCGCCATTCCCTGGAGCCTGCAATCCTTTGAAGAGGAAATGACCCGCAACGCCTGCGCGCGCTACTTGGTGGCGCAAACGCCGACGGGCGACATCATTGGCTTCGCCGGGGTGTGGGTGGTGATCGACGAAGGCCATATCACCAACATCGCCGTGCGCAAGGACTACCGTGGTCAGGGCATTGGCCGCCTGCTGACCGCCGGGCTGATGCAGTACGCCGCCAACCTAGGCGTAACCTACATGACCCTGGAGGTGCGCCGCAGCAACGAAACGGCGCAGAGCCTGTACCGCTCCCTGGGCTTTATTCAGGTGGGCGTGCGCAAAAAATACTATGAGGATAACGGCGAGGACGCGCTGTTTATGGTGTGCGACCATATGCCCCCCGCGCAGGAAGACTTTGAGGAGCCGGAGACGGTGAGGGAATAAGGCGGCAGCTATGCAAAAGAATCTGCAAAACACCTCGTCTTCACAATAAAAAGGCTGAAGAAAACAACAGAAGCGGGTTGATGGCGCAACCTATATCCTTGCCTGCCGCACCCCAAAAACTGCTTCGCGTCCCGCAGCATCGTGGGACGCGAAGCGTTTTTGTATAACGAAAACCACTCGCTAAGCGAGTGGTTCAGAGAAGCCTATGGCGGTGAATAAAAAATCCTGATAGGATAAAGACGCGGTCTGCCAACTGCG
>SFIM01000002.1 GCA_004556155.1 Clostridiales bacterium
CGTGTGTGATAAACTACCATTGTCATTTGCCATAAATGGCTCGCCTCCTTTGCTTTTGCTGCGGTTGCCAGACCTGCTCTCATTATAGCAAAGGAGGCGTTTCCTGTATCTTAAGCTTTTCCCTCTCACCAGCTCCGCTGGTGGTTTTCTTCTTCGCTGAAGCGACAAGAAAAGACCCATGACTGCCATAACAGCCATGGGTCGGAAATCCTTGATAAAAAGGGAACTCAGCGCTTGCTGAACTGAGGTGCGCGACGAGCGGCTTTGAGGCCGTACTTCTTGCGCTCCTTCATGCGAGGATCGCGGGTCAAGAAACCAGCCTTCTTCAGATCACCGCGCAGGTCGGGATTGGCCTTGCACAGGGCGCGGCTGATGCCATGACGGATCGCGCCGGCCTGGCCGGTGAAACCGCCGCCATTGACGTTTACCATGACGTCATAGCCGGAAACCTTGGTCAGTTCCAAGGGCTGACGAACGGTCATTTTGAGGGTTTCATAACCGAAATAGTTGTCGATATCGCGGCCATTGATGACGATTTTGCCATCACCAGCCACCAGACGAACGCGGGCCACAGCGGACTTGCGGCGGCCAACAGCATTGAAATCATTAGCCATGAATGTATTTACTCCTTCCGCGTTACTTGCTCAGTTCGAGCGTTTCGGGCTTCTGCGCGGCATGCGGATGATTCTCGCCCGCATAGACGAACAGCTTCTTCGCCATCTGACGACCCAGGGGGCCCTTGGGCAGCATACCAGTGATGGCATGACGCACGGCAAACTCGGGCTTGTCGTTCATCAGGTCGCGGTACTTGGTTTCGCTCATACCGCCGGTGTAGCCGCTGTGATGGTAATAGATCTTCTGATCCAGCTTGCGGCCGGTCAGGATCGCCTTATCGGCGTTGATGATGATTACATAATCGCCGGTATCCACGTGAGGAGTATAGATGGGCTTGGTCTTACCGCGAAGGATATTGGCAACCTGAGTCGCCAGGCGGCCAAGCACCATGCCGTCAGCATCAACGACATACCACTTGCGCTCAACGTTTTGCGCATTTGCCATAAAGGTATTCAAGTACATTTCCTCCTTGACAAAATCAAAGCAATTTAGGGATGGTCTGGCATGATGGTCAGCATGCAGAACCGTGTTCAATAGTTCCCGGGGCTAGCGGAGTCTATTGATGCATCTGATATAATACCGTAATTCACAGGATTTGTCAACCCCGTTTTTGCTTTTCTCTGCAATTTACGCGCAATAACGCAAAAGTTTTTCCGCCGCTTCCCCACCCTATCTCTTGACGGCCGCAGCGTCAGCAAGTAGAATATCGGTTGCGTATATACTTCTTCTTTATTGCATTTCTCAACAGCCGTGAAAGGACCAAAGACAATGGGAAAATTTCTCTGCGATCACGATCTGCACTGCCACACGATTCTATCCGCCTGCTGCCATGACGAGCGGCAGACCCCTGCCAATATGCTGGCCGTGGCCGAGGCGCATGGTTATAGCACGCTGTGCCTGACCGACCATCTGTGGGATAACGCCGTGCCCGGCGCCAGCGAATGGTATCAGCCCCAGGATATCGCGCATGTAAAGCAGTCCCTGCCCCTGCCCAAGAGCGACAGCGTCCGCTTTCTCTTTGGCTGCGAGACAGATTTCTGCGGTGGCGACAAGCTGGGCCTGCGCCCCGATCACTTTGATGAATTCAGCTTCGTGATCATCCCGCCCGATCATTTCCATATGGTCAATTTTGTCCGCCCCGAAAGCATTTCGGAGCCCGATCAGATTGCCAATCTGCTGCTGGAACGTCTGGAGGAAATCGCGCGCCTGCCTATCCCCTTCCATAAAGTCGGCATCGCGCACCTGACCACGGGGCTGATCAACCGCGGCAAAAACAAGTACGACGTCATCAACGCCATCAATCAGGATCGCTTCTTTGAGGCCGTGCGCGCCTTTGCCAAGAGCGGCGCGGGCATTGAGCTGAACGGCGCCTGCTTCGCCCCCACCTGGCAGGAGCATAAGGATGAGGAATTGTGCCTGTATCGCATCGCCAAGCAGGCTGGCTGCAAATTCTACCTGGGTTCTGACGCGCATATGCAGGAAAAGATGCTGCGCATCGTCGAAGTGCTGCCCGAAGTGGTGGAAGCTCTTGGTCTTACGGATGCGGATCGTTTCTGCCTGGAATAAGCCATATCATGTCAAACGCCGCTGGATCAGCATGACCCGGCGGCGTTTCATTATCGATTTTTACCCCTGCGGCTGTTCGCTCGCCACCGGTGCTGCCGTCTGGTTCAGGCTTGTGGGCGGCGGCGTTTGGGTAGGCACAGCCGTCGGCGTGCCTGTCGGCGCAGGGGTCAGGGTGGGCGTTTGCGTAGGCGCAGGCGTGGCGGTAGGCTCGTTTCGCGCCTCATCATACATATAAGTGAGCGTCTTGCGCCCCGCTACGCCATCCGAGCCCAGACCGCGCGCAATCTGATAGGCTTTCACGGCTGCCTGCGTGCCGCCGCGATAGGTGCCCGTCACCATGCCGGTGTAATAGCCCAGCTCAGTCAGGCGCATCTGCACCCAGTATACATCATCGCCATGGCTGCCCACATTCATCTGACGCACAGTCTGAGGCGGATTGTGGCTGTCATACACCGGCCTTGGGGAAGGCGTGGGCGTAACGTAGTTCAGCTTGTTGTTGGGATTAATGCTGCCCGGCTTAATGGAATAGGTGAGCTCCGGATCTGCCTTGGCGTCGTCGTGGATCCACACCTGTGTGCCCTCGCCGCAGTTGGTATAGATCCACTTTGCGTCCGGCACCGTCAGGCGAATGCAGCCGTGCGAGGCGCGCTTGCCCAGGTTTTTATAGGAGGACTCCACCAGATCCTGAGGATCATAATTGCGGTACATCACCGAATGGAAGGCGATTTCCTCGTTGATTTTTGTCCAGTACTGCGCCGTGCCGCCGCCCCATTTGGGGAAGATGCACCACAGCGCCCGGCGCTTCGTCAGCGTAAAGGTGCCCAGGGTGCTGGGATAGGCCCTGGTGCCGGTGGAGCAGATAAACGCCTTATGCAGCACGGTAAACTCGCCCTGCGCATCGCGGGTATAGATTTTCGTAACCTGGTTTTTTACATCCACCTCGATGAAGTAAGGCGGCGGGGTCGGCTCAGGCGTGGGCATGGGCGTGGCGGAGGCAGGCACCGCAGCGGGCGAAAACAGCGCGTTCCACGTCTGTTCGCCCACGACGCCATCCTCCTTCAGGCCGTTGTAGCGCTGAAATTTGGTCACAGCCGTCTTGGTGCGGTCATAAAAGCCCGTAGTCACCTTACCCTCATAAAAGCCCAGCTCCAGCAGCCGCTCCTGCACCTGCTTAACGCGCTCGCCCGTATCGCCTCGCTGCAATTTGCCCGTATAGGTGATATTGGGCGTTGGAGTTGGCGTAGGGACGGCGGTAGGCGTGGGCGTAGGCGTTGGGGTAGGCAGGGCAACCGTGCCCGAATAGAGCAGCTTCAGCGTTTTCACATCAGCCTTGCCCGTAGCCTCCAGGCCGTTATCACGCTGGAATGCCGCCACAGCGGCGCGGGTATTTTTCAGGTACTTTTCGCTCAGCTTATCCTGATAATAGCCGTAAGCCTTCAGCGCCTCCTGCAGGCGCTGCACGCCCGCGCTGGTCATGCCGTATTCCAGCGGACGGTAGCACTCGCCATAGATAATCGCCTGCGTGGCAGCGTCAGCAATGCCGGTCTGCTCCAAATCGTAGGCAGCCTGCACGGCCTTGACGGCTTTGCGCGTAACCTCGGCAAAGGTACCGCTGAG
This sequence comes from Clostridiales bacterium, assembly GCA_004556155.1. Classification (GTDB taxonomy): domain Bacteria; phylum Bacillota; class Clostridia; order Christensenellales; family Aristaeellaceae; genus SFMI01. The sequence goes on from SFIM01000002.1 coordinate 3,799, forward strand.
CGGGCCGTTATAGTATTCCAATTCCTTCAGGCGCGTTTGCAGGCGAAGCACCTCGTCGCCCGTATCGCCGAACTGCAGCCCGGCCGTATTTTCGGCATAGGCCGCTGTGCAGCATATCAGCAGCGCCAGCAATGCCAGCAGCAATCCTCGCTTCATGCGGTACACCTCACAATTCTGACGTACTGTAACCAGTGCGTTATTATATTGTAATAAAATTGTTATAGAATTGCAAGTACCATCTTTCGGCAGTTCGTGATTTTGGGCAACATTTTACGTTTTGTCCCGGATAGCCTGCACCTCGGCAGCCAGAATATCCATTTCTTCCAGCGTGGAATACGGCCCCACGCTGGCGCGCACTGTTCCCTGCGTGCCCAGATACCGATGCATGCACGGCGCGCAGTGCAGTCCCCCGCGCAAGCACAGGCCGCGCGCGTCCAGCGCGTCCGCCAGCTCCGAGCTGTCCATACCTGATAGATTAAAGCTGAGCACACCCACGTGCGCGTCCTCTGCGCGGCCGTAAACCGTCACCCCGTCGATGGAGCTCAGCTGCGCGCGCAGATCGTCAATCAACTCGCATTCATATTGATGAATAGCTGCCTGATTGACCGACGCAAAACGAATGCCCTGCAAAAGCCCCGCAATGCCCGGCAATTGCAGCGTGCCACTTTCATAGCGGTCGGGCAGCATCAGGGGCTGATGCACGCTCTCGCTGGCCGAGCCCGTACCACCCTCGCGCAGGGGGCGCAGCGCCGCATGCTCGCCCACATATAGAATGCCTGTGCCCATAGGGCCAAGCAGACCCTTGTGTCCCGGCATGGCAATCATATCCGCGCCCGTATCGTCCAGCGGCAGCGTGCCCGCCGTCTGCGCCGCATCCAGCAGCACCAGCAGGCCATAGCGATGCGCGGCGGCGATCAGCTCACGCACGGGCTGCAGCGTGCCCGTCACATTGCTGGCATGGGTCAGGATGCACAGCCGCGTCTGCGGCGTTACGGCCTCGTCGATGGCCGAAGCGTCCAGCACGCCGCCCTCCCCCGCGCGCAGAATGCTCAGCGATATCTCCCCGCGCTGCTCCATGCCCGCCAACGGGCGCATCACGGCGTTGTGCGCGTCATGCGTAGCCAGCACATGATCGCCCCGGTGCAGACAGCCGCGAATGGCCATGTTCAGCGCATCCGTGCAGTTGAGGGTAAAGATCACGCGTTCAGGGGCGCAGCCAAGATACCTGGCCGCCGCCTCGCGGCAGGCGTATACCACCCGCCCGGCGCACAGGGACGCGCGATGCCCGCCACGCCCAGGATTGCCGAAGGGGCGGCTCATCACCCCGTTTACGGCGCGCAGCACCTCAGGGGGCTTTGGCCAGCTGGTAGCGGCATTATCCAGATAAATCATGCGTTTTCCCTCCCTGCACGCGGATGTGCCGCGCTTCATAGTATGCTATGAGCGCAGACAGGAGGGCATGCATATGCAGGAGATATTTGGTATCGCATCGTTTCGATCGCGCCAGCAGGTGATGCGCTTTGACGCGGCGCTGCGCCGCGCGGGCGTTCGCGGGCAGGTAATATCCACCCCGCGCGACGTATCGGTTGGCTGCGGGCTGAGCGTGCGCTTTGACCCGCAGGACACGGCCAAGGTGCTGACCGTATACAATCAAACGCGCCCCAGCAACCTGATCGGCTTCTACCAGGTGGAGCGCCAGGGCAGCGGCCGGCCGCGCATCATCCCGCTGCTGTAATTAGAATTCCAAACAATTTCCAGACAAACGCCCGGTATTGCCCAATCTTTGGACACTGCCGGGTTTTTGTCAGTTTTCAAAGCCCTTGCTCATCCTGTAGAATACAGGATGGATGTGATAAGCCGCCTTTGCGCGCTGCACCGCGATAACACAAAAGAAAGGGCCCACCATCTCATGATTCATATTCTTTACAATCCCCTTGCGGGCAGCGGCCGCAGCGAGGAAAAGGCGCGCGAGGCTGCCGCGCTGCTTGCCCCACGAGAAACCGAAATTCTGGATATCACCACGCTGGATACGGCCGCCTTTATGAAAAAGCTGCCGCTTGGGGATGAAGTAGTGCTCTCAGGCGGCGACGGCACCATCAATTATTTTATCAACGCGCTGGGCGGGCAGCCGCCTCGCCAGGGCGTGCTGTATTATCCCGCAGGCTCGGGCAACGATTTTATGCACGACGTATCGGCCAAGGACAACAGCACCATGGTGCCGCTCAATCGGTATCTTGCCGATTTGCCCACGGTAGAAATCAGCGGCAAGCGCTATTATTTTGTCAATGGCGTGGGCTATGGCATCGACGGCTATTGCTGTGAGGTGGGCGATATTCAGCGCTCCGAGGGCAAGAAAAACGTAAACTACACCGCCATCGCCATCAAGGGGCTGCTGTTTGGGTATCACCCGGTCCGTGCAACTGTCACGTGAACGGCAAAACGCAGCGCTTCAAGCATGTATGGCTCTCTCCCGCCATGAACGGCCGCTATTACGGCGGCGGCATGGAGATAGCGCCTGCGCAGGATCGGCTGAACCCTGACCGCAGGGTTTCGGTGGTGGTGATGCACTGCGCCAGCAAGCTAAAAACGCTGTCCGTTTTTCCCAGCATTTTCAAGGGCGAGCATGTAAAGCATGACGAGATGGTAACCGTGCTGACTGGTCACGATATCCAGGTGGAATTCGACCGTCCCACCGCGCTGCAAATCGACGGCGAAACCATTTCGGGCGTAAGGGGCTATCATGTGCGCTCCGCCGCAGAAGCCTCCGAAAAAGCGGTTGGCTGATTGAATCATACATATAAAACATGGGCTGCCTCATCATCGAGACAGCCCGTTTTTTATGCATTTTTTGCTTTTTCAAATTCCGCCATGATTTTCGCATCCGGCGGCGCGGTCATAAGCGATACGACGGCGATCAGAATGGCCGAAAACAGGAAGGCCGGCAGCAGCTCATAGATGCCAAGCAGCCCGCCCATGGGCTTAATCAGCAGCTTCCAGATAAACACCATCACGCCGCCGCCAACCATACCGGCAATTGCGCCTGCGCGCGTCGTGCGCTTCCAGAAGAGGGAGAAGAGCATAATCGGCCCAAATGTTGCGCCAAAGCCCGCCCAGGCAAAGGATACCACCTGGAATATCACGCTGTTTTCATCCCAGGCAATCACAAGGCCCAGCGTCGTAATCAGCAGGATCACCAGGCGTGACAGCCGCATAATCTGCTTATCGGTTGCATCCTTTTTGATGATGCCTGCAAACAGATTCTGTGATACAGCGGAGGAGGCAATCAACAGGTAGGAATCGGACGAGCTGATCGTGGCCGCCAATATGCCCGCCGTTACAAGGCCGGCCAGCACAGGATGGAACAAAAGCTGCGCTATCTGGGCAAACAGGTTTTCCGCGCCGCTCTGCGTGGCAAGTGAGACTTCAGCAGGCAGCAGTGCGCGACCCATCACGCCGATGGCCACGGCGGCCGTCAGCGAGATAACCACCCACACGCTGGCAATGCGGCGCGAGCGCGTCAGTTCCTCCCCGCGGCGGATGGCCATAAAGCGCAGCAGCACCTGTGGCATGCCAAAGTAGCCCAGACCCCAGCTGAGGGTGGAAAGGATCTTCAAAAAGCCATAGCTTTCCGGTATGCCAAAGAGGGGCGCGCCGCCCGCGCTCTGCTGCACGCCAGAAGCATCCACCACAGGCGAAGCCAGTTGCGTCAGCGACAGATATCCGGGGATCGCCCGCGCGTTTTCCATCACCGCGCCGATGCCGCCCGCGTGGCGCGTGCCCACAATCAGTACGCACAGCAGCGCCGCCACCATTACCATGGCCTGAATGAAATCGGATACGCTCTCGGCCAGGAAACCGCCCAACATGGTATACAGCAGCACAAAAGCCGCGCCCACCAGCATCATACTATGGTAGGACATATTAAACAGCCCGGCAAAGAGCTTGCCGCAGGTAACAAAGCAGCTGGCGGCGTACACGGTAAAGAAAATCAGGATAAATATGGCCGATACGCCCAGAATGACCTTCTTTTTTTCATGAAAACGATTGCTGAGGAAATCCGGCACGGTAATGGCATTGCCAGCGGCCACGGAATAGCTGCGCAGGCGGCGCGATACCAGCAGCCAGTTCAAGTACGTGCCCAGCGCCAGGCCAATCGCCGTCCAGCCAGCATCCGCCAGGCCGCACCAGTAGGCCAGGCCAGGCACGCCCATGAGCAGATATCCGCTCATATCCGAGGCCTCGGCGCTCATGGCGGATACCCATGGTCCCAGCGTGCGCCCACCCAGGAAATAGCTTTCAGCGTTTTTGTTGGATCGGCGTGCAAACAATATGCCAATGGCAATAATCATAAGCATATAGCCCGCCATAACGATTAAAATAACGGCTTGGTTTGTCATAAAATCTCCCTGTTTATTTTCTGGATTTGCCCAGATACGCGGCCTTTACCTCCGGATTATCCAGCAGCTCCGCGCCCGTGCCCTGCACGCCCATCATGCCCGTTTGCAGCACAAAGGCATAATCGGCCACCTTCAGGGCGGCGTTCGCGTTCTGCTCTACCAGCAGGATGGTCATTCCCTGGGCATGCAGCGTTTTAATAATTTCAAAGATATCGCGGATGACCAGGGGGGCCAGGCCCAGAGAGGGTTCGTCCATCATGAGAATGCGCGGCTTCATCATCAGCGCGCGCCCCACGGCCAGCATCTGCTGCTCGCCGCCCGAGAGCGTTCCGGCCATCTGCCAGGAGCGCTCCCTGAGTCGTGGGAAAAGGGAGTATACATATTCGATGTCGTGCTTCAGATCATCGCGGCGCAGATAAGCGCCGATTTTCAGGTTTTCAAGCACCGTAAGGTTGGGAAACACGCGCCGTCCCTCGGGGACCATGCCCACGCCCATGGAAACGATCTTTTGGGGATTGAGGCCGTTGATCGCCTGGCCGTCATACAGGATAGCTCCGCTTTTAACAGGCGCCAGGCCGCTGATGGCCCGCAGCGTGGTGGATTTGCCCGCCCCGTTCGCGCCAATCAGGGTAACGATCTGACCTTCTTCCACATGGAAGGAAATGCCCTTGAGCGCCTCGATGCCGCCATAGGATACGCGCAGATCCTTGATTTCCAGCAGGCTCATGCCTCGTCACCTCCCAGATAAGCGGCGATCACCGCGTCGTTGTTCTGAATTTCATCGGGCGTTCCCTGCGCAATCAGGCGTCCGAAATCCACCACATAAATGCGATCGGAAATATCCATGATCAGGTTCATATGATGCTCGATGATCAGAATCGTCAGGTTAAACTGCTTTTTGATGCGCTGGATAAACGTGCCCAGCTCCTCGGTTTCCTGTGGGTTCATGCCCGCAGCCGGTTCGTCCAGCAGCAGCAGGCTCGGCTCAGTCGCCAGCGCGCGGGCAATTTCCAGCAGCCGCTGTTTGCCATAGGGCAGCGAGGTAGCGCGCTCATCGCGCACATCCTCCAGACCCACCACGCGCAGCAGCTGCATCGCATCCTCGCGCATGCGCTTTTCCTCGCGGCGGTTGATGCGCAGCATGGCCGTCAGCACATTGCTGCTGCGGCGCAGATGGCGCGCCAGCAGCACGTTTTCAAATACCGTCATGGAGCCAAAAAGGCGAATGTTCTGAAAGGTACGCGCAATGCCCCGGCGGGTGATCTGATCCGGCGTGTTGCGGACGATGCGCCCACGATAGGCGTCTCCCATCGTGCCGGCATAAAGCTTGCGCATGCGGCCGGTGGGATGGTTGCGCGCAATGGGCTTTCCTTCAAACAGGATTTCGCCGTTGGTAGGCTCATACACGCCCGTCACGCAGTTAAATGCCGTGGTTTTGCCCGCGCCGTTGGGGCCGATCAGCGCCACGATCTCGCCGCGGTTGATTTCCATGCGCAGGTCGTTTACCGCCACCACGCCGCCAAACTGCATAGTCAGGTGGTTGATTTTCAGCACGTTCTCGCTCATTTTGCGGCCTCCTTCCCCTTGCGTCCGCGCAGAAGATCGAGAAGCTCTCGCTCGCCCATGATGCCCTTGCGGAAGAACAGCACCACCACCATGATGATCACCGAGAACACCACCAGGCGGAAGCCATTGCGCAGCAGCGGCACCTGGAAGGATCCGATGGTGTAGGTATTGTCCAGGAAGCGCAGCCACCACTCCGAGCAAGCGACAAACAGGAAAGCGCTCAGGCAGCTGCCGGTGATGGAGCCAACGCCGCCCAACACCACAATCAGCAGGATTTCGTACGTCATGGCGCTGGTAAAGGACTTGGCCTGCACCGTGCAGGCATACATGGCCAGCATCGCCCCGCCAATGCCCGCAAAGAAAGAGGAAATGCAAAACGCCAGCTGCTTATGATGAAACAGGTTCACGCCCATGGCCTCGGCCGCCGTTTCATCATCGCGGATAGCCTTGAGCGCGCGCCCATAGGTGGAGTTGATCAGCAGCACAATCAGCGCGATGCACACACCCGCAATCACAAAGGGCACGAGCGTGGACAGATACACCACCACCTCACCCTGGGCATTGCGGATATTAAAGCTGGAGAAGGACGGGAACTGATGCAGCATGTTGGAGCCATTGGTAATCGCGCCCAGCTTATCCCACTGAAAGATAGCACGGATGATTTCGGCAAAGCCCAGGGTGGCGATGGCCAGATAGTCGCTTTTCAGCTTCAGCACCGGCAAGCCAACCAAGAAGGCAAACAGCGCCGCCACCAGGCCGGACAGCACCAGCGCTGGAATTACTGGCAAGGCAAAGCGGATCAAGCCGCCATTGTAATACTGATAGACGATCTCGCGGCTCTCTTCCGGGATGGTAAAGATAGCGAAGGTATACGCACCCAGCAGCATAAAGCCCGCCTGACCCAGGGAGAAAATGCCCGTAAAGCCATTGAGCAGGTTCATGGACACCGCAACCAACGCGTAGGTAGCGCCTTTTTTCAGCACGATAAAGAGCATGGAGCTGGCAGGCAGCAGCTGCTCAGCCGCAAACACCAAGGCGTATACAGCCGCGATGATCACCGCCGTGAGGATATGCGCCCGGCTCGGCTTTTTGCGCGTCGCAATCGATTGCATGCTTTTCCCTCCTTACACCTTATCCGTGGTCTTTTCGCCAAAGAGACCCGTGGGCTTGATAATCAAAATGACAATCAGCAGCACAAACGTAAACGCGTCGGAAAAGGTGGTCAGGCCCAGCATCTTATGGGTGATGCCGGCCTTGAACAGAATCAGATCCAGGCCCTTGATGATGTTTTCGCAAATGCCGATGATAAACGCGCCGATGACCGCGCCGGGGATGGAGCCGATGCCCCCAAACACCGCCGCAACAAAGGCCTTCAGGCCCGGCATGGAGCCGCTGGTGGCCACAACGGAAGGATAATTGGTAAAGTAGAGCATCGAGCCGATGGCCGCCAGGAAGGAGCCGATGACAAACGTGGCGCTGATCACGCGGTTGATCTTAATGCCCATTAGCTGGCTGGTTTCAAAATCCTTGGATACGGCGCGCATGGCCATGCCGATTTTGGTGTGATTGATCAGCAGCACCAGGCCGATCACCAGCAGGATCGTCAGCGGCGGGGTAATCAGCGTCGCCACCTTTGTGGTGGGCAGCGTGACCCCAAAGAGCGTCAGCGTGACAGACTGTGAAATAAACGGAATCGCCGGATAGACCTTGCTCAGGCCGCCGGTGATGTAAAGCACCAGGTTTTGCAGAAAATAGCTTACGCCAATGGCCGATATCATGATGGACATACGCGGCGCAGTACGCAGCGGCTTATAGGCAATGCGCTCAATGGCAAAGCCAATGAACACCGTCGCAAGCAGCACGATTGGAATGACCACATACAGCGGCAGGCCGGTCGCCGTCAGATACACCATCAAAATGCCCGACACCATAAACACATCGCCATGGGCAAAGTTGATCAGGCGCAGAATGCCATAAACCATCGTATAGCCAATGGCAATCAGCGCGTACTGCCCGCCCACCGAAATGCCGGACAACAGATAGGGAAGCACGGTTTTCAAGCAAAAGCCCTCCTTTGGCCTGCGCAGCGTATGCCGCGCCGGATGACGCACAGGACGGCGGGGACTGACCCTGCAATCCCCGCCGTGCCCATACGCCGTATATCGGTTGTGGACGCGCCGCCGTTAATCCTTGCCCTGCACAGCCGCCAGCTCCCAGGCGCTGTTGGCGGTATCAAGGTGCTTGATGAACGCCACGTCGCGGATCGCGTCGCCCGTTTCGTCAAAGGCAATCGCGCCGGTAACGCCATCGTATTTCACATCCCACAGCGCCGCGTTGACAGCCTTGGGATCCTTGGAGCCCGCGGCCTTGAGCGCTTCCAGCGCCACCATATAGGCATCGTAGCCCATGGCAGAAACGGCGGAGATCATGTCGTTGCCGTTGTTGTTGGCCAGATGCACGGAATCGCTGTTGATCCAGGCCTTAAAGCCCGCGTCAAACTCAGGGCTGCCACCCTCTTGATAGAAGGTAGACACATAGATGGTGATGTTCTGGCCAGCGGCAGCGTCTACCACCACGTTGGAATCCCAGGTATCAGAACCCAGGATCGGGGTAGTTACGCCCTGCGCGCCCGCAGCGCTGCAAATCAGCGCGGCATACGCCAGAGAGCAGGGAGCAAAGATTACCTGCGCGCCATACATGGAAGCGTTCGTCAGGTAGGAGGTAAAGTCCGTGTTGCCGGTCTGGAAGTACTCATCCACCACCATGCCGCCGTTCTTTTCAAACGCCTGCTTAAAGTTGTAGATCAGGCCAGTATCATAGTCATTGCCAAGCTCACCCAGGCAGTAGGCAATGGTCGCGCCCAGCTTTTCAGTGGCGTAATTGGCCAGCACCGTGCCCTGGAAGGGATCCAGGAAGCAGATGCGGAAATAGTGGGTGTTTCCCGCCGTGACGCTGGGGTTGGTGCAGGTAACGCCGATGGCGGGAATGCCCGCCTCGCCAAAGTAGGGCTTGCCGGCGTTGGACACGCTGGAGCCGTAGGAGCCCAGCACCACCGACACGTTTTCGCTCACCAGCTTCTGCGCGGCGGAAGGCGCCTTATCAGAAGAAGAACCGTTATCGGCATAAACAAGTTCCACTTTATATTCCGTGTCGCCCATTTTCACGGTAGGGAACAACTCGTTGGCATACTGCATGCCCAGCATTTCCTGCTTGCCGCCCGCGCCGCTGTCGCCAGTGGCCGGCTCATAAACGCCGATCTTGACGACTTCCTCGCCCAGCGCCGCAGCAGGGATGACCATGCACAGTACCAACAGGATCGCCAGCAATTTCTTCATTGCCCTCATCTCCTAAGAAAAGAATTGCTGTCATTATACGCATGCGCATTGCCTTTTGCAAGTCCAAAATCGCAAAATTGCATTCAAATACAAAGGATAAACATTTTTTCAAATTAAATGATCGTGATGCAAGGATAAAATTCATTTTGTCCGCATATCGCGGACAATTTCTTTAATTCACGTGCAAAGCAAGGCAAAAGAAAAGAGCCGGTTTCTTCACCGGCTCCCTATCTTGCAGCAGTTTTAGATATCAATTTCCATTCCGTCGTAAGCTACCTCAAAGCCAAACTCCTTGGCCTCCTCGCACAGCTCCGCGTGCGTGCGATCCAGCAAATGGCTGAAATGGCTGATGAAAAAGCGTGTGCGCTCATCCGCGCGACCCATCTGACGCAGCAGCTGCGCCGTCTCATTGGCCTGCAAAATATCCATGTGATAGGGCGAGATGTTCTGCCCGCGCGCCAGGTTGCAATCCAGCGATACAAAGTCCAGATGCACGTCCAGCCCGCGCAGATATTCAATGGTCTCAGGCAGCATCAGCCCGCTGTCATGATCCCATAGCACCGCCGTGCCATCCTTTTCAATCAGATAGATCAGCGAGCCGATGCTGGGCGCGTGGCGCGCAGGCAGCGGCGTTACGCGATACCCCATGATATCCATGGGCATGAAGGGCACTGTATCGGCAATTTCTGGCGCGCGACGGGGCGGATTGCCCTTGGCCCCTTGCAGGTTTTTCTGCAGGCGCTCACGCTCGGGCGCGGCCGTCTGCGGGGGCAGATAGAAGGTCCAGTTTTCATCGGTCACATAGCGGCCAGTCAGCTGCTCGCGGGCGTAATGATCAAAATGCCCATGGGTAATCAGCACATGCTTATAATTGCGCATATCCAGCCCGCCGTACACGGTGTGCATGAAAGCATCGTGCGAAAAATCGATCATCAAATCCCCCACCGTCGCCTGGGAGCGGCTGCGGATATCCTTGCCGCCGTGGCTGCGCGCATACTCGCAAACGCGGCAGGAGCAAAACATCTCCGGAATCGCGCCGCTGGTGCCGGTGCCGTAATACTTGATCTTCATAAAATCCTCCTAAACCGCCAAAATGCATTGACGCATACAGATCTCACCGATATAATAATACAGAATGTTTTGCTTTTCAATGGTTTGAGCGGAAAGGACGGCAAAAATTTTGAAACGTTTCACTATCGGCGTTGACTTTGGCACGCTTTCCTGCCGTGCTCTGGTGCTGGACGCACATACCGGCGAAGCGCTGGGGATGGGCGAGTGCGGCTATCATGTATATGATCAATCCCTTCCCTGCGGCGCAAAGCTGCCTGAGCGCGCCGCCCTGGCTGACCCTGCCGAGTATTTACAGGCGCTGACCGCCGCCGTACGCGGGGCGCTTTCACATTCCAGCGTCGACGCGCAGGAGGTGGCCGGCATCGCCATCGACGCTACCTCCATGAGCGTGATTCCCTGCGATGAAAACGGCCAGCCCATGTGCTTTCAAGACAAATGGAAAAACGAGCCACAGGCCTATATTCGCCTGTGGAAATCCTATACCGCCACGCGCGAAGCCGAGGAAATCGGCGCGGCTGCACGGGCGGAGAATCAGCCTTTTTTGACAGCCTGCGGCGGGCATCCGTCCAGCGAGGGCATTTACCCCAAGATGCTGGAAACGCTGCGCGCCTGCCCAGCGCTGTATGAGGCGACCAGCGCTTATCTGGATCTCAACGAGTTTTTAACCTGGCAGCTGACCGGCGCGCTCACGCGCAGCACGGGCAGCCTGGGGCTGAAGAATTATTGTCCGGACGGCAATACCCTGCCTGACGCGCAGTTCTTTGCGCGGCTGCATCCCGCCCTGGCCTCCACGCCCAAAAAGCTGCGCGGCAAGGCCCTGCCCTGGGGCGCTTGCGCGGGAACCCTTACCTCCGCCTGGGCAGATCGCTTGGGACTGCCCGCCTGCATTGCCGTGGGCGCGGGCGCCATTGACGGCCCGATTTCCATGGTTGCGCTGGGCCTGCACCACAGCGGCGACGCGATGCTGACCATCGGCACCTCGGGCGTTTTATCCGTGGTATCTGATGAATGGCATCCCGTCAGCGGCATTTGCGGCCAAGCTCGCGACAGCCTAATCCCTGGTCTGTACGGCTATGATTTCTGCCAAAGCGGCGTGGGCGACATGTTCAGCTGGTTTGTAAACAATTGCGTGCCCGCCCGCTATGAAAAGGAAGCTACGGCGCAGGGCGTTTCCGTGCATACCCTGCTGTCCCGCCTGGGCTTTGCCCAGCCCGTGCGTGAAAACGACATTGTAGCGCTGGATTGGTGGAACGGCAGCCGCTGCGTCATCGTCGATCAAACGCTGACCGGCGCGCTCAGCGGCCTGACGCTTGCCTCCACACCCGAGCAGATTTACCGCGCGCTGATCGAGGCGGCGGCCTTTGGCACCCGCACGCTGCTGGAGCACGGCGAAGCCTGCGGCGTAAAGGTGAACCGCATCTGCGTGTGCGGCGGCATCGCTGGCAAAAACCCGCTGCTGGTGCAGTGCTACGCCGATATTCTGGGCCGCGAGCTGGCGGTATCCACCCTGCCCAACAGCGCCGCCGCAGGCGCAGCCATCACAGCCGCAGCCGCAGCTGGACTGTATCCCTCCCTACAGGACGCAATGGCGCAGCTGTCGCAAAAGCAATTTATCCATTATCAGCCCAATATGGAAAACCATGCGCGCTATGCCCCGCTGTACGCGCGCTATCAGCAAATGCGCGCCTTCTATGCGCAAAAGCCCTGACGCGCGCAGCCGGAAACGCAAGGATCTCCCATGGATCGAGCCCATCTTGCCGCGCTTTTGAGTCCTTACGGCGTTAATCAATTCGAAAGTTTTCGTGTCGTCGATTCCTCCAAGCCAAACGATTATCGCCTGAACATCATCGTCGATCGGGGCTATGTGGTGCGCATCAACGATCCGGTGATCACAGAGGAGCGCTGGGAGCAATTGACCGTCTGGCCGCGCGTTACCGCGCAATCAATGTAAAAGCGCCCCGCCTGTTTCAAACCGCCGACGGCCTGTACCTGACGAAGGCCGGCGTCCATGTGTGCTATCTTTCCGAATACCTGGATTACCCAACGCTTTGGGAAATACAGGATCAACTCACCGCCGCCCAGCAGACCGCCGTCAGGCAAAGCGTATTGGCCTCCATCGGGCACTTGTCGCAGGCTTATTCGGGCGTTGATCTGCAGCCCGTTTTCTCCATGTGGTCGATCATCGATCTTGCACCGCTGGATGTGGAAATCGACGAAAAGCAGGATAACCTGAGCCTCCTGGTTCAGGCGTTGTGCGACGCGGGCGCTGGCCCTGATTGAGCGCATCGTCAGCCAGGAAATCTAATTATACAAAAGCTCCCTTACAGGCCGTGTGCCCATCAGGGAGCTTTTTCATATGCTGCATTTCTCTTTCACGCCTGCGCCTGCCAAATGCGCCGCATGGCCATTGCGTCGTCCGCCTGCGTGCCCTTGCTCTCGCAGATCACCGTGCCGTCATAGCCCCGCGTATACAGCAGCGGAGCCAAGTTTTCAAAGCGCGGGCCGTACTTCTCCTCCGCAAAGGTATGGTGGCGCTTTTCGCCCGCCACTGTATACTCGATGGTAGAAAAATGCATGTGCATTTTTCGCGCGCGCTCCAAGCCCAGCACACTTTCGATGGTATCCAACACCGCCGCGAAATCCGCCTGCGTATTCAGCGAACCGCCGCCCAGGGCATGCAGATGGGCAAAATCGATGCAGGGCAGCATGCGCTCGTCCAGCAGGCAGAAATCCAGCGTTTCGCGCAGATCGCCGATCTGGCTGTACTTGCCCATGGTTTCAGGGCAAAGGATGGTTTGCTCCAGCCCGATATCATCCAGCCTGCGATAGGCTTCAATCAAGCCCGCCCGACAATTGGTCAGCGCTTCCGAGCGTTCCATCTTCATGGCCGCGCCCACATGCACCACCACGCGCTGCCCGCCCAGCGCCACAGCCTTGCGCGCCGAGTCCAGGATATAGCGAAAGCTCGCCTCGCGCTTTTCCGGGTCGGGATTGGCCAGATTGATATAATAGGGGGCGTGCACGCTGACGGATATCCCCCATCTTTCAGCCTGCGCGCAGATATCCGCCGCCGTATCATCCGACAGCGACACGCCGCGGCCAAAGGAATATTCATAGGCCGTCAGCCCCTGTGCGGCCAGCCACTCCGGGGCCTGGACGCTGGCCTTAAAGCCCTCGGCATAAAAGCGTTCGGCATTGCCTGCCGGTCCAAATCGCATGGTATATCCTCCACAAAGTTACTTTTGATTATCGTTTTCCCATAATCTCATCGCGTATCAGCGCAATCGCATGCGTTTCGATACGGGAAATATAGGATCGAGAAATGCCCATCTTGCTCGCCACCTCATGCTGCAAAAGCGGACGGCCGCCAAGCAGCCCATAGCGCATTTCCAGCACAGCCCGCTCGCGCTGCGGCAGCTTTTTCAGCGCCGAGCGCACCTGCTGCATATTCATGTGGCGGATAGCCGCATCCTCCACCATATCCCCCGGCGTGCCCAGGATATCCTGGAAGGAGATATCGTTGCCTTCACCGTCCATGCCGATGGGATCGGTCAGGGATACGTCGTTTCGGCGCTTCTTGGCCGCACGCAGCTGCATGAGCACTTCGTTTTCAATGCAGCGGGCGGCATAGGTGGACAGCGGCGTTTTCGCATCGGGCTTATAGGTATTCACCGCCTTGATCAGCCCCAGCGTGCCCACCGACACCAAATCGTCCTGCGTCAGGCCGGGCACGGTATATTTGCGCACCACATGGGCAACCAGGCGTAGATTATGCTCGATCAGCCGTGCGCGGGCGGTCTCATCCCCCGCCTGCATGGCGGCAAGCGCCTGCGCCTCCTCCTGGCGCGGCAAGGGCTTTGGAAAGCTGCCGCCGCCCGATAAATGTCCAAGCAGCAGCAGTGCGTCGCGAATCAGACACCATAAGAATCCCAGCATGTGCCACACCCCCTGCCCAGGGTATGCGGCAAAGCTGGGCAATATCACTGCGCCATCCGATGATTGCGGTTGGGACCGCGCAGATAATCGCCGTCCTCCGCAATGAAATCAACAGGCAGCAGCACCTGCTGACCGGCAACCGACACAAAATCCAACCGCGTGCCGTCGGCAGCGCTGCGGATTTCCGTCACCGTAAAGGGCTTTGCACCCGCAGGCGTAAGCGTCTCGATCATATCGCCCACATGAAAGCGGTTTTTCACCTCGGCCAGCATGCAGCCGTCCCGCATGCCAAGTACGCGGCCGACAAACTCCCGCGTTTGCGAAAAGCCTTCCGCGCCTGAGGCAGGCTGCGGCGTACCAAAATAAAAGCCGGTATTGCTGCTGCGATGGCTCACCTTGAGCAGCTCATCCTGCAATTCGGGCAGCGCCGCGCGGTACGCCGCCTCGCCCTGCGCAAGCAGATCCAGCGCACGGCGATATGCCTGCGTAACCGAGGCCACGTAGTAAGCCGTTTTCATGCGGCCCTCGATTTTAAGCGACGCAATGCCCGCATCCCGCATTTCGGGCAGGTGCGACAGCATATTGAGATCGTAGGCGGAAAAGATATACGTGCCGCGCTCGTCCTCAAGCACGGGCATGGGCTCGTCCGGACGCTTGAGCTCCGTCACCGTATACTGCCAGCGGCAGGGCTGCGCGCAGGCGCCGCGATTGCCCCCGCGCCCGGCCAGATAATCGCTCATCATGCACCGACCCGAGTGCGCCATGCACATGGCCCCATGCACAAAAGCTTCCAGCTCCACCCTGGAATCCAGCCGCTCACGCAAGCAGGCGATGCGCGCCAGCGACAGCTCGCGGGACAGCACAATGCGCTCCGCGCCAAGCTGATCAAACAGGTTGGCCGCTTCCGCATTCATCACATTCGCCTGCGTGCTTACATGCAGCACAAGCTCAGGCACCTCGCGGCGAAGATAGGCAAACGCGCCCAGATCGCTGACGATGGCCGCGTCCACGCCCATCTGCGCCGCGCGGCGGGCGGATTGCCCCAGTTCGTCCAATTCATCATCGTAGGGCAGGATATTCAACGTCAGGTAGAATTTTTTGCCCTGCCCGTGCAGCAAATCCAGGGCTGTTTGCAATTCATCCCAGTCAAAATTGCCCGCGGCGGCGCGCAGGCCAAATTTTTTCAGCCCGCCATATACCGCGTCCGCGCCAAAGCGTGCGGCGGCGCGCAGCTGCTCCATGCCGCCCGCGGGCGACAGCAGTTCCATCATTGGTTATTTCGCTCCCGTCTTTTCATCGTATGCCTGCCACAGCGGCGCATAAATCTTCACCGCCGCCTCATGCTCCTCAAGCGTGCGGGAGAAGTACAGTTCGCCCGTCGCAGGATCCTTGGAGCAGAAATAGAGGTAGTTTTGCGCCGTAAAGGTTTCGTCCGGATACAGCGCAGCCTCAATCGCCGCAGCAGAGGGATTACAGATCGGTCCGGGCGGCAGACCCTTGTTGCGATAGGTGTTATAGGGCGAATCGACAGACAGATCGCTGTTGTTCAGGCTCATACGCTCGGTGCCAGTAACATATTTGATAGTCACGTCGCTCCCAAGAGCCATATTGATCTTCAGCCTGTTATGGAACACCGCGGAAACGCGGGCGAAGTCCGCCTGTTTTGCTTCCTTTTCAATCAGCGAAGCCAGGGTGATCACCTGATCCATGGTCATGCCCAGCGCATCCGCACGGTCATGCCACTCATCCCGGAATACGGCCTCGGTCTGCGAAAGCAGCTTTTTGATTATCTCCTCCGGCGTTGCCGAAGTATAGATTTCATAGGTATTGGGCGACAGATAGCCTTCCAGCGCATAAATACGCTGGCTAAAATTGGCCGACGCGCGCACGTCGGCAATGTAATAGTAGGCGGAAAACTGCTCGCCCGTGCGGCACAGGCTGAGGAACTGCTCCTCATCGCTGATTACACCCTCGCGCTTCAGATAGGCGGCAATGCTCTGCACCGTCCAGCCTTCGATGATGGTAATCTTGCGCACCAGAGGTGTGCCGTCGCCACGCGTCAGCTGCTCGGCAATCTCGCGCAGGGTCATGGACGGCGACAGGGTGTAGGTGCCCGCCTGTATCTTTTGTCCATAGCCCAGGAAATCGGCGTAATACTTAAACACCGAACGGTTGCGCACCAGACCCGCGGCTTCCAGATTGTTGGCTACGCGGGTAAGCGAACTGCCGCTTTTCACCTCAAAGGTCACGGCCGCCGTGCTGGATGCATCCACAGGATCGACATAGCGCGCGCTGATGAAATGCCAGCCTGTGGCAAATATGCCCACCACGATGACCGTAACGCACAGAATCACCAAGATGGGACGAAGAATGTTCCACAGCCAGCTGTACCAGAATAACCCGTATTCGCGCTCCTCGCGCAGCTGCTCGTAGCTGTATTCTTCCTGCGGCTCCTGCCGCCGCTGTCTCTTTTTCAAGCTATCCTCCCGCTTACATGCCAGGCATATCCAGCCCGGCCGCATCGCTCAGGGTTTTAAATACATCGGCCATCGTCTGCTGCAGGCGCATTTCCAGCAGCAGAAAGCGCGACGTGTTCTCCCCCGCAAACAGCAGCGCGCCGATTTGCTGGAAGCGCTGCGTGTCGTCATTGCTTACCTCCGCCCCCGCTACGGCGGCCAGCTGCAATTGCATTTGCAGCTTTTTGTATTCGCGCAGCAGGGCGCGGGCGGTTTCATCGCTTTCTATTTCCTGCCGCAGCTGGCGATAGGCGCGGCAATCCTCGCTTTCGCGGATCGCGCGGGCCAGCGCGTTGGCTTCATCGTATATCTGCATTGTATCCCCTTTCCGCGCGCCGCATGCGCGCGTCGATTATAAAGCAAATACCGGCGGAGAAAAATCTCCCCGCCGGCATTATAACACATGCTGTTAGCCCAAGTCCACAATGATGGGCAAAATCATGGGATTGCGCTTGATCTTATCGTAGATGTAGCGATGCAGCTCATCCTTGATGCGGTTCTTAATGCTGGGCCAGTCGCTGCCCTCGATGCGGCCGTAGCTGGCGATGATGTTGCGCACGGTGTTGCGGATGCCCTCGATGATATCCTCGTTTTCGCGCACATAGACAAAGCCGCGGCTGATGACGTCCGGGCCGGACACCAGCATGCAGTTGGTGCGGTCAAAGGCCATGGCCACGATAATCAGGCCGTCCTGAGACAGATGCTTGCGGTCGCGCAGCACCACATTGCCCACATCGCCGATACCCAGGCCATCCACCAGCACGGTGCCCGTGGGCACCTCGCCCGCGATGCTTACACCCGAAGCGCCCAGCTCGATCACCTGGCCAATTTCGGGCAGGATGATATTCTGCCTGGGCATGCCCATGGACTCGGCCAGCTCACCATGCTGCCACAGCATGCGGTATTCACCGTGCACGGGAATCAGATACTTAGGCTTTACCAGGGTGTGCATCAGCTTGATTTCTTCCTGGCAGGCATGGCCGGAAACGTGCACCTCGGCCATGGCGTCGTAGATAACCTCCGCGCCGCAGCGATACAGCTGGTTGATCACGCGGGAGACGAACACCTCGTTGCCCGGAATGGGCGAGGCGCTGATGATGATCTTATCGGATTGCTTGATCTGCAGCTTGCGGTGCTCAGAGAAGGCCATGCGGGTCAGGCCGCTCATGGGTTCGCCCTGGCTGCCAGTGGTCAGCACCACCAGCTCGTCGTCGCGATACTTATCCAGATCGTCGATATCAATCAGCGAGCCATCGGGAATGCGCAGCTCGCCCAGCTCCATGGCCACGGCGGTCACATTGACCATGCTGCGTCCCACAAAGCACACCTTGCGGTGATAGTGCACCGCGCAGTCCACCACCTGCTGCAGGCGGAAGACGTTGCTGGAGAACATGGCGATAATCACGCGGCCGCGGGCGTTATTGATCTGCTCATAAAAGGTATCGGCCACCTTGCGCTCGCTCATGGTGTAGCCGGGGCGCTCGATGTTGGTGCTTTCGCACAGCAGCGCCAGCACCCCTTTGCTGCCGATGGCGGCCAGGGTGGTCAGATCGGTCACTTCGCCGTCGATGGGCGTGTAGTCCACCTTGAAGTCGCCCGAGCACACAACCGTACCAATGGGGCAGGTGATGGCCAGCGCGAACGCGCCGGGGATGGAGTGGTTGACCTTGATAAAGCGAACGGTGAAGCAGCCCAGCTGAATCACCTGCCGCGCCTCCACCGTATTGAGCGGCACGCCGCTGACATGGTGTTCGCGCAGTTTGTTTTCAATCAGCGCCAGCGTCAGGCGCGAACCGTACAGGGGCGCGGGCACCTGCGATACCACATAGGGCACCGCGCCGATATGATCCTCATGACCATGCGTAAACACATAGCCGCGGACACGTTCTTTGTTTGCCACCAGATAGCTGGCGTCGGGGATCACCAGGTCGATGCCCAGCATATCGTCCTTGGGGAACATGGAACCGCAATCGACAACGATAATATCCCGGTCATACTCAAAGACCGTCATATTTTTGCCGATTTCATCCACGCCTCCAAGGGGAATGATCCTCAGTTTTGGAGTATTTGCCATAGCTTCCCTCTTTCTTCATTCAGAACGGAAAGGCGGAAACACACTTTTCCGCTTTTCACCGTTCTCAGCAGTAAATCATTTATAAAGTTCAGCTTAATCACACAAGCTGATCAATTCTAAGCCAAGCATACCACAAAATATGGTGGAATGCTATATCAAAAGTGACGAATTTAAGCTTTGTTTTCTTGTAAATGCGCACTCATTATTCCTGCATGGGCAGGCCCAGCAGATCGTAAATATCTTCTTTTTCCACAACGCCCACGCTGCGGCGCACCTCGGCGCCGTTTTCAAATACAATCAGCGTAGGAATAGACGCCACGCGATAGCGACGCGCAAGCTCCATTTCTTCATCCACATTGACCTTGCCCACAACGGCGCGGCCTTCGGTTTCATCAGCCACCTCTTCTACCGTGGGAGCCAGCATGCGGCAGGGCATGCACCAAGTCGCCCAGAAATCCACCAGCACAGGCTTTTCACTGGCCAGCACTTCAGTTTCAAAATTGGCCGTGGTAAACTTTTTTTCGCTCATTGATTATTATTCATTCCTTTCCGTATTGGAACGATGTGCGGCAATCACTGTAGGCCGCCATTTGGGACTGCGGCGAAGGCTTTTTTCCGCCAGCTTGGCCGCCAGATAGCCGATCGCCAGCCCGGCCAAGGCCGTCAAAAGCGTCAGCGCATCGGAAAGCCCCAGCGCAGAGCCTGCCAGCAAGCCCAGAAGCAGCGTGCACAGCGGCAGCGCGTAGGCAAGCAGCGTGGCCTTAAAAGCCTGCGACTCGCGCACCTCCACCTCCACCGTATCGCCCACCTCAGCCTGACCGAACACCGTCAGCAGCTCATGCTTGGGCAAAAAACCGCGCGAGCAGCCCCGGCAGCCGGCGCAATGTTCGGGCGTTTCAAAGCACACACGAAGCATGTCGCCCTTTTTTAATTTCACAATACCGGTTCTTACCATGCAGCGCTCCTCACATCGTTAACAGCAGTATTCCCAGATATTATATCATAAATACCAGCATTCGTCCAGTATCACCACATTTTCAATGGTTACATCCGCGATACTTGCGCAAAGCGACAGGATAGCCTCGGCGCTTTCCTGTGAAAGCCTTTGCTGCGTACAGATCAGGGCGATATCCTCCCGCAAAGCACAAACAACCGCCCCTTCGCACCGGGCGGCAAGCGCGGATTCGATGGCAAGTTCCTTCTCCTGCCGTTCAATCAGGCGCATAAGTTCTTCACCCGCCTCAAAATTTTCCTGCGAAATTTTTTCAAGCGCGGTCATTTCCTGTGCGCGCTGCGCATCGCGGCGCTCCCGATAGCTTTGCGCCGCGGGGGCCTGTGTGGGCGCTGCATAGGCAAACACCTGCGTCAGCGGCACGGTGGATGCAGCAGGCCGTGCGTATAAGCGCAGAAAATACGCCCCCATCACCGCGCACAGCAAAAGCGCCAGCGCAATCCTTCGTCCCTTCACCGCGTTCCCTCCTCCATCGTCAGCACCAGTACGCTCTGAGCATCCAAGTCCAATAGACGCATCAGCGCCTGCGTCAAGTTCAGCCGCACAGCGATATCCCCCGCCCCCTGCGCCACCGCCACCGCGCCCACCGGCCGCTGCGCCGCGCTGGAAAACGCGCCATCCTTAGGCGCATAATACAGCGTAACGCGCACATTGCCCGCCCCGCTCACGCTGGACAGCGCGCGGGAGAGGCGTTTTTCCTCGCTGGTCATGCCGCCCTGATCCCCCTGCGCGCCCAGCAGCAGCGCGCAGGCCGCCAGCGCTGCCAGCGCCATCAGCAGCCTTGCGCGCAGCGACGGGTTTTTCAAGGCTTGCCTGATTCTCTCCATCATCCCACGCTCAAACATCCTTTCAAGGCCGACAGCATGCAGATCATCGCCGTTAACCCCAGCAGCGCGCCGCATAAATCGCGCAGCTTGCCCTCGGGCAGCAGCATTTCTCCAGCCATGCGCAAAAGCGCGATCATGGCCAGGCTCCGCAGAAAAGCATACATCACTTTATCTTAGCCCCACCGTGCCGTTGCCCACCGCCAACACCTGCGCCACCAGCAGTACAAACATGGCGCTGACCGATAGCTGAATGATAAACAACAGCATCAACGCATCCGAAAAACCCTGCAAAAGATCGGCCGCCCTGGACGGCGAAACAGGCTGCAAAAGCGCGGCGCAGAGCCGATAAGTCATCACCGCGCACAGCGTGCGGATCATGGGCACCGCCGCGGCTGAAAGCAGCAGCGCTAGCCCCGTTACGCCCACCGCGTTTTTGATCAGCAGCGAGCAGCCCACCAGCGTATCCATGGTGTCGGCAAACATACCACCCACAACCGGCACAAAGTTGTCCACCGCGTATTTGGCTGCGCGGATGCTTATGCCGTCCGCCGCAGAGGCCGTCAGCCCCTGCAATGACGTTACCCCCAGGAAAACCGTAAAGGCCACGCCCAGCAGCCAGTTGGAGGCCGTGCGCAGCAGCCCAGCCAACCGTGACAGCCGCATGCGCGGGGACAGATGATCCAGCAGCGTCACGACCGCCACCCCAGTGCTCAGCCGCAGCGATACCCCGCGCACCAGCGCCGTCACAATGCCGCTGGCCGCGCTGACCGCAGGCTCCAGCAGAGCCGCGCCATGGCTGCCTCCAACGGCTGCAAGCAGCGTCAGCAGAATCGGAAACAGCGCCTGCATCATCTCGGCCATCCGGGATACCGTCTGCTCGGCTTCGTGCATATAAAGCTGCATATCGGCAGCAATCGTAGCGGCCAGCGCCAGGAAGCACGCGCTCTCTGCGATCCTGATTACGTCCTTTCGCTTGCCGCCCAGCAACCCTGCCGCGCTTGCCAGCAGCGCCGGGGCAAGCAGTCCCATCATTCTGGAAAAGCTGCTGCGCGCCTCGCCATACAAGCGCCGCAGCAGGGTATCCAGCACCTGCCTTGCGTCCCATATCATCTCGCCCTTGGCCAGCCGCAATAGATACACCCGCAGGTTGTCCTCGCGCGCGGCTGTTTCAAGCGGTGCTAAATCCACCTGTCCAAGCGCCTGCTCCAGGCCCGCGTCCAACCCCTGCGCGCAGGCAAGCGCAGGAAGCAGCAGCATCAACATCACCAGCGCTATCAGCCGTTTCATGCTGTCAACTCCATCACCAGCCCGGCAAGCTGCCGCAGAAGCGGGGCACTGAGCAGCAATAAAATCACCTTCGCCCCCGTTTCAACATGCAGCGCCAGGCCTTCCTCGCCAGCATCGCGGCAGGCCTGGGCCGCCAGCTCCGATACCAGCGCCACGCCCAGAATTCTAAGGATCAGTGCCAGCTGGCCCTCCTGAAGCTGGGCGCACTGCGCCAGCTCCCGCAGCACATCGGCCGCCTCGCCCAGCTTGTCCAGCGCCAGCAGCAGCACCGCCGCGCCGGCAAAGGCCGCCGCCGCCCAGCCCAGCGCCTGATGCTGACGCTTAAGCATAACGGCCGCAAGCGCGCCCAGCACCGCCAGCCCGGTCATTCGCCAGAAATCCGCCATGTTAATACAGCCCGAAAATGCTCTGCACGTTTGACAGCAGCTCGGCCACCAGCGTTACCACCATCATCAGCACAATCACAAGCCCGGCGATGGTAGTCATTGTGGCAATGTCCTCCCGCCCAGCGCGGGTCAGAATCTGCGAGATTACCGTCACCAGCACCCCCACGCCCGCAATGCGAAGCAGCTGCTGCACCTGCATGCTTTTATCCTCCCGTTACCATAGAATCATCAGCGCGCACGCCCCGCTCAATGCGCCCAGGCTGGCAAACAGACGCGACTGCGCGTCGCGCTTTTGCTCGGCCTGGCGGCAAAGCTCCGCCATGCGCTCCAAGGCATAATCAAAGGCCGCCGCCTGCTCCTCCGCGCTGCCGTTGCACACTGCGTGCAGAACATGAATCACCACCGCGCGTTCTTCTTGCCGCAGCAGCGTATCCACTGCGTCCTGCTGGTACAGCAGTCCCGCATCCGCACCTGCGATTTCGGCCGCCTGAGCTAAATTGTCAAAGCCGCCTGCGCGCAGGATCGCCCCGCAGTCTGCCCGCGCATACAGCGCCGATGCGCGCATGGCATACAGGCGCGCCTGCATATCCCGCAGCGCCGCCGCCCTGCGATACAGTCTTGCCGCGCACCCGGCCCCCGCCATCAGGCAGAGCGCCGCCGCGCCTATTGCCCGCAGCATCCCTGTTTCAATACCTCCGCAGCGGGAAGAACGCACGTAACGCGCCGCTCCCGCACAAAAATCACCTGTTCAAAAATGCCCTCAGCCAACAAGTCCTCAATGCCCGTGCGCAGGCAAACCTCGCGCCCCGTGGCTGCGTGCAGCGTTGTCAGCACCGGGACGCCGCAGGCCGCCGCCTCCCGAACCGCCAGGCACTCATCGCTGCCGTACAGCTCATCCATAGCCAGCAGCCCTGGGCACATGGCCCGCAGCAGCCAGCGAAGCCCGGATGCCTTGCCGCAGCCATCCAGCACATGCGTGCGCGCGCCCACATCCAGCTGCGGCACCCCCTCCACACAGGCGGCGATTTCCCCGCGCTCGTCGCACAGGCCAACCGCCGTGCCTTCGTCCGAAAGGATGCGCACGATATCGCGCAGCAGCGTCGTCTTGCCACTGCCCGGCGGGCCTGCGATCAGCGCGCCGCCTCCACGGAGCATCCTCGCCGTATCCGCCCCGCAGCCCTTTACCTCGTGCGCAATGCGCAGGCACAGGCTGCCGATCTCGCGCAAAACAAGCCCGTCCCGCTCGCAGGTAACGCGCCCGCAAAGCCCCATGCGGTGCCCGCCGCGCAGCGTCAAAAAGCCTGCGCCCGTGCTGGCGGGCGACATGCGCAGCGTTCGGCGGCTCAGTGCCTGCGCCGCATCGTAGATTTCCTGCCCGCTTACACAGGCGCGGGTTCGTATTTCGCCCTCCATCGTTGTTACCGCGCAGGGTCTGTCAGCCAGCAAGCGAATATCGCACGCCCGGCTCATATCCAGCCCGCGCAGTTCTTCCCGGATGGCTGCGGGCAAAGCATTCATCAGCTCCATGCCCTACCCTATGCGCGCCGCGCGGCGGGTATTACTCAAAGAGCAGAATGCCCAGGCATGTATACAGCGCGCCGTCCACGATATCCTCATTGCGCAGATGATAGCTTTTGCGCGCCGCCAGCACCGCGCGGCTGGTAGCCTCGCCGTACACGCCGTCAGCCGATCCATGCAGAAAGCCCTGCTGGCGCAGGCGAAGCTGCACTTCTCGCACATGGCTGCCACGATCGCCCGGCCGCAGGGTGCGCAGGCTGTCGCCCAGCGGCCCATAGGGCCCGCCCTCCAGATAAACGCGCGTGCCGTTGGGTACCATGGCATACAGCGCTTCCGCATCGGCCACACGCAGACGTATGCAGCCATGCGAAGCATTGGCGCCGATAGAATCAGGCCGGTTGGTACCGTGAATGCCGTAAACGCCCCAGGGCACATTGAGCCTGAGAAAGCGCGTGCCAAAGCCCGACATTTCCGTTTTAAAGCGCCCGATGACGGTAAACACGCCGATGGGCGAGGGCGTGCTCCACGCGCCGGAGGCGATGGGATAGCGTTTCAGCACAGTTGTGCCCTGATAAAGCGTCAGGCGTTTCAAATCCAGCTCGATCAGTATCCACTTTTTCTGCGGCGCGGCAGAAGGGGCGCTCGCAGGCAGCGCCTCGTGCGCAAGCACAGCGCTCCAAAGCGCCAGCGCAAAAGCAAGCAATAAAAAAGCCCGCCGCACGCGCATCCCCCCCTTCATGGAAGGATATGCATGGGCGGATTCAGGCATGACGCGATTACTCGACGGGCACGCCGTTTTCAATCTTCACTTCGCCGGTTTGGATAAAGCTTTGGGGCAGGTTCTGCATGTTGGTTACTTCGCGGGTATAGATCAGCTTTTTGAACGCCCGCTCGCGATCGTCCTGCTCGGTCAGCTCATAGGGGCGATAATCTCCCGCGCCCGTGGTGGTGCAGGGAATGAGCTTGAACATGCTGAGCGCAGGCTTGCCGTCCTGTGCCAAATCATACGTCACCCGGAAAATGCCGGTATCCCGATCCACCTTGGAGGACATGGTGCCAAAGGTAAAATTGCCCGTAGAATACAGGATCACGCCGCCATTATAAAACTGCACAGCCTGCAACACATGCGGACCATGGCCAAACAGCACATCCGCGCCCAGATCAATCACCTTACGGGCGTATTTGAACTGCCAGCTTTCAGGAATCGCCTTGGTTTCCTTGCCCCAATGGAGGGATACGATCACCAGATCGCACCCGTCGGCGCGCAGCTGCTCAATTCGCTGCTTCATGGCAGGCAAATCCTTATCCTGCGGAATGGAAAAGCCGATGGCGCCGATCTTAACGCCCTTGACCTCGGCGGTCATCACCACATCCTGCTTACGGGTTTTGCTGTCCAGATATGTGCTGCCAAAGTGCTTGAAGTTCATTTCGTCCAGCGTCTGCATCGTATCCTGATAGCCTTCAAGATAATAATCAAAGCAGTGGTTATTCACCGTATTGACCGCATCCACGCCGGAATTCAGCAGCACCTGCGCGTATTTGGGCTGACCCACCAGCGGAAACACCTTATCGGTATGCTTGGTACGCTCGGTAAAGACAACCTCCAGATTGGCGAAGGTGAAATCATCCTGATCCAGATATTCGCGCACCAGAGAAAATGGCCAATCCATGCCCTTTTCATCCAGCACCGTGGTGTAGGTATCGGCCTTGCCGCGGTTCTGAATGGCTTCGCCAATGCTGCAATCGCCGATAAAGGAAAGCGTCAGCTGTTCTCCCAGCGCGCAGGCTGGCAATAGAATCAGGCACAAAGCCGCGCACAGCGCGCGGACAAGCAGGCTTTTTTTCACAGTTTCAGCTCCTTTGTTCGTATTCGTGCTCATTATAGTTTTTCCAGCGTTCCTTGTCAATGCACGGGATGTAACAATTATTCGATCGTCAGCGTATGGCGCAGGCTTCGCTCCTGGCCGGGACGCAGGGCGATCATACCCGGTTTATGGCGAATATCGCCGTCCGCGTCGGTATAATCCGGGGCGTTGCGCCACGGTTCTATGCAGATGTACCCCGCACCCGGCACCGTCCACAGAAGCAGCACATCAAAGTCCGGATACGCCACACGGATTTTGCGTCCGTGCAGCGGGCTTTGCAGGGTAACGCCGCGGCTGGCAAGGTTCAAAAACACCAGGGAATCATACGTTTCAAAGTCCGCGCGGCGCAGTTGAAACACGCGCGTATGCTGCCCAAGCGATACCGTGCGATGGGTGATCAGCGAGCCCTCCAGCAGGCTGTGGTCAAAATTCTCAGCTTGATCAAACACCAGCTCGTAAGCTTCGATGCCCTCCGGCGCGGCGTAAGCCTCGTGCGCGCCCATGGAAAAGCAAAAGTCCTGCGTATCCAGATTGTAAACCGCGTATTCTACCTGTACCTGGTTTTCACATAGCACATACCGCGCACGCAATTTATATTGGAAAGGAAAGCCCGGATGCGGCTGCGTCAGCAGGAACGTCACGCTGTCCGCCGTCTGCTTCTCCACCTGCCAGTCCATGCCGCTGGAAAAGCCGTGCTTGGGCATGGCATAGCGCACGCCGTCCAGCGTATAGGCGTCGCCGCGCAGCGCGCCAGCCACCGGGAACAGCACCGGCGCATGCCCTGTCCAGAAGGCGGGATCGCCCTGCCAGATGCGCTCGACGCCATTTTGATCGCGCAGAGATTGCAGCTCGGCCCCATGGGTAGAAAACACGGCGGTCAGGCGTTCGTTTTTAATTTCAATCATGTCCATGTTAACGCGCTCCTGTACATTTTGATATTTTCATGATATCAGCCCCGCCGCTTCTTGTCAACCGGCGCAGGGCATGCTATAATCACCGGGTAATCAAACGTTTGCCGAAAGGAGCCTTTCATAACTGCCATGAATGCACAAAAGTGGGTTGCCATTTGGGGATCCTCCCCCTCTATTTCCGAGCCGCACCCGGCGCGCTATGCCAAGAATATCACGCTGCGCTATGTGCTGCGCGCCATGCTGGATGGCGAAAAGATTCGCCTGCACCTGAGCAATCTTGGCGGGCAGGAGGACGTTGTGATCCCTCGCGTATACGTCGCCCCCGTCACACAGGGCAGCGACACCGATGAATCGCGCATGCTGCCCGTCACCTTCGGTGGAGATTTTGCCTGTAAGATGGCTGCCGGCGAGAGCGTTGAAAGCGACATTGTCGAGCTGCCGCTCAAGCGCGGGCAGGATTATGCCGTCAGCCTGTACCTGGGCGATATGACGCTGCTGGCCTCGGGCACCAAGGATACGGGCCCGCTGTGCCGCGCCTTCTTTGCCGAGGGCAATTTTGCCGCCTGTTCTCAACTGGATCCCTTCTATACCGCGCCGATGAATATCTTCTATTTTCTTACGGGCGTAGACGCGCTGTGCCGCGAGGATTGCCATGCGCTGGTGTGCTTTGGCGACAGCATTACCGCCCAATCCTGGCCCGATTACCTGATGCTGCGCGTGCTGCGCGACGGCCCCGAAAACCTTTCCGTCATTCGCCGCGGCATCGGCGGCAGCCGCGTGCTGCGTTCCTATCAGCATGTGCTGATCCGCCATTATGGGCAAAAGGGCGCGGATCGCTTCGAGCGCGAAGTTGCCGCTGCTGGAGCCGACCGGGTGATCGTCCTGCACGGCGTAAACGATCTGATTCATCCCGACGGCAGTCTGTTCCGTCCGTGGAGCGATTTACCCACGGCACAGGAATTGATCGACGGCCTGCGCTATTATGTGCAGCGCGGCCATGCGCTTGGCTTGAAGGTCTACCTGGCTACCATCCTGAGCATCAAGGGCTGGCATACCTACAACGCCCAGCGTGAGGAAATCCGCCATGCGGTGAACGCCTGGATTCGCACCCAGACGGAGGCCGACGGCGTGGTGGATTTCGACACGGTCACGCGTGAGACAGCCGATCCCGATCTGCGCCGCCCGGACTGCGACAGCGGCGACCATCTGCATCCCAGCCTCGAAGGCGCGCAGCGCATGGCCGAGAGCGTACCGGCAGAATACTTGAAATAACTGATATCAGGCAATAAGGCAATAAAAACAGGCATGATTTCAATCGTGCCTGTTTTGCTTTTATTTTGCTGTTTTGGCAGTCAAAGCCTCCAGCATTTTTGCCGCTTCTGCCAAGAGCTTTGGCGTAGTCTCCGGATAGGTAAGCTCCGCAGGCGGAACCTCAAACGCCCTGATCTCCTTCATTTCGCTTTCAGGCAGCTCCCCCAGTGCATGAACGACGGCAAGAAAAACCATGCCGTTTGCGCACGCTTGACGGTTAAACCCCCAACAGTCGCACACGGGATAGATTTCCGCATCCCTGACGCCGCTTTCCTCAAAAAGCTCGCGTTTTGCGCATGCAAGCGGCGTTTCGCCCGCTTCAATATGCCCGCCCTGCGTTTCCCAGGTGCTGCGCTGCCTGTGCCTTGAAAGGAGCCATTTTCCCTGATAAGCAGCGCAGATTACCGTATATTTGTATCGTTCAAGAAAACCAATCGGAAAAATCCTGCATTGCAATTCCCTGCGCATCAATTCGCGTTCAATCCTGGGCGCATTCAGATCAACGCCCATATTGCCGCATTTTTCAATCGCAGCCTTATGGCCTTGCAGCGCTGCCTGACGATACCAACAGGCAGCCTGCTCCATATCCTGATGTCCGTCGCCTGCATGCTCATAGTACGCAGCAAGGGTATAGCGCGCGGCGCAGTCTCCCTGATCAGCCGCCCGGCGTATCTGATGCATTTCTTCAAATGCTTCGTTTTTATCAGGCATATTTGGCTCCTCTTCTGCAATCATCTTCTGGAATATGCACTCCATAATAGCATAGAAGCAAGCCGCTTTTCAATCGCCACGTGCGATCTATTGCGCAAAAACGGGCAGCATCCAGCCATCGCCGCATGCTGTCCGTTTTTCTACAGGCCGATCTGCCGCTCTCAATCGATCTCGATTACGCCGGGATAATAGCTCATCACCTCGGTGTCCAGGTTGATCGCCGTGCGGCGCGCCTCCTCGGGCAGCTCGTAGGGAGCGCCATCCACCTGCAGCTTTACCTCCTTTACGCCGGGGAACTGCGAAGCGGTATATACGATGGCGCGCAGCATCTGCACCTGATCCTGCCCATCCTCGGACGCAAACTCCTTGGTCAGGTTAATCGTCACCACGCCGTTTTTCATCGACACGTTTTTCACCGCGCAGCCCTCAGGCATGGCGCGTTCCAGGCCGCTATCCGCCTTGGGGCCATGGCACAATTCCACCATGGCGGTGGTGATATCTGCATCCGAATACACCACGCGCGTAACGGGCACCAGCATGCGCCCCGTCGCAGAGGGGAAGTACAGCCGCAGAAGGCTGGCGCTCTTGTCGCCCGCATCGAAGGTGGCCACGGTTTCCATGTTCAAATCCTTATCGGTAAACACGCCCGACACATTGGTGCCATGCGTCAGCTTGGAACGCGCTTGGCCGTCAAACAGGAATGTAACCTCCTTGACGCTTGAAAAGGCCGTCAGCGTCTGCGCCACCGCGCCCACCATCAGGCTTTCTGCCTCGGCGCTGCCGCAGGATAGCGCCGCCTTGCCCAGATCCACACGGGCGCGGCCGTCCGCGATGTCCAGATCAAAGGTCGTTCCTTCGGGCACCACGGTTTTCAGACCCATCTTGGCTGCGGCCAGATCGTTTTCCGGGCTTTGTACCAAACGGCTCAGGGCCGCCTTGGCAATGCCGTCTGTCTTGGCCACGCGCGTGGTAACAGGCACCAGATACCCCTCGCCATCCTGATAATAGACGGTAACGCTCTGCATATCCTGCGCACTCTGCGCCGCGGTTTCGGTTACGTTCACCGCGGTATTCTGCGACAACTGCCCCTGCTCATAGCGGCTCATGGCCGTTTCGTCCCCGCGCAGCGCCAGCGCCACCACCAGCGCCGCTGATACCAGGATCAGCATTCTCTCCACATCCGCCCGCGTGATTCTCCATTTCAGTTTCACCTGTTTCACCCCTTGTCTCATGCTTGTAGGGCATTGTATGCGCCAGCTTTTTATGCTATGATTGCTATGGGTGATGCTTTATGCCATTGGATGGCCTGACGCTTGGTTTTATTGCGCGCGAGCTGCAGCAAACGCTGGGCGGCGCGCGCGTGGAGCGCGTGACGCAGCCGGAAAAGGATATGCTGCTGCTGGCACTGCGCAATAACGGCCAGAATTATAAACTGATTCTTTCCGCCAGCCCCAGCTTTGCGCGCGCGCATCTGACAAAGGGGCAGTTTATCAATCCCATCGACGCGCCGATGTTCTGCATGCTGATGCGCAAGCACCTGTCGGGCGGACGGCTGATGGAAATCTCCCAGCTAAACGGCGACCGCGTGCTGCTGCTGCGCTTTGAAGCTCAGGACGAGCTGGGCGTGATGCATCCGTATGAGATGTATCTGGAAGCCATGGGCAGGCACAGCAACCTGACGCTGGTGCGAGACGGGCGCATTATCGATGCGATCCGTCATGTGACCGACGATATGAGCCGCGTGCGCCAGGCGCTGCCCGGCCTTCCCTTTACCCTGCCGCCCGCGCAGGATAAGCTGCCGCCGGAATGCACAACGGAAGCGGCGCTCTTGGCGCGCCTGTCCGGCTGCACCGGACGGCTGGATAAAGCACTGTCCGGGTGCATATCGGGTTTGTCCGCCATTGCGGCGCGCGAGCTTAGCTTCCGCCTGACGGGCGCAGAACAGGCCGAGCTTGCCGCCGTTCAGCTGCCTGAGCTTTGCGCGCGACTAAGCAGCTTCCTATCGCGCCTGCCCCAGATGGGCCCGCCGGTGCTGCTGCTGGATGAAAACGGCCTGCCCGCCGATGTGTTCCCCTTCCTGTACCTATCCTATCCGGCAGATCGCCAGCGGGCGGCAGGCAGCCTGTCCGCCGCGCTGGATGAATACTACGACGGCCGCGACCGCCGCGACCGCGTGCAGCAGCGCTCCGCCAGCCTTCGCAGGCTGGTCAAAACGCATCTGGAACGGTGCGAGAAAAAGCTGGCTCTGCAGGAAGAGGAACTGCTCAACGCCGACAAGATGGAGGATTACCGCGTGATGGGCGAATTGCTTACCGCGCAGTTGCATCTGGTGCCGCGCGGCGCGCAGCAGGTAACGCTGCCCGATTATTACACCGGCGGCACGCTGGATATCCCCCTGGACGTGCGCCTATCTCCCTCGCAAAACGCGCAGCGCTATTTCAAGCGCTATCAGAAGGCGCGCGCAGCGGCAAGGCTGGCGGCGGAGCAGAAGGAAAAAACGCTGGCGGAAATTCGCCTGCTGGAGGAAGCGCTGGTCGGGCTGGAAAGCAGCGAAAACGAGGACGATCTAAACGACGTGCGCCGCATGCTGACCGAGGCTGGCGTGATCAAAAAGACGGCGGCAGAGCGCAAAAAGCAGCCCAAGAGCCAGCGGCAGTCCGCGCCCATGCGGTTCAACGCAGCCGACGGCACAGAAATCGCCGTGGGCAAAAACGCCCTGCAAAATGAGCGGCTTACCCTGTCCGCACGCGGCGAGGATATCTGGCTGCACGCCAAGGATATGCCCGGCTCGCATGTGATTATCCACGCCGAGGGCCGTGAGGTCAGCGACGATACCCTGCTGACCGCCGCCAGGCTCGCCGCCTTTTACAGCAAGGCTCGCGGCGTGGCTGTGCCGGTGGATTACACGCTGCGCAAATTTGTCAAAAAGCCCTCCGGCGCCCCGGCAGGTTTCGTCAACTACACCAGGCAGAAAACGCTGATCATCACAGTCTCCGAAGCGGAAATACGAAAAATAAACCAAATCAAATAGCCCGCCGCCTTCCCAGCCGCGGGCAAATGATGTAGAATAGTAGCACTTGCGTACAGAAAGGATGGTAAGCAATGCGAACAGAGGATTTTCTGCGCCAGGTCACGGCTCTTCCCGGGCTTTCGGGCAACGAGGGTGAAGTGGCGCGCTTTATCGCCGAAGCCTTTCGCCCTTATTGCGATGAGGTTACGATCGACCCGTTAAACAGCGTCATCGGCCATATCAGGGGAAACGGCCCCAAGGTAATGCTGTGCGCGCATCTGGACGAAATTGGCCTGATGGTATCCGATATCGAAAAGGACGGTTCGCTGCGCATGCGCAGCGTTGGCGGCGTGGATCCGCGCATCTTGCCCGGCATGCGCGTGACGGTATACGGCCGTGAACGGCTGATGGGCGTCATCGGCGCCAAGGCGCCGCACCTTCTGTCTGCCGCCGACCGTGAAAAGAACTACGCCCGCGAGGATTTGTATGTCGATCTGGGCATGAGCGCCCAGCGCGTGCGCGAGCTGGTGCAGATCGGCGACTGCATCGCGCTGGAGGGCGGCTTTACCAAGCTGCTCAATGATCGTTATGCCAGCAAAACCATTGATGACCGCGGCTGCGTGGCCATTTTGCTGCGCACGATGGAGGCGCTGCAGCGCATCGATACCCAGGCCGATCTCTATTTTGTCGCCTCCTGCCAGGAAGAGGTCGGCTCCATCGGCGCGATGACCTCCGCCTACGGCATCTATCCCGATTTCGCCGTGGCGCTGGACGTCAACCATGCCAAGACGCCCGGCTCTCCCGACCTTGAAACCTTTGACCTGGGCAGCCCGCTGGCCACCATGGGGCCTTTCATCCACCCCATGCTGCGCAGAAGGCTTGGCGAAATCGCCAAGGAAAACAACATTACCCTGCAATCCGCCGTCGCCCCGCGCTATACCTATACCGATGCGGACAATATCGGCCTGGCCCGCGACGGCGTGCCATCGGTGCTGCTGGAGCTGCCGCTCAAGTACATGCACACCTCAGTGGAAACCTTTGATATGCACGCGCTGACCGAGTGCGCGCGCCTGCTGACGGCCTACTGCGCCGCCATTGACGACAGCTGGAGGGATGAACTGTGGAATTAAAGCAACTGTGTGAAATCCATGCCCCCTCGGGCGATGAGGGGCAGCTGCGCAAGCTGCTGTTAGAGGAGGGCAAGCGCCTGTGCGGCGCGGAAAACGCGCGCATTGACCGCTCCGGCAACGTGGTATGCACCCGAAAGGGCACCCAGCCCGGCAAGCCGCATGTGTGCGTATCGGCCCATATGGATGAGGTAGGCTTCATCATCGAGGCCGCCACGGAGGACGGTCTGCTGCGCTTCCACCCCATCGGCGGCATCGATCCGCGCGTGGTAGTATCCAAACGCGTGCTGGTGGGCCATGATCTATTGCCCGGCGTAATCGGCGCGATGGCCATCCACCTGCAATCCGCCGCTGACCGCAACCGCGTGCTGGGCTTTGATGGCCTGTACATTGATATCGGCGCGAAGGATAAAGCCGAAGCGCTGGCCAAGTGCCCCGTGGGCACCTATGCCTATTTCGATACCCCCTATCAGCCCTTTGGCGACGGCTTTGTGTGCGCCAAGGCGCTGGACGACCGCGTGGGCTGCTACACCATTCTGGAATTGATGCGCGAAACCTATCCCTGCGACGTCACCTTTGTGTTCGCCGTGCAGGAGGAGGTCGGCTGCCGCGGCTCCCATGGCGCGGCCTACGGCGTACAGCCCGATATCGTGCTGAACCTGGAAGGCACGGCGGCCAATGATCTGGGCTGCGTGGATGATCAGTTCAAGGTCTGCCGTCCCACCCAGGGTGTGGCCGTCAGCTTTATGGACGGCAGCAGCATCGGCCAGCGTAAGCTGTTTAAGGAGATTCTGGATCTGGCCGAGCACGAGCATATTCCGCATCAGATCAAACGCGGCGTAACGGGCAGCAACGACGCATCCGCCTATCAGCGCGCCGCAGCCGGCTGCCTTACCTGTGTGCTGTCCGTGCCCTGCCGCTATATCCACAGCGGCGCATCGGTAGCCTATCTGGAGGATATTCAATCGCAATATGAGCTTGTGCACGCCTTTTTGATGCACGCCTGACGATAAGGAGGTAACAATCATGCTTCGAGATACGCTCAAAACCCTGCTTGCCGCCTACGGTCCCAGCGGCAACGAGCATACCGTGGCCGAAACCGTCAAGGGTCTGATCGCCTCGCATGTGGACAGCATGCGCGTGGATGCGATGGGCAACCTGATCGTTGAAAAGCTGGGCACGGATGAAAACGGCAAGCGCATCATGTTTTCCGCCCATATGGATCATATCGGCTTCGTTGTCACCGATATCGATGAAAACGGCTTCCTTCGCGTGCATAACGTTGGCGGCGTAAATCCTGTGATCTCCAACGCCCGCCATGTGGTGTTTGAAAACGGCGTGGAAGGTGTGATCTACTGCCAGCCGCTCAAGGGCGAAAACCCGGCGATGAAGTATCTATTCATCGATATCGGCGCGGAGGATCGCGCCGACGCGGAGCGCAGCGTGCAGGTGGGCGATATGGCTGTGTACGCGCCTGATTTCTTTGAGCTGGGCGAAAACCGTGTGGCTTCCCCCGCCATGGACGATCGCTGCGCCTGCGCCCTGCTGTGCGAAATGCTGATGTACCTGGACGAAACACCCAACACCGTGGTGGCTGTCTTCAGCACCCAGGAGGAAGTGGGCTGCCGCGGCGCAATGACCGCCGCTTACAGCGTGCGCCCCGATATGGGGGTGGCGCTGGATGTGACCGCCTGGGGCGATACGCCCGAGGTCAAGCTGCCCGCCGTCAAGCTTGGTAAGGGGCCTGCGGTCAAGTTCATCGACAGCAGCATGATCGCCACCCCTGCCGTGCGCGATTTGATGCTGCGCGCCGCGGAGGAGGCCGGCGTTGCCGCCCAGCGCGAGGTGCTGCCCTTTGGCGGCACGGACGGCAGCTCCATCCAGCGCTCCCGCGCGGGCGTGCCTACCGGCACCCTGTCCATCCCCTGCCGCTATGTCCACTCCCCTGCCGAGGTCATCGATATGCGCGATATGGAAGGCGCACTCAAGCTCCTGCTGAAGCTGGTTGAAATCGCATAGTTTTTCTTTTCTGAACAGCACTTATTGGTTTTTCACGGGCGAATCACGCAGGCGGCGCGGTTCGCCCTTTTGAATGCGCGTCGATCTTAAAAACCCCTTGACGCATTTGGGCGCGGGCGTTATCCTATGCTTATCAAGCATCCCGGAGGTCATGCATGACGATCCTGATTGAAAAAGCCGCGCGCAGACTGACCGCCGAGCGGGACGGTCAGCGTTTTTGCTGCCGCGTGGCGCTGGGAAGACACCCTGTCGGCCACAAGCAATGCGAGGGCGATGGTAAAACGCCAGAGGGCGAGTATTATATCTGTCTCAAGCGCGAAACAGGCAAATTCGGCTGTGCGCTGGGTATCAGCTACCCCTCCGCATTGGATGCACGGCAGTCCGTGCACGACGGTCGTTTACCTGCCGACCTTCTGCCCCTGTTTGAAGCGGCTCAGTCGGCACAAAAAAGGCGGCCGCCCTGGGGAACCTCCCTGGGCGGCGAAATCTACATTCACGGCGGCGGAAACGCGCCGGATTGGACGGCAGGCTGCATCGCCCTGAGCGACGCAGATATGGCTGTGCTTTTTGCCATGGCGCGCGAAGGCGATACGGTGCGCATCATTCCGTAGCCTTGTAAATAGCCAGGAACAGCGCGCCATCCTGCGCCTGCGCTTCAAAGCGGATGGAGAAATCATAATCGTTGCGGAAAATGAAATTGATGCCTTTCGCTTCGTTGCCAACAGCCGCGTCCATATCGGCAGGCAAATACTCAGCGCTGCCAGGGCCATGGGAGCGGCGCAGAGTGATAGTAATTCCCGGCAATTGCAGCAGCAGGTTATACATGGTGCTGGATACCTGGCACACACCGCCGCCAGGGCCCAGACCCCAGCCAGTTTCAATCAGCACAGGGCCCTTCACATAGCCCTTGCTGGGATAGAAGGGGCCATAGTGGTTATTATAGTTGATGGTCTTGCCGCTTTGCAAGATTTCATTGTTGATATAATCGCAATTAACGCCGATATTGACCTCTTTGCCATGCTTGCTCACATCGTCCGAACCCGTCACATAATAGGTAGTGAAGGTAGCAATGGGCGCTTCGTCCGTGCCTGCATCGTCCTCCGGGCATACGGGCAGCAGCTCACTCAGCTCGTTGGTGTTCACATAGCCGTACTGGCGATAATAGGCCAGATACGCCCAACCGTTCACAACGCCAATAATGGAGATACGCGTGTCCGCCGTCAAGGGAATCAACACGTCCGCGCTCTCATCAGCCTCTGTACGCACCTTAGCGCCGTTCGCGCCTACTGTGCCTACATACCCGTACATTTCCACGCCAAAGGGCGGCGTGGTGCTGGAATCGATGGCCTTGCCCGATTCCAGATGGCGGCGCAGCACATAGCCGACGACACCGCTGCTGTTGATATATGCCCATTCCGGATCAAAGGAATACACCTTAACGCTTGCGCCCTGATAGATGCGGCCAAGCGTTTTGCTTTGCGTGCTGGGCTCGCTGTAAATCGGAGCGCTGATTTTGGGGTTGGCCGTCCAGAGCGCCGTCAGCTTTTCAGCCCGCACCACAGGCAGGGTAATCATCAACAGCGCCAGCACCAGCGCCAGGCACAGGAATCTTTTCATTTGGTCTCTCCCAATGCTTTTGTGGTAATGTCCTCGCCATTTAAGGCACAATAGACCATATTATCGCCGTCATAGATAAACTTAAGCGAGAAAAACTCGTCCGTCTTCAGCAATAGATCCAGGAAAATGCGATCCCCCTGCCACAGGTTCAGCTGCGGCACATCGCTCAGCGGCACCCAGCGCAGATCGCCCTCGTTGCAATCCTGCGTCAATTCACCCTGGGCCTGCGCGGTATAGAGGAAAATATACTCGCTGTCCCAACCGGGGCTGATAAAGGTAAGCAGTCCGCGCATGCGCGGATGCACCAGCGTAAGCCCCGTTTCTTCCATCACCTCGCGGGCAATGCACTCCTCAGGCGATTCATCCGTTTCCAGCTTGCCGCCCACACCGATCCACTTGCCCTCGTTCACATCATGCTGCTTTTTTACGCGATGCAGCATCAGATAGCAGCCGCCGCGCTCGATATAGCACAGGGTTGATAGCTTCATCATGGCAAACGCCTCACTGCTTAGGCGGGCGCTCGGTCAGCTTTTCCCGATGGCCGTCCTCATACTGAATATAAGTATTATTCAGCTGCTGCTTAAAGCCCTCGCGGAAATCCTTCAAATACTCCGCGCGCAGCTCGGCCTGTTCCTTCAATTCGTCCTCGGTCAACCCAACGGTCTTTTTTTTGCGCGCCAGCTCGTTAATGCGCGCCACCTGTTCCTTAGTCATGCGTAATTGCTCCTTTTCTTAAACACGAATCCGCATATCGCCGGCAGAGCCAGCAGCAGCACATAGGGCACATACAGCAGGAAACGGCTGATGCCCGAACGATCGATCATAAACTCCAGCCCGATCACGCCGCCCGCCACCAGGGCGATCACGCCCAGCGCCAGCCATACCGGCCAGCCACGCCCCAGTCGCTTGGCATAACGGCGGGCAAAGATCAGCAGAGCCGCTGCGAACATCACTGCGTACAACAGCATTTGCAGGCTGACAAAGGACTCGCGCATATGCGCGTCAAAGCGCAGGCTTTCCCACAGCACCTGCGTGCAGCCAAACAGCAGCATGGCCGAAAGCAGGGTATCGCCGTCGCGCTTGCCGTGCAGCAACCCCGGCAGCAGCGTCACGGCCAGGATCAGCGCACATAGCGCTTCCAGCACATAGGTTTTCAGATACAGGGCGTATTCATCACCCGTAACCAGCCAACCCTGCCGCAACACCTCGCTGACCAGCGCGCGGCTGCGCCCCAGCATTTCGGTATACTGCTCGCCGACACGGGCAAAGGCGATAAACACCAGCAGCGCCGGCACCATCATATCCAGCATGCGCCGAGCCGGAACCGCAAGAATTTTGGCCGCAATCACCGCCGCCAGCGCCGCGCCAAGCAGCGCGCCGACCATGGAGTGGCCGCCGCCCCAGAAGCACAGCATCGCCCGCAGCGAAAAGATGCCGCGAAAGCGCCCATCCAACAGGCAGAACAGCACGCGCGAGCAGGCAACGCCCAGCGGCATAGCCAGCACCGCATACAGCGGAGCCGCGCCCGCAGGCATGCGCCGCGCGCGGCAGCACAGCGCCAGCACAATCACCGCCGCCAGCGCACCCAGGGCGATATGCAGCCCGTAATAGTAAATCTTGATATTTCCAAGCAGGAAATAGGCAGCTTCATCCAGCATGATTATTTGCTCCAGGTTTCAGGGTCAACAGCGGTGGCAAAGTAGATAAAATCGCTCTGCTGGCGCTCGTTTTTGATAGTACGGCCGGTCTGATAGTATTCGCCGTTGAAAATCATGGTGGCGGAGTTTCCGCCGTCCAGGTTATAGGCCTGGGTGCAGTGCAGCTCGTTAAACATAAAGTCCGCCAGCGTCTGCTGGGTCACGCCGTTGGAGCTGCTGCTGCGTCCCTCGGCCAGCGCCACCACATAGGTCAGCTTGTCCACCTGGCCGATAGCCATGCGCGGCTCCTTGCCGTTGGGATTATAGCCGTACTCCTTGTCCACGGTCAGCAGCTGCCCATCCTTTACCAAGGCAGGGCCAAAGGTGAAGGCGTTGATTACACTCAGCCCCGTGCCCTTAAAAGCGTCCATATCCGCCTGATTGGACTTGATAAACAGGTGGAAGTCGCCGTTTTCATCAATAAAGAGGATATCCTTTTTCTTGTTGGTTTTGGCCTTGCGGGTTTCGCCCATGCGGATTTCGTAGGTCTTTTTGGTTTCCTGATCGGCAAAGTAATCGCCGTTGATAGCCAGCACCGCATGATACTCCTTGGCCATGGCGCTGATATAGGTGGAACGGTTACTGGTTGCCTTGGAGCCCGCGATGCCCGTGCGGAGCTGGGAAGCATCCTTGATCTGCACATAGCCGATACGCCAGATCACCCCGTCCTCCTCGCGGGTTTCCATGCGGATGGTCAGCGAGTCATCCTGATAGCCGTCCTCGGTATAGTCATCAGGATTCGGCTGCATGCCGGCAGAAAAGTCAATTGGCAGTGCGTAGGAAGTCTCCTCCTGCGCTTCCTCGGCATTGGCGGTAGGAACCAGCCAACGGATCAAACCGCTGTCCCAGTCCTCATCCGCCCAGGTATCCTGATATTCCTCCAGCATGCTGCCCGAGGGCACGGCAAAAGGCAGGGCCAGGATCATCAGCGCCGCCATGGCGCACAGCAAAATCCGGATAGAAAGCTTCATTTTGTGTTTCTCCTATTCGTTATTTAGTAGCCGTAGGTATCCAGATAGTCCCGCATCAGCGGGGTGATATCCAGGCCGCTACGGTCTGTAAAGAACTGCTCAAAGTCTGCGCGGCTGGCACGCTTGAATGCAAATGCATCGCAGTATTCACGCAGCAGCTTGTCCATCTGCCCGCCGGTCATCTCATCCAGCGCCAGCGGCAGAGCTGCGCCGCGGCCATATACCACCGTGGCGTAGGTTTGCAGCGAGCCAAAGTAATATATGGGCGAACCGGGCGTAACTGTCTGATTGATTTTCTCACGCATAGGCGCGTCCACGCGCAGGATGCGCAGGTTTTCATAGGCGTTCGCGCCGTATTTTTCGCGGGCATAGCGCAGCATGGCATATTCGCACAGCGCTTCATCCTGCCATGCGTCCGTCACCTGATCGCTGCCTACTAATGCGTAAAACCACTGGTGTGCCGTTTCGTGAGCCAGCATCAGCTCCAGCGAATCAGCCTGGCTTTCAGCCATCCAATCACGGCCGATGAAGATCAGACCCGGATATTCCATGCCGCCCAGCGGGAAATCCACCTCGCACACCGTTAGCTGATCGTAGGCATACGCGCCGTACAGACGCGCGTAGGTTTTAAGCGCTTCCGCCGCATAGCCAGCCGCACGACCGGCCGCCTTTTGATCACCCGCATGGGCCGTAACCGTTACGCCGTTCACGCTTTTTTGTGCCGTCTGCCAGCTTGCGCTCAGCGCGAAGGCAAAATCACGCATGGCATCGCCCTGCATGGTATAGCGCATACGGCCGTCCGCCATCGTTTTCACGCTGGGCTTGGCGCTGGCAACGCAGACATAGCCAGCCGGTGCAACCAGCGTGACCTCATAGTTGGAGCAATCGCTGATAAAGGGATCGCCGACGGCGCAGTACGCATCCGTGCGCCACGCGCCGTTTTCCCATACGGATAAAATTGGCAGCGCATTGCCAAACTGCCACACCGCGCCGTCCGTGCCGAAGCGATGGGCGCAGCGGGGAACCGTCAGCTCGCAGCGCAGCAGCAACCGGCCGCTAACTCCCGGCGCAAGGCTTCCTACCGGCACATGCAGCACCGTTTGAGCCGCATCGGCAAAACTTGCCTGGACGACCTGATCATTCCACCACACACCCTCCAGCCGGATGCCGCCTGGCGAAAAGCCGTTCGGATAGCAGGCATCGTAGACCTCCTCAATGGCCGCAGGGCTGGTCTCCTCATCGGCATACGCGCCCGCCCAGGTGCGCAGGACAAGCTCCTGCAGCGTATCGCCGGTGCGGTTGGTATAATCCAGCGTCAGCGTAACGGCCAGCGTGCTTTGCTCGGGACGGAAGACCAGATCATACCGGTAAGTATCCAGCCCATCCCGATATGCCTGAGCGCGGGTCTGCGCCGCAGCGCGCGGCCATAAAATCCAGGCCAGCAGCACCCCCACAAGCAGCAGAGCCGCGCAGGCAAAAAAGCATACCGTGCGCTTTCGTATTATACTACGTTTCGACATGGGCTGTCACCCCCCGGCATCGTAAATTTTTGTGAATATTCGCCCCGGATCGCCTGTTTCGGGGCTAAATATCATCATACAATGAATATTCGCCCCTGTAAAGGCAAAAAGAGGCTTGCAATTGCAAACTTTTCGCGGTATCCTATCATGGTGTTTATTGTGCGCATGCAAAGGAGAGGTTTTTTACCATGACCGAATACCGCCTGGCCAGGCCGCAGGAAGAAGCGGACGTACTGGATTTTATCAACATGGTTTTCAGCATGCACTCGCAGCCGCATGATTTTGCCGCGCTGCTGCCCAAGGTGTACGCCCATCCTGGCTTTGCCCGCTATCATTATGTGGCGGTGGAGGACGGCCATATTCGCGGCACGGTGGCGCTGCTGCCCCTGACGCTGCGGGTGGAGGAAAACTGCGCCCTCAAGGCGGGCTATATCGGCTCGGTTGCGGTGCATCCCTATTCGCGCGGCGCGGGCCACATGAAGGCACTGATGCGCATGGCCCTGACCGATGCGGAGGCGCAGGGCTACGATCTGCTGGCGCTGGGTGGGCGGCGACAGCGCTATGCCTATTTCGGCTTTGAAAAGGGCGGCCAGCGGCTGACCTTTTCACTCAACAGCGATAACGTGCGCCACGCCATGGCAGATGTGGATGAAGATGCCGTGCGCATCCGCGAGGTAACAGACGCGCAGGACACGGTGCTGGAAGACGTATGGCAGCTGAGCCGCCGTCAGATGCTTACCTGCGAGCGTGACCGTGAACGCCTGCTGGATATCTTTCATTCCTGGCATAACGCCCTGTATGTGCTGGAGGACGCGCGGCAGGACGGCACATTCCTGGGGTACCTGAACGCCTCGGGCGATCAGATCTGCGAGTTGGCGCTGCTGGACGAACGCCGCCTGGCAGAGACGCTCAAGGCCTGGATGCGCGGCCGCGCCAAGGCGGGCATCACCGTGCCCATGTACCAGCGCGTGCGTGCAAGCTATCTTAAGAGCATTGCGGAAAATTACACGGTAACCGACGCGCACATGCTGCGCGTAATCAACTGGCGGCATACGCTGGAAACGCTGCTGACCTTCAAGTCGGGCTATCAGCCCCTGTGCGACGGACGGTTTGTGTTTGAGGTAGAGGACGGCGGCCGCTATCTCATCCAGGTGCGCGATCATGAGGTGGTTGTGCGCGACACGCAGGAAGCGCCCGCTCTGTGCTTTACCCAGCAGCGCGCGGCGGAGTTCTTCTTCTCCCCCTATTCGGCGCTGATGGAGGCTTCGCCCATGCTCAAGTCTTTCCTGCCCGCGCCCTTTGAAATCCCCTCGGCGGACGCTTTTTAAGCTTGACAGCCGCCCCTTCGTTTGGTATGATAAAGTTACCATAGACAGAAAGGGATGAAAAAATGCGCAACTAATCCGGCTTTGACAAAACGATAACAATGGCTATCCGCAGTGCGGAGCATTGTTTGCGTGTGTCAAAACGGAATAGCGGCGTAGATAGGCGGCGTGTTTTTGGCGTGCTGCTGTTTGCCTCCGTTTTTGGCCCACGCTGCGGGGAAACGGAGGTTTTTATGTTATCAGTTCGTCATCTCTCCATTCAGCACCGGCAGGATCTGCGCCCGCTGGTCGATGACCTTTCCTTCACCGTATCCGGTCAGGATCGCCTGGCCATCATCGGCGAGGAGGGCAACGGCAAATCCACGGTGCTTAAAATACTATATCAGCCCACGTTGGCAGACGACTATGCGCTCTTCAGCGGCCAGGTCGACCGTTCGGGCGAACGGCTGGCCTATCTGCCCCAGGAGCTGCCCGAAGCGTGCCGCGAGCTGCCCGTATACGCCTTCTGCGCACAGTGCGAGGCCTTCCTGGAAGCCCCGCCGCGCGAGGTGCATACCCTGTGCGCCCAGCTTCGGCTGCCCGTCGAGCTGTGCTACGCCGAATGCCCAATGAAA
Organism: Clostridiales bacterium; assembly: GCA_004556155.1. Taxonomy (GTDB): domain Bacteria; phylum Bacillota; class Clostridia; order Christensenellales; family Aristaeellaceae; genus SFMI01. The sequence goes on from SFIM01000002.1 coordinate 46,422, forward strand.
TCGCTTTCAGGCGGTGAAAAAATCAAGCTGCAATTGCTGCTGCTTCTGTGCGCGCACCCAACCCTCCTGCTGCTGGACGAGCCCAGCAACGATCTGGATCTGAGCGCGCTGGACTTTCTGGAGCGCTTCATCTGCACCTGCGGCCTGCCGGTGATCTACATCTCCCACGATGAAACGCTGCTGTCCCGCACAGCCACGCGTGTGCTGCATCTGGAGCTTACGCATCACAAAAAGGAGCCGCGCTGGACGCTGGCCAACGTTCCCTACGATGAATACATGTCCCGCCGAGCGCAGCAGCTATCCCTGCAGGAAAGCCGGGCGCAGATAGAAAAGCGCCAGGAGCGCATCCGACAGGAGAAATTCGAGCGCATCCTCAATGCCGTCGATCACGCGCAGGCGACCATCTCGCGCGGAGATCCGCATGGCGCACGGCTGCTAAAGAAGAAGATGCAGGCCGTCAAATCGCTGGAGCGCCGCTACGAGCGCGAACGCGAGAATCAGACGCAGCGGCCCAACATCGAATACGCTATCGACGCTTCCTTCGTGGGCAGTCATGCCCTGCCCGCAGGCAAGGTGGCGCTAGATATCTCCCTGCCTGCGCTTTGCGTGGAAGGCCGCACGCTCAGCCGCGATATCTCCCTGCGCATGCAGGGCACGGATAAGGTGCTGCTGATCGGCGATAACGGCTGCGGCAAGACGACGCTGCTGCGCAGGCTTGCGCAGAATCTGCTGGCGCGCGATGATATCCGCGCTGCCTATATGCCCCAGCGCTATGAAGAAACAATGGATGAAGACCAGAGCGCCATTGCCTATCTGCACACGCGCGGCGGCAAGGAGCAGCTGACCCGCCTGCGCACGTATCTGGGCGCGTTCAAGTTTTCCACCGAGGAGATGGAACATCCCATCCGCTCACTTTCGGGCGGGCAAAAGGCCAAGCTGTTTTTCCTCAGGATGATCCTGGAGGACGCAAACGTGCTGCTCTTGGACGAGCCCACCCGCAACCTGTCGCCCCTGTCCGCCCCTGTCATCCGCGCGCTGCTGCTGGATTTTCCCGGCGCCATCCTGGCCGTCACTCATGACCGTCTGCTGATGCAGCAGTGGCCCGGCCGCGTGCTGCGCCTGACGGAGAATGGGCTGAGCGACGTAACGGCGGCGGTAAAATCGCAGAGCGGCGCAGTTGGGGCTTGACATCCCAGATAATATTTCCTATAATGAAACAACGCAAGGATCGGGACAAGTAGCCCCGCCATTCCCCCTTTCAGAGAGCCCGCGGACGGTGCAAGCGGGCAGGGGCGGCGGTGTGAATACGCCCGGGAGCGCGAACCTGAAGGGCAACTGTGTAGGGAACGCCGGCGCGCCGGTTACAGCGCAGGGGAATTTGATGTTCCCGCTAAGGGAAAACGGCGCAAGCCTTTTCCAAACGGAAGTGGTACCGTGATGTGTTCATCGCCTTCCGGCATATGCCGGAGGGCGTTTTCTTATCCCGCAAATCTGAAAGGAGTATCTATCCAACCATGCAGGAATCCGAACGTTTCGCCGCCCGCGTAGAGGGCGTCAGCGGCAGTGCCATCCGCGAGCTGTTCAAGCTGACCTCCCGGCCGGGCGTCATCTCCTTCGGCGGCGGCAACCCGTCCCCCGCCGCGCTGCCCGATGAAATTGTGGCCGATATCTGCCGCGAGCTGGTGGCTACCAACGGCAAGGTGCTGCTGCAATACGGCATGACCGAGGGCCTGCCCGCCCTGCGCGAAAGCCTGACAGGCTATCTGCAAAGCGAATTTGGCGTAACCACCGATGCGGGCTGCATCCTGCCCGTAACCGGCTCCACCCAGGCGTTTAACCTGCTGCTGGACGCTTATACCGATCCGGGCGACGTAATTCTGACCGAAAATCCCACCTTCCTTGGCGCTACGCAGGCCATGCATCTGCATCAGCTGCGCGTCATCCCGGTGGACAGTGACGAGCAGGGGCTGCGCGTGGACGCGCTGGAGGAGGCCATTCGCCGCCATCGTCCGCGCATGCTGTATACCATCCCCACCTTCCAGAACCCCACGGGCGTAACCATGCCGCTGGAACGACGCAAGCGCATTGCCGAGCTGGCCGCGCAGTATGATATCCTGGTGGCGGAGGATGATCCCTATCACTCTCTGCGCTATACGGGCGAAAGCCTGCCGGCCATCAAAGCCTTTGACATGGACGGTCATGTGGCGTTGATGGGCAGTTTTTCCAAGGTAATCTCCCCCGGCCTGCGCGTGGGCTTCCTGGTATGCGAGCCCAAGCTCCTTCGCAAGTGCGTTATCTGTAAGCAGTCGGACGATCTGCACACGGCCAACCTGAACCAGGCTGTCGTGGATGCTTATCTGCGCCGCGACCTGCTGCGTCCCCACGTGCAGGAAGTCTGCGCCCGCTATGGCGCGCAGCTGAACTGCATGCTCAGCGCGCTGGAGGAGATGCAGGGCGTGCAGCGCTTTACCCGGCCGGAGGGCGGCCTATTTATCTTCGCCTATCTGAAGAACAATGTGAACGCCACCGAAATGCTGATGAAGGCCGTGGATCGCGGCGTGGCCTACGTGCCAGGCACGTATTTCTATCCGGACGGCGGGCACGAGAACACCCTGCGGCTCAATTTCTCCAACGCCGATATTCCCACCATCGAGCGCGGCATGGCGCTGCTGAACGACTGTCTGAAATAAAAACCACAATACATCACACAATCAGGAGGAACATCATATGCATATTCTTGACACCCTGAAGGAACGCGGATTCATCGCCCAGGTAACCTTTGAAGACGATCTGTACAAGCAGCTGGAGCGCGAATCCACCCCCTTCTACGTAGGCTTTGACCCCACCGCCACCAGCCTGCACTTCGGCCACTTCATCCCCATCATCGCCATGGCGCACATGCAGCGCGCGGGCCACAAGCCCATCGCCCTGGTGGGCGGTGCAACGGCCATGATTGGCGACCCCAGCGGCAAAACCGATATGCGCAAGATGATGACCGTGGAAACCATCGATCACAACGTCGCCTGCATCAAGTCTCAGTTGTCCCGCTTTATCGAGTTTGGCGACGACAAGGCGCTGATCGTCAACAACGCCGACTGGCTGCGCGGCCTGGGCTATATCGATTTCATCCGCGATATCGGCTCGCTGTTCTCCGTCAACCGCATGCTGACGGCCGAGTGCTACAAGCAGCGTCTGGAGCGCGGCCTGACCTTCCTGGAGTTCAACTACATGCTGATGCAGAGCTACGACTTCCTGCAGCTCTTTAAACACTACGGCTGCCGTCTGGAAATGGGCGGCGACGATCAGTGGAGCAACATGCTGGCCGGCGCGGATCTGATCCGCCGCAAGGAGCATGAGGACGCTTACGCCTGCACCTTTAAGCTGCTGATGAACCACGAAGGCAAAAAGATGGGCAAGACCGAAAAGGGCGCGCTGTGGCTGGACGCCAATCTGTGCTCCCCCTACGAGTTCTATCAGTACTGGCGCAACATTGCCGACCAGGATGTAAGCAAATGCCTGGCGCTGCTCACCTTCCTGCCCATGGACGAAGTGCGCCGTCTCAGCGCCCTGCCCGGGCAGGAGATCAACGAGGCCAAGAAGGTGCTGGCCTTTGAGTGCACCAAGCTCGTCCATGGCGAGGAAGAAGCCACCAAGGCTCAGCAGGCGGCCAGCGCGCTGTTTGGCGGCGGCGCTGTCTCCCAGGATGTACCCACCTTCAATATCACCCGCGATTTGCTGTCTGCCGACGGCCGCCTGACCACGCTGCTCAACAGCTGCGGTCTGTGCACCAGCCGCGGTGAAGCCCGCAAGCTTGTGCAGCAGGGCGGCGCTACGGTGGGCGACAGCAAGGTAACGGATATCGATTTCGTCATCACGGCGGATATGATCGGCTCCGACGGCCTGCTGCTGCGCAAGGGCAAGAAGAGCTACTGCCGCCTGGTGCTGATCTAAGCCTCCCTCATGAACAGCTACAAAACCATCAAGCAGCCCGCGCGTGAGGAATATGTGATCAACAAAAGCCGCTTTATCGGCCATGCCTGCCCCTGCCAGACAGAGGAGCAGGCGCTGGCCTTTTTGAAGCGCATCCGCGAGGAATACCGCGACGCTACGCACAATTGCTATGCCTATGTCATCGGCGAAAATGCCGGCATCATGCGCTACAGCGACGACGGCGAGCCGGGCGGCACGGCGGGTCTGCCCATGATGGAGGTGCTCAAGGCCCGCGGCGTAGTCAACCTGTGCGTAGTGGTTACGCGTTATTTCGGCGGTGTTCTGTTGGGCGCAGGCGGGCTGGTGCGCGCCTATTCGCACAGCTGCGCGCTGGCACTGGATGCGGCGCAGGTATCCATCATGGAGCTGACGCAGCGCGTGCTGTTCGACGTGCCCTACCCGCTGTGGGATAAATTCAGCTACGCCCTGCAATCGCTGCCCTGCATATTGGAGCGCAGCGAGTTTCAATCCTCCGTGGATGCAACGCTGCTGATTCGGGCCAGCGACCTGGAACGCGTAACGCAGCAGATCACCGCCCTGTCCGACGGCAAGATCGATTTTCTGCCCACGGACGAGCTCTTCTATCCCTGGCCTGAAGCCTGAAAACACAAAAGCATCCCGCAAAGGGCAATATTCTTAAAACAAGGAACAATCATAGCAGGTTGCACTGCTGTGGCTGTTCTTGTGTTTGATGCTGTTGTGTGATAATATGAAGCTGAGCAGGGCTGCAAATCGGAATTTATAGAGGTGTTGAACTTGGACATTAAGAGGACAAAATCGTATTATGAAGAAATAAGCAATCATGACCTATGCGATTGTGCATATTGTCAAAATTATGTCCATGAAATCAAAGCCGCCTATCCTGAAATTGCTGAATTTCTTTTTTCGTTAGGAATTGATATAGAAAAACCGTTTGAAACAATGCCCCTCGATCCAGATGAAACGGGGTATATCGAGTATATATCTGCCCAATATATCGTTTGCGGAGGGTCTGTTGATTTTGTCAAAACAGTCATAGGTTCTGTAAATGTGGATATCGCTGGTGCACATCCGTCAACACAGATGAATGAAGCTCATTTCGTTATTGAAATATACCCTATTCGCTTGAAGTGGGTAATGTAGACAAATTCCAGTTTGTCCGGCAGATAATGGCGCACTTTTCATGCGTCCTAAATCCGTACAATTCAAAAGGCGCGACTTTCGTGGTCACGCCTTTTACATATTTTGTTGTCTTGCCCTGTTAAGCCGCAGGGCGCTTTATTATGCAAGCATTACACTGACAATACGTATTTTTCAATCGCCTGCGCCAGACCATCCTCGGTGTTTGGAGCCGTCACCTGCCAGGCATAGCGCTTGATTTCATCCGTCGCATTTCCCATGGCCACGGGATATCCAGCACGCCGGAACATGGGCAGGTCGTTGTCATAGTCGCCAAACACCATCACGTTCTCCAACGGGATTCCATAAAACGCGGCCAGCTCTGCCAAGCCCGTTCCCTTGTCCACGCCCTGTGGCATCACTTCCAGGTTCAGCCCGCCCGAGGTTGTAATATACGCACCGGGCACCTGCTGCAGCTCCGCGCGTGCGCGCTCCCGCATTTCCTGATCCGGGAATTTAAACAAAAACACCTTGTAAACCGGCTGATCCAGCATGGCGCGGATGTTTTCCGCACCGCAGATATGCTGCACATGATAATCCCGCAGCATCACATGGGTGATCTGCTGAAAATACCCGCCGCCATCGCCGTTGGCTTCATGCCGATCCATAAATGCGCCGGGCATGGTGATGCGATACTGAATCGGATAACGCTCGGCAATCTCCTGCGCCATGCGAGCTGAGGCAGCATCCAGCAGATGTTCCCCCACCATGCACTGAGAAATACCATCAAATACCGAGCCGCCGTTGGAGGCGATAATCGAGCAATTCAGCCCCACGTCGCGCGCCAGGGCGCAGCAATGCGTATGAAAACGTCCGGTGCACATGGTGAATATCGCGCCCTTTTCCTGCGCCTTCCTGAGCGCGCTCAGCGTGCGCGGGCTAATCCTGCCCTGGGCATCCAGCAGCGTTCCGTCCATATCGGATGCGATCAATCGTATATCAGGCATGGTTTTCTCCTTTATCCTTGGTTAATCAGTTTAAAACGGCGGGTCAATGCGTATATCCAGCCCGTCAATCTCCGGCATCGCGCCCTGCGTATCAATCAGCAAGCGCGTGGCGCACAGCATCAGCCGACCCTTGCCATATTCGCGGTTGGCCGCGCGATCGCCATACAGATCATCGCCAATGATGGGATGCCCCAGAAAGCTCAGATGCGCGCGAATCTGATGCGTGCGCCCTGTATGCAGGATCACGCGCAGGCGCGAGGTTGCCCCCGCTTGGATGGTTTCATATTCCGTTTCGATGGGCTTGGCCTGCGGCAGCGCCTTGGCAGACACATGCACCACTGCACGAACAGGATCCTTGATCAGATAGGCATGACAATCCGCCTGCGCGGGCTGCGGCGTGCCCAGCACCAGACACTGATACTCCTTGCGCCCGGTGCGGCGGGCAAACATCTCCTTTAAGGCATTTTCAGCCATGTCGTCCTTGGCCAACGCAATCAGCCCGCTGGTTTGATAATCCAGCCGATGACACAACCGGGGCTGATACGCACCCTGGGCATGCAGCACCGCCCAATCCGTCACCGTCATGCTGCTGTAGCGGTCAGCGTCAGTCGCCAGCCCGGCAGGCTTATTCAGGATCAGCAGATGCTCGTCCTCATAAACAATCGGAATCTGCATTTCATAAGGGGTAAACACCGCAATCTGCGCGCCAGGCAGCGCGCGCGTATCCCGCGGGGTACGCTGACCGTTCATTTTTACGTCCCGCGCGGCAAAGGCCGCGCGGCGCGCCCGCTCAGGAAGCAGCGGCAGCGCATGCGCCAAATACTTGTCCAGCGTCATGTCGGGCAGGTTGTCCGGCACGGTCAATGTGTATTTCTGCACGCGCACGCCCCCCTTCATATTCCGAATTCTTATTATATGTAAAATGCGCCCTGCCTGTCAAGCGCGGAAAAAGCAGCCCGCAACAGCGCAGCCCACAATCCATCCAAGCAGCGAGGCGGGAATGATATACCGGCTTTTTTTCACCCCAGCCGCCGCCAGATACAGCGCGCAGGTATACATCACCGTTTCGCCCGAGCCCATCATGGCGCTGGCAACCAGCCCCATGCGGCTGTCCGGGCCATACTGGCGCAGAATATCCGCCAGCATTCCCAGCGAAGCCGAGCCGCTCAATGGGCGCAGCAGCAGCAACGGCATTACCCCTTCAGGCAACCCCAGCCAGGCAGCCACAGGCGCTAACGCGCCGCACAGCGCATGCATCAGGCCGCTTGCCTCCAGCATACGCAGGGCAACGAAAATCGCCGCCAGCCCAGGCAGAATGCGCATCGCCGTCTCCATGCCCTCCCGAGCCCCGGCGGTAAAGGCTGTATACACCTCAACACGGCGAATCATCGCAATCACCATGGCAATCGCCAGCAGCCAGGCCGTCATTGGCGGCGCTTCCTTTCGCACAGCCAGCACACTGCCATGCCCACCGCCGTGGCCGACGTGCTGGCAACAAGCGTAGGCAGGACGATGGTTTCCGGCGCGGCGCTGCCCGCCGCATAGCGCATCGCAATCACCGAGGATGGGTACAGCTGCACGGAGGTTGCATTGATCACCAGCAGCATGCACAGCGGTGCGCTGGCGGCAATCTGCCCCGCGGGCTGCAATAGCCTTGCTGCGCGCAGCCCCATGGGCGTAGCCGCATTGCCCATGCCCAGCATATTGGCCGATAGGTTCAGTGCCGTCGCGCCCAGCGCATCCTCGCCAGCCTGACTCCCAAACACCCAGCGCAGCGGCCTTTTCAGCCAGCGCACCAGCGCACGCACGGTCCCAGCCTCCTCCAGCAGCTTCATTACCCCACCGAAGAGCATAAAACCGCCCAGCAGCCCCAGCACGGTTTGCAGCGCATCCCCGCCCGCCTGCACGGCTGCGTGCGTAACGGCATCCAGATTACCCCCAATCGCCGCGTAGCCAAACGCCGCCGCGATCATAATGCAAAAAACCGCGTTCATGCCTTTCACCGCCATAAATGAACAGATTTTGAACGTGCTGTAAAACTTTCTATAAACTGTCAATTTGCATTGACAGAAGGCTGAATCTGCCTGTAAAATAAAATCGCGCCGTGAAGAAACGCCGCATCTTCTTCAAAGGAGGAAAACCGCCATGAAATCTACCGGTATTGTACGCAAATTGGACGAGCTGGGCCGCGTTGTGCTGCCCATTGAGCTGCGCCGCACCATGGATCTGAACATCCATGACACGGTGGAGATTTTTGTTGAGGACGATAAAATCATCCTGAAAAAGTATCACCCCGCCTGCATCTTCTGCGGGGACGCGCGCGACGTAACCACCTTCAAGGGCAAGCTGGTGTGTGTCAACTGCCTGCGTGAGCTGCAGGGTCGTTGACCGTTCAATTTGTATTATGACGCGCCGCAGAGCAATATGCAAAGGGGCTGTCTCATGGTAAGTGAGACAGCCCCCGCTTTTTTGTTTTGGATTACTTGTGCATCACGATGGCCTTGCCTGTGCGGATGGCTTCGCACAGCTCCGCATAGCTTTCGGCCTTCTTTTCCAGGGCGATATACCCGCGCGCAGTCTCATCCACATGGTGCGCGTCCGAGCCGCCCGTCATGGGCATATTGTGCTTTTGGGCATAGGCCAGGGCCATATCGTTTTCCTCCTGGCTGGAATTGCCGCCATTGAACACCTCGATAGCGTCGGCAATGCCCTCGCGCTCCACATAAGGCTTTTTGATATACCAAGCGCGGCGATATGGATGCGCACGCACCAGAATGCCGCCCGCAGCATGCACCGCATCGCGGTACTTTTCAATGTCGTAGCGCTCAAGCCACGGATGATCGTACAGGAACTGTGGGCTCAGGCCCAGCGTCAGGTAATCCTCGGCGTTGTCCTGATAAGTCAGCTCCCATCCGCAGTAAACCGTCAAGCCCAGCTTTTCGCCCGCTTCCAGCGCGGCGTAATAGCCAGCCAGCTGCTTTTCCACGCGGCGGTTCCAATCGGTCTCAGGCTCGGCATGGGACTGCACGTTCATCAGATGATCAGTTACCACCACGCCTGTAAAGCCCTTTTGCTTATAGGCGGCCACCATGTCCGCCGCCGGGCTTTTGCCGCAGCGGCTGGTATCGCTGGTGTGCATATGCAGCTCATAATAGTACATATTACTTGCCCGCCACCGTCATTTCGCCCACATCCACAGAGGGGCTGCCATAGCTGGATCTAAAGAACTCCAGATCGCTGCCAACCTCGCGGATATTCTTGAGCATGGTATAGAAGTTGCCCGCCACGGTAATCTGCTCCACCGCGCGGCCCTTGCGGCCGTTCTCGATGGTGTAGCCCTTGGACAGCAGGGAGAAATCGCCGCTGACCGGATTGGCGCCCGCGTGCATGCCGCTCATTTCAGTGATAACCAGACCCTCGCCGATGGAGGCCATCATTTCCTCCAGCGTGCGCTTGCCGGGCTTAAAGTAGAAGTTGCTGGGCTCCACGGTAATGGGCGAAGCATAGCCATACTTGCTGGCGTTGCCGGTGCTGCGCACGCCAGCCTTGCGCGCGGTCTTGAGGTTGTGCAGCAGGGTGGTCAGGCGGCCGTTTTCAATCACAGCCTTCACCTGGGTGGCCACACCCTCCGCGTCAAAGGGAGAGGAAGCCTCGCCGCCCTTGAGGTGCGGATCATCCATCAGGGTGACGCACTCGGCGGCAATCGTCTCGCCCTCGCGGCCAGCCAGCAGAGACATGCCCTGCTGCGCCTGATCGGCGGAGAAGATATCGCTAAAAGTAGCCAGCAAATCAGGCATGCAATGCTTATCAATAATCAGCCGATAGGTGCCGCTGGGCACGGGGGCGGCATTCAGATTGAACAGCGCCTCTTCCACCGCTTCATCAGCCATTTTCTTGGGCGATATTTTGCTGAAATCACGGTCGCACGCCAGACCCATGCCGGTGGACACGCGCTCGCCATCGCGGGCAATGACGGAAATATACGCCACAGCCATATTGTCGCGGCTGCTCAGATCCAGACCATAGCTGTTTACGATATGCACAGCGGAGGAGCTGGTCGAAATCATGTTGCGCTGTACCTGCTTAATGCGCGGATCGCCGCTGTTCATGGCGCACTTTTCGGTTTCCAGCAGAAGCTTAAGCTTTTGCTCCTCGGTCACTTCGTCCAGAGAGGGCGCGTAGTTATCTACCTGGGGATAGCTTTCATCGCCATGGTAGATTTCCTGCACCGCGTCATCCTCCACCAGCTCGGCGCTTTCGATGACGGCGCGAATCAGCATGGCAATCGCATCGTCATCGTAGGCTTCAGTGGAAGCGTAGCCCATCTTGCCATGATACAGACCGCGCAAAGAAAGGCCGCTGCGGCTGCTGACGGCATAGTCCGTAATCTCTCCCGTGGTGCTCATCGCGCGGAAGCTGTCATGATCCGACGTATATACTTCGGCCGCCTCTATGCCGTCTTCCAGCGCGGCCTTGAGCAGCTTTTCAATAAATACATTCTTTTCCATTTGCATTTCCTCCTTAGCGGCCGCCCACGGTGATGGAGCTGACGCGGATCATGGGCTGACCGACGTTGGTGGGCACACTGCCGCTGAGCGAGCCGCACATACCCTGGGCCATCTGCATATCCTTGCCCACGCGGTCGATCTTGGTCAGGATCTCGCTGCCGCGGCCAATCAGGGACGCGCCGCGCACGGGATGGACGATCTTGCCGCCCTTGACCAGATAACCCTCGCTGACGGCGAAATTGAACTCGCCCGTGGCGGGATTGACCGAGCCGCCGCCCATGGATTTGGCGTACAGGCCGTCGCCCATGGTTGCGATGATTTCATCGTTATCGTCATTGCCAGCAGCAATGTAGGTATTGCGCATGCGGGAAGTGGGCGCGAAAGAATAATCCTGACGGCGCGCGCTGCCGGTGGGTTGCATTTGCATGCGGCGGCCGTTCAGGCGGTCAATCATGTAGTTCTTGAGCACGCCATTTTCAATCAGCACCAGTCTGGTGGTGGGCGTGCCTTCGTCGTCAATGTTCTCGCTGCCCCATTCGTTGGGCATGGTGCCATCGTCAATGGCCGTTACACAGTCCGCCGCGATCTTCTGGCCCAGCTTGCCCGCAAATTCGCTGGCGCCGACGGCCACGCTGGTGGCCTCCAGGCTGTGGCCGCAGGCTTCATGGAAGATGACACCGCCAAAGCCGTTATCGATGACCACGGGCATGATACCCGCCGGGCAGACGGGCGCGTGCAGCATGGTGATGGCCTGCTTGGCCGCCTTGTGCGCCGCCGCCTCGGGATCGATGCGGCTGTCGAAGATTTCAAAGCCCTGCAGCGCGCCGGGATTGGAGGTGCCGGTCTGGTTCTCCGTACCGTTGCTGGCGATGGCGGAAATGGACATGCGGGTGTAGACGCGGGTATCGCTGGTATACAGGCCGTCGCTATTGGCAATCCACACGCGCTGCTCGCTGTCGGTATAACGGATCATGCCCTGCACAACCTCATCATACTGGGACAAAACGCCCTGCGCCGCGCGCATTTTTTCAATTTTGCGCGCCGTTTTCACCTGCGAAGGCAGGATGGCAATGGGATGGCAGTTGACATATTCCGTCGCGCGCAGCGGCTGTGCGGTCACACGGCTGTCGGCATGCAGCGCGCTGGCGGCGCGGCGGGCGCAAGCCAGCAGGCCCTCGCGGGTGGTGTCATTGGTGTACACATACACCCCGCGCAGGCCCAGATACACGCGAACGCCCGCGCCGTGCAGGCGGCCGCTATTGATGCTTTCCACCTTGCCAGAGCGCATCATCACGCCGTTATTCAGTCTATCCTCATAGAAAATCTCGGCAAAATCGCCGCCGGTAGACAACGCGCAGTCGATAACCTCCTGCGCAATTTTTTGATCCAGCATGTTTACCTCCTGTTATTCCTTTGATGTTATAAAAACCGGCTGAGCGGCATCAGCGCCCACGAGCATGCACTTCATGCCCAGGCGCTGCGCCTCCCGGAGGGTTTCTTCATTGGCGGATACGCACAGGCACTCGCCGCAATCCATATGCAATCGCTTGGCCGCGGCTGATAGCTCACCCGTAGCCGCATCAAACAAATTGCGCAGCTTCAGCCTGCGCAGCAGCGATTCTGCATCAGACACCACGCTAACAGCCGCAACGGGCAGCCCCTCCTCCTGATACGCCTGTAGGGAAGCAAGGCCCTCGGGCAACAGCAGCTCATTCTGGTGCTGTTCAATCTCCTCTTCCAGCAGATCTCCCTGCCGGGCAAGCAGCGCCAGCTTTTCGGCCGGCTGATATAAGCGATGCGAGCGGGTCAGCATAATTTCAAGCGCCTGAGGCGCACGCGCGTGCGCCATCCTGTGCAGCAAGTTTTCATCGCATTGTATTCCCTGTTCTCTTGCCGTTTGACTCCAAGCCCGGATGCGGCACTCGCGTGTGGTCAGCAGCGTGCCTTCCAGATCGAAGATCACAGCCTTGGTCACCCGATCATACCATCCTTTCCAAATTGATACCAATATTATAACATATGTTCTCCATCGATTCAACCGCTAAAGCCGCTTGACAGGCAGGAGGCAAAAACGTAAAATGCAGATGAATTCCTGCAAGGAGGCAAATGCATGAAGGTATACAACAAACTGGTGCGCGACCGCATTCCCGATATCATCCGCGCGGACGGTCATATTCCCCAATGCGAAACATTGGATACGGCGCGTTATCTGGACGCGCTGGAACAAAAACTGCTGGAAGAGGCCGCCGAATATCGCCAAACGCCCTGTATGGAGGAAATGGCCGACCTGATGGAAGTGATTGAAGCTATCTGCAAGGCACGCGGCTTTGATCCCGCCGCCCTGCAAGCCGTCAAGCAGGAAAAGGCTGCCAAGCGCGGCGCGTTTGAAAAACGTATTTTTCTGCACGCCGTGGCAGAGCCGGATGAGCTTTTAGACCGTTAATGCATGCACCCGCTGCGATTGGGAGACACTACCTTGCGATAGCCACACTATCAAAGCATTGCAAGGAGGCAACGGCATGTATACCATGATTCCCTTTCACGGCAGAATGCGCCGCGCGGGCGATTCCGCGCTGGACGATCGCTTTTTCCGCTCCCTGTTTGACATGAGCGACTGGATGGGCAGTGCGGGCTTCCGCGTGGATATCCGCGAAAACGACGCAAGCTATCTTTTGGAAGCCGAGCTGCCCGGCGTGGATGAAAAAGATATCGACCTGACGGTAGAAGATCACGAAATGACCATCAGCGCCAATCTGAACGCCGAGCGCCAGGATGACCGCAACTGCTACAGTGAGCGCCGCTGCGGCCACGTCAGCCGCACATTCAGTCTGGAAGGCATCGATGAAAGCCACATCATCGCCAGCCACAAAAACGGCATTCTCTACGTCACCCTGCCCAAGCTCAATCCCCAGGAAAAGACAAACGCCCGCCGTATCCGCATCAACGCCAACTGCGGACAGTGCGAGCATCACGACGATATTCAGTAATTATCCGAAAACATAAAAGCGCCGCAGATCGAACGATCTGCGGCGCTTTCATTTAGCCCTTAGGGCTGCACGTCATCACGATACGCATCCTCAATGGCTTCCGCCCAGCTGACGCGCTCACTCACCTTGAAGCTCTTAAGCCGCTTGGTGTAGTAATCATTGTAGTTATTGGAATAAACCGGGATGGCCGGCAGGATCTCAGCGTAGCGCTCCTGGAAAGCAATCCACTTGCGGCAGTAGCCCAGCAGATCTCCGGGAACGGTGCTGCTCATATCCTTGGCCAGCTGATACAGCTCTTCATCCGCGATGGCGGTGCGATTGCTTACGCCCTGCGCCGCATCATCCGGAGAGAAGGTGGCCGACGGATCGAAGCATACGCTAAAATTCGTCGCCAGGTAGATCATGTCACAGTCGCGCGCTTCCTGACGATAATAGAGCTTGAGCAGCTCAGCCATGGGCTTAGCCTGCAGCGTCAGCTCAATGCCAACCTGCGCCAGATTCTCAACCATATGAGCCTGCAGAGCATCGGCAATGGTATTGCCTTCGGGATAGACCAGCGAAAGCTTCAGCTGCACGGTCTGATCGCCCACCAGCTTTTCCCGGATGCCATCGGCGTTCAGCGCCCAGCCATCCTGATCCAGCAGCGCCTTGGCAGCATCCAGATTCAGCGCATAGGTGGCCACATTGGCCAGGCTCAGGCTGTTCCAATCGGCCATAGTGGCGTTATAAGCGGCCTTTTCCTCATCACTGGCGGCATTGCTTACGCGCGCCACAGGAGCGGCCATCTTACCGCTGACCAGCTGATAGACCCACTGGCCTACGCCATAGTAACCATCCACACGCTGACCATTCGCACCAACATAGCTGCTGACGATCGCGTCACGATCGGTGCAGTAGGCAATCGCCTGGCGCACCGCCTGGCTGCTGACCGCGCTGCTTTCACAGCAGAAGCTGATCATGCTCAGACCCGTGCGAGGATAAGAAACCTTGGCATATGCGTAGGGCAGCTTGTTGCCCTGTTCCACCGCGGAAGCGGAGGTCACCTTGGTCAGCAGATCCACCGTGCCGTTTTGCAGCTCGTCGATCATGGTATCGTTGCTGACAGTCTTGAACACAATACGCTTAATGGGCACCGTGTCGCGTTCCGCCAGCTTGTAATTGCGGTTCAGTTCAAACTCAGCCTGCGCGCCGTCATAGGACACCAGCGTATACATACCGCTGACCACAGAAGGATGGGTAACGTAGCCCGTCTGCGCATCCAGCATGGTGCCGCGCAGCACATCCGCCGTGAAGGCGCCGTCGATATACGCGCCTTCGCCGTCATCCTTCACCTGGCAGCCGGGAGCGATCACGCTGATGGGATAGGGCGCGTAATCCAGCAGACCCAGCTCATAGAAGAAGGGACGATACTCCGCGCTGACCGTGATGGCCAGGTGGGAATCGTTAAGCACGCGCACGCCCTTGAGAGCCTTCGCGCCGTCCTTGTAATCCGCCGCGCCCAGCAGGCACGCGCCGCCATCGGCCGCGCCGCCAATTTCCGCCATCTGAGCGGAAGCGTTCAGCAGGATAGAGAATGCATAGTCGCGCGCCGTAATCGGCGTGCCATCGGAGTAACGCAGATCCTCGCACAGGGTCAGCGTATAGGTGCGATTGCCCTGGCTATCCTCGGTTTTCACCAGGCTGGTAACCACACGGTCATTGAGCACGTAGCTGCCCTCATCGCCGTTCCATTTTACCAGATGATAGCCGTGCAGCAGCGTTTGCACATCCAGATCGCTGGTATTGCTGCCAAACGCCGGGGAGAAGAAGTTGCCGCTCAGGGCCGTGGTGGAACCCACCACCAGTTTGTTTTCCCGTCCGGCCGCCATCGCACCTACCGTACAGAACGCCAGCACCAGTGCAAGAAAACATGCCATTATTCTTTTCATGGTTCTTTTCCTTTCTCTGTATCGGACAAATGTTTTCAAGTCTCTGTGAATCTCTCATTCAGGGATCTCCCCCGGCACGCATTGCTACGTGCCGGAGGGAAATCCGCTTATTCGAAGCATTCGCCAGCGTTCAGATACGACTTGAAGCCAAGGCTCGTATCTTCATCGGGAATCACAATTTCGCTATCGCCTACGTAGACAACCGTGAGCTCCAGACCATGAGAAGGCATCCGGCCAGCGATCACGTCAATGCTGGGCGTGAAGCCGGGGATGATCGGGGACGGCACGTTGTAGGTGCTGTTGAACCAATACGTCCAGGTGTAATCCTCGTGCGCCATAGTGCCATCCTGGTAGATGTAGTGAATGGTCAGACGGTAGGCAATGCGATGATAGTACACATCGATTACCAGATCATGCGCCGGCATGGTGCCGGAGATGCGAGCCTGACTCATATCGTCCAGGATGATGCCTTCGCGCTCGGGCGATTCAACATCATAAGGCTGCTTGTAGTAGAGCGTCGCAACATAATCCGGGAAGGCCTGTTCCATCTTGGTATCGCCCAGCTTATGCTGCCAGTAATGAATCGTCAGCGTGTAGGTCTGCAGGTTGTTCACGATGTCGCAGTGGCTTTCGTCCTTCGTCTCATAGGCGGTGTCGTAGCCGGTTACGGGTTCCTCAACCACCCAGTAGAAGTACTCGTTCTCCTGCGCGTCATGCTTGGGCAGATGATCGAAGCTGTAGCGCCAGGAACCATTGGAGCCAAGCTGCATGGTTCTGTACTGCTCAGCCGCGCCATTCTGGCCCAGCTTGCGCATCAGGGTCAGGGTGATGCTTGCGGGTCTGGTATTGAAGGCATTGCCCTCGTCCTTCCAGATCTTCTGACCGGATACACTCTTGGCCTCGTCCACGGGGATGGGTACCTCGCCGGGCTTCGAATTATCCGCCGTAACGATGTTCTTCAGTTCCTTGTTACCCAGGTCCTCTTCCTTGATGTTGTACTGGGCGTACAGAACGATCTGGTTGGAATCCGGAGCCTCCTGGCCGTCCTTTACGGGTTCCATCTTTTCGATGGTCGCAACCGTCTTGTCGTTGTTGAGGGTATATCCCGTGCCGTCAATGAAGGCTGCGCCGGGCAGGACTTCCTTGACCTCATACTCATTCAGCGTCACGTTGCCTGTGTTCGTCACCGTGATCTTGAAGTATACGGTTTCGCCCAGCTTGAACTTATGATTCTCGTCCTGACCATCCTGGAGGACAATTTCCTTGACCAGCTCAGCTTCAGGATTCTCCTCTTCAATACTAGGCGTCTTGGAAACCTTCACCTCATCGTTGCCCCAATTGATGGTCGCTTCGTTCGTGTAGCGGTTGATGATATCATCCTCGGTCACTTCGTGCTCGGCGTACACAATCACTTCGGCTTCCGGAGCGAGGCTAGTGATGGTCGCCGTATGCTCATCTTCGCTGACCGTGTAGGCGGGGTTCGCCGTGTTGCGATCAGGCAGAATGGTTGCAGTAGGATCGGTGACGGTAACATCTTTAAGCTCATCCTTGGATACGCTTCTCACCGTGATCGTGAAGGGAATCTTCTGGCCGAGCAGATAGTTCTTTTCCGGAACCTCGTTTTCGACCTCCTTACCACCTTCCATGTGCTTGCCGGTGATGGTCAGCTTGCCGGGGTTATAAGAGAACTTGTAGTTTTCTGTCACATCAACGCCATCGTGCATAACAGTGGGTTTGTCCGCCTTCTTGCCGTTACTGTCGAACAGCGTGAAGACGCCCTCATACTCGCCCACATACATGCCTTCCAGCGTATGCTTCAGGGTACCCGGCAGGATCTTGTCGCCCTCTAGCATGCCTTCAACGCCGATCTTTCCATCAACTTTATCAGAACCGTAGACAAAGTCCAGTTCCGAGCCGCCCGTGACAATCGTGTGCGTCACGCCGGGCTTGTATTCCCTTATAGCGCTGGGGCCGGTGATGATGATCGTAACATCCAGCGCCTCAATAGACAGCTTGCCAATTATTTCTTTGATCTCGTAGTTGCTGTCCTTGAAGCCCTCGTTCTTCGTGAAGGTGATAAGGTTGTCAACTTCACCTTGGCTGACATACGTTACGCTGCCGGTGGCCGTGATGCCGGTCACCTCGCCCACCACAAAGCCGTCGCCGGTTACAGTTACTTCAGGCTTGGTCAGCGGCGTGCCATCATATTTCTTGCTGCCGCCGTCAGACTTCAGCGTTACTTTGCGCGGAGTAATAGTCAACGTACCATTCGCAGGCGTTACATTATTGTAGAAGTCTCTGTGCTCAACACTCCACTCTACAATCTCATTGTTGCCAGCCTTCGTATCGTCTACGTCCTTTACCTGCCCCTTGACAACTGCCGTCACCTTGTCGCCCGTGCTCAGCGTCGCGCTTTCGCCCGCCTTCACGGTGTAGCTCTCATTGCCATACGTCACGGTATAGCCGCCGTCCGAATGCTGCTTGCCGTCGTATACCCACTCACCGTTGTTCGCGGTGACCTTCAGTTCCTTCGTCGACTGCGTGATTTTCAGATTGCCGGGTACGTACTTGATCTCATAGTGGCTGGTCACGTCGTTGCCGGCAGCGTCCACGATCTTCGCGCCGCTGGGTACAAGCCTGTTCTCGTACTCGCCAACGGCGGTCTCGCTACCGCTGATCACGACCGACTGCACCTTGTGGCCGTCCGCCAGATTCGTGATCGTGTAGCTCGTACCGGCCTCGATCTCGCCCTTGTCGTTCAGCTTCGCGCCGTGCGGCTGTCCGTCGTACTCGACGCCGAGGTTATCCTTGGCCGTGATGATCAGACGGATGCTGGTCGGGGTGTCGTTGTCGTCGCCGTCCTTGGGATCGTCCGGTTTCGGATTCGGGTTCTCCGGATCCAGATCAGGCGTGGTGCCCTGTACCTTCGCCGCGTTGTGTACGCTGCCGTACTTGCCGCTGCCCAGGTCGCTCTCCTGCACCTTGTAGGTGTAAGTGATGACCACGTCATCCGCGCCGGGAGCCATGTCGGGCAGCTCGATTTCGCCCGTCGCGTTCAGCGTGTAGCCGCCCTTGATTTCCACCGCGCCGCTGTCTACGTTCGCCTTGGTCAGCAGCGTGTCGATAACCCTGATGTCCTTGACCGTCACGTTGTTGTCCGCGCCGACCTTCACCGTCAGCGTGTAGGTGATCTTCTCGCCCAGCGCGTAGGACGTGCCGTTCTTCGGATCGCCCTCCACAGCCTTCACGATTTCCAGCGTCGCCTTCGGCTCGTCGGTCGGATCGTCGGTGCCCGGCTCGTCGGGTTCGGGATCGGTGCCCGGGCCCTTGCCGGTGACGGTCGCGTTGTTTACGACCTTGCCGGCCAGAACATCCGCTTCCGTTACCACGTATTCGACCTTCACGGTGACCGACTCGCCCGGCTTCAGCTCGGCGATGACGGCCTTGCCGTTCACGACGTCGTAGCCACTGCCAGCCTTGATCTCCGCGCCTTCGAGGTTATCGACCACTTCGATGCTGGTAACCGTCAGGTTGCCATCGTTGGTCACCACGATGTCATAGGTGATCGTCTCGCCCAGCTCGTAGCCCTTTTCGTTCGCGGGCGTGCTGGTCGTCGTCTTGGTGGAGATGGTGCTCGCCTTCGCATCGTCCGTGCGGTCGGTTACCTCGTCTTCGCCCTTCGGCGTGGCCTTGCCGGTCTTCTCGGTTTCACCTTCATAATAGGTGTACTCAATTTCGTCGGCTTCCGCGGTAACCTTGTTGTTGATGCTTTCCTTCAGCAGGTCGGCCTCCGTCACGATGTATTCCACCGTGAAGGACTTCTCCTCGTTCACGGGCAGCGTTCCATAGGTCGGAATCTCGCCGGTCACGCTCGCGTCGCTATTCTGCAGGAGGTCGGTGAAGTTCACATTGGTGTAAGGCACGTTGCCGTCGTTCTTCACCGTGATGGTGTAGGTGATCTTCGTGCCAAGCTCAGGCTTCGCGCCGGTGGCCTTGCCCTCCCAGTCGGATGTCTTGGTCACGGTGAGCTTCACGTCCGGCGGGGTCAGCTTCGTCGTGTCGTCATCGACGGTCTTCGTGACCGTCGTCTCGCCATCCTTCCACGTCACGTTCGCTACGTTGCCCACCTTGCCCGCGAGGATGTCCTCGGAGGTCACGGTGTGCAGCGCCTTGATCCTGATCTCGCTCTTCGCGGCGATGATCGCGATCGTCGCCGTGTGTTTGTCCGCGCTCACGGTGTAGCCGTTGCCCGCCTTAATTTCGGCGTTCGCGTCGGTCGCGATGACGTTCTCTACATCGTAGATGCTCACGTTCTTCACCGTGATGGTGAACTCGATCTTGTCGCCAAGGTTGTAGTTGCTCTCGATGTTCTCGTCCTCGGCCTTCTTGTCCGGGATGAGCTTGTCGCCGGTGATCGTCAGCGTGGCGTTCACGAGCGTCAAAGCGTAGTTGTCCGTCACATCGTTGCCCTTCGCGTCGAGGATGACGATGCGCGTCGCGCCCGCCTTCACGGCCGGTTTCAGCTCTTCTTCGTACACGCCCACATTCGTCTGGCTGCCGGTGATGCCCAGCGTGGTTTCGTCCACATAGTGGCCGTCCACCAGACGCGCGGTGGTATAGCTCGTGCCGACCTCGATCTGGTTCGCGGCGTTCAGCTTCGCGCCGTGCGCGTTGCCGTCGTACTCCACCGTGTTCGGCTCAGCGATGATCCTGACCTTCTTATCCTCGTCCTCGCTGTCGCCGCGCCTTGTAATCTTCAGGCCGCCATTCACGCGCGTGATGGTCTTGTACTGGTCGTTCACCACGGCGCCAGCCTTGTTGGTGATGGTCACATTGGTAACGACGTTGTTGTCGTCCGCGCTGTCCGCAACGTTCGTTACGCTGCCATCCACCGTCGCCGTCACCTTGTCGCCGGTCGGCAGGGTTGCGAATTCGCCCGCTGCCACGGGGTAGTCCACACCGTTATAATTCACGGTGTAGCCGCCGTCGGAATGCGCCTGCCCGTCGTACTCCCAGGTGTGGCTGTTCGCGGTGACCTTGATTTCGGTTTCGTTCTTCCTGATCTCCAGCGTGCCGGGCACGTAGGTGATAACGTAGTTCTCGGTTACGTCGTTGTCGTTTTTGTCAACGATGATCGCGGTCTTCGGCACAAGCCTGCCCTCGTACACGCCAACCATGGTCTCGCTGCCGTCGATGGCAACCGTCTGCACCTTGTGACCGGGCGCGAGGTATTCCGTCGTGTAGCTGACGTTTACCTCGATCTGACCCGCGGCGTTCAGCTTCGCGCCGTGCGGCTGGCCGTCGTAGTTGACGGTGTTATCCGCGGCGGTGATCTTGACCTTGTTTTCGCCCGCGCCGCGCTTGGTGATGGTCAGCCCACCATCCGTTACGACGAAGGTTACCGCCGAGAAGTTCGCGTTCCTGTTCACGAAGCTGTCCTTCGTGAGGTTCATGGGATACTCGCCCGCGTCCGTTCCCTCAGCGTGCGCCGTCGCGCCGTCGGCAAAGCCGAAGTCCGCTTCCGTGTACAGCGTGTTGCTGATGCTCACGACTTCGTAGCCGTTCACTTCATGCTTCTGGCCGTCGTACTCAACCGTGTCCTTGTTACCCCTGATCGTCACGATCACGGTGTCCGGAGAGGTGATCGTCAGCTTGCCGTTCTTGTAACCAACCACATAGTTCCTGGTTACGTCGTTGCCGGCAGCGTCCACGATCTTCGCGCCGCTGGGTACGAGCCTGTTCTCGTACTCGCCCACAGCGGTCTCTCTGCCGCTGATGACAACCGACTGCACTTTGTGGCCGTTCGCCAGGTTGGTGATCGTGTAGCTGACGCCGGCCTCGATCTCGCCCGCGGCGTTCAGCTTCGCGCCGTGCGACTGGCCGTCGTAGACAACGGTATTATCCGCCGCCGTCAGAACAACCTTCATGTCGCCCGCGCCGCGTTTGGTGATCGTCAGCGTGCCGGGTACGTAGGTGATATCGTAGTTCGCGGTTACTTCGACGCCGTTTCCGTCCACGATGACCGCTTTGCCGGGAACCAGCTTATCCGCGTATACGCCCGCGTCCGTTTCGCTGCCTTCGATGGCAAGCGTCTTCACGCTGTGACCCTCCGCCAGATTCGTAACCGTGAAGCTCGTGCCGACCTCGATCTGGTTCGCGGCGTTCAGCTTCGCGCCGTGCGGCTGGCCGTCATACTCAACGGTGTTATCCGCGGCGGTGATCTTGACCTTCTCCTCGCCCGCGCCGCGTTTGGTGATCGTCAGCGTGCCGGGGATGAGGGTGACGGTCTTGTACTGTCCCTTCGTATCCTCGCCCGCGGCGTTCACGATGGTCAGCTCGTCGATGGTGTTGTTGCCGGCCGCGCTGTCGCTGACGTTGGTCACCGTCTTGGTGATCTTCGCCTTCACAACGTCGCCGGTCGGCAGCGTCGCGGTCTCGCCCGCTTCCACTTTATACGTCTTGCCGTCGTATTCCACGGTGTATCCGCCGTCGGAATGCGCCTGCCCGTCATACTCCCAGCTGTGGCTGTTCGCGGTGATGGTGATGGCCTTCTCGTTCTGAGTGACCGTCAGCGTGCCCTCGGTCTTGGCGACTTCATAGTTGCCAGCATTCGTGCCTTCGTTCAGCGTATAGGTGAACGCGTTCGCACTGCTGCCAACCACCGTCTGGCTGCCCGTAAACGTATACGTCGCGCCTTCGCCCGACACAAAGCCGTCTTCCGTCGCAAGCGCAGTTTTTCCATTCACAAGCGGCGTTCCATCGTACGTCTTGCTCAGGTCTGCCGATTTCAGCGTTACCTTGCGCTTGTTGATGGTCAGCTTGCCGTCGATGGAATTGCCGAAGGTGTAGTTCTTCGTCACGTCTGTTTCGCCGCGCTTGACCGCGTAGCTCTTAACGACGTTCTTGCCTTCGTCGCCCACATTCGTGGCGCTGCCCTCGACGACCGCCGTCAGCACGTCGCCGTCCGCCAGCACGCCCTCGGTGAAGGTGAAGCCGTTATCCGTCAGCGGCGTGCCGTCGTAGGTCTTTCTGGCGCTGTTCGCGGTGATGATAATCAGTTGCCCGGTAACCGGATTGATCACCAGCTTGCCGTTGTTCGCCGCGGTGACGATGTAGCGTCCGGTCGCGTCCACCGTGCCGACGGTATTCTCGGCGAAGTCCGCCGGGTACTCGCCCGCGTCGATGCCCTGCGCGCCAACGGTGATGGCGGAGAAGTCCGCCGCGATCGTCTGATCGTCCTGATCCTTGTTTTCGCCCTCGATGGTGAAGTCGCTGACCGACTTCACTGTGCCGTCGTAGGTTTCGGTCTTGCTGTTCGCGGTCAGCGCTACGTTCTTATAGTAGTAGAACTCGATCACGTTCTTGCTCTGATCCGCGCTGATGGTCAGCTTCCTGGAATCCGCGCTCACGGGCGTATAGCCTTCAATCGCGGCGGGCTCCTCGGTGACCTCCGTGCCGACCCTGGCGATGAGCTTCTTCTCTTCGTGCGGCTGCACGGAGGTATAGTTGTTCCAGTAGTAGCGAACGACGTACTCGTAGGTGTCGTTCAGCTTGTCGTGGTCGCCCTCGACGTCCTTGTTCCAATCGCCGAACTTGATGTTCGCGACGTTGGTCAGGCTGCCGTTGGCGTCGCCCGCGTAGGCATTCTCAACGTCCTCGGCCGTAACGGTGTGTCTGGCGTACACGAGCACGGTTCCGCCCGCCGGGATGGAGGCGATCGTCGCCGTGTGCCTGTCATCGCTCACCGTGTAGCTGGCGCTGTCCTGAATCTCCGCCATGCTGTCGGTTACAACGACGTTCGTGGCTTCGTCCTTGCTCACGTTCTTCACGGTGATCTTGTATTCGATCACATCGCCAACGGTGTAGTTGGTCTGTACGGACGTGGTTTCCTTCCCGGGATCGATCGGATCGTTACCCTTGATGGTCAGGGTGCTGTCGACCTTCTCAATCGTGTAGTTGGCCGTCACGTCGCCATCGGCGTTGGTAATCTTCGCGGCGGCAATCTGCGCGACCGCCTGATACACGCCGATCAGCGTCTGCGTGCTCTGGCCGTCATACAGCACGTCTGCATTCAGGGCATCGCCCGCCAGCAGACCTCTGTTGCCGTTCGCCGCTTCAACGGTGCAGCGCGCCACGCCTTCTGCCGGATGCGCCACGGGGTTGGCGTAGTTGTAGGCGTACTCCAGCTTTTCGGCGGTGACCTTCACCGGACGCTTGTTGATGACCAGCTCGCCGTC
The DNA here is from genome assembly GCA_004556155.1 of Clostridiales bacterium. Lineage (GTDB taxonomy): Bacteria > Bacillota > Clostridia > Christensenellales > Aristaeellaceae > SFMI01. The sequence continues at coordinate 70,177 of SFIM01000002.1, forward strand.
GGTCACGACGAACCGGACGTTCTTGAAATTATTGCTGGTATTCTGGAAGTTGCCTTCCTTCAGACCCATCGGATAGGTATTCGCGTTGGTTCCCTTCACCTCGGCGGTGCCGGTGAAGGTGAAGTCCTTTTCCTTATAAAGCTCGTTGCTGATTCTTACAACCTTATAGTTCTCCGCGCTGTGTTCCGTACCGTCGTACGTAAAGGCTTTCTTATCACCCTCGATCGTCACGACCACTTCGGTCTCCACGGCCGTAATCGTCAGCTTGCCGGGGGTCTGGGTGACGGCGTAGTTCTGGGTAACGTCCACGTTGTTCTCATCGAGAATCTTCACCATGCCGGTGAACGCGCCTACGTACTCGCCCTTATCCGTGCCCTTGGCTTCGTAGGTCAGACCTTCATACCTGTGACCGGTCTTCAGACCAGCAACCGTGATGCCGGTGATGGACTGCTCTTTGCCGTTGTATACCTTCTCAGCGTTTTCGCCCGTGAAGGTCACGGTGAAGCTCGCGTTGGTGATGGTCAGCTTGCCGGGGGTCTTGGTAACGTTGTAGTTCTTCGTTACGTCGTTGCCCTGAGCGTCCTTAATCACCACGTCGCCGCTGAACGCGCCGTCGTAGCTGTCAACATTCTGGCCTTCCGCCTTATAGGTCAGGCCTTCGTATCTGTGACCCTCCACAAGGCCGCTCTGCGTGATGCCGGTAATGCTCTGCATGCCGCCGGTGTAGGGAAGGGACTTGCTTTCGCCGGTGAAGGTCACGTCGCGCAGGGTAACGGTCAGCGCGCCCTTCACGCTGTCGGCGAAGGTGTAGCTCGTGGTCACGTCCGTTTCGCCGCGCATGACCTTGTAGCTCTTTACCACGTTGTCGCCGACGCCGACGTCCGTCTGGCTGCCCTCGACAACCGCGGTCAGAACGTCGCCCTCCACCAGCGCGCCCGCGTGGGTGAAGCCGTTATTCGTCAGCGGCGCGCCGTCGTAAACCTTCTCATCGCTGTTCGCGGTGACGGTAATGGTCTTGCCCTCGCCCGTGCGCTGGGTGATGGACAGCTTGCCCTCTTCCTTGGAGATGGTATAGTTCGTCCCCTTGAAGTTCGCGCCTTCGGTGTAGGTGATCGCGTTGGTCACTTCGCCCTCGTGCACGAAGGTCACGCTGCCGGTGGCCTTGACATCGGTCACCTCGCCCGCCACAAAGCCGTCGCTGCCCACGGTGACATCCGGCTTCGTCAGCGGCGTGCCGTCGTATTCCTTGCTGCCGCCTTTGGACTCCAGCGTCACGGTGCGCTTGTTGATGGTCAGCGTGCCATCAACGCTGTCCGTGAAGGTGTAGTTCCCGGTCACGTCCACGTTGCCGCGCATGACCTTGTAGCTCTTAACGACGTTTTTGCCTTCGTCGCCCACGTTCGTGGCGCTGCCCTCGACAACCGCCGTCAGAACGTCGCCGTTCTTCAGCACGCCCTCGGTGAAGGTGAAGCCGTTGTCCGTCAGCGGGGTTCCGTCGTAGGTCTTTTCTTTGCTGTTCGCGGTGATGGTGATCGTTTTTTCCGTGATCGGGTTGATCTTCAGCGTGCCATCAACGATTTTGAACTCAACGTTGGTGAAGTTCGGGTTCGTGTTCGTGAAATCGCCCGCGGCGACGCCCACGGGGTATTCACCCGCGTTCGTGCCCTTCGCAGTCCACGCGGCGGTTTCGGTCTCCTTGACGCTGGTAGCTACGTCGTACAGCTTGTTGTCAGCCGTCATGGACTTGTAGCCCTTGACGCTGTGCTCATTGCCGTCGTACGTCACGATGGCGCCGTTCTCGGTGACGGTGACGGTGACCTTGTCGGTCACAGGGGTGATCGTCACATAGCCGTCGTTCACTGTCTTGATGGTCACGTCGTAGTTGGCGCTGGTGACGGTGAAGGAGTCCTTGGTCAGACCCATGTTCGTCGTGCCAACGTCCGTGCGCCTGGCGATGGCGAGTACATTGGGCTTGAGGCTGATCGTAATCTGACCCGGCTTGCCGGTGAAGCTGTAGTTATAGCCGTTCGCCTCGTGCTGCTTGCCGTCGTACACAGCCGTTTCATTGACGCCCGTGATGGTGACGGTGGCCGAAGCCTTGTTGACGGTCAGCGTGCCGGGTTTATAGGATACATTGTAATAGGAAGGAATTGCGCCGCCGTTGTATTTGACGGTGCTTTCATCAATCTCGTTCGGGGTGCTGCCCGCGTTGGTGATGGTGGAGGCCGCCGTCATGGAGAGGGAGAAGTTCTCCTTCGTGTCGCCGTTGACCAGACCCTCCATTGTGAAATCGGGCTGGGTCAGCGGATCGCCGTCGTAGGTCTTGCTCGCATCCTTGGCCTTGATGGTCAGGGGCATAGTGTAATAGACCGTGATGACATTTTCGGATTCGTCAGCCGCGATCGTGATGGTCTGAGAGGGGGCATAGCTGGCCACCTCGGCGGCGGCATAGGCGGGATAGAGCGCATCGCTCTTGTTCGCCGTCAGCGTTTCGCCGATGGTCTTGGCGCCGGTCTGGTCGTCGGCAACCTTGACGGTGGTGCCGTTCAGGTAATGATGGATGGTGTAGCTCGCGGTGTTGAGCTTGAAGTACAGCTTCAGCACCAGCGAACCGTTGCCGGCGACGTTGCCGGAAAGCACGTTGTTCTTGTTATCCGCTTCGAACACGTACTTGTTGTTTTCCTTAGCCGCCTTATCGTCGGCGGTAACGGAAACTTCCGTGTCCGTGGTGGCCGTGCGCTTGTCGCTGTGGTTGAGCGTGTAAGTGCCATCGACGTTCTGATAGTAGAACTCGACGGTGTACTTGGTGTCGGTGTTCGCCGTCCAGATGGCGTAGAGAACGTTCTCGCCGCCGTTGTTGTCCACCTGCACCTGCGTGTCGGGGGCGATGGAGCCTTCGCCCTTGGGGTTGGTGTCCCAGCCCTTGAAGGTGTAGCCCACGCGGGAGAAGGGGTTTGCGATGGTGGTGACGGTCTCGTTATTGGCGAGGTTTTTAACCACGTCCTCGCCTGCGCCGCCATTGGCTTTATAGGTCAGGGTTGTGCCAGCGGGACGCGCGCCCCACTGGGCGGTGAGGGTGATGACGTTCCGTTCATCAGCGTGATTGCTCTTGATCTGGTACTTATCGCGGGGCTGGTAGGTGGCCGCGCCGTCAGACCAGCCGAGGAAGTACTCACCATCATCAGCAACCAGCTTGCCCGGGGACATGAGGTCAGCAAAGCTGTCCTCCGCGTAGGACTTGCCATCCACCGGAGCGGTTACATCGTTCTTGCCGGAAACATATTCTACAGTGAAGGTGCCGTCCTTGGTGTAGTAGGGGTAGAGGATGACATCCGTTGTGATCTGGGTTTGGGGGTTGAAGGGCTCGCCGGTGCCGTCCTTGCCGGTACGCCAGCCGCGCCAGGTATAGCCTTTGCCAACCTGCGCCATGATTTCCGCCTGCTTTTCGTTCAGCGCGGTTTCAATCGTGTCGCCCTTCGGGACGCTGAGTGTAATCGATGAACCAGTGCCTTCGATGGTCAGATAGATTGTGCCGTTATATACGGGCTTGTTCCACTTGGCATAGACCGTGACGTTCTGCGCGGGCATGGTCTCGCCGGTGAAGACATACTCCTGCTTACCAGACGGGTCGGCATACCAGCCGCCAAAGACATAATCCTCCATGCCGGCGGGCTTGACAGTAGGCGTATAGGAACCCGCGTCCGCGATGCTCTCTTCGTAGAGCTTCGAAACTACCTTATCCTGCACACCATTGTTGATATAAATGATGTTGTAGGAGTTGCGTGTATAGTAGAACTTGGCTCCGTCGTAATCATTGCCAATCGCCGTACCACCCGCAAAGGTGAAGCCGGTGATTTCGTACTGGTCATCACTGCTTACGTTAAAGCCGCTACCGCCGGAGGTATCGCTATGATGGAGATAATAGTTCTTTTCATTATAAGTCGTATCGTAGGCGCCGCCCGGGAGGCTCTCTACATAGTAGTAAGCCGTTTCCGTTTCTTGCGTCTCGTTTGCACTGGTGTAGGGATCATAGAACGACTTGTTCGCGCTCGGCATTCTATCAATGCTGACCTGATAAGTATCGCCGTTTTTAGACGTGCGCCAATCCGTCGTGCCATTAATATTCTTGGGCCACTGGTTGGTTACGTTCGCATCCCATTTGGCTTTAATGGTATGAACCACATTCCAGCTGGTTCCCTCTTGCTTGCCGCAAATTACAGAGGTGCCGCCGTTTTCCGGATAGCAACCGCCATAATAAGTATAGCCGTTCCACCAATCGCCCTCTTTTCTTTTATAGGTATGCGTATGCGATTCCTGTCTATAGAACGAGATGGTATACACATCGCGCTTATAATACACATCCACAATCGTCGAGCCGTTGCCCGCGATGGTCTGCTGCCTAATGTTCTGCGCGGTGAAGCCGGTATAGCTCTTCGCCGCCGCGCTGGTCTGCGCGCCGGTGGTGCCGGTCTTGGTTTCGGATTTCGCATAGGAATACTCATTGTCATTGGCGTTTTCCAGCCAATGAATGACGGTGTAGCGCGTATTGGTATTGGCCGTCCAGACGGCGTAAAGCGTCAGCTCCTGACCGAGCTGCTGCCCGAAGGCGAACGCCGCGCCGCCGATGGTCTGCGACCAGTGGTCGAAGGTATAGCCGGGGCGGGTGGGGGCGGCGGGCGCGGTGGTCGTGCCGTTGCCCTTTACGAACGCGGGCTCGACATAGGTGCCGCCCTGAGAATCAAAGGTGATCCAGTGACCATCTTTAACTACCGCCTTCAGCGTAACATCCTTGCCCTCAAGTTTGACCTCAGAAATCAGCGGGTCATCTTCATTGCCCGTGTAATTCCAGCCGATAATGGATTGTTCATTGCCGACAGGATAGGTCACGCCCTCCGTGGAAATCGTGTCGCCGTTCGCGCCCTTCTTCGTGACCATGACTTCGCCACTCGGATTGGTGAAGAACACGAAGTTCACGTCCACAAACTGGGCGTTGACGGTGACGGTAAAAGAGGCGCTGCCGACGGACGCGGTGATGGGGAAGGTAAGCTGGTTTCCACTTTCGTCAAACCAGCCGACGAATTCCTTGTCCGCTTTCGGCGTGCCGGGATTGTTGAGGGTTTCGCCGTTCTTGAGAATCTGGCGAGCGAATTCCTCCGTGCCATTCATAAAGACATAGGTAACAGTAGCCACCGGCGGCTTCACGATGCTGAACAGCGAAAGGCCATCACTGGTCTGCGTGCCGCCGGAGACGGGCACGATGGCCGCCAGCGCGTCCATGGGCGCGCAGCTGATGAGCATGATCAGCGTCATCAGCAGGGCAAGACCCCTACGAAGCTTGTTTTCCATAAGAAATTAATCCTCCCCATGAAATTCAGGTAAGCCAGTGCGCCGGGGCAATGGGCCGGGGCGCAAGCAGGCAGAATTACTTGGCGGCTTCAGCAAGCAGCTCATCCGCAACGATAACGCCATTGATCGTTACCGCCACGCGATAATAATCGGTGTAATTGGCTTCCGTCACGGTGACGGCATAGCTGGCACTGACAGCGCCGGAGATATCGGCCCAGGAGGCGTTATCCGGGCTGGACTGCCACTGGAGGGTGTAAACGGTATCCTCATAGCCATGGAGGACGGCGTAGAGGGTGACGGTATCGCCGAAGGTGACGTACTCGCCATCATAGGAGACATAGACGGATACGGAGCGCTCGGCGCTGAGCTTATCCTGAATGACGCCCAGCAGACGAGCGTTATCGGGCAGGTCATTCTCGGTGATGTTTTCCGGCTGCTCGGGGACGGGGGTGGCGGCAGGCTGCGCAAAGGCAACGCCGCGGACATGATCACGATGGAGATAGCCGGAGAAGCCGTGAGCCTCGACCTTGGCCCAATCGCCCTCGGTGGAGAAGACCTTGATGGCTGCGCCATTGGGGACGGTGAAGACGACGGGGCTATCGGCATCGGGCGCGGCATGAACTTCCGCGTTGCCAACGGCGATGGGGCCGTCATAGGGCTTGGGCGTTTCGGTGGGCTCGATCACGGGCTCCTCGGTGGGCTCGACCACGGGCTCCTCAGTGGGCTCAGCGGTGGGTTCTTCGGTAGGCTCGATCACGGGCTCCTCGGTGGGCTCGATCACGGGCTCCTCGGTGGGCTCGACGACGGGCTCCTCGGTGGGCTCGATCACGGGCTCTTCGGTAGGCTCGATCGCGGGCTCCTCGGTGGGCTCAGTGACGGGCTCCTCGGTAGGCTCGACCACGGGCTCTTCGGTGGGCTCGACGACGGGCTCTTCGGTGGGCTCGACGATGGGCTCCTCGGTGGGCTCGATCACGGGCTCCTCGGTGGGCTCGACAACGGGCTCCTCGGTGGGCTCGACAACGGGCTCCTCGGTGGGCTCGGCAGTCGGTTCCGCGGTAAGCTCAGCCGTTGGCTCGGCCGTGACTACGGGAGTCTCGGTAGGACGATGCTTGACGGAAGGCAGGCGGTAGGGATCGGAAGCAATGATCTTGCTTGCAACCGCAGCGCCCACCAGCATCAGCGCCAGGATACTGGCCAGGATGATCGCCATTTTCTTTTTCTGATTCATGATTCGACGTCTCCTTACTATATGAAAGATTGAATTTATATGGCAACAGCGAAGCCGGGGGCTTCACATGGGCACGGGTTACTCGGCGGGCTCAACCGCCTCGAGGACTACACGATAGCTGCGGGACACGGTGGAGGAAGTGAGCTCCATCTCGTAGCGCAGGCCGCCTTCCTGGATGGTCTTCCAGCCCTCGCCAGCATTGGCTTGCCAGATGATGTTGTAGGGCATATTGGCGTTATCGATAGAAGCGTAAAGCTGCACGGTATCACCATAGTACAGATCGCCGCTGTCCTTGCCCACCAGACCAACGATGACGTTGGCGGAGAACTGAGGATCATCCGCGTGGGCGACGATACCGTTTCCGCCCCAGCAGACAACCGCGGCAAAAGCCATCAGCGCGACCAGAATGAGAGCTAAGGTTCTTTTCATGACAGGTACCTCCTTGATAACTAATGCTTGGCACATATCCATACCTTTTCCAGCCTACAGAAAAATTATAGCCAGCATTGGTTACGCAGTCGGTTACATCTGTCAGGGCTTAGCCCCAGATGGGCACAAGAGTGTTAATATTCTTTTACATTTTCCTTACAATACTTTTCCTCGCTGCTGAGCGGGCCGACGCGGTAATTAAAGGCGACGGTGGAGTTGGGATACTTGCGGTAAAAGAGGCGCTTGATGCGCTCCATAACCAGGTTGCCCGTGGCGTAATTGACGGTGGGCAGTAGCAGCGCAATGATGGCGGGCGAAACGTGGGTGATGGTATCCCCCTTTCGAAGATTTGTGCGCAGAATCTCCAGCAGACCGTTGACAACATTGTTCTGCTTGATGCTGTTTACGTTGGGATCATTGGGGTTTCCTACCATAATAATGGCAAGGAACATGGTCGATCCCAGGCGCTCCAAATTGCGCATTTGCAGGTTGTAAATTTCCTTAAAGACGGCATATTCGCAGATGAACGCGCCGCGCTGCTCACCGCTTTCCATCAGCTCTCGGCGGATGGAATCAAGGTTAAAATCCAACGTTTTTCCGGCGTGAACAATCTGCTTGTAAAACTCCTGCATATCGTCACTGGGCTGGATGCCAAGATAACGATAGTTGAGGTGCATAACGTGTTTGTACTGAATCAGCGCGTCGCTGGTGCGGTTGGTCTTGATCAAAGCCGTCATCAATTCCATGTGAAGACGGTCGTCAAACTGATCGACATCCAGCGCGGAACGGCAAACAGTGGCAACCTCCTCATAGTTTTCGTCGGCCTTAAGCATCTCGACATAGGCGTACACGGCGGACATATATTTGTTATGCAGCAATGTGCCGCGAGCCAGCGCCCAATCGCACTGCTCGTTGGCATACAAAAGATCGCCCGTATAGAGACGAAGAAGATCGGCATACCAGGCACGCTGCTGAAAGGGCGTGGTGCCCGGCGCGCCAAGGTGATCAAAGAGCTCCTCAATTTCATATACGTCCACCGTCATATTTGGCAGGCTTTTCCAATGATAAGCGCCGCGATCGGCGACAATGCACGCGCCCATGCCCGGATAAATCTGGTTCAAAATGATGCGTAGACGGCTAACCAGCGTTTTGAGTGCATTTTCGGGATTAGCGCTGTGATCATCGGCCCATAGAGTGCCTAAAATGCGATAATTGGGAACGCTCTGTCCGCCGTTTAAGATCAAATACTGCATCAGCGCCACGCCCTTGCGGGATTTGGCCAGTAGCTGATTCGCCTCCTGCGTATCAATATAAATTGCAAAGGTGTTCATCAATTGAATCCGGATGGATGTGTCCACGGGTAAGATCCCTCCTTGGCATCCTTTATGTGTCATTCCATTGTTCAAGAATCGCCGTTTCGTGGTGTGGCATATGCAGATGACAGGATGCTTTGATTAACGGTTACATTTTACCACAAAAAAGGTTGTGAATCAATAAGATTGAGATTTAAGCCAAATATTTTCTCGCATATTATGGTTATAAATCATACGTTATATTGCATCTTTACGGGATATCCCTCCAGTTATTCTATTTTTGAATAACAACAAGTAACAAAATGATGTATCTTTTTGCATTTTTAGTTTGGCAATTAATGGAATACTCAAGCAAGCAAGGCAGGGCAGGTTGCCAATGCACGTAATCATTCAATTCATCATTTTAAATTCTATAATCTATTATTTCCATACCATAGTTTGTTATTTTTAAATTTAATTTGTAAAAAGTATATCCTTTTCGTTCCCCATTTCAATTTTTATATGTTACGGGAGTTTACGGCGTAGCGATGGCAAAGTCTTCATTTTCACCTGTTATTATGCTATAATTACAGATGTATTTTGATATAAAGGAGACAATTCTGAATGAGGCAGAAAGTCGCCGCGTTAATCGTGCGTCTGCGCATCCCCTTGATGATCCTGATGCTAATCCTGGCTGTTTTGTGCGGCACGACCATCCGCTCTGTCAAGGTCAATTACGATCTTATTTCCTATCTGGATGACGACACTGCCGCCATGCGCGGGCTTGCCATCATGAACAGCGAGTTTTCCGGCGTGTCCGGTATGTCCGTCGCCCTCAAAAACGGCACCGAGGAGGATGCGCAGCAAACAGCCTCCTGGATCGCCGCACTGGACGGCGTGATGCTAGCCAATCACGATGCCGAAACCGGTGTAAAGGAGCATGACGGCGGTACCTACCGCCTGATCCGCGTGATCGCCAACGCGGATAACTCAGACGCAGTATACGATGCAATCGAAGCACAGCTGGCCGATACGCCGCACTTGATCAGCGGCGGCCCCAAGGATAACCGCCTTTTGCAACAAAACATTGGCCGTGAAATGCCTATTGTGATGCTGGTTTCCTGCATAATCGTGCTGGCGGTGCTGCTGGCCATGTCGCGCTCCTGGCTGGAGCCGTTCATCTTTTTCCTTATTATTGCCGTATCCATATTGCTCAATATGGGCACCAACTGGATCTTCCCCAGCATTTCATTTGTAACATTCGCTGTGGCTGCCATCCTGCAGCTGGCGCTGGCGATGGACTATTCCATCATGCTGATTAACGCCTTTGAGCGTCTGCGCGCGCAGGGCTTGGCCCCGCGCGAGGCCATGACGCAGGCGCTGGCCGACTCGTTTATGCCCATCGCCTCCAGCGCGCTGACCAGCGTGGCGGGCATGCTGGCACTGGTATTCATGAGCTTTACCATCGGCTTTGACATCGGCATTGTGCTGGCCAAGGGCATCGTGCTAAGCATGCTCACCGTTTTCCTGCTGATGCCCGGCGTGTTGGTTGCCTGCTCTCCCCTGCTGGATAAAACGGCGCACAAGCCGCCGCATATCAGCGGCAAGCTTATCACCCGCGGCGCGCGCGGCGTAGTGCCTATCCTGCTGATCGCGCTAATTGTGGCCGGCACCATCCTGCAATTCGGCAACACCTACACCTATACCGTGCGCGATATGGATGCGGATTCGCAGCTGGTATCCGAGCTGTTCGGGCAAAACAACCAGATCGTGCTCCTCTTTCCCACCGATACGACGGACGAGGGCTATCAGCGGCAGCGCGATATGTTGGCCGAAATGCAGGCCATCGCCTTTGACGGCGCGCCCATCGTCAACAGCGTACAGGCCATGGTGACCACCGGCGCGCAGGCGCTGGAATACTATGATGTGCCCAAGGCCGCCCAGCTTCTTGGCTACTCCGAGCAGCAGGTGCAGATGGTGTTCAATCAGCTGGGCGTTACCGACAATATCCGCGCCGACGCGCTAATCGAGCGTCTGATTTCCCTGGCCAAGCGTTTCTCCATGCTGGTGCCCAAGGCGGCCATGGAGCAGCTTAACCAGGCAGAAACGCTGCTGAATACCGCCAATTCCACCTTTAACGGCGCACATTATGCCAGGGCGCTCTTGTCGCTGAACCTGGCTATTTCCAGTCCCTATGCGCACGATGCGGTGCAGCAAATCGAAGCCATCCTCTATAAGTATTACGGCGAGGACGGCGCGCTCTCCGGCATGCTGGTTGCCATGGACGATATCGCCACCTCCTTCACCGGCGATATGACGCGTGTCAGTCTGATCACCATCGGTCTGGTTTTCCTGATCGTGATGATCTCCTTCCGCTCGCTCATCATCCCGGCGATGCTGGTTTGCCTGATCCAGGGTGCGGTATACATCAACATGGCCTTCTCCGGGCTGGTGGACGGCTCGGTATTCTTCATGTGCTATCTGATCTGCGTGGCGCTGCAAATGGGCGCAACCATCGATTACGGCATCCTGCTGACCAGCCATTACCGCAGGTGCCGCAACACCCTTCCCCCGCGCGAGGCCGTTGCGCAGGCCATGCAGATGTCGCTGCAAACCATCCTGACCTCGGGTCTGGCGCTGATTACGGCGGGCTTTGCCGTGGGCAAGATCAGCACGGTTTTCTATATTTCCTCCATCGGCACCATGCTGGCGCGCGGCGCGGTGGTATCGGTACTGCTGATTCTGTTCCTGCTGCCGCAGCTGCTGATCTGGCTGGATCGCTGGATGATTAAAAAAAATTCTAAAAAGGCGGAACTTTCTTCGGAACCGTCCGTTCAATAAGTGCAGGGCAAAAAACAACCCGCAATAACAAAACGGAGGACACTGACCATGACTGCTAAAATCGTATCCATTCTATTGGCGCTGCTCACCCTGATTTCCGGCACCGCCGCCGCATCCTTTGATCCCGAGGCCGACCTTCAGACCCAGCACGGCTATATCCTTGAAATGCTCGACGACGGCTCCTTCCTGCTGCTCAACCAGGATAATCAGACCGTGCAGGTCAATACCGATGAAAACACCGTGACCGATCTGGCCGAGCCGCTTCACGCCGGTCAGTACGTGGTGGTGGATTATGACGGCAAGCTGACCCGCTCACTCCCTGCGCAGCTGTACGCGCAGCACATTTTCGGCGCGACCCTGAAGGGCATTGTCAGCGCAGTCAATGAACGCGAGGTGACGCTGATCGAGGATGAGACCCAGCAGGAGTACATTGTGCATCTGCCCGAGGATGTGGAGCTGCCCACGGATGGCGAGCACATTGCCGTGCACTTTAACGGCGTCATCGCCCTGTCTCTGCCTGCGCAGCTGAGCGCGCTGGCGTGGGACGTCATCCCCGATGCGGAAATGCGCGCGGAATAACGAGCAAACGCTTATATAAAAAGCCAGGCTGACGTTTTGCCAGCCTGGCTTTTATATGGCATTATTTCAGCAGCCGCCCTGCCGCTGCGGCGATTTGCACATCAGCAGCCGTAAGCTGCGCTGTTTTCAGCCCTTGCGCGTCCGCCCACTGGATTTGATCGTGCACGCGCAACTGAAATTCGCCCGACTGCCAATCAAAGAAATACGCGCACAGGGTAATCTGCAAGTCCAGCTCCGGATAAGCGCACACGCTGTCGCAGAGATGCGCGCCCGTGCGGCCCGCGACGCCAAATTCCTCCTGAAGCTCGCGCTCCAGGCAGGCTGCGTCCGTTTCGCCTGCTTCCACCTTGCCGCCGGGAAACTCCCAGAGCCCTTCGTGCTTTTGCCCCGGCGCGCGGCGTGCCAGCAGCGCGCGCCCATCGCGGACAATGACCGCGCAGATCACGCGCTTAACCGTCATACGGCTTCCCCCGCCATGTTGACGCCGTCGGCATGATGCGCCGCCCCCTCCGGCACAATAAAGCGCAGGGCAGAGGGCACGTTTTCAATTTCAAAGTGCGAACCGCTGGTAATTTCGCCGTCCAGGCACATCAGGAAGCCCGGATCCGCATCGATTACTACCTTGCGGCCGCGGCAATAGTGAATGCAGTCCCGCAGCAGCGGATTATCCAGATGCTCGCCGCGCTGATAATAGCCGATCAGCCTGGCAAAGCGGAAGCGGGAAATGGGCGTGACGATGCAGACCTCGATCTGTCCGTCGGCCACATCCGCGCGCGGCGCGCAGCGGAAGGAGCCGCCCACATAATCGCCATTGGCCAGGGTGCACAGCAGGATATTGCCGTCCATCATCGTTTCACCGTCCACCGCAATTTTGCAGCGGTGGCGGACGCCGTCAATCAGCGTCAGCACGATGGCGCCATAGTAGGCGCGATAACCGTGCATGAGGGGAAGATGGCGGAACCTAATCATCCGCGCGGCGGTTTTGGCCTCAAAGCCCATATTAACCACATTGATGGCATAGCGGTCGTTCACACGGATCATATCCACCCGCTGCTCATGTCCGCTCATCAGCGCGCCCAGGTCGGTAAAAAACTTGCGGCCGCCAAAGTACTTGATAAAATCGTTGCCGCTGCCGCAGGGGTAGCAGCCGACCGCCGCATGGTCAAAGCCCGCAGCGCCGTTGATGACCTCATTCAGCGTGCCGTCACCGCCGCAGGCATAAAAGCGCAGGGGCGAGGTATCCGCCTGGCAGCGGGTACGGACGTATTGCGTCGCGTCCCCCGGCGCGCTGGTCACGTAGATTTCATAAGGCTCCGAAGGGTTCAGCTCGCTCAGCGCCTTTTGGATCACTGGCGTTGCATCCTGGTGGCCGGAACGGGGATTGACGATAAAGATATGCCGCATAAAGCGACCTCCCTCTGCCGCATAAAAAAACGGTTGATTTGCATGGCGGCATCGGGTACAATATATGCAGGTGCCGCACCGCATAATAAGCATACATTACATTATACGTGCAAATTCGACACCTTGTCAAGGAGGAACTGATGTCAAAAACAAAGCAGAAGAAAGTCAATCCCTATGCAAAGCAGCCTGAAAAGAAAACCAACTGGCCGCTGATTATCGTCGCCGTCGTCCTCGTCGCCGCGCTGATCGTCGCAGGCGTATTGCTGCTTGGCGGAAAGCATAAAAATACAGCCGACGACGGGCTGCTGCACGGCACCTACTACGCGCAGATCGACGTAAAGGACTACGGCACGATCACCGCCGAGCTGTATGCCGATACCGCCCCGATTACCGTGACCAACTTCGTCAACCTTGTCAATCAGGGCTTCTACGATGGCCTGACCTTCCACCGCATCATCTCCGGCTTTATGATTCAGGGCGGCGATCCGCTGGGCAACGGCACCGGCGGCTCGGAAAATAAGATCAAAGGCGAGTTCTCGGCCAACGACGTGGACAATCCCCTCAAACACACGCGCGGCGTGCTGTCCATGGCGCGCTCCAGCGCCTATAACAGCGCCAGCAGCCAGTTTTTCATCATGCACGCGGACGCGACGCATCTGGACGGCCAATACGCGGCCTTTGGCAAGGTGCTCAGCGGCATGGAGATCGTGGACGCTATCTGTGAAAACACGCCGGTAACGGACGGCAACGGCACCGTAGCCAAGGAAAACCAGCCGGTAATTACCAGCATCCGAATGATCGATAAGCCGCAATAAGCGCCCTTCAGACGCCTCCATGCGCAGCAAAGCCCCATCCTTCCAGTCAAGGATGGGGCTGCTTTTTGTGTTGTTTTAACCGATCAGGCTGCGCAGCTTGCGCGCATAGATGCGCTGGGCAATCTCCAGCCTGCCCATGCCGGTAAGATGGCAGTCCACCGTGAAGCCGGCCTTCTCCAGCTGGGATTTCCAACTGTCCGGCTCCTCCCCCGCCATATCGCGCAGGGTATGGCCGCCCACCGACATCAGCAGCGGCTCCAGCGTGATGCGGCGCGCAGGCTGGGAAAGCAATTCCGGCAGCAGTGCCGTCAGGTTATCCGCTCCGGATAAACAGGCCAGATAGACCTGCTCCGGCAAACGCTGGCGCAACCGCCGATAGGCAGGGTTTCCGTTGCTCGGGTGCCCATGCCCCATCAGCAGCAGCGGCGTGCCGCAATCGTGCTGTACGCCTGCGTAATAAGCTGCAAGCGCGTCCAGGTCTTCATCCTCCGCCAGCAGCGGAGAGGCAACAGGCAGGCCGTCCACGGCCGCCAGCACGCCCTCGTATTCCTCGCCGGGCGATATCAGCAGAGTCGCCAGAGCAATATGCTCCGCGCCCTCCGCCCGCGCCTGCGCGATCGCCCCAGCAGCATCAGGAACTTCCTTGCCACGCTTGCTCAAAAGCGAGCACACGCGCGCTGAGGTAAAGGCTCGGCTCAGCTGCCAGCCAGGCAGGGCGTTCAGCATTGCAGTCTCAACCCTGCCCACATCCGCATCCAGCGCGGCGTTATCCAGCGCGCCATAGGACACAGAAATCAGTACGTTTTTGTTTTCCATCGTCAATTATCAAAGTCGATTTCAGGATAAAGAATCTTGGCCAGCGTTACATAAGCGTCGGCAAAGCGGCTATTGGGCTTGTAATGGAACAGATGGGGCTCCAGGAAGTACACCTTGCCCTCCTTCACCGCGCGCAGGGACTGCCACACGGCATTGCCGCCATACACACGATCCAGCTGAGCCGCGTCGTCCTCCTTGCTCGCATGGCACTGCACCACGATCATATCCGGATCAGCCGCGAACACGGACTCCATGTTGATTTCGATGCGCTCCGCGCCGGAAGTATTGTCCGCGTCGGAAATGTTGACAGCCTGCATCTCGGAGATCATGCCGCCCAGTACGGTATTGGAGGTGTTGGCGGTGATGTTATCCTTGGTAGCGGAGAACATGGCAAACACCTTGGGCGCGTTTTCAGGGTTCTCCGGGATACGGCACAGCACGTCCACCACCTTGTCCAGGGCGGGCATGGCCACGGTATTCCACAGCTCGGGCTGACCGTTGAGATTGCAGAACACCTTGAACCACTTGAGGTAATCGGAGAAATCGTTATAGCTCATGGCCACAATGGGGATGCCCGCCGCCTGCGCAGGAGCCGAGATGGTCTTGTAGCCGCTCATGGCGGTGCTGCATACAATCAGATCGGGCTGGAAGGCGATAATGTTTTCGGTGTTCCAGTTTTTGCCCGCAGAGGACTCAGCCAGCACGGTCACGCCCTCATCCTGGGTCACGTCGCGGCCGATATAGAGCTCATACAGTTTAATCGAGGAGCTGCCGCCGATCACACCGTCCGCCTTGCCGCCCGCCTCGTACCACATGGTGACGAAGCTGCCGTACAAAACGGCGGTCTTGCCGGGGTTTTTGGTAATCTCAAGGGGCGTTTCGGAGGCCGCGTCGGTAAAGATGACGCTGGTATCGGTCACGACAACCTCGTCGGCCTTTTCAAGGAATTTGGCTCGAATGGCCGCAGCGCGGTCGCTATTGGCGTTTTCAGCCACAACGGGCAGCGCAGCGCACAGCAGGCACAGGGCCATCAGCAGAGAAAACAGCTTTTTCATTGAGTGATTTCCTCCTGTTTACATTTTTGTATCTGTAGGGCTTTCGCCCGCAGTACCGTTTAGAATGCGCATAGGGATAAAATAGGGGCAATTGTGCGCCGCGTCATGGGTGATATCGGCCTCGATGCGAAACACCTCCCGCAGGGTTTCCTGCGTGATGACCTTGCCCGGCGCGCCGCCCGCATACAGGCCGCCGTCCTTGATGACATACAAATAATCGGAATACCGCGCGGCCATGTTGAGATCATGCAGCACCATCACAATGGTCATGCCCATTTCCCGATTCAGCCGGCGCACCAGTTCCAGCACTTCCATCTGGTAGCTGATATCCAGATAGGTGGTCGGCTCGTCCAGGATCAGGATTTCAGGCTGCTGACAAACCGTCATGGCAATCCACGCCCGCTGCCGCTCACCGCCCGACAACGTGCGCAGTGTGCGCCGCTGCAGGTGCTCAAGGCCGGTCAGCCGCAGCGTTTCATCGATGATCCTGCCATCCTCGGCGTTTAGCCCTCGCCCCATCTTCATGTATGGATATCGGCCGTAGGATACCAGCGTGCGCACGTCAATATCTGGCGGCGAGGTATGCACCTGCGCAAGATAGGCAATGTGCCGCGCCAACACCTTGGGAGCGTACGCGTCCAGCGGCAGCCCTTCATACAGCACGCGCCCTGCGCGGGGCGTAACGGTCTTGGAAACCGTCTTGAGCAGGCTGGATTTGCCGCAGCCATTCTGCCCGATGATGGTAACAATCTTTCCCCTTGGAATGTCCAGCGTCACATGCTGAAGCACCGTTTTGCTGCGAAAGGCAATGGTAATATCCTCAAAGCCAAAGTACATTACCCCTCGCCTCCCGTCTCGCGCGTGCGCAGCAGATACAGGAAGAACGGCGCGCCGATAAAGGACAGGATGATGCTGACAGGAATCTCGCCCGGCGGCATGATGACGCGGCCAATCGTATCGCAGGCCACCACCAACGTAAAGCCCAGGAAGGCCGAGGCCGGAAACAGATATTTATAATCCGACCCTACCAGCAGCCGCGCGATATGCGGCACCACAAGACCCACAAAGCTGATCAGCCCCGCCACCGAAATAGCCGCACCCGAAAGGAGCGAGGAAATGGCGATCAGGAAGAAGCGGAACCGCTCCGTGCGCAGGCCCAGGGAATTGGCCGTTTCATCGCCCAACATCAGGATGTTCATCTTGGAAGGCAGCAGGAAGCACAGCAGCACGCCGCACAGCGCGTAGGGCGCAATCATGCCAAAGTGCGACCAGCCCGTGCCGTTCAGCCCGCCCACCAGAAAGCCCGAGGCGTTGCCCAACGAATCGGCAAAGAAGGTTTTGATCATATCGTTGAACGCGCCGAACAGCGCCGATACCGCCATGCCGGACAGGATCATCTTGACCGGGCTGACGCCCTTTTGATAGGCCAGGGCGTAGATCAGCATGGTGGTCACAAACGCACCGACGATGGAGCCGATGGGCAGCAGATGGGAAAAATTGGGGAATACCACCAGCGTGATATAGCCAATAAAGCTTGCGCCGCCCGTCACGCCAATGGTGGAGGGCGAGGCCATGGTGTTGCGCATTACACCCTGCAAAATACAGCCGGAGAGCGACAGGCACACGCCCACCAGCCCACCGCACAGGATGCGCGGGAAGCGCAGATGCCAGATCAGCAGGCGGGACGTGCTGTCATCCGCCACAAAGAGACCGCGCACAATCTCCCGCAGGGAAAAATGAATGGTGCCGATGCCCACGCAAACCAGCGCGGTCACGACGCACAGCGCGCCAAAGAGCGTGATCAACACTACGCGAAAGCAGCGATGAGATACAGTGTTCATAGCTTTTGCAAAAATACCTTCGTTTCGTCCTGCAGCTGTGCCAGTTCCTGCGCATCGGGATGGCCCAGCGATTCCTTCTGCTTTTCAAAACGCTCCGGACTCAGGTGGCCCTTTTGCCCTTCTGGAATGCGCAGGCGGCGCGCCGTGCGGTTCAAATCGATGCTGCCCCGGCACAGGTAGTGGCCGATCAGCTGGTTGTTTTCGCGCACGAGTTTTTCCACATTCTCGCACACCTTTTGAGCATGGGCAGAATCGCGCGCCGCGCCCAGGGTGCCGATGATAATGATCTTCTTGCCCTGCATGCGGTGAATCAGGTCAATCGTATCGTCGTCTGCCGTGCCATGATTGCACCAGTAGGACAGCACGAAGGTGTCGAACAGATCGATCACTTCCTGGTTGACATAGCGGATGTTATAGGGGCCGACGTGGTTGGGCGTTACCGCCGCGGCCGCCTCGGCCAGGCGGAAAGCATTGCCGGTGATGGTGGAAAAAATGATGGCGATTTTATCCATGAGCGCGTCATCCTTTCATGCTTGTTTCATCAGTTAGATGCATCTAACATCGGTAGATTAAGAAAACCGCCACAGCGGTTAAGCATATCTAACACCGATAGATTAGCATGATTTCCCGTCTTTGTCAATCCAAAATAAACCACCAGATTTCACATCAAAAAGCCCGCCGCTGAACATGCAGCGACGGGCTGAAAATCTCTTTTTACTTTTTGCGGCGCAGATAGGCAGGCACGCCCAGATCATCCTTTTCGCTGGCGGGCTGCTCCTGAACGGGCGCGGGCGCGGCAGGCGTTTGATAAGGCACATAGGGCTGCTGCGCAGGCTGCTGAGGCATAGCGTAGGTGGGCGCGGCGTAGGGCGAGGGCGCGTAGGGCACGCTCGTCATCGGGCGCTGCGCGGCCATGGGCCGCATGCCGGGCGCAAAGGAATCCGCATCATAGGTATTGAGGGGAGCCGGCGCATCCTCGCTGACAGGCTCGGAGGGTGTGCGGTTCTCATAGGGATTCATCGCGGCGCTGGCCATGCCGTAAGGGCCGGTAGCGCTGCGCGCGCTGGGGCGCTTGCCCTTGGGATCGCGCGTCGGGAAGGGCGTTTTTTCAAAGCCGGTGGCAATGACAGTGATGCGCACTTCGTCCTTGAGCTCTTCGTCGATATTGGCGCCGAAGATAATATTGGCCTCGCTGTCGGCAGCCTGCATGACCAAGCTGGCGGCCTCGTTGACGTCCATGATGTTCATATCCTTGCCGCCGGACACGTTGATCAGCACAGCGCGCGCGCCGTCGATCTTGGTTTCAAGCAGCGGGCTGGAGATGGCTTCCTTGGCAGCGTTGACCATACCGTTTTCGCCGCTGCCGGTACCAATGCCCATGTGGGCCATGCCGCCGGATTCCATCACCGTGCGCACATCGGCAAAGTCCAGGTTGATCACCGCAGGCACGGCGATCAGATCGGAAATGCCCTGAATACCCTGACGCAGCACATCGTCCGCCTTGCGGAAGGCTTCCAGCATCGTGGTGCCCTTGCTAACCACCTGCAGCAGGCGATCATTGGGGATCACTACCAGCGTATCCACGCTTTGCTTCAGCTCGTTGATGCCAAGCTCTGCGTTCTTCATGCGCTGCTTGCCCTCAAAGAGGAAGGGCTTGGTCACAACGGCGATGGTAAGGCAGCCCAGTTCGCGGGCGATTTCTGCCACCACAGGAGCCGCGCCCGTGCCGGTGCCGCCGCCCATACCGGCGGTAACAAACACCAGATCGGAGCCCTTGAGCGCGCCGGCGATTTCCTCGCGGCTTTCCTCCGCCGCGCGGCGGCCGATATCGGGCACAGCGCCCGCACCCAGACCCTTGGTCAGCTTCTCGCCGATCTGAATCTTGGTACCGGCCTTGCTCAGACCCAGAGCCTGACGATCGGTATTAACGGCGATGAAATCCACGCCGCGCAGCCCGGCGTCCACCATGCGGTTGACAGCATTGTTGCCGCCGCCGCCGCAGCCGACTACTTTAATAGAAGCAAAGCCCTGATTCTGTTGATCCATTTGGAGTTCCAGCATAATGTTCCCTCCGGTAATTGATATTGGCTGCGGCCTGCATCAGCCGCCGAAAAGGTTATTGAAGAAGGCGCGCACGCCGCGGTTTGCGTTGGCATTGACCAGGGTGTCGATGATCAGATCCAGCAAACCCAGCACGCTGGTATAGACGGGGCTGGAGAGCTTGCCGGTTTTGCGCGGCAGCTCACGCACAGGGCGATCCAGCTTGGCGCTGAGGAAATCGCGGCCGCCGCGGTTGATGGCCAGACCACCGCCGGTCAGATACGCCACCGACCAGTTGCCCAGGCGCACGCCGCTACCCTTGACTGCGTCATGAATAGCCTCGGCAATTTCCTCCACACGGGGCTCGAGCACATTGGCCACTTCCTCGCGGGTAAAGGATTTGCTTACGCCGTCGCGATCCAGCGCGTCGTATTTTTCATCCCCGGCGGATACGCCGAAAACGTAGGCGCGCTTGATCTGCTCGGCAGAGGACAGGGGGATTTCCAGCCCATAGGCCAGATCGGCCGCGATATCGCCGCCGCCCATGGGGATGACCTTGTGGAAGATCACCGCGTCGCCCTCCACGGCCATGACCTCGGTGTTCAGATAGCCCATATCCACCAGCAGAGCGGTACGGTCGCGCTCCTCATCGGGGATAAAGAGCATAGCCTGTCCAACCGGGGTGGAGAAAAAGCTGTTTACGGTGATGTTCAGCGCGCGGAAACGCTCGCTTACATCATCCAGGAAAAACTGATCGGCCACCACAAAGGAGACCAGCGCGCGCAGCGAACTGCCGCGCATGCCCATGGGCTCCAGGGTCTTTTTGCCCTCATCCACCATGAACCAGGCGGGGCTGCGATGGACGATCACGCCCTGCACCTGCCCCAGCTCCTCGGTGGCGCGGCGGAAGAGATCTTCAATATTGCGCACCGTCACATGCGGATCGGCGCCCTGAAGATCGATCTTGGTTTCGATTGCATACACGCGGGAAAACTCGCCCGGCACGCCCACGTTTACTTCACGCACGCGGGTGTGCGATTGCGTTTCCGCCTCGTGCACCGCATTGGAAATAGCCTCGTTCAAGGCGTTAGGCTCGTTCCACTGCCCATCGGCAAAGCCGGAATAGGCAGAGAAGCCCGCGCCGATAATATCGCAGCGCTGGCGGCCGCTGGTTTCCGCCACAAGGGCGACAATCTTGCTGGTGCCGAAATCAATGGCCGTTACAGTGTTCTTCATTACAACCCTCATCCCCCGTCCGTCGCAGCGCTCACGCCGCCGCGTGCGCGCATGGCAAACTGCCGAATGCGCCCATGTCATTAGGATACTTAATTGTAACCTTTTTGTGACAGTTTTTCAAGTAGGTATTTCACAAATCTTTACAAATATTCATCAATAATTTACCGCCCGCTCGAATATTTTACCCCTTGAGGGGGCTTTTGCCTCCTTGCGCGCGGAAAAATGGCGCACTGCGCCGTTTATAGCTTATGTTTATTGGAGACGTTTTATGCCGTGCTTCGCCCTTTTTGCGCCCACCGCCACGAAAACACATCCGTATCGCCGCGCTCAAGCGGGAAGAATGTCGGATTCTGCAATTTCGTCGTTTTGAAAAATGCAAGTGTGCCCCTGCTAAAATTTGAGATTTTTTGATTGACAAAGCGGTCTTATTTCTGTATAATCTTAACAAAAGGATTCCTTTCCATTGCGGAATCCCACAATTTAACAACGGAGGGTCTAACATGAAAAAGGTTCTCTCGATTCTCTTGGCCGCCATGCTGCTGCTTGGCATCGTTCCTGCCCTGGCTGAAACCGATACCATCACCGTGATGGTTCCCCCGGTCACCGGCACCTATCTGACCGATATCGAAACCTGGGCCAATGAGTTCACCGCCATCCATCCCGAAATCAAGGTTGAAATCATCAAGACCTCCTGGGACGAGCACAATGGCAAGCTGACCACCCTGGCCAATGCCGGTGAAGCCCCCGACATCGCGGAAGTCAGCTATTCCACCATCGGCACCCTGGTAAACCTGGGCGTCGGCATCGAAATTGACAAGTACATGGACGCCGAGCGCCTGGCTGATTACGATCAGAACGCGCTGGACTACATGTCCCTGGAAGGCCATGTATACGGCCTGCCCCTCTACATCACCATCCAGTCCATCGGCGCCAACAAGGATATGCTGACCGCCGCTGGTGCGGACGTGGCCAAGATTCAGTCTGAAGGCTGGACCTATAAGGAATTCCTGGAAGTCATCAAGAACGGCACCACCGACAACTGCTTCGGCTTCGTGTTCGCCAACTCCGGCGTTACCGCGGCTGACTTCATCAGCATCTTCGGCGCTTCCGCCGGCATCACCAACGATTTCACCGCGGATCTGAAGTATGCCTACACCTCCGAAAACATGCTGAACCTGCTCAAGGCCGTTGAAGAAATGACCTCCTCCGGTTATATGCCCAAGTACGCCGTAGAAGCTGGCCAGCGCATGGTAATGTGCGAAACCGGCAACGCCATGATCTTCGGCAAGGCCATGCCCCTGTTCGAGCTCAACATCAACAAGAACAACGCCGCCCTGGCCGCCAACGACGGCAAGGCCGTTGAAAACTCCATCCATGTGAACTATGCTTTCCTGCCCATCCCCACGATGGAAGGCGTAAAGGAAACCTGCTTCGGCTCCGTGGACGGTCTGGTTGCCCTGCGCAATAAGAACACCACCGACGAGCACCTCAAGAACGTTTGCCTGTTCCTGGATTACCTGTGCTCCGGCGATCGCGCCGCGATGGTAGACTCCACCCTGCTGCTGGATCCCGTGTGCAAGAGCGGCCGCGAAGTTTATGCCAAGTATGCCGTCACCGGTCTGGACGAAGGCAACGCTGCCTGCGCTGCCCGTGAAATCGGCCTGGTCGTTGCGCCTCCCTCCGGCGTTTCCGCCGAGCAGAGCACCAACGCCCGTCAGCTGCGTGACGAAGTGATCGTACCCAAGTTCCAGGCTCTGCTGGCTGGCGAAGCCACCGCTCAGCAGGTATACGACGCCATCTGCCAGGAAGCTGTAAAGCTCTTTGGCGCAGACGGCTGTGCGAACGGCCTGATCTAATCCCCGCCTGAACGGCAAAAGGAATTGCCGCCCGCCCCGCTGCATCGTGGCGGGCGGCTTTTCTATTGACTGCGAGCCATACCAAGTTTGGAAGGAATGAATCACATGACGACAAGCAAAGGCGTTTCCCTTGCCGCACGCAAGCGCTTCCGCCTGACCAGCGACGATCTGTGGGGCTATGCCTTCATCGGCGTATCCATGCTGGTATTTTGCATTTTCACGCTATATCCCGTTATCAGCGCTGTGGAGACGAGCTTTTTAAAGTATCGCCCCTTTGGCTCGCAGTATATCAAATGGCAAAACTATGCCGAAACCTTCAAAAACGCGCTGTTCTACAAAGCCACCAAAAACACGCTGGTGTATACCGCCGTGGTGGTGCCGCTTTCTCTTCTGTTGGCGTTTTCCATCGCCATCATGATCCTGCCCTTCCCGCGCAAGGTGCAGTCAGTGTTCAAGTCCATCTACTACCTGCCGGGCATCGCCTCGGGCGTTGCGCTGTCGGTGGTATGGCTGTGGATTTACGATTCCTCCCCCCAGGGGCTGTTCAACCAGGTGCTTTCTTTCCTGCACCTGCCCACGCAAAACTGGCTTTCCTCCAGCAAAACCTCCATGCTGTCGCTGATGTTTATGGCCCTGATGTCGGGCCAGGGCAGCAATATCATCATCTATATTGCGGCTCTGTTGGGCATTGACAACAGCTATTTTGAAGCCGCCGAGCTGGACGGCGCCACCTTTATGCAAAAGGTGCGCTACATTGTGTTTCCCCTGGTAAAGCCCACCACGCTGTTCCTGCTGGTAACGGGCGTGATCGGCTCCTTCCAGGTTTTCATGAACGCCTTTATGATGACGGGCGGCGGCCCGGATAACAGCACCACCATGATCGGTCTGCTGATTTATAAAAACGCGTTTGAATATTCCAAGTATGGCCTGGCCTGCGCGCAGGCGATCCTGCTGGCAATCGTCATCGCCATCATCTCGCTCCTGCAGTTCAAGCTCATGGGCGTGGATGTGGAATATTAAGGAGGTGGGCATATGGCATCTACGGGCTTGTATTCGCAGCATCGCAACAACCGTGGCCTGTTGCACCTGCGCAACACGCTGATCGCGCTGGTGCTGGTCATCTTCGCGGCACTGGCACTGTTTCCCATCTTCTATATGATCACCTCTTCCTTTGGCCCCGCCGTCTCCACAGCGGGCAACATGCGTACCATCTTTCCCAAGCGCTGGACGCTGGATTCCTATGTCGCGTTCTTTGATTTCAGCCCCTATTCCCTGCGCTGGATCGGCAACAGCTTTATCACCTCGGTCAGCACGGTGCTGGGCAATGTGATCTTTGCTTCCATGGCGGGCTACGCCTTTGCTAAGATTCCCTTCAAAGGCAGCAAGTTCCTGTTCGGGCTGATTCTGGTGGCCATGATGATCCCCTATCAGGTCACGCAGGTGCCGCTGTATATTCTGGTAGTCAATAAATTCCACATGTCCAATACCTATGTAGCGCTGATCCTGCCGAGCATCGTTACCTCCTACAATGTGTTCCTGGCCAAGCAGTTCTTCGCCAGCATCCCCACGCCGCTGATCGAAAGCGCCAAGCTGGACGGTTGCAGCCATCCGGGCATCTTCGTGCGCATCGTGCTGCCGCTGTCCAAAACAGTGCTGGCAGTCATGGCCATCAATACCTTCATGTCCTCGTGGAACACCTTCTTCTGGCCCTTCCTGGTCACCAGCAAGGATCGCATGTATACCATTCAGGTGGGCCTGAAAACCTTCAAATTCGCCAATGAAACGCTGTTCGCGCCCATGATGGCCGGGGCCACGCTGTCCGCGCTGCCCATGTTCATCCTGTTCTTCGCGCTGCAAAAGTACTTCCTGGAGGGCGTCACCATCGGCGCTGTGAAAGGCTAATATGCAAATCAGACATTATATTCCTTCCGATGCGCCGGCCGTGCTCCAACTGTGGGACACGGCCGGTGTGCGTGCCGGATACGCCCCGCAGGATGAGGCTGGTCTGCGCGCCCTGCTGCTTGCGCATTCCGATTTCAGCGCCGCGCACACATTCGTGCTGGATGTTGACGGCCAGGCGCAGGGCTTCATCAATGGCTGCACAGGCGCGCATCTGGCGCAGGGCGCGGTGCGCGGCTATGTCAGCTGCCTGCTGCTGAGCGAGGCGCTGGATACTGATGAGAACGCCCGCGTGCTGCTGACAGCTTTAGAGGACTCTTTCCGTCAGGCTGGCAAAAGCGTATCCGCCGTTACGTTCTTCAATCCCATCCGTCTGCCGTGGATCATCCCCGGCACGCCCGGCCATCAGCACAACAACATGCCCGGCATCCCGCGCGATCTGCCGCTGTATCAGCGCATGCTGCAATACGGCTACCGCGAGGCCGCGACCGAGATGGCCATGTATCTCGATCTCTCCGCCTATGCTTATCCCCCCGCAATGGCTGAAAAAGAGCGCGCCATGGCGCAGGAGGGCTACACCGTGGCACGCTATCAGCCCGGCCTGCATGAAGGGCTGGACGATATGCTATCCGCCCTGGGCAACAGCATGTGGAGCAGCGAGATTCCCGCCGCCGCCAGCGCCGGGCAATACCTGCTGGTCGGCCTCAAGGGGCATACGGTCGCAGGCTTTACAGGCCCCATATATCCCGAGCCAAGCGGCCGCGGCTACTTTGCCGGGCTGGGCGTAGCCCCGCAGTATGAAGGTCACGGTCTGGGCACGCTGCTGTTTAACAGGCTGTGCCTGGCCGAGCGTGCCTGCGGCGCGCAGTATATGTCGCTGTTTACGGGCGTAAATAATCCCGCACAGCGCATCTATCAGGCCGCAGGCTTTACCCCCAGGCGATATTTCGCCGTGATGATCAAGGAGCTATAAGCCATGAACAAAACCATTTTAGCCATCGGCGCGCATATCGGCGATATGGAATTGACCGCCGGCGCGCTGCTTGCCTCCTGCGCCGTTTCGGGCGGCCATGCCGTCACCCTGGCGCTGACGGCGGGTGAAAAAGGCGCGCCCGCCGGGGCGGACGTCGCCGCCTACCGGCAGGAAAAAATCGCCCAGGCGCAGGCCTTTATGCGCGATCTGGGCGGCGAGGCCATCGTGCTGGATCACCCCGACGGTCTTTTGCCCAACAACGACACCGTGCGCTTTGAGGTGTGCGATATCATCCGCCGTGTCAAGCCGGATATTATCGTCACCCACCATGCCTGCAGCATGCACAAGGATCATATGGCCTGCCATGCTATCGTGACGGACGCATGGTTTTACGCAGCCATCGCGGGCTTTGAGCGTGAGCTGCCGCCGCATTTTGCCCGCACGCTGTACTATGCCGAAAACTGGGAGGACGCGCAGGATTTCAAGCCCTATGTATACATGGACGTATCGCAGGGCTTCGCCCTGTGGGAAAAGGCCATCAATCACCATGCCTTCACCGTGCACGGCAGCTTTCCCTATAAGGAATACTACAGCCATCTCAAACGCCTGCGCGGCATCGAAGGGCGCAGGCAATACTGCGAGTGCTTTATGATCCCGCCCGAGCAGGTGAAACTGGTAAAAACACTGGAGGATATGTAACCCATGGAGGATTTGAAGAGCATCCGCACCGAGCAGCGCAACCCCGAAACGATGCACATTGATGAATTGTCCACGCTGGATATGGTGCGGCTGATCAACCGCGAGGATCACCGCGTGGCTGAGGCCGTAGCGCATGTATGCCCGCAGATTGCTCAGGCCGTGGACATCATCGCCGCCCATCTGCACGGCGGCGGACGGCTGGTTTACTGCGGCTGCGGCACATCAGGCCGTCTTGGCATTCTGGATGCGGTGGAGTGTCCGCCTACCTACTCCACCCCGCCCGAAATGGTGGTGGGGCTGATTGCGGGGGGCTATCCGGCCATTTTCAAGGCCGTGGAGGGCGCGGAGGATAACCGTGATCTTGGCCGCGAGGATTTAACCGGCATTTCCTTTTGCAAAAACGACGTGCTGGTGGGCATCGCCGCCAGCGGCCGCACGCCCTATGTGCTGGGCGCAATGGCCTATGCCAAAGAACTGGGCGCGCCGGTGATCGGCGTTACCTGCTGCCCTGGCTCGCAGATTGATACACTGGCCGATATCGGCATCGCGCCCACCCCCGGCCCCGAGGTCGTCACCGGCTCCACACGCATGAAGAGCGGCACCGCGCAGAAAATGGTGCTGAACATGCTGTCCACCGGCGCGATGATCCGCCTGGGCAAGGTATACGGCAACCTGATGGTGGATGTAAAACCCAGCAATGAAAAGCTGATTCGCCGCTGCGTGACCATTGTGCGCGAAGCCACGGGCGAAAGCGAAGAAGCTGCCGTCGCCGCGCTGGAAAAGTGCCATTATGCCTGCAAGCCCGCCATCGTCATGCTGCTGCGCGGGGTAGATGAAAACACGGCCAAGCGCCTGCTTTCTCAGGCGGATGGCCGTGTTGCGCTGGCGCTGCGCGCCGTTATAGACTGATTTTTCCCATCACCACAGGATGCCGCGCGCCCGTGGCACCGGGGGCGTTATTGCAGCTGGCAAAGATGGTTTCATCGGCCAGCAGGGCAAAGGCAACCGCCTCCTTGGCGTTGCCATCCAGCCCCAGATCCTCGTTGGTCATCACCCGGCAGTCGGGCAGCAGCGCGCGCAGATGCGCCATCAGCGTCAGGTTATAGCATCCGCCGCCGCCCACAATCATGCGTCCCGGACGACAGGGGCTGAAGCGCTGCAGGCCATAGGCAATGCACTCCGCCGTAAAGCGGGTGACGGTTGCCAGCGTATCCAGCAGCGATACGCCATGCGCCGCAGCGTAATCCAGCAGCGCCGCCAGATACGGCGCGCCATAGGCTTCGCGGCCTGTGGTTTTGGGCGGCTTTCGCTGCAAATATGGATCCTGCATCAAAAATGCCAGCAAGCCCGCATCCACGCGCCCCTGCGCGGCCATTTTTCCCCCTGCGTCGTAATGCTGCCTGCCGTTCGTCAGTCGCTCCACAAGCGCGTCCATCAGCATATTGCCCGGGCCCGTATCAAAGGCAAACACATCCTCCAGCCGGCAATCGCGCGGCAGCACGGTCACATTTCCGATGCCGCCGATGTTTTGCAGCGCCACGCATTCCTCCCGGCTGCGATAGAGCAAAAATTCGGTATAGGGCACCAGCGGCGCGCCCAAGCCGCCCGCGGCCACATCGCGCACGCGGAAATCCCCCACCGTGGGGCAGCCGAAATACTCGGCCAGCATGGCGGACTCGCCCAATTGGAAGGTGCTGTGCTGGGACCTGCCCAGGTAGATTTCCTCCTGCGGAATGTGCCATAGCGTCTGCCCATGGCAGCCGATCAAATCCACCTGCGCCCGCTCAATGCCCGCCTGACGGCAGAGCGCGTCGCCCGCCTCGCAGTATAGCTGGCCCAGATGAAAATTGATGCGGCAAAAGTCCGCCGCCGCCGCACTTCCGCCGCCCGCCAGGCGCAGCACCTCTGCGCGCGTGGCCTCGTCAAAGGGCGTAAAGCAAAACGCCAGCTGGGTCAGCCTGGTCTCAACACCATAGCCCGATATGCGCACCAGCGCCGCGTCCACGCCGTCAGCCGACGTGCCGGACATGAAGCCGATCACCAGGCGCTCGGGCTTATTCCACAGCCTTTGCAGGGGATGTTCCATACAAACCCTCCGTTTTCCTATAAATTGCTAATGTCAGTGTATCCCCTGCACGGGAAATTGTCAAGAAGGAGTGTCTACATGGATCTGCATGCTATCATCGGCCAGCGGCTGGTATTCGGCTTTCAGGGGCCGGCGCTGACCGAATCCTTTCGCCAGCTTGTGCGGCAATATAAAATCGGGAATGTCATTTTATTTCGTCACAATGTGGTGGATAATGCCCAGCTTCGTGCCCTGTGCGCCGATATCCAGCAGCTGGTTCAATCCGAAACCGGCCATCCCGCCTTCATTACTATCGATCAGGAGGGCGGCATGGTATCGCGCCTGGGCGCGGACGCCGTCGTCACGCCGGGCAATATGGCTGTCGCCGCAACGGGCGATCCGGTGAGCGCGCGCATCGCAGCGCAGATCACCGCACGCCAGCTGCACGGCCTTGGCGTTAATCTGAACCTTGCCCCTGTGCTGGATGTAAACAGCAACGCGCGCAATCCCGTCATCGGCGTGCGAAGCTTTGGCGATGATCCCACGCGCGTAGCAGATTTTGCCCGCGAAGCTGTGCTTGGCTATCAAAACGAAAACGTTTGCTGCTGCGGAAAGCACTTTCCCGGGCATGGCGATACGGCGGTGGATTCGCACATCGGCCTGCCCTGCGTGGACAAGAATTTGCCTGCGCTGGAAGCCTGTGAGCTGCTTTCCTTCCGCGCGGCCATCAAGGGTGGCATCCCCGCCATCATGAGCAGCCACATTCTGTTTCCGCGCCTGGAGCCGGACGGCGTACCTGCCACCATGTCCCGCCGTATCATGCACGATCTGCTGCGCGGGCAATTGGGCTTTGACGGGATGATTCTGAGCGACTGCATGTGCATGGACGCAATCCAGCGCCATTACGGCACGCCGCAGGGCGCGCTGGCTGCCATGAACGCGGGCGTGGATCTGGTTTTTGTCAGCAGCAATGAGACCCTGCAACGCGAAACCGCCGAATATCTGCGCGCCGCAGCGCAGGAAGGCAGACTGGATGAAATCCAGGCGCAGGCGTCCATGGAGCGCATCCTGCGCGCCAAGGAGCGCTATGCCTTTACCAGCGCGCAGCCCGAGCTGGTCGATTTGATCTCTGACCGGGAAGCCGCAGAGTGGATGCTGCGCCGCGCGATCACCCACGTCAGCGGGCCGCTCTTCCAGCCGGACGAGCGCACATTCTTCTGTGGGCCGGAGGATTACCGTGCCTCGCTGGCAGGCAACGCGGCAGCAGCCATGGAAGCCGCTCCGCTGCTGCTTCGGCGCTGCTATGGCGGCGGCGCAGCCGTGTGCGGCAAGGATCCGGACGAGGATGAAATCGCCCGCCTCACGGTGCAGGCAGCCGACTATGACAGCATTCTGCTGCTTACCTGCAACGGGCATTTGTTCCCCGGCCAGATCGCGCTGGCGCGGGCACTGCATACCCTGAGCAAGCCCATGATAGCCGCCGCGCTGCGCAATCCCTACGATCTGCCACTGCTGCCCGATATAGGCAAAATCGCCGTATATGACTATTCCCCCGCCGCGCTGCGCGCGCTGATTGCGGCGCTGGACAGCGGCCATTTCTACGGACGCTTGCCCGTGCATTTGGAGGAAAGCGTATGACATGGGTAGCAGGTATAGACGGCGGCGGCACCAGCACTCGCCTGCAGGTGCGCGATGCGCAAAACGCCGTGCTGTCCAGCGCAGAATTTGGCCCTTTCAACATCGCCTCCATCGGCGAACAGGCCTTTTGCCAGCGTCTGGATGAATTGTGGGCAGCATGCCCCGCCCTGGCGGACTGCGCGGCGCTGTGTATCGGCGGCGCAGGCGTATCCTCCCCCAAGGCCAGGCAACTGCTGGAAGCTTCCCTGGCACAGCGCGGCTTTGCAGGCGCGCTGATGCTGTGCAGCGATTTTGAAATCGCCCTGCGCGGGGCCATGGACGGCCCTGGTTGCATTTTGATTGCAGGCACGGGCTCGGTGGGCTTTGGCCGCAACACCGCCGGGCAAACCGCGCGCGTGGGCGGCTGGGGACATCTGATCGACGATTGCGGCAGCGGCTACGCGCTGGGACGCGCTGCGCTGGCGCTGGCCGTACAAACGGCGGATGGCCGTGCGGACGCGCAGATGCTTCTGCAGGCCGTGTATCAAGCCACGGGCAGTCAGGACGTACAGGGCATATTGAATTATGTCTATTACAGCGGGCAGGATAAATCAGCCATCGCCGCGCTGGCCAAGGCGGTGCTTACCTGCGCGCAGGCGGGCGACGAAGCCAGCCTGGCGATTCTTAGGCAGGGTGCGGCGGAGCTTGCGCGCATCGCGCAGGCGCTATCCAAACGGCTCGATATGCCACGCCCGCGATTGGCACTGCTGGGCGGGCTGCTGACGCATGATTCCCCCTATCGCGTGCTTGTTTTTGAAGCCTTGTTGCCATATGCGCAGACCGTCTCCGCACAGCATGACGCGCTGTGGGGCGCAGCGCAGCTTGCCTATGAAAAAAGCCGGGAAACGAAGTGATTCGCTTCCCAGCATAGTCGTGCACAGCACGGATCAGGCTGTCAAAAAGCCTCATTAAAGCTTCTGGGATGCATGAAGGGGCAACAGCCCCTTCATTTGTACGCCCCGCGCTGCTGCCTTACGGCAAGCGCGGGTTTCGGGCGGCGATTTGTAAAATCGCCTGCCCTCAGCCGCCTTTGGCGGCGCTATTAATCCGAAGCGGCGGCGTGTACGGCGCAGAAAG
Source organism: Clostridiales bacterium (assembly GCA_004556155.1). Lineage (GTDB taxonomy): Bacteria > Bacillota > Clostridia > Christensenellales > Aristaeellaceae > SFMI01. The sequence goes on from SFIM01000002.1 coordinate 101,345, forward strand.
TCTGCTTTAGCTGACTTTCTGCGGTTTATTTAATTGCTTACAGGCCGATAGGAGGCTTCGCCCGGCACAGTCGCCTCGATCATGCCGCCCTTCAAGCCACGATTGCGCAGCTCCGTTACCACTGCGCGAACAGTGCCAATCTTGGGCCGCAGCTGCTGAGCGTCGCCGATATTGGCCACGTAGCTATCCGTTGTCACCAGATAGATACTGTCCAGCATGGACAGGTTCATCTCCGCAATCTCATTCATGCAGCCCTGCGCATCCAGCTCCGCCACGATATTGAGCATCGCGTCCAGCTGCTCGCTGTTATAGCAGACCACCTGCGAGCCCACGCGAATATCGCGGATGTTCAGTCCAGTAGTTTTGATGCAGCCGTTATCCAGGCGCAGCGAAGCATAGGCTTCCAGCACCATGCCGTCGCTGGCCACCACATACTGGATGCCCGCGTTCAGCACATTAATGCACGGCTGACGCTCCTGAATATTGAGAATAACGCCATTGGGCCACACCTTTTCCATGCTTTCAAAGCGCAGGTAGCGATTGCTTTCAATACCCGCGCGGATTTTCTCCTCATTCAGGCCAAAATAGCTGGTATTGGCCGTGATGCCCGACAGCCGCATAACCTCCTCCTGAGAGATATTCTGCACGCTGCGAATTTCAACATCACGGATTTTGAACACCTGATCGCGCACAAATATCGCGGCTACGGTGAGCATCACCAGCACGGCGATGAGGGTATACAGCCCGCGTTTGGCCGGACGGCGCGGCATCTCGCCGATGATGCGCACATCATCCTGGCCTTGGTTGGGCGTCTGCACGGGCTCCGTGCCCGGCTGCATGTTGTTTGGCTCCATCCTGCGCTCCTTTCATGCATGGCCTATACGCGCGCTATTTTCGCGCCCAGGGCCGTTAGTTTTTCTTCCATGCGTTCGTATCCGCGATCGATCAGATGCACGTCTTCCACCAGCGTTTCGCCGCTGGCGGCCAGCGCAGCCAGCACCAGCGCTGCTCCGCCGCGCAGATCATGCGCCGCCACATGTGCGCCATGCAGCCGCTCCACGCCCTGAATCAGCGCCGCTCGGCCCGTTACGCGGATGTTCGCGCCCATGCGGCACAGATCGCCCGCAATGGCAAAGCGGTTTTCAAACACCTTTTCCTCAATGACGCTTGCGCCACGGCACACACAGGCCAGCGCCAGCATCTGCGATTGCATATCGGTTGGAAAGCCGGGATGCGGCTGGGTTTGCAGAGCATCAAAGCTTTGCAGCCGCTCCGGGGCAGATAAATACAGCGCCTGCTCCCCTTCGGCAATCACGCAGCCCATGGCGCGCAGCTTATCCAGCACTGCCGTCAAATCGCGCGGCCGGGCGTTGGTCAATTCGATCTGCCCGCCCGTAATCGCCGCCGCGCACAGGTATGTACCCGTAGCAATGCGATCCGGCATGGGCTGATAGGTAACGCCATGCAGGCGGCTGACGCCCTCGATCACGATCAGCGGCGAACCTGCCCCTTGCACATGCCCGCCCATGGCGTTGATGTAACGCTGCAAATCCTCAATTTCCGGCTCACGTGCCGCGTTGCTAATGGTAGTTCTGCCTGGCAGCAGCGCCGCGGCCATGATGATGTTTTCCGTCGCGCCCACGGAAGGATAATCCAGGTGGATATCCGCCGCGTGCATATCGCGCCCGTCGCAGCGCAGCATGCCGCCTTCCTCGCTGATGCGCACGCCCATGCGTTTGAGCGCGCTTAGATGTAAATCAATCGGGCGCAGGCCGATTTCGCAGCCGCCGGGATAGGCCATGGTGGCCATGCGCAGCCTGCCCAGCACCGGGCCCAGCAGAAAGATCGAGGAGCGCACGCGCTTGCTCAGTTCTTCCGGCATTTCCCCCTGACTGAGCGCGCCGCCGCAGATGCGCAGCGCATCGCCCTCCCAGCAGGATTCACAGCCCAGCATACGCAGGATCCCGCGCATGCATTCCACATCACCCAGGCGTGGACAATCGGTCAGCACGGTATCCTCCTGGGGCAGCACGCTGGCCGCCAGAATCGGCAGTACGGCATTCTTGGCGGTATCCACCCGCAGGGTTCCCTCTATCTTTTCGCCGCCGCAGATTCGAAATCCTGCCATGCGCTCACCTCCATTTTTCATGCTTTCATGCTATGCCGCACGAAAAATGGGGTGCAAGACAGATTAACTGCGCAGCACCGGCTCGCAGGTTCGGCTGATGGACAGCACCACGCCCACCGCCGCCATGGTGATAGACAGCGATGTGCCGCCCGCGCTGAAGAAGGGCAGGGGCAGCCCGGTAGTGGGCAGCACGCCGACCACCACGCCCATATTGATAAACGCCTGCACGCAGATCAGGCACGTAATGCCTGCCGCCAGCAGGCAGCCGAAGGTATCCGGGCAGGTTAGCGCAATGCGCATGCCCGCAAACAGAAAAGCAATAAACAGCAGAATAACGGCCACGCAACCGATCAGCCCGAAATCCTCGCCCACAATGGCAAAGATAAAATCGCTCTCCGGATAGGGCAGGTAAGCGTATTTCTGCCTGCCGCAGCCCAGCCCCATGCCAAACAGCCCGCCGGAGCCAAAGGCAATCAGCGATTGCGATAGCTGATAGCCCTCGTCGTTCATCTTGGCAAACGGATTGGTAAAGGACAGCAGCCGCTCACGGCGATAGGGCTCGCTCCAGGCATAATACGCGCCCAGCGCCAAGCCCCCCGCGCCCAGCACCAGCATGTGCCGCCAGCGCGCCCCGGCCAGCATGACCAGAATAACGCTGACGATGATAATCGTGCCCGCCGTGGACAGGTTGGGCTGCTCCAATATCAGCAGGAACATCACACCCGGCGCAATCAGCACCGGAAGGATGCCCGTAAAGAAGCGCTGCACGCGCTTTCCGCGCGCAGCCAGCGCCAGGGCGACGAAGAGCACCACGGCGTACTTGGCCAATTCGCTTGGCTGAAAGGACAACGGCCCCAGCCGCAGCCAGCGGCGCGAACCATTGATATACACGCCCACGCCGGGGATGATGACCAGGACCAGCAGCACGGCGCTGAGACCTAATCCAGCCAGCGCCACGCGATGCCTGCCCCAGAACCAATAGGGAATACGGGATGTAAAAAGCATGGCCGCAAAGCCTACGGCCATGCCAAACAGCTGCTTTTTCACCTCGGACAGCGCGTCGCCGCTATCCTGGGCATTGTAATACGTGGCGCTAAACAGCGTCACCAGCCCCATCATCAGCAGCAGTGTCATAATCACAGGCAGGGTTTTATCCACCGGCCTGCGCTTTCTCTTTGGCAGGACGACCGTGTTTGTCATTCCTGCATCCTTTCGGCAAAGTGGGGATTATTGAAGCTCGTTTACCAGTTGCTTGAATATGCGCCCGCGCTGCTCGTAATCGCTGAATTGATCGAAGGACGCGCAGGCAGGCGACAGCAGCACGTTGCCGCCCGGCACAGCCAGACGGCGGCACAGCGCCACCATTTCGGGGTACTTTTCGGCGTGCTCGATGGCCGTATACCCCGCCGCAAGCAGGGCAGATTCAATCTGCGGGGCCGTTGCGCCGCAAAGCACCACGCACTTGATCTGGCCGCTGGCGATGATCTCCCTGGCCAGCGCGTCAAAGGATACGTGCTTATCCGAGCCGCCCAGCACCAGCACCGTGGGCGCGCGCATGGTCTGCACGGCCTTGATGGTGGAGTCCACATTGGTGCCCTTGCTGTCGTTGTACCATTTTACGCCATCCAGCTCACGCACCAGCTCGATGCGGTGTTCTACGCCCTTAAAGGTGCGCAGCGCATGGCGGATGACGGCCGTGGGCACGCCGGAGGCACAGGCCATCATGGCCGCAGCCAGCGCGTTTTCCAGGTTATGCGGGCCGGGAATGTACACCTCGTCGGTTCTGCACACAGCCTTTTCCGCGCCATCCCAGCGAATGGTGATTTTATCCTCGCGCACAAACGCGCCCTGCGGCACCTCCTGCGTGCGGGAAAACCAGGCCACCCGCGCGCGCAGGCCCTCGGCCATGGCGCGGCAGGCAGGATCGTCATAGTTGAGCACCGCTGTATCGGTTTCATTCTGGCGGGCGAAAATGCGGCGCTTCACCGCCGCGTAGTTCTCCATGGTATAGTGACGGTTCAGATGATCCTCGGTGATATTGAGCACCGCCGCCACGCGCGGATGGAAGGTATCCGTCGTTTCAAGCTGGAAGCTGGACACCTCAGCCACCAGCATATTCTCAGGCTTGCTGAGCATCGCGGCGGCGGACAGCGGATAGCCGATATTGCCCGCCACATAGGCAATTTTGCCCATGGCGCGGTAGATTTCCCCCAGCAGGGATACGGTTGTCGTTTTGCCGTTGGTGCCCGTCAGCGCCACCAGCGTGCCCTCGCACAGCTGGGAGGCAACCTCCAGTTCGCCCGTTACGGGAATGTTCATTTCACGGGCTTTGAGCACAATGGGCGAATCGATGGGCACGCCGGGGCTGATCAGCAGCACATCGCACTGCGGCAGCAGCGCTTCAGCGTCCTCGCCCAGATGCCACTCGCAGGGAAGCTCCCGCAGCGGCGCCAGCGTCTCCCCTAACTCCTGCTCGGTTTTACGGTCGTTCAGCAGCGGCACAGCCCCAAAGCGGCACAGCAGCTGCGCCACAGCGATACCGCTGCGCGCCATGCCCAGCACCAACACGCGCTTGCCCTGCCAATTCTCTTTTGCCTTTGTACGATCCAGCATGCAATCACCCCCGCAATTCATTTTATGCCCGCGTCAGGCAAACCATTTCACAGCCGACAGAATCGCCAGCGCGGCCAGCGCCAGCGTCACAACGGCGTACATGGCCACGATCTGCGTTTCTTTCATGCCGCACATTTCAAAGTGATGATGGATGGGCGACATCTTGAAAATGCGCTTGCCCGTGCCTGTCTTTTTCTTGGTATATTTGAAATAGGCTGTTTGTAGCATCACCGACACCGAGCTCATCACGCAGGTGAAGCAGACCAGCAACAGCAGGAATTCGCACTTGAGCACCACCGCCGCGCCGACCATCACGCCGCCGATGAACATGCTGCCCGTATCGCCCATGAAGATCTGCGCCGGATAGTGATTAAACCGCAAAAAGCCGATGGCCGCGCCCGCCAGCGTAAAGCACAGGATGGCCACCGCATCGCGCGAGGTTTCACCAAGCAGCGCCTTTGCACCCGTCAGGCGGCTCATCAGCACGGCCAGCACGCCAAAGGCGATCATGCCCACCACCGTCACCGAGGACAGCAGCCCGTCCAGCCCATCCTGCAGGTTGGCGCTGTTGGTCATAAACAGCACCGTCAGGGTGATCAGCGGAATGTAGAAAATACCCAGGTTCCAGGTTTTTCCGGTGAAGGGCAGAATCACGTCGCTGCCCACATAGGAATACGCCCAAATCGAAAAGGCCAGACCCACCACCAGCTGGCCGGCCACCTTCTGCATAGGCTTAAGGCCCTCGTGGTTCTTTTTTACATCCTTGGTATAGTCGTCGGTAAAGCCGATGGCCATCGCACCCAGCGCCACAAACAGCAGCCCCCACAGGCCGTTATCCAGCGTCCACCAGCGGGCAAGCTCGCCGCCGTTCTTTGCAAGGCGGCTGTAGTTGAGCGCGGCAAACAGCACCGTCACCACCACCGTGACCAGGCCGATCACCAGGCCGCCCATATTGGGCGTGCCCTTTTTGTTCAGGTGCGTTTGCGGGCCAAGCTCATACATGGTCTGGCCAAACTTCAGCTTGCGCAGTTCTTTGATGCAGCCGGGCATCAGAATCAGCATCAGCGCCACGGCCAGGACAGGAGCGGCAAACAGGTACAGCATGCGTATCTCTCCTTTTGGGTTACTCAGTTTTTATGGGCGCGCATATCGGCAAGCAGCTCTTTTACCACGATTTTCTCATCAAAGGGATGCTTTTCGCCGCGGATCTCCTGATAGGTTTCATGGCCCTTGCCTGCCAGCACCACCACGTCGCCATCGCGGGCGATTTCCAGCGCATAGCGGATGGCCTCGCGGCGGTTCTCAATCACGGTATACGCACCCTTGGTGTGGCGGATGCCCTCCTCGATGGCGGCCAAAATCTGATAGGGATCCTCGCTGCGCGGGTTGTCGGAGGTCAGAATGGAAAAGTCTGCCAGCCTCCCGCCGATCTCGCCCATCATGGGACGCTTGCCATGGTCGCGGTCGCCGCCGCAGCCAAACAACGCGATCACGCGGCCGCGGGTAAAGTCGCGCACGGCCTTGAGGATGTTTTCCAGCGCGTCGGGCGAATGCGAATAATCCAGGATCACTTTGTAGGGCGTATCGGTATCCAGCATTTCGGCGCGGCCAGGCACGGCGCGCACGCTTTCCAGCCCCTTGACGATATCATCCATCGATACCCCTAACAGCAGCGCCGCAGAAGCCGCCGTAAGGGCGTTATACACGTTAAAGATGCCCGTCATTTGCAGCTTGATCTGCCGCTCTCCGCGCTTATTGACGCACATGCGGAAGGAAACGCCGTTCTCAGTGATCTCGATATCGCGGGCGTAAATCTCCGCGTCGGAGCTGATACCATAGCAGGTATAAGGAATCTGAATATCGGCCAGGATTTTGCGCGTGCTCTCGTCATCCACATTGAGAGCGGCGGCACGGGTATAGCGCGGGGTAAAGAACACCTTTTTGGCCTCAAAGTACTTGTCCATCGTGCCAAAATAATCCAGGTGATCCTGTGACAGGTTGGTATAGCAGCCCACATCGTACAGGATGCCGTCCACGCGGTGCATAGCCGTGGCATGCGCGGACACCTCCATTACCACCGCCTGCACCTGCTGATCGGCCATGTGGCGCAGAAGGCCCTGCAGCTCGTCCGCCTCGGGCGTAGTCATGCTGCCATGGATAAAGGTGCTGCCAATCATATTGCCCGTGGTACCAATCAGACCGCATTTGTAGCCGGCCTGCTCCAAAATGGCCTTGATCAGATAGCTGGTGGTCGTTTTGCCCTTGGTGCCGGTGATGCCCACCATTTTCATCTGCCGTGCCGGATGGCCGTACAGCTCGGCGCACATGGGGCCGAAAGCAAGGCGGGTATCGGTAACCAGCAGCTGGGGCACGTCCAGGGGCAGAAAGCGCTCCACCACCAGCGCCGCCGCGCCATTCTGCACAGCCTGGGCAGCGTAATCGTGCGCGTCAAAGCGCGCGCCGGAAATGCAGAAGAACAGCCCCCGCTCGGTTTTCTTGCGGCTGTCCATGCAGGGCAGCAGTACCTCGCAGTCGCCCCGTCTTTCCGTTACATACTGCGCGCACGCGCGCGCCAGATCGCTCAGCTTCATTGCCTGTTCCTCCCGCTTATTTACAACCTATATATTATATCCAAATTATTCCCGTTTGACAACCTTTAGGGCATGGCAAACGATACTTTTACCGTGCTGCCCTGGGCGGCATAGGCACCATAGGCCGGAGACTGTCTGACGGCCACGCCGCTGCCGCTGATTTCCAGTTCAAAGCCCCGCGCGCGCAGGGCGCGGCTGGCCTCCACCACGGACAGGCCGATCACGTCGGGCACGCAGACCATGATATCAGGCGTCACCGTCTGCTGTTCGGCGGTATAGAGCATCACCTGCCCCCCTGCGTTCAGCATGGCGCCAGCGGCAGGCATCTGGGCGGTAACAGTTGCGCCCACGCCATCCGTTTCGTATTTTAGGCCCAGGCTGCGCAGGCGCTTGACCGCCTCGTCCAGCGTCCAGCCCTGAAAATCGGGTATCTCCACCCGTTGCTCCTGGGCTGCACCGGCCTTTTCATAGCCCAAATAGTTGAGTGTATCTTCGATAATCTGCCGTGCAAAGGGCGCAGCCGTGGTGCCGCCATAGTCCACCGGCACATCGGCAGCATTGACAATGACCAGCACGGCAAAGCGCGGAGCGTCGGCGGGCGCAAAGCCGATAAAGGAACCAATGTGCACGCTGCTGGATACCTTACCGTCGATGTACACCTGCGCCGTGCCCGTCTTGCCGCCCACGCGGTAGCCCTCGATATAGGCGTTTTTACCGCCGCCTTCGCTGACTACCTTTTCCAGCAGTTCGCGCATGGTCTGGGAGGTTTCAGCCCGGATGGGGCTGGCCACCACCTGCGGCGCGGTGCGCTGCACAATACCGCCGTCCTCATCCAAAATGGCGGAGACGATATAGGGCTTCATCAGCTTGCCGCCATTGACCACAGAAGAAAAGGCCGTGATCATCTGGATAGGCGTGACGGCTACGCTCTGACCAAAGCCGATGCGCGCCAAATCGACGTTTTTGACATAGCGGCTGTTAATCAGGATGCCCGTGCCCTCGCCGGGCAAATCCACGCCTGTGCGCACGCCCAGCCCAAAGGCGCGCAGGTATTGATAGAGCCGCTGTGTGCCCATACGCAGCGCCAGGGTGACAAACACCGGATTGCAGCTGTTTTTCAGTCCCTCGGCCAGCGTTTCGTGGCCATGGCTCTTTTTCCAGCAGCGGATGGTATCACCGTCCACCCGGATACTGCCAGTGCACTGGAAGGTATCCCCCACGCTGGCCACGCCGGCATCCAGCGCCGCGGCGCAGGTCAGGCTTTTAAAGGTCGATCCCGGCTCATAAGCGTCGCTGACAGCGCTGATGCGCATCAGCTCGGTCAGCGTTTGGATATCGTCGCGCGGCGGGCTGTTGGGATCGTAATCAGGCTTCATGCACAAAGCCAGAATCGCGCCGGTGTTCACATCCATCACAATACTGGTGACGGATTTGGCGTTATTGACCTGGATGCACTCGCGCATGGCGCGCTCCACAAAGCTCTGGATGCTCGCGTCGATGGTCAGCTGCACCGTGTTGCCCGTTTGCGGGGCAATGTAGGTGGTATTGCTTTGCGGCATGGTGCGCGCCTTGCGGTCCACCTCGGTCAGCAGGATGCCATCTTCGCCCTTGAGCACCGCGTCGTACTGCTGCTCCAGCCCTGACTGGCCTTCGGAATCCACATTGGTCAAACCAAGCGCCTGAGCAAGAAACTGCCCCTTGATGTAAACACGCCGCGTATCCTCCGAGAAGGACAGCCCCTGCAGCAGCTTTGCGGCGGATTCATCCTGCGCGCGCAGCGTACGGATGGCGTCCACCGTGGCGCGGGGCACCTGCCGCTTGAGGACGACAGAGGCGTAGTTTTTGTTTTTCAGCTTATTGAGGATCGTCTGCTGCTCAACATCCAGCAGCTCGGCCATGCGCGCGGCGAAGGCCGCATCCTCCGTCACCTTGCGGGGATTTACGGATACGATATAGGCCGTGGTGCTCAGTGCCAGCGTTTCCCCATTGCGATCCACAATGCTGCCGCGCCGTGCCTCCACCTTGCCCTCCTGCGTCCACTGGCGCACGCCGCGGGCTGTAAGCGCCTCCCCCTGTATAACAGTAAGGCTGATGATACGCGCCACGATCGCGCCAAACAGCGCCGTAAGCACCACCATCAGCTTCCAGATTCTTTTGCGTATGAGCAGTTCCGCGCGCATAAAAAATCCCCCTCATTGTACGCGCGCCCGCCCCGGCGCTTAACGCCAGGCTGCGACGCTGCCGGCGGAGAGGGAGGAATCCGCATTGGCAGGCCGGGTATTGGGCGCGTAGATTTCAATCGGCTTTACGCCCTGGCTGGATACCATGCCCAGCCGCTGCGCCGCCTGATAGCAGATGGTGGATGAATCGCGCGCCCGCGCCACCTCCACCTGCAATTCCGTAATTTCCTTTTGCAGGCTCTGCATATCGTTGACAATCTGCTGGCGGTTCTTGTACACAGCCGAGCGATTGGACACCGCGCTCAGATAAAAAATGGACAGAATAAACACGGCGATCACCACCAGCGCTGCGGCCGCCCTCATAGGCACGCCCGCATATTCGCGCCGGCGGCGTACGCTGTTGGGCGCGGAATAGCTCATGCGCCCATCGTAATCCACGCTTGCCTCTGCCGCAGGCACGCGCACATTGCTATGCACATGCATTCTTTCAAAGGGCTGGGTTTGACGGCCCGCCACGGCATAGGGCATGTTCGGATTTCTTGCCAACGACATTTCAGTTTATCCTTTCAATCGGTTCGCTTAGAACCTGGTCAATTGTTTTTACGGGCGGCAATTTCAGCCTCGAAAGCCAGCACATCGGGGATTTCAGCCTCAAAGGCTTCTTCCTCGCTCTGCGCATCTTCATTACGCATCACGCGGATATGCGTACCCGCGCCGCTGACCTCCACATCCTTGGCGTCTTGCAGAAAACGTACGCGCAGTTTTTGGGGCAGCAGCACGCGGCCCTGCGCGTCGCACTCGCAATCATCATAGGTATATTTGGAAAACAGGTTGATAACCCGTTCCATACGCATGTCCTTTTCGGCCAGCTCCAGCAAAGAGCAGTAGTACAGCTCCCACTCATGCTGCGGATAGATGGCGATGGCCTTAAAGTCCGGCGTCATGCAGATGTAAAACCGATCCCCCAACGCCTGGCGGAAGGACGCGGGCACGATCATGCGCCCCTTCGTATCCAAGCCGTGGACGTACGCGCCGCGGAAGCCACGGCGAAGCAGATGGCGATACTTATCCAGCAGTGCAGACTGGGCAGGCGTCATTTCCGCCTTGCGCTCTTCTTCCACACTGTCCACCACCTTTTCCGCCACTTCGTACCACTTTCTGGGTCGTGCTACCATTATGAACCACTTTTTTCAATTCGTCAACTGCGTGGTAAATACTTTGGGACGGATTTTCGTTACACTTTTGAAACATTTGTTTTGTTTTAGGAATAGGTGTTCGTATTCAATTTGCAAACTGTTCGCATTTAGCGGGCATTTGCCATAATATCCCAGCATTTTATTGCGCATTATATACAGTTAATCTGCAAATAATTATATATTTTATATAAATTTTTACGTCATAAAAACTTAATTTTCTTTGGCCGCAAGCCAACATTTTTGATCCTCAGCGCCTATTTGAGCTCCATTTACAGGCTATATTCTACTGTTTTCCCACCATATGGCATGCATTCCCCACAAATAAAAAAAGACGCTCCACACAAGCGTCTTTCGTTGCGATTTTAAGTGGTGCTTTCGCCCAAATTCTGGGTTTACTCCCCACTTTGCGTGATCTGTGCCAGCTTAAAGCCCAATCCATCGCAGGCAACGTAGTGGTAACGCACGCCGTCCACCTGGCCGGAATAGGCTGTCTTGATGGATGCGCCATGCAGATGTCCATACACCACGTCGTTCACATGGAACTCCGCCATCAGGTCGGATACGCGTGTGCGCACACCGCCCTCGCCAAGGGGGGGGAAGTGGGTGAGCGCGACCACCGGGCCGTCAGGGCTGCGCTTGCGCGCGCACTCTAACGACATGCGCAGGCGCAATAACTCCCGGGCGTAGAGGCGCTCATTCTCGATATCTCCCGCGCTCTGCGGGCATGTCCACCCGCGCGAACCGCAGAAAGTAATACCCTCCAGCGTCATCGCGTCGTTCTGCAGGGCGTACATGCCCTCTGGCAACGCCTCGCGCACACGGGTAAGCGAGCTCCACCAGTAATCATGGTTGCCGCGCAGCAGGATCTTGCGCCCCGGCAGGGCGGCGATGGCGTGCAGATCGTCCAGCGCATGCTCCAGCTGCATCGCCCAGCTGATATCGCCTGGGATCAGCACCACATCCTGCGTTGTTACGCGCGCGCGCCAATCCTGACAGATTTTCTCCCAATGGCCTTCCCAATGCGCGCCAAAAACGGCCATCGGCTTATCATCGCCGCCTGGCAAATGCAAATCGCCGATGGCATAAACGATCATTTTTTACCCTTCCGAGGCTTGCCGATGTTCTCTTCATCATCGAAGTCATTGTCGTCCTCGTCCTCATCCTCTTCCTCGCCCAGAGCTTCCAGCGACATCGCGCCGTCGGGATCCTCCTCGGTATCAGGAATGATTTCATCCATGGTGCTGATGGGATCGATATCCAGCGCAGCCTCCCCGGATACGGGGATGTTCTCGCTTTCGGTATCGTCGTTATTCTCCTCGCCGCTCATTTCCTTATAGCAGAACAGGCACACATCCTTGCCGGGCATCACGGGATGCTCGCCACACACAGTGCACATTTCAATTTCATCACGAACGGGCTCGCCCTTCATTTCCATGCGGCAGATTTTGCAGTACTGTTCGCCGTCCAGGATATAGTTCAGCTCGCAGCGAGGGCATTTGGTCAACGTCATAGTAAAGACTCCTTTATGCTATGCCACGGATTTCCATGGCAGATAATTGGCAAAGCAAATTGACTTTGCGGGCCGTTTGTTTTACGCTTTTATTGCGGCATCGTAATACATTTGCAACAAATACGGAGGTACATATGAAACAGCTCAAAAGAATCGCGTGTTTATCCCTGGTTTCCGTTCTTTTCGCCGCCTCATCCTTGGCGGAAGGCGCACCCGCATCCCAGTTTGGCGTGAACAACTGGCCTTATCGCAATCCAAACAGCGCCTGCGGCACAACCAATCAGCCCCAGGACTGCGCCACGGCCACACCTGCGCCTGTTCCCAGTGCGCAGCCTACTGCCGCGCCCAAGCCTACGGCCAGGCCGCAGCCCACGGTTCAGCCAACCGCCAAGCCCACGGCCGCGCCCACAAACTCCGGGAACCTTGGGGATTATACTACGGTTTCCGTCTCTGCGCAAGAGTATTCTGCATGGAATTTACTAAATGCTGACCGGGAAGAAAATGGACTGCCTGCTTTGCCCCTGGATCAGGAGCTTTGCCGCATCGCGCGCATCAAATCCTGCGATATGAAAACCAACGGCTACTTTGCGCACGAGTCCCCTACCTATGGCAATATGGCCGCCATGCTCAAACGCTTTGGCTACAGCTATCAGGGTGTTGGTGAGAACATTGCCCACCATGCCACGGTCAACAAGGCCGAAGCCGCCTTTATGAGCAGCACAGGCCACCGCACCAACATCTTGGGCAGCCAGTGGACCAAGGTAGGCATCGGCGTATGCTATGACGATCAAGGCTATGTATATGTAACGCAGGTCTTCGCGCGTTAATTACCGCGCCAGGCACGCATCGCCTGATGGAACGCCGCCCGCCGCAGGGTATTCGGGGCTTTAAGCGCCTCGACCGCCCCGGCGGGCTTTTGCGCGTTTTCCGGCTCCTGCGCGCTTACAGGCAAAGCCTTGGCCGATTGCAGGATTCGATCGTTTTCGCGCTGCGCCTCCCGCAGGGCGTTCAGGGCTGCGCCGCCGCTGATGGTACGGGGCTGCGCCGTCAGCATGGCTGCTTCCTCCCATCCGCGCGCGGGCGTCATGGCATCAGAAAGCCGCATAGCGCTCTCCCCCTTTCTCAGGATGGTTCATGCTATGCGGCAGCAAGCTCATGCGTTCTGCGCCTTGCGCAGAAAGGGAATTACGCGCTCGGCAATTTCATCGCAGGCCTCGGAGGCCGTGCAGGCATGGGGCGCATCGGCCAACCAGAGCATTTCTTTTTGTCTTGCGCCCGCCTCAGCCAGGATGATATCCGCGCTGTCCTTGCTGATGGTATGATCGCCGTGGCTTTGCACCACCAGCATGGGGCAGGAAATCGCATACAAGTTTTTGCGCGCCAGGTGCATCAGATGACGCAAATCAGTCACGCTGCGGGTGGGAAAGCCCGCGTATCCGGCCTTGTAATCCTTCATTGGATCGTTTGGGTCAACCTTGCCGCCGTTCCGCCAATATGTAACCGGCACAAACACGGACAGCGCACCTGCCGCCCAGTCAAAGCGCACCTGCGTTTTCATGGGGGCGGAAATGGGAATGCAGCTGGTCACCTCCATCTGCTCGGCGGCAATCAGGGTCAAATCGCCGCCCATGGACAGGCCGCACACGGACACATAGGGATATTTCTCCTTTAATTCGCGCACGGCAGTCAGCTCGGCATTCAAATAATCCTGCCAGCGCACCGGACGCATGTCCTCCAGCTTTGTGCCGTGGCCAGGCAGGCAGATGCCCTGCACCGTAAAGCCCGCGTCACGCAGCCGCTCACCCAGATAGCGCACGGTGGCCGGGGTGCCGGTAAAGCCGTGCGTAAGCAGCACGGCGTGCTCACCGCCTTCAAAGAAAAAGGGTTTGGCGTATTCATGCATATAGGCCATTGCGTTTATCCCCCACAACAGCAAAAGGCCATCCGCAAAGGACGGCCTTTTGTAAATCGCATTTTATTTCTGATCGGAATCCTCGTTGTCTTCGCCGTCAATGGGGAAGAGAGGCTTGCCGCAGGCAGGGCAGAGGTTTTCTTCTTCCAGATCGAAGCCGTCGATTTCGAAGGTGACTTCGTTGCCGCAATGCGGGCAGGTATATTCTACCAGCTGGTCGTCGTCATCCTCGTCGGTTTCTTCCTCATCGTCATCACCGCCGCAGCCGCAGCAACCGCTGCAGCCTTCGTCTTCGTCGTCCTCATCGTAGAGGTATTCTTCCATATCGGCCAGATCGTCGTCAATGCTCTCAACGTACTCGTCCAGCTCGTCATGATCCTTACGCAGCGCGGTGATCTCCTCGGCCATATCCTGCATGGCGTCCAGCATCTTCAGCAGCAGCTTGCCTTCGTTGGTTTCGTCGGTCAGCTTCATGCCCTCGGCCAGACCCTTCAGATAGGCAACGCGATCATTGATATTGCTCATTCTATTCTCCTTTAATTAGGCTCTGGACAGGTACTCGCCAGAGCGGGTGTCGATCTTGATCTTATCGCCGATGTTGATGAACAGCGGCACCTGCAGCTCGTAGCCGGTTTCCACGGTGGCGGGCTTGAAGTTATTGGTAGCGGTATCACCCTTGAAGCCAGGCTCGGTCTGGGTCACTTCCAGCTCTACAAAGTTGGGCGCTTCCACAGAGAAGGCGCTGCCCTTGAAGTAGCGGATGGTCACATTGGTGTTTTCCTTCACGAACTGAATGGCGTCCTCCACCTGGCTGTGGTTGAGGGGCATCTGCTCGTAGGTTTCGGGATCCATGAAGTAGTACAGCTCGCCGTCGTTATAGAGATATTCCATCTCCTTGGTTTCGATGACGGCCTTGGGCATCTTATCGGTGGGGTTGAAGGAGCGCTCAACCACGGCGCCGGTCATGATATTCTTGATCTTGGTGCGGACAAAGGCAGCACCCTTGCCGGGCTTTACATGCTGAAAGTCCACGATCGTCCAAACGCCGCCATCCCATTCTACGGTAATGCCCTTTTTGAAATCGCCAGCAGTAATCATTGATTCATTCCTCCATCAATTGTTGTGTTTATTTGCAAAAGGACAGCGCTTACAGGATGCGCAGCTCCTTGGATGCACCGCACAAGGGGCGGCCGCCGGTTTCGGTGACGGCGCAGGTATTTTCAATGCGCACGCCGCCCAGACCCGGTACATAGATACCCGGCTCGATGGTGATGATGTGGCCGGGAACCAGCAGCTTATCGCAGCGCGAGGAAACGCGCGGCTCTTCATGGATATCGATGCCCACGCCGTGGCCGGTGCTGTGGCCGAAGCACTCGCCATAGCCTTCCTCAGCGATGATATTGCGGGCCACCGCGTCAATATCGCAGCATTTCAGGCCCGGAGCGATGGCCGCCTGCGCGGCCTCCTGCGCATGCAGGACAATATCGTAGATTTTGCGCATCTTATCGGAGGGCTTGCCCACCGCCACGGTGCGCGTCATATCGGCACAGTAGCCGTCCACCTTGGCGCCAAAGTCCATGGTCACCATGTCGCCCAGCTCGATCACGCGATCGCCCGGCACGGCATGGGGAAGCGAACCGTTTTCGCCCGCAGCCACGATGGTGGAGAAGGCCATTCCCTGCGCGCCCAGCGCCAGCATTTTGTAGTCCAGCGCCAGCTGCACCTCGCGCTCGGTGCGTCCCGGCGCGATGAAGCCGCAGATATACTCGAACGCCTGGCAGGTAATATCGCAGGCGCGCTCGATGCGGCTCATTTCGTCGTCGTCCTTCACCTCGCGCAGCGCTTCCACCTTAAAGTCCAAAGGCTCGAAGGTGACGCCGGGCATGGCGGCCTCGATATCCTTCATCTGGCGGACGGTAATGATATTATCCTCAATGGCCAGGCGGGTAATACCGGCCTCGCGCAGCAGCTGCGCGGCCACCTGCACATGGCTTACGCCCGCGCGGATGGAGTGCACCGTAAAGCCGGGGCACTGCTTCTGCGCCGCCTCGACATAGCGGAAATCTGTAATCACGGCGCGGATGCCGGAAGCCACCAGCAGCAGACCCTCGCCCGTGTAGGCGCTCAGGTAGAAAATATTGGATGCATTATGCAGCAGCGCGGCCGTACCCTGCGGCAGCATTGCCAGCAATTTGTCTGTGCGTTCCATGCATGTCCCCCATTATCATTTGGCAATTAGAATATGCCACATGCGATTTTACCACATATAAACGCAGAAATAAAGAGGAAAATGCAACTTTTTCGCAATTTCGCAAAAAACTTCCCCCGCTTCCCCAGGCAGCGATGATTTTTTGCCGTTTCAGTAGCAAATCAGCACGCATCATGCTATAATGGATGGGAAATTTAACTTTTCGGAGGAAACCGTCATGCCCCTGATCGCCCTTACCCCCTCCTGGAATGATGAAAAAAGGCAGATGTGCCTGGGCCCCGATTATATTGACGCGGTGCAGCGCGCGGGCGGCGCGCCGGTGCTGCTCTCCTTTACCGATAGCGAAGCGCTGGCGGATGAAATGCTCTCCCGCATGGACGGCGTGCTCTTTACCGGCGGCGGCGATGTGAATCCTGCCTGCTATGGGGAAGAAATGCTGCCCTGCTGCGGCGCGCCTGCGGACAACCGCGATCAGCTGGAAACGCTGCTGCTGCGCTGCGCGCTGCGGCGCGGCATGCCGATTCTGGGCATCTGCCGGGGATTGCAGATCATCAACGTCTGCCTGGGCGGCACGCTGTATCAGGACATCGGCGAGCAGTACTCCCACGATTTGGAGCATCCTCGCAACGACGTGCCCCGCGATTACGCGCACAGCATGAGCCTGGTATCAGGCACGATGCTGCGTTCCATTTACGGCGCGGATGAAATTCAGGTAAACAGCCGCCACCATCAGGGCATTAAAACACTTGCGCCCGGTTTGAAGATCAACGCCGTTGCGCCCGACCGGCTGATCGAGGGCGTTGAGTTTGCCGACGGCCGCCCGCTGCTGGCCGTTCAGTGGCATCCGGAATCGCTGCAGGATCGTTATCCCGAGCACCGCGCGCCCTTTGACTGGCTGATCCGCGAGGCCTCCCGATGAAGCGCATCGCCTTGATTGCCGATCTGCACGGCAACCTGCCCGCCGTGGAAGCGCTGGAGCAGGATCTGAAAACCCGCTCCGTCGATGAAATCTGGTGTCTGGGCGATATCGTGGGCAAGGGTCCAAGCTCGCCTGATACCTTTGATTGGGCCATGGCGCATTGCAGCCTGATCCTGCGCGGCAACTGGGACGAAGGCGTTGCCTCGCGTACTTTTTCGCGCAACGACCAGTTCTATTATAGCCAGCTGGGCGAAAAACGCATGCGCATGCTGGCGGAGCTGCCGCTGGAGCATCACGCTATAATCTCCGGCAAGCATCTGCGCCTGCTGCATGGCCGGCCCATCATGCCCGTGCTGCAGGCCACCCATGAACCGGAGGAAGAACTGACCTGGCTGTTTGAGCCCGATTATGATATCGTGGGCTATGCCGACATCCACCGCCCCGGCTTGCGCTCGCTGCGCAGCGCGCCAAAGCTGCTGTTCAGCATCGGCAGCGTAGGCAACAGCCTGGGGCTGTCCATGGTGCAGTACGCCATCCTGCAATGCGAAATGGGCGCTGATCCCGCGCCGCTGGATTTAAATTTCATCCTGCTTCCCTATGACCAGGAGCGCGCTGCGCGCGATGCGGAGAACGTGCTGGGCATGCCCATGCGCGAGGCCTATCTACAGGAAATCCGCACCGGTATATACGGACGCAAGCCGCCGCTGAGCAAGGGCAAAACCGAATAATGTAAAACGACCGAATGGCGTGCAGCCATCCGGTCATTTTGTTTTTATGCCTTGATTGCCTGTTCAATCACCTTGAGCAGTTGATCCCGGCCATCGCCGTTCTCGCTGGACCAGCAAATCAGCTCCCAGGGCTGCGTTTGCAGGGCGCGGCCAATGGGCGCGGTGTATTTCATCCGCGCGCCGCGTGATATCTTATCGGCCTTGGTGGCGATCAGCTGGAATTTCGCGCCCGTCGCGCGCAGGAAGTTCACCATGTCGATATCATCCTGCGTAGGCTCATGGCGAATATCCACCAGCTGCAGCACCAGCTTCAGCTCCCTGGTATTGTCAAAGTAGCCCTGCATCATTTCGCCCCAGCGCAGCTTTTCGCCCTTATCCACGCGCGCAAAGCCATAGCCAGGCAGATCGATCAGGTGAAATGCGTCGCCCGTACCACCATTGATTTCAAACACGTTCAGCAGCCGCGTTTTGCCCGGCGTGCCGCTGGTTTTGGCCAGCTTGCCATTGCGGCACAAGGCGTTGATCAGGCTGGATTTTCCCACGTTGCTCTTACCCGCCACGGCGATCTGCGGCAGGCCGATGCCCGTAAAGCGCCCATACTGCGCCATACTGGTAACAAATTTTGCGTTCTTAATTTCCATGCGTACCCGCTTTCGCTTTTGTCAGTTATCTTTGGGAAGCAGCGCTACCTTCAGCACATCGCCGATATTTTCCACCAGGATGATATCAAACACCTTGCGCACATGCTCGGGCACATCCTCCAGATCCTTTTTGTTCTCCTGCGGCAGCAGCAGCGTGCGGATACCCGCTCGATAGGCCGCCAGCATTTTTTCCTTAACCCCGCCGATGGGCAGCACGCGCCCGCGCAGGGTGATTTCGCCCGTCATGGCCACATCCTGCCGCACGGCACGGCCCGTGATGGCGCTCATCAGCGCCGTGGCCATGGTCACGCCCGCAGAGGGGCCGTCCTTGGGCACCGCGCCCTCGGGTACATGGATGTGAATATCAATGGTCTTGTAAAAGTCCGGCGCCAGGTCAAACTCCGCCGCATGGGCGCGAATCCACGACAGCGCCGCCTGGGCGCTTTCCTTCATCACATCGCCCAGCTGACCGGTCAGCTTCAGGCCGCCGCCGCCCGCCATCACCGCGCACTCCACCGCCAGCGTTTCGCCGCCCACGGTGGTATAGGCCAAGCCGTTTACCACGCCTACGCGCGGCTTTTTCTCGGGCAGATCGCGCAGATAACGCACCGCGCCCAGATATTCCGTCACCTTATCGCGCGTCACCGTGACGGATTTCACATCGTTTTCCAGCATTTCCACGGCCGCCTTGCGCACTACGCGCGCGATGGTGCGCGTCAGCGTGCGCACGCCAGCCTCGCGGGTATAACCCTCGATTACGGCCTTGAGCGCCGCATCGCCCATGCGCACGCTGCCCTTGGGGAGTCCGTGCTCCTGCACCTGACGAGGCAGCAGGTGGCGCTTGGCAATCTGCAGCTTTTCCTCCTCGGTATAGCTGGGCACCTCGATGATTTCCATACGGTCGCGCAGCGGGCCGGGGATGGTTTCGATGCTGTTGGCGGTGGTGATGAACATCACCTGCGACAGATCGAAGGGCACCTCCAAATAATGATCGCGGAAGGCGTTGTTCTGCTCGCCGTCGAGCACCTCCAGCATGGCGCTGGCGGGATCGCCGCGGAAATCGTTGCTCATCTTGTCAATTTCATCAAACAGGAACACCGGATTCATCGTGCCGGCCAGCTTCATGCTGGCGATGATGCGGCCCGGAATCGCGCCCACATAGGTGCGGCGATGGCCGCGGATCTCTGCCTCGTCTCGCACGCCGCCCAGGGACATCTGCACAAACTTGCGCCCTACCGCGCGGGCGATACCGCGCACGATGGAGGTTTTGCCCACGCCTGGCGGGCCGACAAAGCACAGGATGGGTCCACGCAGGCTGCCGTCCCCGGCGTTTTGCTGCTTCATGCGGCGCACTGCCAGGTATTCAATCACGCGCTCCTTCACCTGCTGCATGCCGTAGTGATCCTCATCCAGCACACGGCGCGCACGCTTGAGATCAAGGTTGTCGGTGGTATACTTGCCCCAGGGCAGATCGAGGATCCACTCGATATATGTTTGCAGCCCGCTGATTTCAGGCGTACCGGGAGCCATACGCGCCAGACGATCCAGCTCATGCTCGGCCTTCTGGCGCACTTCATCGGGCAAGGGAAGCTTGCGCAGCCTCTCGCGCAGCTCGTCGTTTTCAGCCGCGTCGTCCTCGCCCAGTTCCTCCTGAATGGCGCGAATCTGCTCTCTCAGGTAATAGTCCTTCTGGTTTTTCTCAATCTGCTTTTTGATGCGCCCCTGCACCTGCTTTTCCACACCTGCCAGCTCGGTTTCGCGCATCAGAATGCCGCACAGCGTTTCCAGGCGGGCAGTCACGCTGACCTCCTCCAGGATGGCCTGGCGATCCTCCAAGCGTGTCAGGACGTTTGCGGCGATCACATCAGCCAGCTGATCGGGCGCTTCCACATCGCTGACGGATTTAAGCGTCTCGGGCGATATGCGCATGCTGGCGCGGGCATATTCCTCAAACAGCTCGTGCGTTGTCCGCACCAATGCCAGCAGCGTGGTATCATCCTGCGGCGTTTCGTCGATAATGGGGGTGACGTCGGCCACCCAATGGGGATCCTCCTGCACGATGGATTTGAGCACCGCGCGCTGACGGCCCTCTACCAGCACGCGCAGGCTGTCGCCGGGAAGATTGAGCACCTGTTTGATCAGCGCGATGGTGCCCACACGGCAGATATCCTCCGCCGTGGGATTTTCCACCTCGCCGTCCTTCTGCGCGCTCAAAAAGATCTGCTGACCTTCCAACATGGCAGCTTCCAGCGCGGCGATGCTGCGCGGACGGCCCACATCGAAATGCAGCACCATGTGGGGAAATATCATCAGCCCCCGCAAAGGCATCAGCGGGATGCGGATTGTTTTGGACTTGCGTTTTGTTGCCATACGGCCCTCCCTGGATCTATTTTCACGTGTATATTTTACCAGAATTCATCACCCATTGCAAGACGCTTCGCCGCCCGTCCCCTGCGCGGCCAGGGGCGCAATCCGCGCGGGCTGCTTTTCGGTCTCCGTTTCGGAAAGCGCAGCGGGCAGCAGCACGCGCTCCAGCGCCTGCGCCAGGGTATCAATGGCGCGCACATCAATGCCGCAATCTTCAAAGCGCTCCTGCATGTTTTCGCGCGGCACATAGGCGCGGATCAGCCCCGCGCGCCGGGCAGCCTCCACCTTTTCAGGCACACCGCCCACAGGCTTAATCTGCCCCTGGACGGAGATTTCGCCCGTCAGGGCGCAGCCGCCGTCCACGGGACGCCCCGTCAGCGCGCTGACCGCCGCCACCGCCATGGCCACGCCCGCGCTGGGCCCGTCCACCGGCGCGCCGCCGGGGAAGTTGACATGCACGTCCCGATCCGCGGGCAAATAACCCTGCATACGCAGCACCGTTTCCACATTATCAGCGGATACGCGTGCGGTGGAACGGCGCTTCATGCAGTGCGCGCTATTCCCCATTTCTTCCTCATCCACAATGCCGCGCACCGTCACATGCCCGCTGCCCGGCATGGTCACGGCTTCGATTTCCATCACCGCGCCCTGATGACTGCCAAACACCGCCAGCCCATGCACCGCGCCCACGCGGTTTTCCTGCGCCGCGCGCTGATCCGGGCGGGCAGGATAGTGCCCCGAGGTGATCACCCATTCCATATCTGCCTGGGTAATCCGGGTGCGCTGCTCCATCTGCGCCAGGCCAGCGGCCATCTGCACCATATTGACGGCGTCGCGCCCACAGGCAGCATAGCGCCCGCAAAGCGCGCCGATATCAGGCAGCATCTGATAGCCCGCACGTTTGGCCGCGCCATCGGCAATCTGCGCCACCTCGCTGGGCTCCAAGGCACGGAAAAACACCTCCATACAGCGCGAACGCAGGGCGGGCGGCAGATCCTCGGGATTGCGCGTGGTCGCGCCGATCAGGCGAAAATCCGCCGGCAGGCCGTTTTTGAAGATATCGTGGATGTGCCGGGGAACTGCGCTGTCGTCGGGATTATAGTAGGCCGATTCAAAATGCACGCAGCGATCCTCAAGCACCTTGAGCAGCTTATTCATCTGGATGGGATGCAGCTCGCCAATTTCATCCAGAAACAGCACGCCGCCGTGCGCCTTTGTCACCGCGCCGGGCTTGGGCTGCGGCACGCCCTGCACCCCCAGACTGCCCGCGCCCTGATAGATGGGATCGTGCACGCTGCCAAACAGCGGGTCGGCAATGGAACGCTCATCAAAGCGCACGCAGGTCGCGTCCATTTCAATAAAGGGCGCGTTTTCCTTAAAGGGCGTGCCGGGGCTGTGCTTGGCGTACTCCAGCACCAGCCGCGCCGCACAGGTTTTACCAATGCCCGGAGGGCCGTAGATAATCACATGCTGGGGATTGGCGCCGCACAGGATGGCCTGCAGGGACTTGATGCCCTCTTGCTGGCCGATAATATCCTCAAAGCTCTGCGGGCGCACATGCTCGCTGAGCGGTTCGCTCAGATGTACCGTGCGCATCTTGCGCAGATGCTCCATCTCGCGCGAGGCCTCGCGCCGCAGGCCGGGCTGAGCCTGGCGCTCCTTTTTGAGCTGCGACCAGAAATAGCACCCAACCACCACCGTTACCGCCATCTGGATCAGAAACAATATCCACGTCAAATCAAAATACCCCCTTTTCGCACCTGTTATAGCATGCGAAAAGGGGGCGCTGTTCATGCGGGGAAGATCAGGCAAAAAGTGCCTGCCCGCGTGAATAAATCAGTAGGTTTCCTGCAGCTCGATGTTCTTGTAGCGGCGCAGGCCCGTACCGGCGGGAATAAGCTTGCCGATGATGACGTTTTCCTTCAGGCCCAGCAGCGGATCGACCTTGCCCTTGATGGCGGCTTCGGTCAGCACACGCGTGGTCTCCTGGAAGGAAGCGGCGGACAGGAAGCTCTCCGTAGCCAGAGAAGCCTTGGTGATGCCCAGCAGCACGCGGCTGGAATAGGCAGGACGGCCGCCGGCCAGGATGGTCTTTTCGTTGGCTTCCTCAAAGCGGAAGATATCCACAAAGCTGCCAGGCAGCAGATCGGTATCGCCGCTATCCACCACGCGCACCTTGCGCAGCATCTGACGGACGATGATTTCGATGTGCTTATCGCTGATCGAAACGCCGCCCTGGCTGTGGTACACGTTCAGAACTTCCTTGAGCAGGTATTCCTGAACAGCCTTCACGCCCAGAATGCGCAGCAGATCATGCGGGTTGATGGAGCCCTCGGTCAGCTCCGCGCCGGCTGCGACCAGATCGCCATCGTTTACGCGCACATGGATACCGTAATGGATCGGGTAGACCTTCTTTTCGTTGGGATCCTCCTCGTTGGTGATGGTAATCTCGCGCTTTTTCTTGTTTTCGCTGATGGACACACGGCCGCTGATTTCGGCCAGGGTAGCGTCATGCTTGGGCTTGCGGGCCTCGAACAGCTCCTCAACGCGGGGAAGACCCTGCGTAATGTCGGAGGTGCTGGCGATGCCGCCCGTATGGAAGGTACGCATGGTCAGCTGCGTACCGGGTTCGCCGATGGCCTGCGCGGCAATAATGCCGACCGCCTCGCCGATATCCACATCGCCGCCGTGCGCCAGGTTCATGCCGTAGCAGCGGGCGCATACGCCGTTCTGGCAGCGGCAGGTAAGCACCGAACGCACCGTGACGGACTTGATGCCAGCCTTGCCGATCAGCGCGGCCTTCTTGTAGTCGATCGTCTCGTTCAGGGCGCAGATCACTTCGCCCGTCTTGGGATCGATGATATCCTCGGCAGCCACGCGACCCTGCGCGCGGTCTTCCAGGGATTTCATTTCGCCGATGGCTTCGATCTTGATGCCGCGCACCTTTTCGCCGCGCTCCTCGAAGCAGTCGGTTTCGCGCACGATAACCTCCTGCGCCACGTCCACCAGACGACGGGTCAGATAACCAGAGTCGGCAGTACGCAGAGCGGTATCGGACAGAGCCTTACGAGAACCATGAGAGGACATGAAGAACTCCAGCACGTTCAGGCCTTCACGGAAGTTTGCGCGAATAGGAATTTCAATGGTTTTACCGGAAGGAGAAGCCATGTTGCCGCGCATACCAGCCAGCTGAGCAACCTGCGCGATGCTACCGCGGGCGCCGGAGTTGGTCATCATGTAGATGGGGTTCTTATGCGGCAGGACTTCCAGCACGCGGCCGCGCAGGGCGGCTGTGGTGTCGTTCCAGGTCTTGATTACGTTGGCGTAGCGCTCGTCCTCGCTCATCAGGCCGCGGCGGTACTTGCGCTCGATATCGTGCACGCGCTCGTCAGCCTTGCGCAGCAGCTCGGGCTTTTCGGGCGGAACGATGATATCGCTGACGGCCACGGTGATGGCGCCGCGGGTGGAATACTTGTAGCCCATGGCCTTGATATTATCCAGCACCTGGGCGCAGATATTCACGCCGTGCACGCGGAAGCAGCGCTCAACGATGTTGCCCAGATCCTTCTTGACAACCTCCTTGTCGATTTCCAGCTTGAACATATCGTCCATGGACTCACGGGGCTTGAAGCCCAGATCCTGGGGAATGTTCTCGTTGAAGATCAGCTTGCCCAGGGTGCAGTCGATCACACGGCGCTCCGTCACGCCCTTGAAGGTACGGTCGATACGCACCTTAATGGGCGACTGCAGGGTGATCTGATGCGCCTGATAGGCCATGAGCGCTTCGTTCTGATTGGCAAAGATGCGGCCCGCGCCGATGGCGTCGGGATCCACAATGGTCAGGTAGTGGCAGCCGATAACCATATCCTGCGTGGGGCTGATAACAGGCTTGCCGTCCTGGGGCTTCATGACGTTGTTGGCGCACAGCATCAGGAAGCGCGCCTCAGCCTGCGCCTCCATGGACAGGGGGACGTGCACGGCCATCTGGTCGCCGTCGAAGTCGGCGTTGTAGGCGGTACAGGCCAGAGGATGCAGCTTCATGGCCTTGCCCTCTACCAGCACCGGCTCAAAGGCCTGAATGCCCAGACGGTGCAGGGTAGGCGCGCGGTTGAGCAGCACCGGATGATCCTTGATTACGTTCTCCAGGATATCCCATACCTCGGGGCGCACCTTTTCCACCATGCGCTTGGCGGCGCGGATGTTATGGGCAATGCCCTGCTTGACCAGGCGCTCCATGACGAAGGGCTTGAACAACTCCAGCGCCATATCCTTGGGCAGGCCGCACTGATGGAGCTTGAGCTCAGGGCCTACGACGATAACGGAACGGCCGGAATAGTCCACGCGCTTGCCCAGCAGGTTCTGGCGGAAGCGACCCTGCTTACCGCGAAGCAGGTCGGACATGCTCTTGAGGGCACGGTTGCCGGGGCCCGTTACGGGGCGGCCGCGGCGGCCGTTATCGATCAGCGCGTCCACAGCCTCCTGCAGCATGCGCTTTTCATTGCGGACGATGATATCGGGCGTGCCCAGCTCCAGCATGCGCTTGAGGCGGTTATTGCGGTTGATCACGCGGCGATACAGATCGTTCAGGTCGCTGGTGGCGAAGCGGCCGCCGTCCAGCTGAATCATGGGGCGCAGATCGGGCGGAATCACGGGGATTACGTCCAGCACCATCCACTCGGGCTTATTGCCGCTCTGGCGGAAGGCCTCCACCACTTCCAGGCGCTTGATGGCGTGGGTGCGCTTCTGGCCTTCGCTTTCGCGATCCTTTTCCTTTTCGATCAGGGTGGCGATTTCAGCCTTCAGCTGGGCGCTGAGCGCGTCCAGATCCAGCTCCTGCAGCATTTCCTTGACGGCCTCTGCACCGATGCCCGCGCGGAAGGAGCCGCGCTCCTCCTCGCTCATGGCCATGATCTGGCGATAGCGCGCATCAGTGATCAGGCTGTGCTTTTCAGCCTTGATCACAGCCTCGTTGCCCGCGTCCAGCACGATGTAGGAGGCAAAATACAGCACCTTTTCCAGCGCACGGGGGGACACATCCAGGATCATGCCCATGCGGCTGGGAATTCCCTTGAAATACCAGATATGGCTGACAGGGGCGGCCAGGGCGATATGACCCATGCGCTCGCGGCGAACCTTGGCGCGGGTGATCTGCACGCCGCACTTGTCGCACACCTTGTCCTTATCCTTATATTTGATGCGCTTATATTTACCGCAGTTGCATTCCCAGTCCTTGGTAGGTCCGAAGATGCGCTCGCAGTACAGGCCGTCACGCTCGGGCTTGAGCGTGCGGTAGTTGATGGTTTCGGGCTTGGTTACCTCGCCGTAGGACCACGCAAGAATCTGCTCAGGCGACGCCATGCCAATCTGGATGGAGTCAACATTGGTCAGTTCAAACATCCTGTTTCCACACTCCTTCGCAGCTTACTCGATATCATCATCGTCGATATCCGTGAGCGGATCGTCGAAATCAGCAAAATCGTCGTCTCCGCCCAGCTTATCCAGATTATCCAGCTCGCCAAGCTCGTCGTCGATATCGGTGATATCGTCCAGATCTTCATAATCGCCGCCGTCTTCCGCTTCGCCCTCGCCGTCAAGCAGGTCGTCGTGATCGGCCTCGCGGACGGGACGCATCGGCGTATCGCCCATATCGTCGTCATCGTCATCGTCGCGGATTTCGATGACTTCCTTATTTTCGTTGAGCACCTTCACGTCCAAGCACAGGGACTGCAGCTCCTTGAGCAGCACCTTGAAGCTCTCAGGCACGCCGGGCGTGGGGATGTTCTGGCCTTTGATAATGGCCTCGTAGGTCTTTACGCGGCCCACGATATCGTCGGACTTCACCGTCAGGATTTCCTGCAGGGTGTTGGCCGCGCCGTAGGCTTCCAGCGCCCACACTTCCATTTCGCCAAAGCGCTGGCCGCCGAACTGGGCCTTGCCGCCCAGAGGCTGCTGCGTAACCATGCTGTAGGGGCCGGTGGAGCGGGCATGCATCTTATCGTCTACCAGATGGTGGAGCTTGAGGAAGTACATGATGCCCACCGTGACCGGGTTTTCAAACGGTTCGCCCGTGCGGCCATCATACAGGATGGTCTTGCCACTGGGATCCATACCGGCCATCTTGAGGCATTCGTCGATGTCTTCCTTGGTCGCGCCGTCAAATACGGGGGTGGCAACCTTCCAGCCGAGCTTTCTGGCAGCCATGCCCAGATGCACTTCCAGCACCTGACCGATGTTCATACGGGAAGGTACGCCCAGGGGGTTGAGTACGATATCCAGCGGGGTGCCATCGGGCAGGAAAGGCATGTCCTCCTCGCGTAGAATGCGGGACACAACGCCCTTGTTGCCGTGGCGGCCAGACATCTTGTCGCCCACGCTGATCTTACGCTTCTGGGCGATATACACGCGCACCATCTTGTTTACGCCGGGGCTAAGCTCATCCTTGTTTTCGCGGGTGAAGATCTTCACATCCACGATGATGCCGCCCTCGCCGTGGGGCACCTTCAGGGAGGTGTCGCGCACCTCGCGCGCCTTCTCGCCGAAGATCGCGCGCAGCAGGCGCTCTTCCGGGGTCAGCTCGGTTTCGCCCTTGGGCGTTACCTTGCCTACCAGGATATCGCCGGAGCGGACTTCCGCGCCAATGCGGATGATGCCCTCCTCGTCCAGATCCTTGATTGCGTCGTCGCCGACGTTGGGAATATCGCGGGTGATCTCCTCCGGCCCCAGCTTGGTTTCGCGGGCTTCGGATTCATACTCCTCGATATGAATGGAGGTATACTTATCTTCCTTTACCAGGCGCTGGCTCAGCAGCACGGCGTCCTCGTAGTTGTAGCCTTCCCAGGTCATGAAACCGATGAGCATGTTGCGGCCCAGGCCGATTTCGCCGTTCTCGGTAGAGGGGCCGTCGGCCAGCAGATCGCCCACCTCCACGCGCTCGCCGTAGCTGACGCGGGGGCGCTGGTTGATGCAGGTGCCCTGGTTGGAGCGGGCGAACTTGGTCAGCTTATACTGATGCAGCACGCCGTCGTCATCCTGGATGGTTACTTCGTCGGCAGCCACGGAGTGCACGATGCCAGCATGCTTGGACAGGGTCACAACGCCCGAGTCGTGCGCAGCCTTGTACTCCATGCCCGTGCCTACGATCGGCGCTTCGGGCACCAGCAGCGGCACAGCCTGGCGCTGCATGTTGGAG
Source organism: Clostridiales bacterium (assembly GCA_004556155.1). GTDB lineage: Bacteria > Bacillota > Clostridia > Christensenellales > Aristaeellaceae > SFMI01. Next base: position 129,528 of record SFIM01000002.1, read on the forward strand.
CCCATCAGGGCGCGGTTCGCGTCGTCGTTTTCAAGGAAGGGGATCATGGCCGTGGCCACAGATACCAGCTGCTTGGGCGACACGTCGATATAATCCACATGAGAGGCGGGCACTTCCATAATTTCATCGCGCCAACGCACGGTCACGTGATCGTTTTTGAAGGTATTATCGGGATTGAGGGGCTCCTTGGCCTGACCGACGTTGTAGTTATCCTCCTCGTCGGCGGTCATATAGACGATTTCATCCGTCACCCTGCCCGTTTCCTTATCCACCTTGCGGTAGGGCGCCTCGATGAAGCCGTACTCATTAATGCGGGCATAGGTAGCCAGCGAGCCGATCAGACCGATGTTGGGGCCTTCAGGCGTCTCGATGGGGCAGATACGCGAATAGTGCGAATAGTGCACGTCGCGCACTTCCATGCCGGCGCGGTCGCGGTTCAGGCCGCCAGGGCCCAGGGCGGACAGACGGCGCTTATGCGTCAGCTCGGCCAGGGGATTGGGCTGGTCCATGAACTGGGACAGCTGGGATGAGCCGAAGAACTCCTTGATCGCCGCGCTGACGGGGCGGATATTGATCAAATCGTTGGGCTTGACGTCGTTAGCATCCTGGATAGCCATGCGCTCACGCACAACGCGCTCCAGGCGGGTCAGGCCGATGCGCACCTGGTTTTGCAGCAGCTCGCCCACACTGCGCAGGCGGCGGTTGCCCAGATGGTCGATATCGTCCGTCTCGCCCACGCCGTAGGGCATGCCCAGCAGATAGCTGACGGAAGCAGTGATATCATCCACGATGATGTGCTTGGGCACGATGTTGGCGATGTTCTCGCGCACAGCGCGCTTGATATCCTCGGGATCCTCCAGACCCTCGATGGTGGCCAGCAGGGTGGGCAGATGCGCCATTTCGTTCACGCCTGCCTCATGGGGATCAAAGGGCAGATACGCGGCCGCGTCCACAAAATTGTTGCCCAGCACGCGCACCACGTGCTCATCGCACATCAGGTTGACCGCGTTGATGCCGGCATTCTGGATGGCAACAGCGGTATCACGGTCGATGACCGCGTCCTTTTGCACCAGCACCTCGCCGGAACGGGGATCGATGATATCCTCAGCCGCGTGATGGCCGGCGATACGGGCGGCAACGCCCAGCTTTTTATTGAACTTATAGCGGCCCACGCGCATCAGGTCATAGCGCTTGGGATCAAAGAACAGGTTGTTCAGCAGCGTGCGCGCGCCGTCCTCGGTCGGGGGCTCGCCGGGCTTCTGCCGCTTGTAGATTTCAATCAGGCCCTGAGACTGGCTCTTGGTGCTGTCGCTGCGCTCGATGGTGGCCAGCAGACGCTCATCCTCGCCCAGCAGACCCACGATATCAGCGTCGCTGCCATAGCCCAGCGCACGCAGAAGCACAGTGATGGGCAGCTTACGGGCACGGTCAATACGCACCCACAGCACATCGTTGCTGTCGGTTTCATATTCCAGCCACGCGCCGCGGTTGGGGATGATCTGGGCGGCAAAAAGCTGCTTGCCCGTCTTATCCATGGTCATGGAAAAATAGGCGCCGGGAGAACGAACCAGCTGGCTGACAATGACGCGCTCCGCGCCATTGATCAGGAAGGTGCCGTGCTCGGTCATCAGCGGGAAATCGCCCATGAACACTTCGGTTTCCTTGATTTCGCCCGTTTCCTTGTTCTTCAGGCGCACAAACACCTTCAGCGGCGCGGCATAGGTCAGGTCGCGTTCGCGGCAGCGTTCGATTGAATTTTTGGGAACCGAGTCAAGCGAATAATCAACAAACTCAAGGATCAGGTTGCCGCTGTAATCCACAATCGGGGATACGTCGGCCAGCACCTCGCGCAGATCCTCCTGAAGGAACTTGCGATAGCTGTTTTTCTGAACCTCAATCAGGTTGGGCATGTCCAGAACTTCATCGATGCGCGAGAAGCTCATGCGCTTGCAGTGCTTCCCCATCTGAACCTCGTGCACCATAAAAAGCAATCACCCCTTTACTGTTGCAGCGCAGAACGGCGGTACCTCTTTGGCATTTTGGATTGTTCTTTTTTTGTTCTTTTTTCTCAAAAGAACCCTCAAAATGGCCAGAAATCGGTATCTTACCAATACTGATGCAATTATAGATGATAGCACACGAAAAAGTCAATGTCAAGGCCGTTTTTTCACATTTTCAATAAAAATTTCTGTCAAGGCCCCTGTATGCGGATTTCTCCCGGTTTTCGGCGCAGTCAAGTTTTTTCTTTGGGGGCTTTTGTACAAATGGATGTGACATATGGTTTCCGTTATTGGCTTTTCTCAGTCTCCATAAAGCAAGCAGCGCCCCTCCTCCGCTCAGGCAGAAAAAGGGCGCTGTTTGTTTTATATGGACAATTATTCTCCCAGTTTATTCAGCAATGCGATTTCTATCTCGTCTTCGGTATAGACTTTCACGCCCCGGCCACGCAGCAGAGCCGCCAAGCGCCCATCCCCCGCCATCAGCGTGCCGGAGAAGGTGCCATCATATATGCGATCCCGGCCGCACATAGGGCTGCGGGCCTTGAGCACGGCGCAGTCGCAGGCAAGCAGATCATACAGCCGCGCCGCTTCCTGCGCGCCGCGGTCGTATTCATCTGTTCGGTCAACGCCCTCAGCGCTGATCACCCGCTCGCCCACGCGCTCGCAGGGCGGGCGCGGAGTAGGCAGGCCGCCCAGCTGCTCGGGGCATACGGGCACCAGCTCGTGCTGCCGCCGCAGGGTCAGCGCGGCGGCGGACTGCTTGCTTTTACCATCGTAGCGGCAGCACGCGCCCAGCAGGCAGGCACTGATTAAAATGCGCATATCAGGCAATCTCCAGCGCGATTTCCATCATCTGGGTAAAGGTATTCTGCCGCTGCTCGCTGTCCAGGCCCTCGCCGGTAAAGGGATTATCCGAGATGGTCAGCAGCGCCAGCGCGTTCTTGCCCGCGCGGGCAGCGTTCAGATACAGCGCGTAGCTTTCCATCTCCACCGCCAGCACGCCAAGCTTTTGCAGCTTGCCCAGCGGAGCGGATTCATCATAGAACGTATCGGAGGAATACACAGGCCCCACGGGCATGTTCACGCCCATCTCGGTTGCCTTATCATAAGCAGCCTTCAGCAGCTTCCAGCTGGCGCAGGGGGCCAGATTGCCCTCAAAGCCGAACTGTTTGCCGTAGGCAGAGTTGGAATAGGCGCTCATAGCGGCCACCACACTGCGCAGCTTGAGATCCTGCTGGATCATGCCGGCCGAACCGATGCGGATGATGTTTTCCACGCCATAGAAATGGAACAGCTCGTAGGAATAGATGCCAATGGAGGGAATGCCCATGCCGGACGCCATAACAGACACAGGCTTGTCCTTATACAGACCGGTATAGCCCTGAATGCCGCGAACGTTATTGACCAGCTTGGCCTCGGTCAGAAAGGTGTTGGCGATGAACTCCGCGCGCAGCGGATCGCCAGGCATCAACACGGTTTTGGCAAAATCTCCGGGGTTGCAGCTGATATGCGGGGTGGGCGTATTGCTCATGAAAAACAGCCTCCTTTATTCTTTCTGCCATGCACTGGCAAAATATACGATATCCGATACCTCGCGGTTTACGCCGTTTTCAGGCCAGTTGATCTTTTCATTATGCAGAACCATCGCGCTGGAATAGCCGCCATCCAGGTTATAGGCCACGCGGACGGTTATGCCCTGTTCGTGCTCAATGGCGCGGATGCAGGTATACAGCTCCTCATAGGTAAAGCCCAGGTTATGGCCATCCTGATCGCCCTGGCAGCACAGGGCCAGATAGGTCAGCTCGCCCTCCAGCTGGCAAAGCACCGTGCGCGCAAAGCGCAGATGCCCGCGCGCGACGCTGGCGTTGCCGGCGCTATTCAGGTCTTCATGCGCGCGCTCGCCATCGACAATGATTGCCGGGCCAAAGTCAAAGCTGTTGACCACCTGCAAATCGGGATGATCGCGCTGCCAATCCTCCACCGCGCCCACCGTAGGCTCGGTAATCACATGGAAATCGCCATTCTGATCAATAATCAGCACATCCATGGTTTTGTACGCGCGGTTATAATAGAAAACACCCTGGCGCACCAGGTATCCCTTGGTATCAAAATTGCAGAAATCGCCGTTCACCGCCAGCACCGCATTGTTTCTTTCCGCGATGAGCGCAGGCTTATACGTGCGGCTGGAATTGACCTTATAAGCCAGCGCCGTGCGCAGCTGATTAGGCTGGGCGATTTTAACCAGGGCGTAGATGTACTTGGTTTCCTCCATCTGACCGTTATAGATCGTAACGGAAATGGACGGATCTTCATAGCCGTTTTCCGTGGCATATCGATCGTAGTCATAGCGCAGTCCTGGCGCGCCGTCCGCAGATAGGGAAACAATCTCCCCCATCGCGCCGGTGAGCGGCAGCGCGCACAGCAGCAGAATCGTCAGCAGTTTTTTCAGCATCGCGCGTATCTCCCTTACTTTGCAATCACAAGGGGTTAGTATAATCCCTTGTGGCATTTCTGTCAATTTTTATCCGGATGGGCAGTTGCCTTTGCCTGCCGATTGGGCTACAATGAGGCTGCCGCACCGCGGCACAATTCAAAAAAAGAAGGATGATTTGCATGCCCGCTGGCACAGTTTCCCCGCAGGATGCGTCGGGCTTCGTATCGCTTGCAGATGCGCTGCCCGACATTCTGCTTGAGATTCGCTATTTTTCCACGTACAATTTTATCGGCGAACGCATCGACGGCTACACTGCCCCGCGCGCGCTGATGACCCGCGAGGCTGCGCAGGCATTATCGCGAGTAAGCCAGGCTGCCATTGCGCGCGGCTATCGGCTGAAAGTGTTTGACGCTTACCGCCCTCAAACGGCGGTGGATCACTTTGTCCGCTGGGCTAAGGATCTAAGCGACGTGCGCATGAAGCCCTATTTTTATCCCCAGGTCGATAAGGCCAATTTGTTCAAGGAGGGCTACATCGCCGCAAAATCCGGTCACAGCCGGGGCAGCACGGTGGATTTAACCCTGTTTGATATGGCGCACGGGCGCGAGGTGGATATGGGCGGACCGTTTGATTATTTCGGCGACTTGTCCCACCCTGATTACACGCAGGAGCTAAGCCCGGAGCAGCTTGCCAATCGCCGCCTGCTGCGGGAGCTGATGCTATCCGAGAACTTCCGTCCCCTGTCCAGCGAGTGGTGGCACTTCACCCTCAATCAGGAGCCGTACCCGGATACTTATTTCACCTTTCCGGTATAAAGCACTCAGATCTTCGCCACAATCAGGGGCACATACATTTCGCGTGCCGTCATGCCAGCATGCATGGCGGTCAGCGCCGTATCCTCGCGGCTGTGCGCCAGCGAATACCTGCCGGTGGCGATGGCGATATAATCGCCAATGATCTCACGGATATCCGCGCGCGGCGTCCCACCGCCAAGCAGCCCCATGGACAGGGCGGCGTCGGTTGACACCAGCCAGAAATCATCGTGGCCGAAGGCCGCGTCAAACAGCTGGGGAAAAACCTTCCTGTATTCCGGCTTTACATAGAAGCCCGCTGCACGCGCCTCGATATGAAAGGGCCGCGTCAGCGCCTGCTCCAATTCCGGATAATCGCAGGTATACCTGCACTCACAGTCCAGCAGGCCGTGATCCGCCGTGACCAGCACCAGCGTGTCCTCGCCCATTGCCTGGCAGAAAGACCGCACGCGGTCATCGATATCGCGCACCATATCCCCCACGGCCATCACGCCCTGATCGTGCATGGTATGGTCCGGCTCGCCCCAGTAGGTATAGATATAGCGCCTGCCTGGCGCGCCGCACAGGGCGGCGGCGGTATCAAACATCTCGTCTAGCGTTTGAATGCGATCCGTGCCAAAGCGGGACACAATATGCGCCGATACGTTGCCCGTGGCGTTCAGCCGCTGGCAGATGTTACGATAGGGGCGGTATTGATCGATCACACGCACATCGCCCCCCATGGGCTTACCCGTCCAGGAATCCAGATTGACAAACACATCCACCATGCGGTCGATCTGATAAAAATACATCGACCAGCCCAGCCATCCGTGCTCGCAGGGAGAATCGCCGCTTTCAATGCTGGTGGTCGCGGCTACGGTGGTGGAGGGAAATACCGCCGTCATCTGCCGCGCAATGTGCGAGGCCAGAAAGCTGTCCTTGGGCAGATGATCTGCAATCGTGGCCATGCCAAGCCCGTCAAAGAGCATGACCACGATATTTTTATACTGCTTGCGACCCAGCAGCGCGTCCACATCGGGATGCGTCGGATGCGCGCATGGCGCGCCGAAATGCCGCAGCACGGAGGATGCGACGTTCAACCCGCAGTTACTGTAATCGGGCAGCACCGGCTTATTCATGCGTAATCCACTCCCCCGCTACCTCAATTTGCTCGCAGATCAGCTCAGTGATTCCGTTCATCTGCAGCGGCGGCGTATCAGGCAGTGCGATATCCCCCGTGCGCCAGCCCGCCTGCAGCACATTGCGCATGGAAGCCTCGATGCAGGCCGCCTCGCGCTCCAGATGCATGCCCTCGCGCAGCAGATGCTCGATTGCGCGCAGCAGGCCAAAGGGATTGAGCTGATCGCGCAGCGCGTTATCATTCTGCTCCAGCGGCGCGCACAGCGGGCATTCGCCGCCCAGGTAAATATCATAGTTTATGCCTGGCGCGCCGCACAGCGCGCCCGCCGCGGGCGCTAAAATAGCCCCCGCATAGGGTGGGCACAGCAGTACACCCAGGCGCTGAGGCTGGTTGATCATCATGGGAATCACATCTGCCAGGGCAATTTCGCGCGCATGGAAGGGCGCGCGCAGGCTGTCGGCCGCGCCAACGGCAGCCTTCCAATCCTGCGCCAGCTTGCCCGCAGGGGGTGTTTGCAGGATAGGCAGATTCTCTTCCGCGGAGATCGCATAGGCCCGGCGCGCGGTATCGCGCAGCGCGTCCGCATCGGCCGAGAGCGCCTGAATCAGCAGCGTATTGAGCGGGCGATTTTCCCCCGTAAGGCTGCGGTTCTGAATCAGATGCGCATAGCGAAGCTCCCGCACGCGGCAGGTGCACAAAAGCTCGGCCGCAAGGTCTGGCAGGCAGCACATATCGGCCGAGGCCGCGATGATCCCCTGCGACTGCGCGCAAAGCTCCAGCACGTCGTCGGGCACGGTATCCTGCGCGGGGCAGCGGCGCACCGGCAGCGTAAAGGTATGGCCAAAGGATACCGCCGCCTCGGCAATGATGCGCGAGGCGGTATCGCACAGGGCCTTTCCCGCTTCGTTTTCGTAAAGCAGTACGATCTTCGCGTGCAATTCACTCACTCCAGCGTCAAAATCTGCACCGACGTTTCGCCGTCAAACTGCGGCAGCTTCACCGCAATCACCTCAGAGCGCGAGGTAGGGATGTTTTTGCCCACATAATCGGCGCGGATAGGCAGCTCGCGGTGGCCGCGATCCACCAGGATGGCCAGCTGAATCATGGCCGGACGGCCCATGGCGAACAGCGCGTCGATGGCCGCGCGGGCAGTGCGCCCGGTATAGAGCACATCGTCCACGATGACCACGCGCTTGTTGGTCACGTCAAAGGGCACGTTTGTGCTGCTGAGCCTGGGCATATCGGCAATGCGGGTCAGATCGTCGCGGTACAGCATGATATCCAGTTCGCCCACCGGTACCTTGCGGTTTTCAATGCGCTCGATGTTCTCAGCAATGCGCTGAGCCAACGGCACGCCGCGGCGGCGGATGCCCACCAGGCACACATCCTGGCAGCCATCGTTGCGCTCAATAATCTCATGGGCAATGCGCGTCAGCGCGCGGCCGACCGCCGCTTCATCCATCAGTACAGCCTTGACAGTGCTCATATTACTCCCAATCCAGCGGATAGCTGTCCACGGCGTAGGGCAGCTTTTTGCTGTTGTTCTGCATGGTTTTGATAACGTTGCTGATCTGCAATTCCGCCGTATAGGGCGTGGGCGCAAAATCGTTATAGTCGGTCTTAGAAGAAATGCGACAGGGAATGATGCGGAAGGGGTTGGCGATGATCTCGCCATTCTTGATGCGGAAGCGCGTCTGGAAAATAAACGTGCTCATATCATCGGGCTTATTGTTGCCGGCAAAGGAGAAATTGCCCAGCGAATAGACGATATACTTGCCGTTGTACTTTTCAATGGGATTGATGCGGTGGCTGTGATGGCCAATCACGAGATCGGCCCCCGCGTCGATGGTCATGCGGCCCAGCTTCTGCTGGTTGGCGTTGGGCGCGTAATCCTTTTCCGCGCCCCAATGGAAGGCCACGATCACCAGATCATGATTTGCCTTGGCTGCCGCAACCTCGGCGGGCACCTTGGTGTAGAGCGTATCATAATAATCAAAGGTCTTGTAGGAGAGCACGGCCACCTTGACGCCCTGCGTTTCATACTCGGCCATATGATACTCGTCCGACCAGGTAACGCCCACGTCGGCCAGCGCCTGCTGAGTGCTGGCGCGGCCATCGTCTCCAAAATCGTCGATATGGTTGTTTTCAATCGTGGCGATTTCTACGCCGTTGTCCGGCAGTGCCTGAGCATAAGCAGTCGGTGCAAGGAACAGAAAACTATTGTTGCGCTTTTTCGAGGGGATGCTGTAATCTTCGGCCAGCACGCCTTCAAAATTGACGATGGTGATATCGTCCTGGGCAAAGATATCCTTGACGTTGCGGAAAATGAAGTTGATATCGTCGTCCTGGCGCTTGAGCTCCTTGGCAAAGATGGTAGAACTGCTCTGCACGTTGCGGCCAATGGTCACATCGCCCACCGCCGTGATGGTCAGCAGCACGCTGCCGTCGCCCTCCAGCCGAGGGGTTGCCGTCGGCACAGGCGTGGGAGCCATCTGCTCCTGCGCGGGCTGCGCCCCCGCAGAGGGAAGCTGCGCGGGCGTGGCGGGGTCGCCAAATAGCTCGCCGTAGGAGATTTCCTCCTCGGCGCACGCAAAGGGCAGCGCCAGGCAAAGCAGAGCCAGTATCATCAAGAATGCGAGTTTGCGCATAGTTATCCTCCGTATCGTTGAATGCGGTCAGAAAAGCCCTTCGATGCGTCCGTTCTCATCCACGTCGATATCCAGCGCGGCGGGATGGCGCGGCAGACCCGGCATGGCGATAATATCGCCTGCAAAGGCCACCACAAAGCCCGCGCCGGCGGACAGGCGCGCGGAACGGATATTGATATCAAAGTCAGTGGGCGCGTTGCGGCGCTTCGCATCGTCGCTGAAGGAATACTGCGTCTTGGCGATGCACACCGGGCAGCGGCCAAATTCCTCGTCCTCCATGGTTTTCAGTTGCTTCATCGCCTGAGCGGTAAAGGTCGCCCCGCGCGCGCCGTACACCCGGCGAGCCACAGCGTCGATCTTGTGCGCCAGATCCATATCGTCCGGATAGGTAAAGAAGGGCACGCGGCTATGCACGCCGTCGGCCTCGCGCACAACCAGCTCCGCCAGCTCCTGCGCGCCCGCGCCGCCCTTGCCCCAGCCCTCGCACAGGGCGCAGGGAGCGTTCTGCTGAGCCAGCCAGTCCTTCAGCGCGTCGATTTCAGCCTGGGTATCGCTGGTAAAGCGGTTGATCGCCACCACAGCGGGCGCTCCCCATACTGTGCGGATGTTATCCAGATGGCGCTTGAGATTGGCGCAGCCATCCAGCATGGCCGGCACGTTTTCCTGATTGAGGCAGTCCTTCTCCACGCCGCCGTGGTGCTTGAGCGCGCGGATGGTAGCCACCAGCACCACGCAGTCCGGGTAGATGCCCGCCGCGCGGCACTTGATATCGATAAACTTTTCCGCGCCCAGATCGGCGCCGAAGCCCGCCTCGGTCACGGTATAATCGCTCAGCTTCATGGCCAGGCGTGTGGCGATCACGCTGTTGCAGCCATGGGCGATGTTGGCGAAGGGGCCGCCGTGCATCAGGCAGGGCGTACCCTCGATGGTCTGCACAAGGTTGGGCGCCATCGCGTCGCGCAGCAGCGCAGCCATGGCTCCCTGCGCGCCGATATCGCCACAGGTGACCAGCTTGCCCGCATAGGTGCGCCCCACCGTGATGCGCGCCATGCGCGCCTTCATATCCATCAGATCGCTTGCCATGCAGAAGGCGGCCATGATCTCGCTGGCGGCGGTGATATCAAAGCCATCCTCACGCGGCATACCATTCATCTTGCCGCCCAGGCCGGACACAATGCCGCGCAGCTGACGATCGTTCACATCCATGCAGCGGCGGAAAACCACCTGCCGGGGATCGATGCCCAGGGCGTTGCCCTGCTGAATGTGGTTATCCACCATGGCGGCCAGCAAATTGTTGGCCGCAGTGATGGCATGCAGATCGCCGGTAAAATGCAGGTTGATGTTCTCCATGGGCAGCACCTGGGCGTAGCCGCCGCCCGCCGCGCCGCCCTTGATGCCAAATACGGGGCCCTGCGAGGGCTCGCGCAGCGCCAGCATGGCGTTTTTGCCGTTGCGGCGCATGCCATCCGCCAACGAAACGCTGACGGTGGTTTTGCCCTCGCCCGCCGGGGTTGGCGTAATGGCCGTGACCAGAATCAGCCGCGCGCGCGGGGGCTGATCCTGATAGGCAGTTGGATCCACCTTGGCGATATAGCGCCCATAGCAGGACAGGCTATCCTCGCGGACGCCTGCCTGCCGGGCGATCTGTGTAATGGGCTGCATCACGGCAGCCTGCGCAATCTGAAGGTCTGTGAGCATTGATTATCCTTTCGTCTGTTCGTCGGCCAGCTGAATAAACAGCTCGATATCCTTTTCAATGACGCGCAGGGACTGACGCCAGAAATCTACGCTGTGCACGTCGATGCCCACGCTGGCGGCCACGTTGGCCACGGTATCCGAGCCACAGGAGCGCAGCAGCTGATTGTACACCGGCACAAAGTCCGCGCCCTTTTGCTGATACTGGGCGAACACACCCTTGCCAAAGAGCAGGCCGAAGGCATAGGGGAAGTTATAGAAGGCGAAGCCCGGAATGTAATAATGGCTCTTGCACGCCCACATGTAGGGATGGCGATACTCGGGATCCAGACCGTCGCCGTAACTTTGATCCTGCGCGTCGAGCATCAGATTCTTGAGCTCTTCTACGCTCAGGGTATGGGTCTTGCGCCCCTCGATCACGGCGGATTCAAACAGGAAGCGGCTGTAGATATCCACGATCACCTGCGTGCTGTTCTGCAGATCGCTTTCCAGCAGGGTGAACAGTTCCTCCTTGGAGGCACTTTGACGCAGCGCACCCGCCAGCAGGGTTTCGTTGAAGATGGAGGCCGTTTCCGCCAGCGGCATGGGCTCGTCGCGCATGGCCAGGGGCAGCCCCTTCATGCAGCGGTTGTGCCAGGCATGGCCCAGCTCATGCGCCAGGGTGCTTACATCGCCCAGGCTGCCGGTAAAGTTGGTCAGCACGCGGCTCTGCTCGCAATGGGGCACGCCCGCGCAGAACGCGCCGCCGCCCTTGCCCTCATGCGGGAACATATCGATCCAGTGGTTCTCAAAGGCGTTGTCGATAAACTGGCCCATTTCGGGGGTGAATTTGCTCATCTCGCGGATCAGCAGCGCGCGGGCTTCCTCCACGGTATAGGTTTTCCCAAGCTTATCCCCCAGATGCATGGGCGCGAAAAGATCGTAGAAGGGCAGGCCGTTCTTATGACCCAGCAGCTCGCCCTTTTTGCGCAGATACTTGCGGAACGCGGGCAGGAATTCACGGCAGGCCTGCCACATCGCATCCAGCGTTTCGCGATCCATATTGGAATAGAACAGCGTCTGATCCAGGATGGAATCAAAGCGATTGGCCTCCAGCATCGTCAGGCCCTCGCCCTTGATGCCGTTCAGGCAGGCGGCCATGGCCTGCTCGATCTGCGGATAGGCGGCCAGCTCGGCCTTATAGGCATCGTAGCGCACCTGCGGATCGGGATCCTCCGCCTTGCCGCGCACGGCGGACAGGGGCAGCTTTTCGCCGCGATAATCCACGCTCAGGGTTGCGTCCAGCTTATCGCGCAGCTGAGAGAAGGCGCGGCTGCCGGTCAGGGACATTTTGAGCAGCCACTCCTGGATTTCGGGCGCGGGCAAATGTTTAGCCGCTGCACGATCCTGCCGCAGGGAGAAATCCACCGCCTGCAGCTGCTCGCTCTCAGCGATCGCCTGCTCAAACGCCTCGTCGCTCAGGCTGCCCAGATAGCGAGAGAAGGCCGCGCTGGCCATTCTGTCCGCCACATCCTGCTGCATGGTGCGATCCATCAGCTGCATAGCGGCAGTGTTGTTTGCATCGGTAGACAGGGACAGCGAAGCATACTCGCCGTATTTGTTGGTCTGCTCCCGCTCTTCGGAAAGCGCCATGTACTTTTCCAGCGTTTCACGCACGGACAGACCCTGCTTCAAAACGGCCTGCTTTTCAACAGTAATCTCATCGCAGCGGGCAAAATCGCGCTCAATCTGTGGATCATCAAAGCCTTTATAGAATACGCTCAAATCCCAATTCATTTCGTTTTCCTTCTTTCCATCAATATTTATGGTTGGAGACGGCCTCCAGGCAGGTCTGCTTGCTTTCGTCCAGATGGTGCTCCATCAGCTTCATCATGCCAGGCAGGTCGCGCTTCTCCAACAGATCCACCATCTGGTGATGCTCCTGGTGGGCGTTCGAACGGCGCACAATGCTGGCGATGGTAATGGCCGCAAAGCGGGTGATATACTCCTCCTGGTCGTCGATCACGCGGAGGATGCGGGTTTTATCGGACAGATGCTCGATCTTGCTATGGAAGGCGCGGTTAAAGGTGGCCAGCGCATCGCAGTCGGCCTCGGCCTGCGCCACATCCATTTCGGACAGCAAAACGCGCAGCTCGGCAATATCCTTGTCCGTCACGTTCTTGATCACCGAAGGCAGGATCAGCATCATCATGGCGTTGCGGATGGTGAAAATCTCCTCGATATCGTTGATCGTAAAGGCGCGCACCACCACGCCGCGGCGCAGCACATATTCCACCAGCCCGTCGCGCTCCAGCTTGCGCAGCGCCTCGCGCAGAGGCGTGCGGCTGATATGCAGTTGCTCGGCATAGGTGGTTTCCACAATACGCGAACCTGCGGGCAATTCGCCGGTAATGATCGCGTGCTTGAGGCGATCATAGGCGATATCGCGGATGGGCTTGCTTTCGTTGCTCAGATCAAAACTGCCGTTGTACATCAAGGAACACCTCTCCCCTTCTGGATGTATACAATATACAATTATGATACAAAAAAGTCAAGCGCGGAAGGGCTGCAATCGCCCGTCCGCGCTGAAAATGCCGAACATTTTTTACAATGGTATGCTTGCGCCCCCGGTTTTTTCTGTCAGCCGCGCGGCGGGCAATCAGATTTTTTCCAGATACGGAATCATGCTGGCCAAGCGGTCGAAGGTCAGGGTGGGCTTGGTTTCGCTTACCGCGCGATCCTCCCAGGTGGTCTCGCCGCTCATGACCAGAATACTGGTCATACCAAAGTTTACGCCCGTAGCGATATCAGTATACAGCCGGTCGCCGCACATGGCCAATTCGTCAGGCTGAAGCCCCGTCACCATCAGCGCATCCTTGACAATGCCGGAATAGGGCTTGCCGATAATCAGCTGCGGCTCACGGCCCGTGCTGGCCTTGATAAAGGCGATGATCGCGCCGATATCAGGGGCAAAGCCCGTCTCGGTGGGGCAGTTATAATCCGGATGCGTGGCGATGTAGGGCAGACCCGCGCGGACAAAATCGCACACGGCAGTCATCTTTTCATAGTCCAACTCGGTATCATAGGCGATCACCACATAGTCGGGATGCTCGTTATCCACCGGCACGCCCATCTTGTCAAACTCGGCGCGCAGGATGTGATTGCCCAGCAGGAAGCACTTTTTGCCGGGGAAGTTGGCCAGGCAGTAACGGGCGGTGGCCTGACCGGAGGTGAGGATATTCAGGAAGGGGGCGCGCACGTTCATGCGCTTGAGCTTTTCTACATAATAATCGGCGGATTTGGAGGAGTTATTGGTCAAAAACAGCACGGTGCGACCGGTAGCCTCCACCGCATCCAGGAAATCCAGCGAGCCTTCCAAAATCCGGTTGCCCAGGTAGAAGGTGCCGTCCATATCCAGCATAAAGCACTTGATCTTGCGCAGCTTTTCACGCAGCTGCTCGCTGGTAAGGCCGTTTACCGCTTCAGGGGTTCTTGTCTGTTCGTTCATGCTTGCGTACATCCTTCCTGATTGTTGTTAAATACCACGCAGGGAACGAGCGTGCCATCCGCCGCGGCCTGCGAGATTCCCGTAAACCTGTCCTGCACATACAGGCGCGTATAGCCGCCGCAGGGCACATGGCAGGGCCATTCGTCCGCGCGCAGGCGCACGCCGTTCATACACAGCTTTGCATAGCGTTCGGGCACGTCATAGCGCGCCAAATGCGGCAGCGGCGCGTCAGGTGCGATGAGATACTGCCCCAGCGTACCCTCCGCCCCGGCAGCCTTGATCTGCTCGATCGTCACCGCAGTGCTCAAATCAAACGCGCCTGTCTGCTCGCGCAGCAGAAAGCGCATATGCGCCGGACATGCCAGCGCCTGGCCGATATCATGGCACAGCGTGCGGATATACGTTCCCCGCCCGCACGCCACGCGCAGCAGGCACCCATTGCGCGGCGTCCGGGTCAGCGCGTCGATGCGCATAATTTCGATAGGCCGCGCAGGAATATCCGCCGTTTGGCCCTTGCGCGCCAGCTTGTAGAGCGGCTGACCGCCCTGCTTGAGGGCGGAATAGATGGGCGGCCGCTGCATGACCGTGCCGGTAAACTGCGGCAGAACAGCCTGAACGGCGGCGAAACCGGGGATACTCCCCCCCGTTTCGATCACCGTGCCCTGCGCGTCCTGCGTATCGGTAGCAGCGCCGAAGGCGATTTCGGCCAGATAGGTTTTCTGCTTTTCCACCAGAAAATCAAATAGCCTGGTCGCGCGCCCTACCATCACCGGCAGAACGCCCGCCGCCTCGGGATCCAGCGTGCCCGCATGCCCCGCCTTTTCGCGCGCGGCGCGTTTTACGATGGCCACCACCGCGCCCGAGGACATGCCAGGGGGCTTGAGCACATTGATATATCCGTCCATCATTTCAGCAGCTTTTTCTCCATCGCATTCATCATGGCGCGGCTGGAATCGGCATAAGGCCCGGCAATGGTACAGCCAGAGGCCAGCGCGTGCCCACCCCCACCAAAGCTGCGGGCAATATCGGATACATCCTCGCCCGGCAGCGCGCGCAGGCTGTATTTCCAGTTGCCCTGCACGTCCTCGTCCGCCATAAAGCACATGCGAACGCCGTCCATATACAGGGCGTAATTGACGATGCCGCCAAGATCTGCGTCCTGCGCGCCGCAATCAACCTTATCCTGTGCGCTCAAGTGCATGCAGGTGGCCTGACCATCAGCAAAATACACCATGCTGCCAATGGCCTTGCCCAGCGCCGCGATGTGCGCGCGGGATTTGGTCAGGAAGAGCCGCCGCGCGGCGAACGCCAGATCCAGCCCCGCGTTCATCAGCTTTTCCATGCAGGCAAAGGTATAGGCGCGCACGCTGTTAAAGCAGAAATTGCCGCTGTCGGACTGGAGGGCGCAGTATAGCTGAAAGGCTGCATCCGCGTCCAAGGGCACGTTCAGCGCGTCGTAGAGCATCACAATCAGCTCCGCCGTAGCGGCAGCCTGCCCATCCACCACGTTCATCTGCGCAAAGCGCGTGTTGGTGGCGTGATGATCGATCAGCAGCGTCTGCGGCGCGGCAAAGAACAGTTCCGCCGCCGCGCCCATGCGCTTTTCATCCGACACATCCACAGCAATGGCCATGCTGAAAGCACGGTTACGCGCCTGATCAGGCGTAAGCACGCGCGCAGCGTCCGGCAGGCACAGCAAATCCCTGGGCACGCCGTCGGCGCTGACCAATGTAACCGTTTTGCCCAGCTTGTCCAGCAGCCGGCCCAGCGCCAGCAGCGAGCCGATCGCATCGCCGTCCGGATAAATATGCGCGCATATCATAAAGTTGTCCGCGTTTTTAAGCGCGGACAATACTTTTTCTGTGTACAGGTTATTCATCCTGGTTTTGATCGCTTTCCTCGGTTTTAGAGGCAATATCGCGCAGCACGGCGGCCACATGCACACCGTAGGCGATATTCTGATCCCGCACAAACAGCAGCTCCGGCGTATAGCGCAGGGACAGGCGATGACCCAGCTCCCTGCGGATAAAGCCCGCGCCGCTCTTGAGCGCAGCGATCACGCCCTCGGCCTTGTCATCCTCCAGGATGCTTACATACATCTTGGCGTAGCGAAGATCGCGCGTGACCTCCGCCCGGGTGATACAGTACGTACCGCCCAGACGGGGATCATGCATATCCTCGCGGATGATCTTGTCCGCCTCGCGGCGAACCTCCTCGGAGATCATATCAATGCGAAATTTGCTCAAAGCCTTTTACCTCAGCGTTCAATCTCCTGCTGAATGAAGCATTCGATTTCGTCGTTTTCCTTGATGTCGTTGTAGTTTTCAAGGCCCACGCCGCACTCATAGCCTGCGGCCACTTCCTTCACGTCGTCCTTGAAGCGGCGCAGGGAGGACAGCTTGCCATCGAACACCACAATATTGTCGCGCACCAGGCGGACAGAGGCGTTGCGCTGCAGCTTGCCATCCTTGACATAGCAGCCCGCAACCATGCCCACGCCGGACACCTTGAACACGCTGCGAACCTCGGCATGGCCGATGATTTCCTCGCGGTACTGGGGCGCCAGCATACCCTTCATGGCGGCCTCAATATCCTCGATGGCCTGGTAGATGATGCGGTACAGGCGAATATCCACTTCCTCGCGGGCAGCGGCCTCGCGGGCGCTGGCGTCGGGGCGGATATTGAAGCCGATGATGATCGCGCCGAAGGCGGAAGCCAGGTTCACGTCGTCCTTGGTGATCGCGCCGACCGCGCTGTGCAGGATGTGCACCTTCACCTCGTCGTTGCTCAGCTTCTCCAGCGCCTGCTTGACGGCCTCGACAGAGCCCTGCACGTCGGCCTTGACAATCAGGTTCAGGTTCTTCAGCTTACCCTCGTTGATGTTATCAAACAGGTTATCCAGCGATACCTTGGTGGTAGCGGTGCGGGCGGCGCGCATCTTTTCGCGGCGCTCCTGCGCTACCTGACGGCTCAGGCGGTCATCCGCCACGGCCATCATATCGTCGCCCGCCTCAGGCACCTCGGTGAAGCCCGCGATTTCAACAGGCATGGAGGGGCCGGCTTCCTTTACGCGCTCGCCGCGATCATTGAGCATTGCGCGCACGCGGCCGGAGGCCATACCGGCGACGATGTTATCGCCCACATGGAGCGTACCGTTCTTAAGCAGCACTGTAGCCAGCGGGCCGCGGTTCTTATCCAGCTTGGCCTCGATGATCACGCCGCGCGCCATGCGGTTGGGATTGGCACGAAGCTGCATCACGTCGGCCTGCAGCAGGATCATTTCCAGCAGGTCGTCCACGCCCTCGCCGGTCAGAGCGCTGACGGGAGCCATGATGGTATCGCCGCCCCACTCTTCGGGCACCAGGTTGTACGCGGTCAGATCCTGCTTTACACGGTCAGGATTAGCGCCTTCCTTATCCATCTTATTGATGGCCACAATGATGGGCACGCCAGCCGCGCGGGCATGGTTGATGGATTCAACAGTCTGGGGCATCACGCCGTCATCGGCGGCGACCACCAGCACAGCGATATCCGTCGCCTGGGTGCCGCGGGCGCGCATGGCGGTGAATGCCTCGTGGCCGGGGGTATCCAGGAAGGTGATGATGCGGCCGTTGAGGTTGACGGTATACGCACCGATATGCTGCGTGATGCCGCCCGCCTCGCCTGCGGTAACGTGGGACTTGCGGATATAGTCCAGCAGCGAGGTCTTGCCGTGGTCAACGTGACCCATGATGGTGATGACCGGCGGACGGGGCTGCAGCTGATCTTCGGTATCCTCCGCGCCAGTTTCCTCAGTCAGCGCATCCTCAGCCGTGCGGTCGAGCTTCATTTCAAGCTCTACGCCAAACTCGGTGCAGACCAAAGAGGCGGTATCGAAATCCAGCTCACTGTTGATGTTGGCCATGATACCCAGCAGGAACAGCTTTTTGAGGATTTCACCGGCGGGCTTGCCGATGCGCTCGGTCAGATCCTTGACCGTGATGTGCTCGGCCGTCATATAAGCCTTGTCGATATGGATGGGCGCCATCATTTGCTGGGCGGAGGGCTGCTTCTTGCCAGCACGCGCGCGCTTGCCGCCGCGTACCACCTCATCGTCCATGCCGCCGTTCATATTGGCGCTTTCCTTGGCCAGCTGCTTGCGGCTCTTGGCCACGCGCTCGGGATCATGCTGGCGGATATACTGCTTCTTGTTAGGATCGTAATTGCTTACGCGCTCCTTTTCAACCACAGGCGCAAGCTCGGGACCGCGCGCAGCACGACTGCCCTGCTGCGGACGCTGACCCATGCCGCCCGGACGCGGGCCGCCCTGGCCGGGACGCGGCGCGCCCTGACCCTGCGGACGGGGACCACCCTGCCCGGGACGGGGAGCAAAATTGCCCTGGCCCTGCGGACGCGGCGCAAAGCCGCCCTGACCCTGGGGGCGCGGCCCACCCTGGCCGGGACGCGGCGGATAGCCGCCCTGCTGACGCTGGGCGAACACGCCGGTGGGCTGGCCGGGGCGCGATGGCTGACCCTGGCGCGGCGGATAACCACCCTGGGCGCGCTGCGCGAACACGCCGGTAGGCTGGCCGGGGCGTCCGGGCAATACGCGCGGCGCAGGGGCCACGGCAGGACGCACGGGCGGCTGCGCGGCAGCGGCAGGAGCCGGCTTTTCAGCGGGCTTGACAGCCTCCACAGGCGCAGCAGCAGGCTTTTCAGCAGGTGCGCTGGGCGCTTCCGCCTTGGGCTCCTGCTTGGGCTGCTCCTTCACGGCAGGCTTTTCTTCTTTCTTTACGGCCGCAGGCGCGGCCTTTTCGGGCGCGGGGGCGGCAGGCTTTGCCGCAGCGGGCTTGGGCGCGGGGGCAACTTCCGCCGCAGGCGCTTTAGGCTGCGCAACCGGGGCCACAGCAGGCGCTTCCTGCACGGTCTCGTCATCCGGCATCGTCCATGCCTTGGTATGCTGCTGCACCTGCTGGCGCTTCTGGGCTTCTTCCTTTTCACGCTGCATCTGCGTGCGCTGCTTTTGCAGCGACTGCAGCAGGCTCTCGGCATTTCGCCGGATCCGCGCGGATTCTTCCAGAATCGCGCCCGCCTTCTGATTGATTTCCTTGGTGGCTTCCTTCAGCTTAACCTTCGTCATTCGACGCTTGCACCCCCGCATTTCGCGTTATACTTGAGAATTTTTCTTTATGTAATGCGGCGCGGAAAGAGTTTATTCCGCCTCCGTCAT
This sequence comes from Clostridiales bacterium, assembly GCA_004556155.1. Classification (GTDB taxonomy): domain Bacteria; phylum Bacillota; class Clostridia; order Christensenellales; family Aristaeellaceae; genus SFMI01. The sequence goes on from SFIM01000002.1 coordinate 148,933, forward strand.
CAGCATTTGCAGCCTGGACGCAAAGCCCGCGTCGCAAACCGCCGCAATCATGCGGCCCTCGCGGCCGCACGCCGCGCCCAGCAGCCCATCAGGCAGCGTAAGCAGTGGCACATGGTAATATATGCACGCATCGGTGATTTTCTTCACCGTGTTTGCGGACGCCTGTGCATCCACAACGGCTACGCGCGCCTTGCCGGAGCGGATGGCGGCCAACGCCATATCCCCACCCGATTGCAGCTTGCCCGCGCGCTGGCACAGACCCAGCAGGCCGCGCAGGGCAGCCTCATTCATCTGCGGCATCGGTATCCTCCGGCGCGGGCAGATCGGGCAGCTGCGCCATCAGCGCGTCGCGCACCGCATCGGACACCGGCGCTGAGAACGCACGCTCCAGCTGATGCTGGCGAACGGCCTTTTGCAGGCAATCCTGGCTGCGGCACACATACGCGCCGCGCCCGCTTTTGCGCCCGGTGAGATCAAAGGAGATCTCCCCCTCCGGTGAGCGTACCACGCGCAGAAGCTCGCGTTTAGGCTTCATCTCGCGGCAACCCACGCACATGCGCATGGGCACTTTCTTCTGCTTCATCATGGTTGCTTGCTTTCCTTACTGTTCGTAGCCGGCATCCTGATCCTGCTGCGGATAGTAATCATCGGCAAAGTCCACATCCTGCTGCGCAGGGGCTTCGCCACCCATGGCTTCTTCCATCGTCAAGCCCTGCTCACGCAGCTGCTCAGCGAACTGGGTTTCAGACTTGATATCGATCTTCCAGCCGGTCAGCTTGGCGGCAAGGCGGGCGTTCTGGCCCTCTTTGCCAATGGCCAGGGACAGCTGGCTGTCGGGCACCACCACGCGGCAAATCTTCTCCGCATCGGAGATGAACACGCTGACCACATGCGCAGGGTTCAGGGCGTTAGCCACAAACTCGGCCGGGTCGGGCGACCACTTGATGATATCGATCTTCTCGTTGCGCAGCTCGCTGATTACCTTTTCAACGCGGCTGCCGCGCGGGCCAACGCACGCGCCCACGGGATCGATCATCAGCTCGCTGGAATACACAGCCATTTTGGTGCGGCTGCCGGCCTCGCGCGCGATGGACTTGATCTGCACGATGCCGTTAGCAATTTCAGGCACTTCCATCTCAAACAGGCGCTTAACAAGGCCGGGATGAATGCGGCTGACATACACCTGGGGCGTGCGCTGCGCATCGCCGCGCGTGCGCTGCACCTGCAGCACATATACCTTGATGTGGTCGTTTACGCGGTATTCCTCGCCCGGCATAAACTCGCTGCTTTCCATGATGCCTTCGGTGAGGCCCAGCTCCACATACACGGCCTTGGGCTCCACGCGCTGCACGATGGCGGTGAGAATTTCATTTTCCTTTTCCACGTACTCGTCATAGATCTTGCCGCGCTCAGCCTCGCGGATGCGCTGCACGATCACCTGCTTGGCGGTCTGCGCGGCCACGCGGCCAAAGTCCTTGGGCGTCACGTCGATTTCAACGATATCGCCCAGTTGGAAATCGGGGCGCACGGCGCGGGCTTCAGCCAGGGAAATCTGGATGTTGGGATCCTCGACCTCTTCCACAATCACCTTGCGCGCAATCACCTGCACAGGCTTTTTACGGGCGATGATCACGCTCAGGTTCATGGGCGCGCCGGGGCCCTGCTTGCCGCTGCGGCGGAAGGCGGCCTTGCAGGCCTCCTCCACGGTAGACAAAAGCATATCTTCGCTGATGTCGCGCACGCGCGCCAAAGCGCTGATCGCCTCTACGATATCGTCTTGATTATTGTTTTTATTGGCTGTGCTGCTGGCCATTTGATTTACATCCTTTCAGGATCGTCGGAGAGATCCGCGTTTTCTACTTCTTCCATATCGATCGCGCAGCGCGCGACGGCAACGTCTTTTTTGAGGAATTTGCGCTCGCTTTCATCGGCGCAGCGAATGGTGATATCGCCCCGATCGTAGGCGACAAACTGGCCGTTAAACACCTTCTGCCCATCCTGAGGCTTATAGAGGCGCACCTCGATATCCAGGCCCAGGCAGCGGTCGGCGTCGCGCTGATTTTTGATAGGACGGTCGATGCCCGGTGAGCAGACCTCCAGGAAATCATATTCCAGCTGGTCTGCCAGCGGCTGCACGGCGCGATGGTAGCGCTCGCAGTCGTCCAGGGTGATTCCGCCCTCCTTATCCAGGTAAAAGCGCAGGTACAGCCCCGTATTCTCCCGCTCAAAGGCGGCCTCCACCAGCTCGTAGCCCAGCGTATCCGCCAGCTGCTGACCGATGCGCTCCGCCTGCGATTGCTGATTGTCGGTTTTCTTTGCCATAATCGCTCTAATCCCCCTGAATAAGCGTAAAGAGCGGGCATAGCCAGCTAAGGGGCTGATATATGGATACGCGAAGAAAGCCCGCGTTCCCATACACTCCCCAAGCAGCTCCCACTCTTCGTTAAACCCTTCTTTCCGAAAAAAGACGCATTGTAAACAGAATACGCTGACAGTATAGCACAGTCCGACGCGGAATACAAGCGTTTTTCAGCGAATATCCGGGCGTTTTTTGCGCTTATCAGGCGTGTTCAATCGCCTTTACCGCATATCCCTGCTTTTCAACAGCCTCGCGCAGGGCATTATCGTCCGCACCGGCGGCGTCGCTGATGAGGGCGCACTTGTTTTCCAGCTCGATCTCCACCTTGCAGCCAAGCGCTTCCAGCGCCTTGCGAACGCGGGCGGCGCAATGCTGGCACATCATGCCTTCAATGGTCATCTTAATCATGGTTATCTTCTCCTTTTTGATTGAAATTTATAGCAGCGAGGTTTGCGCCCCGCCGGGATCGCCCATCAGTTCGGTCAGCGTGACCTGGTTGGTATCCTTTAGTCCCTCCAGCGCGCCCGCCGCGCGCAGCAGCTCCACCACGGCGCTGGATACATGGCCGCGGTTTTTCAGATCCTCCACCGACAGGAATGGCTGTGAGCGCGCATCCACAATGCCCTGCGCCGCGGCCTCGCCCAGGCCGCCGATGGCGGTAAAGGGCACGCGCAGGCAACCGTCCTCCATGGTAAAGTCCTTCACGTCGCTCTTGTACAGATCGGCAGGCAGGAAGCGGAAGCCGCGCATCACAAATTCCAGCACCATTTCAAGCGCCGTCTGCGCGTCCTTTTCCTTGGCGGTGGCTTTCTGATCGTTTTCCTGACATTCGCGCAGGCGCTCACGCACAAGCTCGGGCGGCAGGATCATCGTGGCCGCGTCAAAGCCCGTGGCGCGAATGGTAAAGTACGCTGCATAGTATGCCAAAGGCATGTGCACCTTAAACCATCCCACGCGCAAGGCCATGGTCACATAAGCCACGGCGTGACCCTTGGGGAACATGTACTTGATCTTTTTGCAGCTGTCAACAAACCACTGCGGCACGTTGTGCTCGGCCATGGCGGCTTCCATCTCGGGCTTGAGGCCGCGGCCTTTGCGCACGCTTTCCATGGTATCAAAGGATATCTTGGCGGGCACGCCCTTGGATATCAGGTAATTCATGATATCATCGCGCGTGCAGATGCATTCCTTCAGCGTAGCCGTGCCGCTGTTGATCAAATCCTTTGCGTTGCCCAGCCACACGTCCGTGCCATGGGACAGCCCCGAAATGCGGATCAGCTCCTCCATGGTGGAGGGCTTGGTTTCATCCAGCATGCCGCGCACGAAGGCCGTGCCAAATTCGGGCAGCCCCAGCGTTCCGGTGGTGCAGTTGATCTGCTCAGGCGTAACGCCCAGCGCCTCCGGCCCCTGGAACAGGGACATAACGTCCTTATCGTCCAGCGGAATCGCCTTGTAGTTGATGCCGGTAATGCGCTCAAGCATATGCATCATGGTCGGATCGTCGTGACCCAGGATATCCAGCTTGACCAGGATGTCATGCATGGAGTTAAAGTCGTAGTGCGTGGTGATGATGCTGCTTTCGTTATCGTCCGCCGGGTGCTGAATGGCGGTAAACTGGCAGATATCGTAAGCGCGTGGAAGCACCACCATGCCGCCAGGATGCTGTCCTGTAGTGCGCTTGACCCCCACGCAGCCAGCGACAAGGCGGTTTTTTTCAGCTTCGCTCGCCACCATGCCGCGTTTTTCCAGATATTTCATTACATAACCATAGGCTGTTTTATCCGCCAGCGTGCCGATGGTGCCGGCGCGGAATACATAGCCCGTGCCAAACAGCTCCTCCACGTAGGCGCGCGCCTGGGGCTGATACTCGCCGGAGAAGTTCAGGTCAATATCGGGCACCTTGTCGCCTTTGAAGCCCAGGAACACCTCAAACGGGATATCGAAGCCATCCTTGGTCAGCTTCTGCCCGCAGATGGGGCAATCGCGATCGGGCAAATCCACGCCCACTGTGTAGCCTTCCGGAATATCAAACCATGCCTTGCGGCAATGCTTGCAGCGATAGTGCGGCGGCAACGCGTTCACCTCGGTGATGCCGCACATGGTAGCCACCAGCGACGAGCCAACCGAGCCGCGGCTGCCTACCAGGTAGCCGTCTGAGTTGGACTTTTTTACCAGCTTACTGGCGATATCATACAGCGTAGCGTAGCCATAGCCGATGATAGAGCCCAGCTCCTTATCCAATCTCTTTTGCACAATTTCAGGCAGCTCGTCCCCGTACATCTCGCGCGAGGTCGCCTCCACCATGCCCTTGATGTCGTCCGGCGCGTAATCCCATACGGGCGAAAAAGTGGTTTTCCCCTCCGGATGCTTGGGAAACAGCGAGATATCGCCGATGCGCTCCATGATTTTGCGCGGATTGTCAATGACCACCTCGTGCGCCTTTTCGGGGCCCAGATAGCTGAACTCCTCCAGCATTTCAGCGGTGGTCTTCAGATACAGCGGCGGCTGCTGATCGCAATCATCATAGCCCATGCCATCCTGCAGGATGGCGCGGAATACGCTGTCCTCGGGATCGAGAAAATGCACGTCGCCCGTAGCCACCACAGGCAGGCCCAGCTTTTCGCCCAGGCGGACGATCACGCGGTTCAGCTCCCGCAGCTCCTCCACATCCTTCACCCGGCCCTCGCGGATCAAAAAGGCGTTGTTGCCCACGGGCTGGATTTCCAGATAGTCATAAAACCGTGCGATGCGGGACAGCTTTTTCTCGTCCGCCCCTTCCAGCACAGCGCGAAACAGCTCGCCCGCCTCGCAAGCCGAGCCTACGATCACGCCTTCGCGGTATTTTTGAATATTCGCGCGCGGCATATGCGGGCGGCGGCGGAAATACTTGAGATGTCCATCGCTGACCAGATGGTTGATGTTCCACAGGCCCTGCTGCGAGGCGGCCAGCAACACGATATGATAGCTGCTGCCCAGGGTATAGCCCGCCACACGGTCGTCGATATCGGCCAGCGTAACCGCGCCGCGCTTGCGTGTTTCCTCCAGCATTTGCTGCAGACACTTGGCCGTCGCTTCAGCGTCATGCACGGCACGGTGGGCGTTTTTCAGCGATACGCCCAGGCGCTTGCACACCACACCCAACTTATGCGTTTTCATATCGGGATAGAGCTTGCGCGCGAAGGTCAGGGTATCAATCACCGTGTATTCGCGCGTCAAACCCTGGCGGTGCAGCTCGCTTTGCAGGATATTGTAGTCAAAATCCGCGTTATGGGCGGCAATGGGACAATCGCCAATAAACTCTATCAGCTGCGGCAACGCCTGGGTAATGGGCGGCTGATCGCGCAGCATCTGATCGGTAATGCCCGTAATTTCGGTGATTTTGGGCTTTAGAATCTGCTCCGGATTAACCAGCACCGACAGGCTGTCCGTCACCTGACCGCTGCTTAGACGCACCGCGCCAATTTCAATGATGCGGTCGTTGCGCGTATCCAGGCCTGTGGTTTCAAAGTCCAGCACCACGATGGGCGTATCCAGCAAGCGCTTGTCCTCGTTTTCACTGCGGACAATCTGATCTTCATCCGTCAGATATCCTTCCACGCCGGGAATGAGCTTGATGCCGAATTTCTTGGCCGCGCCGAAGGCCTCGGGATAGGCCTGTACCACGCCGTGATCGGTAACGGCCACAGCAGGATGCCCCCACTCGGCGGCGCGCTGAATCAGAGCCGTGGCGGAAGACACCGCGTCCAAGTTGCTCATCTGGGTATGCAGATGCAACTCGATACGCTTTTCCTCGCTGTTATCCTCGCGCTTGGGAATATCGTATTTCACCAGCGAATTGACCATCAGCGTGGTCTCGTGGGCAAATGTATCGTAGCGGCAATCGCCCTTGACCATCACGCCGTCGCACTCTTGCAGGCGCTTGACGATATCGGCCACATAGGCGCGCTGCTCGTCGGTAATGGGCAGCGGCTCCTCGGTATCATCCTTCTTGGGCTTTGGACGATAGCGCAGGAACATTTTGCACTTGATGGTATTGGTATAGTCCGATACGTTAAAGGACACCAGCAGGCAATCACCGCCGCTGATTTCCTTTTCCTCGTAATCCAGCCTGCGCCCGGCGATGACCACCTCGCCCGAATCGCTGGTCAGATCCTTGATGGGAATGGGCTTTTCGGTGATGGGACGGCCACGGATCAGGCGGCGCTTTTTCTCCTCGGCGGCTTCGCGGCGCTTGCGCAGGGCTTCCTCGTGCTTGCGCGCCAGCTCGCGCCGCTGCTCGGCGATGGCTTCCTCGGCGCGGCGTTCGCGCTCCATGCGGGCGGTAGTTTCCTCCCGCACGCCCACCACGCGGCAGCTTACCTCGGTCTGCGTGCAGAAAATATCATAAATCGCCTGGTTGATCTTATCCGTCAGTCCGCGTTCCTTGAGGTAGCTCATGGCAAAGTCGTCGGGCAGCTCCAGCACCACGCGGCCATCCTCGGCCACATAGCGCATATCATACTCCCAGGCAGACAGCGCGGGATGATCGCGCAGCAGGATATCGTTGATCACATGCGCGTAGCGATCGGGATTTTGTAAAAAGTCCTCCTGCAGCGAGGGGCTGGCAATGCGCAGCGACAGCCGCACGCCCGGAAACGCCGCGCGCAGCGCCTTGCGGATAGCGGTGTACTCGCGCTCTCCAGCCACATTTTCGGACAGAAGATAAAAATACGCATGCCTGGAAGCGCGCTTATAGATTACGCGATCCACCTTCAGGCCACCCTTCAATTCCGGGGCGGCCTTTTCCAGCGTGGCAAGCAGCTCGTCATAGCTCATCGATAATCTCTCCGGCCGCGCGGATAAACTCCTGCGCGATATCCCCCGTCAGCTTGCGCACAAACTGCCCGCGCACATACAGCGCGCCGCAGTTATCGCCGCCGCACAGGGCGATATCTGCCCCGCGCGCCTCGCCGGGGCCGTTGACCACGCAGCCCATTACGGCGATGGTCACATCCTTCTGGCAATCGCAAAACGCCTTTTCCACCGCGCGGGCAATCTGCGGCACATCCACGCGCGTACGCCCGCAGGTGGGGCAAGATACAAACTGCACGCCGCCGCGCAGCCCGATGGCGCGCAGGATATCCAGCCCGGCCTTGGCCTCGGGAATAGGCGAACCGGTCAGAGATACGCGAATGGTATCGCCGATGCCGTCCAGCAGCAGCGCACCAATGCCGATGGCCGATTTGATGTTGCCCTGTCCGGGCAGGCCGGCCTCGGTCACGCCCACGTGCAAGGGATAATCGCACAGCTGCGAAGCCATGCGATAGGCTTCCACCGTCATGCGCACATCGCTGCTTTTCAGCGACAGCACAATATCCTCAAAGCCCTCTTTTTCCAGCATCGCCGCGTGGCGCAGGGCGCTGTCCACCATGCCCTTGGCCGTCACACCGCCGTCGCGCGCCAGAATATCCTTTTCAAGCGAGCCTGAATTGACCCCGATGCGGATGGGCACATGGTGCGCGCGGGCGCAGTCGGCCACGCGGCGCACGTTTTCCTCCCCGCCGATATTGCCGGGGTTGATGCGCAGCTTGGCAATGCCGTTTTCCATCGCGCCGATGGCCAAACGATAATCAAAATGAATATCCGCCACCAGCGGCACAGGGCTTTTATCCACCAGCTCGCGCACGGCGGCCACGCACGCATCGTCATATACGGATACGCGCACGATATCGCAGCCCTCGCGTGCCAGGGCGCGAATCTGCAAAAGCGTACCCGTCACATCACGGGTGTCGGTATTGGTCATGGATTGTACGGATACGCGTGCGCCGCCGCCCAGCGGCACGGCGCCCACCATCATCGCTCGCGTTTTCATGGGCATTTCCTCGGTTCTTTATGCAAAGATATTGATTACATCGTGGAAGGTGAAGTACACCATCACGCCCAGCAGCAGCAAATAGCCCGCCAGGTGAATATAGGCTTCCACCTTGCGGTTGACCGGGCGGCGGAAGATCATTTCAAACAGCACAAACAGAATGCGGCAGCCGTCCAGGCCAGGAATGGGCAGCAGGTTGACCAGACCCAGGTTGATGGAAATCATGATCAGCACGTTCAGATAGCCCATCAGCTTGTATTCGCGGGTCTGCTCGGCAATCTGGGTGATCACGCCCACCGGGCCGGACATCTGATCCACGCCCTCGCCGCGAGTAATCAGGCGGCCCAGCGCGTCCAGCATCGCCCCGCCGGCGGATACGCACACATTCCAGGTATGCGACAGCGTCGTCCCAAAGGGCGCGCGCCGCCACACGGTTTCGCCCTGCCGCGTCAGCAGGATGTTCACGCCAATCAGCTTGCGGCCCTCGGCTTCCGAATCAAAGGGCGTTACCTGCAATTCCACTTGCTCTCCACCTCGCTGCACGGTCACGCGCAGGGGCGCATCGCCCGTCTGCCAGGTGTCCACATAGGCAGAGAGATTGCCGTTGATCGCCTGGTCGTTGACAGACAGGATCACATCGTTTGCCTGAAAGCCCGCCTGCTCGGCCGGGCTGCCTGCGCTGACTGACTGCACCGTGGTCACGATGGGGCCGTCGGCATAGGGCAGGCCGTAGCCCATAAAGAAGGCCAGCGCTACCACAAAGGCCAGCACAAAGTTCATGACCGGCCCTGCCGCAATGGTGATCAGCCGTTTCCAGGCAGGCTGCAGCAGCATCGAGCGAGGGTCTTCTTTATCCTTGCCCTGCGCGTCGTCCTCTCCATAAAAAGCGCAAAAGCCGCCGCAAGGAACGAGCCGCAGTGAATACTCCGTGCCGCTCTTTTTGCCTGTCCAGCTCAGAAGCTTTGGGCCAAAGCCCACGCCGAACGCGCGCACGGCGATGCCGCAGGCACGCGCCGCGCAGAAGTGCCCCAGCTCGTGCACCGTGACCATAATGCCCAGCAGCAGCAACGCCAGCAAAATATAGATAATCGTCCCCATGGTTCCTCCTGTCAGCTCAGCTTCGCCATGATTTCGCCCGCCCTGCGGCGCGCCAGCGCGTCGGCAGCGTACACCTGCTCAATGGTATCAGCAGGCAGATCGCCCACAGCGGACAGCGTATCGCGCACCACATCGCCAATCTGCAAAAAGCGCAGGCCGCCTGCCCGGAAGCGCGCGTTGGCCTCTTCGTTGGCGGCGTTCATCACGCAGGCCGCCGCGCCCCCGGCGCGCAGCGCATCATAGGCCACATGAACGGCAGGGAAGCGCGCATCGTCCACCTCGCTGAACGTGCATTGACCGATCGCGGCAAAATCCGCCCGCGGAGCGTTCGTCTCTATTCTATGCGGATAGGCCATGGCATACGCAATGGGCACACGCATGTCGGGCGCGCCCAGCTGCGCCAGCACTGCGCCGTCACGGAATTCCACCATGGAATGCACAATGCTTTGGGGATGGATGAGCACATGGATCTGTTCAGGCTGGGCGTTAAAGAGCCATTTAGCCTCGATCACCTCCAGCGCTTTATTGAACATCGTGGCCGAATCCACAGTGATCTTCGCGCCCATCGACCAGTTGGGATGCGTTAGCGCCTGGGCCAGGGTGGCATTTTGAAGCTGCTCCAGCGTGTAATTGCGGAACGCGCCGCCCGAGGCGGTCAGCAATATCCGCGCGTAGGGGTTGCCCTGCGCGCCCTTCAGGCACTGATAGATGGCGCTGTGCTCGCTATCCACGGGAATCAAAGTCGGATTGCCGCCATCCTCCGGGCAGGCAGCCATGACAATGCGTCCGCCCGCGACCAGCGCCTCCTTGTTGGCCAGCAGCACACGGCGATTCGCCCCGCGCGCGGCCATCACGGCAGGCAGGCCCACCATGCCTACCACCGATACCAGTACATCGTCGCAGGGCACGTCGCGTGCAGCAGTCAGCAGCGCGTCCTGGCCAAAATGCCAATCGCAAAAGTGCAGCTCCTGCGGGATTTCCACCTCATCCGCCGTCATGCCGGTCAAGCCCGCCATGCTGGGGCGAAACGCGCGTACCTGCGCAAACAGCGCATCGACGCTGCGGTGCGCTGTCAGGGCGTTTACTTTGAATTTGTCGGGATGTAATGCCGCAATTTGCAGCGCCTGCGTGCCAATGGAACCGGTGCTGCCCAGGATATTGATTACGCGCATGAAAGAGACCTTTCTATCACCACATCAGCGATTGATACAGATAAATCAGCACCGACACAAACAGCACGCTGTCCAGCCGGTCCATCATACCGCCGTGGCCGGGGAAGATATTGCCATAGTCCTTGATGCCGCAGTGGCGCTTAACCAGCGAGGCAAACAGATCGCCCAGCTCGCCCGCAATGCCGCCTACAAAGCCGATGATGACAAAATGCCAGATCGGGGGCATCAGCGATACGTCCGCCGCGGGCATAAAGGCCAGGGTCAGGCCATAGATGATCAGCGCTGTCAGCGTGCTGCCAATCAGCCCCGCCACCGCGCCGGCCACCGTTTTATTGGGGCTGACAGCAGGAATGAGCTTGCGCTTGCCAAAGCGGCTGCCGACAAAATACGCCGCGGTATCGCCCAGCGTGGGCACCAGGAAAGACAGGCACAGCAGCATCACCTGCAGCCAGCGGAAGGGCGCGTTAATCTGCGCCAGCAGGCACATGCCCGGCAGGGATACGGCAAAGAAGGGCATCAGCGACAGCAGGATATCCTCCAGCTTCGGCTCGCCGTGGAACAGCACATAGGCCGTCGTTACCATACAGGTGAACACGGCGATGGGCAGCAGCAGGCGGTTTTGCCACATCAAAAAGCAGGGAATGCTGGCAATCGTCGCCGCCCACACCGGCCAGCGGACGATTTGATGCCCGCGCTGGCGCAGGGCATGCATCATCTCGTACAGGGCAATGCCGATGCACAATATGCAGATGACCGAAAACACCCAGCCGCCCATGATGATGGCAAACGCCAGGGCGCTTAGCAGGATCGCCCCCGTGATGATGCGGGCTTTCAGGTTTTGTTTCATTGCTTTCGTCCTCCAAAGCGGCGGTCGCGCGCGGCAAAGGCCTCCAGCGCCGCATGATAATCCGCCAGTGAAAAATCAGGCCACAGCACGGTGGGAAACTCCATCTCGGCATAGGCGCACTGATACAGCAGAAAATTGCTCAGCCGCATCTCGCCGCTGGTGCGGATCAGCAAATCCACATCGGGCAGATCATGGGTGTACAGCGCTGCGGCAAAGGCGTTTTCGTCGATATCCTCGGGCGTGATTTCGCCGGAGACGGCCTTTTGAGCCAGCATCCGCGCCGCGCGCACGATTTCCGCCCGCCCGCCGTAATTGATGGCGATGTTGAGCTTGAGCCCCGTGTTGCGCGCCGTGCGCGTCTCGGCCGCAATCAGCGCATCCCGCTGCGGGGCAGGCAGGCCGTCCTTATCCCCCAGAATGCGGATGCACACGTTTTTTTCATCCAGCTCGTCAATTTCGCTGGTAAAATACTCCAGCAGCAGGCTCATCAGCGCCGAGACTTCCGCGCGGCTGCGCCGCCAGTTCTCCGTGGAAAAGGCATAAATCGTCAGGGCTTCAATGCCGATATCGCTGCTTTCGCGGATGATGGCGCGCAGTGCCTCCGTGCCCTGACGATGCCCCTGGGCGACGGCCAGCTTATGCGCCTTGGCCCAGCGGCCGTTGCCATCCATGATGATAGCCACATGGCGCGGCAGGCGCGTGGTATTCGTTTCGCTCACGCTTGTTCCTCCCTGTCCGGCAGCTTTGGATCGCCATCGCAAAAATAGGCTGCGATCAACGTATCCTCCCGCACCGCAATCACCCGCGGCGTAAAGCGTGGATCCGCCTGCCTTTCGCCGGTAAAAATCACTTGCGGCGTCCAATCCATGGAACAGCAAACAGCCAGCGCCTGCTCAAGCGGCAGGCCCTGGCATGCTGCGCGCGAAGGACGCATTTGTTCCTTCCCGGTCATCAGACCATCATAATCTCCTTTTCCTTATCGGCGGCGATCTTATCGATATCCTTGATGGCAGCGTCGGTGACCTTCTGCATTTCGTCCTCGGCCTTGCGCTGATCGTCCTCGGTGATTTCGCCGTCCTTCTTGAGCTTCTTAAACTGCTCCATGGCGTCGCGGCGGATGTTGCGGCTGGCCACCTTGGCGTCCTCGGCAGTCTTGCGCACCAGCTTGGTCAGCTCCTTGCGGCGCTCCTCGTTCAGCTCGGGCACAATTAGGCGCACCACATGGCCGTCGTTGGAGGGATTGAGGCCCAGGTCGCTCTTCTGGATGGCCTTTTCCACGGCGGGGATGGCCTTAGCGTCCCACAGGGAGATCACCAGCATACGCGGTTCGGGCGCAGAGATGTTACCCATCTGATTCAGCGGGGTCTGCACGCCGTAATAGTCCACGGTGATGCGATCCAGAATCTGAGGATTGGCGCGGCCGGCGCGCATGGACTGCATTTCGCGCTTAAAGGCTTCGCGGGTCTTGGACATACGATCCTTCGCGTCGGTAATAATTTCCTTATAAGTAGGCATGGTTCATCCTCCCATCAATCAAGATTATCCGGTACTATTTTACAGGTTTTCCGTCCATATGGCAAGACAAAAATATCCCGCCCGCAAAGAAATGATCTTTTCGGACGGGATTTGCACTATTCTGCGATAAAATTACTCTTCTTCAGGCGGATCGCTGATGGTCACCTTCAGCTTTTCCACACGCATGCCGTTGGTTTCCAGCACGCGCACGGTGTAGCGGTCAAAGGTGAATTCATCCCCCGCCTTGGGGAAGCGATCCAACTGCTCGGTGGCCCAGCCACCCACGGTGTTGTATTCGGAGTCGAAATCCTGCGGCTCGTAATCGAAGATATCAAACAGATCGTACAGGTTCGCGTCGCCATCCACAATGCAGGTATGTGCGTCGATCTGGACGATTTCATTCTCCACCGCGTCGCGCTCATCGTAGATTTCACCCACGATTTCTTCCATGATATCCTCCATGGTCACCATACCCAGCGTGCCGCCGTATTCATCCACCACGATGGCGGCCTGCATGTGCTTATCGCGGAACTCGCGAATGATAGAGGATACCATGCGCGTTTTATGCACAAACAGCGGCGGCACCATCACATCCTGCAGCGTCACATGCTCGCCCGCGGCAATGGCCTTGATCAGCTTCTTGGTGGACATGATGCCCACAATGTTGTCGATCGTGCCCTGATAGACGGGAATACGAGTGTACTGCATCAGCTCATCCGTCAGCTCCGGCACACCGTCGTCCAGATCGATGGCCAGCAGATCCACGCGGGGCGTAAGCACCTCCATGGCCATGGTATCGGTGATTTCGATGGCGGATTTGATCAATTCGCCCTCTTTTTCGGTGAAAACGCCCTCATCCTCAATGTTGTCCAACAGCTCCACCAATTCCTCGGTGGTCACGTCGGGCGTTTCTTCTTTGGGCGTCCACAGGGGCGACAGCTTGCCAACCAGCTTTTCCACCACAAACACAATGGGCGAAAAGACCTTCATGACCACCTTAAGCGGATAGGCAAACAGGCGAGCCAGGGTATCGGCCATGCTGGCGGCCACGATCTTGGGCAGGGTTTCGCCAAAGAGCAGCAGCAGCGCTGTAATGACCGCCGTAGCAATGGCCGCGCCGTTTTTTAGCTGCAGCACGCGCACAAACAGCATGGTGCCGGCAGAGGAAGCAGCGATATTAACCAGGTTGTTGCCCACCAACACCGCGGACAGCGTGCGCACATAGTGATCGCAGATATACTGCTCCAGCTTTGCGACCTTGCTGCCCTCCTCCGCCGCCTTATCGATACGGAAGCGGTTGGCCTTGGCATAGGTGATTTCAGAGGCCGAGAAGAAGGCGGAGAACATAATCAGCACGCAAATTAGCAATATCAATACCAGCGCCATTACTTACCCGCCTCCTTTTTCTGAGGCTTCTGCGGCGCGGCGGCCGATTTGCCCTCGTTATCGTCCTCATCGTAGATTTCGCCGACGATTTCCTCCAGAATATCCTCCATCGTCAGCATGCCGATGGTGTGCCCGCCCTCATCCTGCACAATAGCCATATGGGCGCGCCGCGCGCTCATGCCCTCAAACACATGGCTGATGGGCATATCCGGGCGGACGAAATAGGGACGGGTGAGCGTCTCGCGCACGTCAAAGCGCGTGCCGTTCATCAGCTTCCACAGGCAGCGCACCGAGCGCAGGATGCCCACGATATGATCGGGGTTGCCATCGTATACAGGGAACCTGGAATACTTGTTGTCCAGCAGAATTTTCCTGAGCGATTCATGGTCAATATTGACCGGAATCGTCACCATGTTTTCCCTGCGCGTCATCACCTCGCCCGCCACGATGTCTCCAAAATCGATAGCGGATTTGATGATGGTCGATTCATCATGATCGATTACGCCGTCTTCCTCCGCGTCCGTCACGATGGACGCAAACTCATCCTCCGTTACGCTGGGCACGCTGTCGCCATGACGATTGACGATTTTTTTCACAAACGAACCTAAGCCTGTCAGCAGCAGAGCGACAGGCTTGAGTATCGTCATGAAAAATTTAAGCGGCAGCGATACCCGCAGAATATAGGCGTCGCTGTTGGCGCGCGCAAAATTCTTGGGGATGGTCTCACAGCAAAGGAAGACAGCCAGCGTGGAAAAGACCGTGGCAATCACAGAACCGATGTTGCCCATGGCGTTTACCGCCACGATGGTAGCGACAGAAGCCGCCGTGGTATAGATCACGTTGATGGCGATCAGCAGGGTGACGACCGCGCGATCAAACTGATCCAGAATGCTTACCACGCGCTTGGCGCGTTTATCGCCATCGTCGGCAAGCACCTGCATGCGTATGCGATTGCAGTAGGAGAGCGCCGTTTCCGTGCCGGCAAAGAATCCGCCCGCCAGCAGCAGGCAGATAAAGAGAAGACTTCGTGGGACCGCATCGTCCATAGGACTTGATCACTATCCTTTGCTGAAAAATTAGATTTACCTATCTATTATGTCACAACACAGGCGCAAATGCAATACCTTGAGCAAAAAAACCCTTCCCGGCGCAAAAAACGCAAAAAACCTTGCAATTAATGCTTGCAATCTGGCAAAAGCTGTGCTATAATACTTTTGCTCTTGTGAGCATGGGATTATAGCTCAGTTGGTTAGAGCGCCACGTTGACATCGTGGAGGTCATAGGTTCGAGCCCTACTAATCCCACCAAGCAAAAACCGTCCGTTTATCAGACGGTTTTTTTGTAATCCTTTTTCCAAACAAATCCCGCCATGCAGGCCGATGGCGATATTCCCCTCATATGCGCCAATCGCGACACATTCTGTTTTATCCCAAAGCCAAGCAATGCACTTGAATGTTGCGGCCAGCATGACGTATATTTCGATTTCATCATCCGTTATGTAGAATTCAGGATCATTTATCACGCAGGAATGCTGTATACATCCCCTTATGCTTTCATTCTCCTATCATTATTATCTTTTTATCCCTTCGTGTAATCTTTCTTAACTCCCCATATGCTACCGTCATGTGCATAGATATAAACATTTACGTAGATTTTTGTTGAATCATCATAGTTGGTAAGTTGAACACACCATACCGGATTTTCGGGATCAGACACCGAATAAACAAAACTCGGCAGCAGACCCACTACCTTTGAGTCCGGAATATCGTATTGCTCTTTCATCACATGATAAGCAATCATAAGCGCCTGCTGGCTCGAGATTGCTTGCTCATCCGGAAGGCCAACAGCATACTTGTAATGACCTATATCTTCAAATTCAACCTCACCGAACGTTCCCCGTTCTTCAATAGCTTCTAAATACCATTTATATTCGTTCTCATAAGTGGAATGATCCAGATTTTCCCTAAACAATGTTCC
>SFIM01000003.1 GCA_004556155.1 Clostridiales bacterium
GAACACAACCACCGGCGTAGCCGGTGGTTGTCACTATGCGGGCATAGCCCTCCGTCCTGCGCGAACGCGTTAACGCGTAAGTACGATCTGCCAGCTGCGTAGGTTTTCTTTACTTGCTGCCCGTAAACGGGCCGTTTAAGGGCATCTTAATCTGCTCCCCTAACTCGTCTTCTTTTAATTGGTTCCTCACATACTCTTCGATTCGTTTTTCGTTTTTTCCTACCGTGTCGACATAATACCCCCTGCACCAAAATTCTCGATTTCGGTATTTGTATTTTAATTCTCCAAATTGTTCGTACAGCATTGTACTGCTTTTTCCTTTCAAGTACCCCATAAAATGCGATACTGAAATCTTTGGCGGGATTTCAACATATAAATGTATATGATTCGGACATGCTTCTGCTTCTATTATCTTTACTCCCTTCCATTCGCATAGCTGCCGCAATATTTTTCCTATTGCCGTCCGCTTCTCTTTATAAAACACTTTTCGCCGGTATTTTGGTGCAAACACTATATGATATTTACAATTCCATCGCGTATGTGATAGACTATTCATGTCATTCATTCCCATTATGAATGCCTCCTGTTAGTTTATTGGCGCAGTTGGCAGACCGCGTCTTTATCCTATCAGGATTTTTTATTCACCGCCATAGGCTTCTCTGAACCACTCGCTTAGCGAGTGGTTTTCGTTATACAACAAAACCGTTGCGGAATGAAGCTTTCGCAACGGTTTTAGAATGCATTGGAACCGGATTACGCCACCGGGATCAGACGAAGCAGCAGCGCATCATGCTGGGATTGCGCAAAATCCAGCGTGAACACGGCGGAATCGCCCTCAACCGTGTACGCAACCGCCGTTTCGGTGCCGTCCGCGTTGAGCAGGGACAGGGTGCAGCCGTTTACCAGCTCGGCGGGCAGGGTGATCTTCACCTGGCAGGAAGCCTTGGAAAGCTGGCCGCCGTAGACGTAGCCCACGGTCAGCAGTTTTTCGCCATTGGCCAGCGTCCCTACGCGAAGGAGGGCTTCGCCATGCGGGATTCTGCCGCTGACGATCTTGACGGAAGCGTTGGCCAGCGCCGGCTTGGAGCCGTCGCTCGCCGTGCCGCACACGGGGCACAGGGAGATATTCAGCGCAGGCAGCTCGACGATCTCACAATCAACCGTCTTTTCATGGTGGCAGCCGCCGCGCAGGCACTCCGCGCGCTGCGTGCCGTCGCCGTTGGCCGACCATTCGCCATACCAGTGGCCGCAGTGCGGGATGATGGTATCGGCATAGCGATCCGCGCAGCGGGTGCAGGTGTGCAGGGTGTAGCCGTCATCCTCGCAGGTGCGCGGGATGATCTCAGTCTGATAATCGTGCCCCAGCGCGGGCAGCTCCACATAGGTGGTATAGTCGCAGCGGGAGCAGGCATCATAGGCTTCCCAGCCGACCTCGGTGCAGGTAGCGGCCTGGGCGGCATGGTGGGTCAGGCTGTGTCCCCCGTTGGTCAGCTCCACATAGGTGGTGTAGTCGCAGCGGGAGCAGGTATCATAGGCCTCCCAGCCGATTTCCGTGCAGGTCGCGGCCTTGGCCTCGTGGTGGATCAGGTCGTGGTTGTTTGGATCTATATCGCCGGAATCATAGTTATCTATCTGGTATTTGCAATCGGAACAAACCTTGTACTATTTAGCCGGGGATGCGCAGGTGGCCTCGGAATGCATATCTTCGAATGAATGGTTAGATTTCTGGCTTGCCTTGCAATGGATGCAGCTGCGCCAATGCTCACTGGCATCGTACGACCAGGGCTCATATTCGTGCTCTGCCGGCACCGCGGTATATTCGCCGTTGCAAACGGAGCATGCGCCTGTCTGCCCGCAGTCCACGCCGGAGCAGGCCTCCGTCTCGGTGTGGCTGGGGTCGTTTTTGCAGGTGCGGGTGTGGGTGCCGTCGCCGTTGGACGTCCAATCGTTCCAGTCGTGATCCAGTGCGTCCAATCCCTGATAAGAAGTGTAATTGCAGCCCTCACGCTTGCAGGTTTCGTAGGCTTTCCAGCCAGACTCGGTGCAGGTGGGAGCTTTGGCATCGTGATAATTCAGATCATGATTGTTCACATCTATTGTGCCGCTTTCAAAGGTATCCGATAGTTGGTAGCCGCACTCGGAACAAGCCTTGTAATACACGGCTACGGACACGCAGGTGGCCTCGGACTTCAGATGCTTTTCGTCAGGTTGTTCCACGAATGAATGGAGGGCTTTGGTTTGGGGTTCTTTGCAATGAAGGCAAACCTTCCAGTGCTCATCGGGAGTGCTTGACCAAGAATCGTCAAATTTGTGGCTTGCCGTATACATTTCCCAGCAGCCGCGGCACCAGTCCGTTTCCCCGCAGCTTACGCCGAAACAATCTTACGTTTCTGTGTGGCTTCTTTCGCGGTTACATATGCGGGTGTGAGTGCCATCGCCATTGCTTTCCCACATATCCCAGCTGTGGTTGCTCAGGTCTGCTTCGCCATATTCGCCCCGGCAGACGCTGCATATGGCGGGATACACGCAATCCGCTTCCCAAAAGTCGCCGCAGTCTTCCGTCTCGGTGTGGCTGGAGTCGCGCGTGCAGACGCGGGTGTGGGTTTGATCTCCGTTAGGCGTCCAGCCCCAGTCATGCCCCGTCGAGTAAACCCCGCCGCACACGGTGCAGGCGGCAGGCTCGGCGCAGGGCGCTACGCTGAAGGTACAATTCTCCGTCTCGGTTCTGTTATCGAGTTTGCAATTGCGCTTGCAGGTGCGGGTGTGGGTGCCGTTGCCGTTGGGCGTCCAATCGCCATAGTCGTGCGGCCCGTATTCGCCGAAGCGTTTAGTACAGTCGCCGCATTTTGCTTTCCGTATGCACGTGGCTTCCTGTCCAACCCAGTGATTCTCCAAGAGCTCTTCCTGGCAGTCATTGCACCTCCGCAGATGCTGATTTTCGTACTCTTTTAGCAGACCATAGGAACCGCCTAAACAATACTCGCCGTTCGCCTTGTTATGGCCTGCCATCGCAGCGGTCGTTACAAAGAGCAGCGCCATCGCCAGGAGACATGCAACCAACCATTTTTTCATCTTCTTTTTCTCCTTCATCTTGTTGTGTTGGGGGGCAGAGGGGCGCAGGGTGATTTGAATGGTATGTATCTCAATTGTAAAGGATACCACGGGGCAAGTCAATACGAATTTGGCGGGCGATGACAAAATTTACAAAAGGCGCGCATGCCCAGCTTACATTTGGGGCACGCGCGCTTTTTAAAGCGATTGCTTTTTCTCATCCGGCAGCATCACGCCGTCGGCAGGGTTATGTCGATCACGCTAACCTTTTTAATAGTTTTCCGCGTGGATTTCAAAATAGCTTTGGGGATGATTGCAGGTCGGGCATATCTCGGGGGCCTTTTCGCCAACGACGATATGGCCGCAGTTGCGGCACTCCCACACCTTGACTTCGCTTTTAGCAAAGACCTCCGCCATTTCCACATTGTGCAGCAGGGCGCGGTAGCGCTCCTCATGATGCCTTTCAATGGCGGCAACCATGCGGAAGCGGATGGCCAGATCATGGAAGCCCTCTTCGTCGGCCGTTTTGGCAAAGCCATCGTACATATCCGTCCACTCGTAGTTTTCGCCCTCGGCGGCGGAGAGCAGGTTCTCGGCGGTGGCGCCGATGCCGTTCAGCTCCTTAAACCACAGCTTGGCGTGCTCTTTTTCATTTTCGGCGGTTTTGAGGAACAGCGCCGCAATCTGCTCATAGCCATCCTTCTTGGCCTTGGAGGCAAAGTAGGTATATTTGTTGCGCGCCTCGGATTCGCCTGAAAAGGCTGTCCGCAGGTTCTTTTCGGTTTGCGTGCCGGCGTATTTGGATTCTTTCATGTTTCCGCTCCTCTCGGCTGTCTTTCGGGATTATCATGGCCATTTTTCTGGATTTTAACAGCTTTGTTTAGAAAAGAACGGTTGCACAATTCCAAGGAACTGTGCGGCCGTTTTGCGCATCGCTGCGCGATAAGCAGTTGCTTATATTACTTCTTGGCCTTGATGGCAGCCTGAGCAGCAGACAGGCGCGCGATGGGCACGCGGTAGGGGCTGCAGGATACGTAGTTCAGGCCGATCTCGTTGCAGAACTCGATGGAGGAAGGATCGCCACCGTGCTCACCGCAGATGCCGCAGTGCAGCTTGGGATTGGCGGCCTTGCCCAGCTTAACAGCCATTTCCATCAGCTTGCCAACGCCAATGGTATCCAGACGAGCGAAGGGATCGGACTCGTAGATCTTGTTGGCGTAGTAGGCAGGCAGGAACTTGCCAGCGTCGTCACGGCTGAAGCCGAAGGTCATCTGGGTCAGGTCGTTGGTGCCGAAGCAGAAGAAGTCGGCTTCCTTGGCGATCTCGTCCGCGGTCAGGGCGGCACGCGGGATCTCGATCATGGTGCCCACTTCGTACTTGAGGGCCACGCCGGAGGCGGCGATCAGCTCGTCAGCGGTCTTCACGACGATGTTCTTAACGAACTTGTATTCCTTCACTTCGCCAACCAGGGGAATCATGATCTCAGGCACAACCTGCCAATCGGGATGACGGCCCTGCACAGCCAGCGCGGCCTTGATGATGGCGCGGGTCTGCATAACGCCGATTTCGGGATAGGTGACGGTCAGGCGGCAGCCGCGATGACCCATCATGGGGTTGAACTCGTGCAGATCGTTGATTACCTGTTTGATGTAGGCAACGGACTTACCCTGGGTCTTGGCTAGCGCTTCGATATCGGCCTCGTCGGTGGGCACGAACTCATGCAGCGGGGGATCCAGGAAGCGGATGGTAACGGGATGGCCGTCCAGCGCCTCGAACAGGCCCTCGAAGTCAGCCTGCTGCATGGGCTCGATCTTGGCCAGCGCGGCTTCGCGCTCAGCCACGGTCTCGGAGCAGATCATCTCGCGGAACGCGCCGATACGGGCGGGATCGAAGAACATATGCTCGGTGCGGCACAGGCCGATGCCCTGCGCGCCGAAGGCGGCCGCCTGCTTGGCGTCCTTGGGGGTGTCCGCGTTGGTGCGCACGCCCATGGTCTTATACTTATCGGCCAGCTCCATGATGCGGCCAAAGTAACCGCTGTTAGGATCGGCGGGAACGGTGGGGATCAGCTCGCCATAGATGTTGCCCGTGGAGCCGTCCAGAGACAGCACATCGCCCTCATGATAGACCTTGCCGGCCAGGGTGAAGCACTTGTTCTCTTCGTCCATCTTGATATCGCCGCAGCCGGATACGCAGCAGGTGCCCATGCCGCGGGCCACAACGGCCGCATGGCTGGTTTGGCCGCCGCGGACGGTCAGGATGCCCTGGCTGTACTTCATGCCCTCGATGTCTTCGGGGCTGGTCTCCAGGCGAACCAGGACGACCTTTTCACCGCGCTTGCCATGCACAACGGCGTCCTCAGCGGTGAATACGATGGTGCCGGCGGCAGCGCCAGGAGAAGCGGCGATGCCCTTGCCCACGGGCTGAGCCTTCTTCAGGGCCGCAGCGTCGAAGGTGGGATGCAGCAGCATATCCAGGGACTTGGCGTCGATCTGCATCAGCGCTTCTTCCTCGGAAATCATGCCCTCGTCGATCAGATCGCAGGCGATCTTGATGGCGGCGGCGGCGGTGCGCTTGCCGTTACGGGTCTGCAGCATGTAGAGCTTGCCGTGCTCAACGGTGAACTCCATATCCTGCATGTCGTGATAGTGATTTTCCAGGGTCTGGCAGACTTCCACGAACTGCTTGAAGGCTTCGGGGAACTTCTGCTCCATCTCGGTGATGGGCATGGGGGTACGAACGCCGGCCACCACGTCTTCGCCCTGAGCGTTGGTCAGGAACTCGCCGAACAGACCCTTGCTGCCGGTAGCGGGGGAGCGGGTGAACGCAACGCCGGTGCCGCAGTCATCGCCCATGTTGCCGAAGGCCATCATCTGTACGTTAACAGCGGTGCCCCAGGAATAGGGGATGTCGTGATCCATGCGGTAGATATTGGCGCGGGGGTTGTCCCAGGAGCGGAACACGGCCTCGATGGCGGCGAAGAGCTGTTCCTTGGGATCGTCGGGGAAGTCCTTGCCCAGCTGGTTCTTGTACTCAGCCTTGAACTGGTTGGCCAGCTCGTGCAGGTCTTCAGCGGTCAGCTCGGTATCAAAGGTGACGCCCTTCTTTTCCTTCATGGCGTCGATCAGCTTTTCAAAGTACTTCTTGCCCACTTCCATAACGACGTCGGAGAACATCTGGATGAAGCGGCGATAGCAGTCCCACGCCCAGCGGGGATTGTTGGATTTTTCAGCGATGACATGCACAACCTGCTCGTTCAGGCCCAGGTTCAGGATGGTATCCATCATGCCGGGCATGGAGGCGCGGGCACCGGAGCGCACGGACACCAGCAGAGGATTTTCCATATCGCCGAACTTCTTGCCGGTGATCTCCTCCATCTTGGCGATGTACTCCATGATCTGGGCCTTGATCTCGTCGTTGATCTTGCGGCCATCCTCATAATACTTGGTGCAGGCTTCGGTGGTGATGGTGAAGCCCTGCGGTACGGGCAGACCGATGTTGGTCATTTCAGCCAGGTTGGCGCCCTTGCCGCCCAGCAGCTCACGCATCTTGGCGTTGCCTTCGGAGAACAGGTATACGTACTTGGTCATGATACTCCTCCTTAAGAGTTGATAACGAAGAAAATCGTGCGAATATGCGCACGGCAAAAAACGCCGGCGTCACACCCGATAAATTATTATAACCGAATTTCCCTGGCTTGGCAACAGCTTCCGGGGCAAAACCGCGCATTTTTTATCGTTTTTTAATGCAGAGCGGCAAAATAACCAGCCTTTTGTTCGGGTATGGGCAAACATGGCTGCAACATTTCCGTGCGCCAGACATAGGATAGCGCAAAGGGGGCGGCGCTATGAGCCTGTCGGAGCTGCGGGAAAAGGACGTTGTAAACGTGGATACGGGAAAGAAGCTGGGCAAGGTGATGGATATTGAGTTTTGCGTGTCCACGAGCTGCGTGCAGGCCATCGTTGTGCCTGGGCAGTTTAAAGTGGGCAATCTGTTCAAGGGCGAGCGCAGCGGCGTGGTGATCCCCTGGGAGCGCATCGTGCGCATCGGGGATGACGTGATATTGGTTCAGCTGCTGCCCGGCGATATTCAGGAGAATTGATGTAATAAATCCTGAAAAATCGATAACAGAAGGTTGAATTATGAACTGATTGGTGCTATAATACAGTCGCATGCGGAAAGCATGTGGAAAGAAGGAGAGCAAATGAAAAAGATTCTGTCCGTTTTGCTTGTTTTGGCAATGGTTTGTGCGGGGACGGCTGCCCTTGCCGATGCGCCCTATACGCCGGGCACTTATACGGTTTCTGTGGACGGCCACAACGGAGAAATCTGTTTGGTGGTTGAAATGACCGCTGATGCGATTGCCTCGATCAAGGTGCTTTCTCATAGCGAAACCACCGGCCTGGGCGATGTTGCTATGGACAAGGTGATTGCGGCGATTGTGGCTGCTAATAATGCCGATGTGGATGCCGTGGCCAGCGCTACCGTATCCAGCAATGCGGTAATCAAAGGCGTGAAGATCGCGCTTGAGCGCGCCGCCAAAGGCGAAGTGGATCAGCCCGAAGAAAAGGCGCCTGCTGCACAGGAAATGACCTTTGCCGATCAGTGCAAGGAAGCGGGCGTTGATTTTATCTATGAAGATCCCAACGCTGCTATTTATGACTTTGCTACCACGGACGCTTCCGTGGATGTAAATACCTCTGCTTCCGGCAAGGCCAAGTACGTGGATGAAACGGATGGCCCCTGCATCCGCACCCCGCTTGATTTGGCTGCGCGTTCTGCTGTGAAGGTAAAGGTTTATTATTGGATTGCCGACGAAAACGGCGCTTCCACGATTGCTGATGCCGCGAAGCTGGACAATGCCCAGTATGTCAGCTATCCTTTCCCCAACGATGGGGGCAAGTACAGCGTGAAGCTGCAAAGCAACGGCCTGGGTACCAACACGGTGGTAACGGTCAACGAGAATAACGAGCCTACCGTTGCGATTTTCGGTCTCAAATATACCGTAGATGAAAATGGTACGGATGTGTATACTTCCTGTGCCGTAATGGCTGAAACTGCTACCTATCGCAATCTGCTTGCCGGCAGCCCCATCATGATCTCTTATTATGAATATAATCCTTATTCTGAAAAGAAGATTGGTATCGGCGCCCGCAATGCTGGCGCGCGCGTAAAGTGTGAGTTGGATGCCGAGCGCAGTACCCTGACCACTGTGCCCGCAGAAGGTGAAAAAGCGCAGACCCTGACTGTGGCGGAATACTTGGCGATGGACGAAGCTGCCCGCGCTGCGATTACCATCAAGTACATCAAAATGGTTGCTAAGGTGGTAGAACTGTATTCCATCGGTTGATGCGGATTCAATTATAACGCAGCCCTTGGCCTCGCTGAGGTCAAGGGCCTTTTTCTGCAAAGAAAACCATGGACAAATCCGCTCAATCCGCATATAATAAAAGATGATTTTTGCCAAAGGAGCGCCGCGCCATGAAGTGCCAGTTCTGCAATTGCCCGGATAGCCGCGTTGTCGATTCCCGCCCGACGGAGGAGGGCAGCAGCATACGCCGCCGCCGGGAGTGCATCAACTGCGGCCGCCGCTTTACCACCTATGAAAAAGTGGAAATGCCGCAGCTGCTTGTGATTAAAAAGGATAACAACCGCGAGCTGTTTGATCCCCAGAAAATCCGCAGCGGCATCATCCATGCCTGTCACAAGCGCCCCGTTACAGCGGCGGATATCGAGCGCATTGTCACCGCTGTGGAGCAGATGGCCTACAACAGCCTGCAGGAGGAAATCACCACCAAGCAGATCGGCGAGATGGTGATGTCCTCCCTGCGCCAGCTTGACGAGGTGGCCTACGTGCGCTTTGCCTCGGTGTATCGCCAGTTTACCGATATCCCCACCTTTATGCGCGAGCTAAGCCACATGCTGGATGAGGCTGGGCGCAGCGGCGAAAAAAACGCCCCGGCCGATACAGCCGGGACGGCAGAGGAAGCTGCGAAACAGGAAGAATAACCTGCCACTTGTCATAGGACGGGCTGCGCGCCTTGCGCGGCGCGTCCGTTTTTTATGCAATGGCGGCCAGCAGCGGCAGCAGCAGCACGCAGCCAAGCGCCAGCAGCACGATCAGAATCATCCTGCGGGTTTCAACGGCCTGCTTGTAACGGTTGTCATAGGTTGCGATGCGCTTCATACCAGATCCCTCCATTTTTATAAATAAGTCGGAAATTAAGATAATCTTAATATTTCCGTAATAATAATAGCATAATCATTCATAAAATTCAAGTTCTAAATTGTAACAGCTTTCCAAATAGACACTTTTTTTCAAATTGCCTTTGATCCTCGCGCTGCGGCGGCAGTCTTATAGGTGTCATTGCAATGACACGCAAGAAGGAGAACAATGCCATGGACGAAAGAGCCTTTGAGCAGCGCGTTCTGGAATTGGAGCCGCGGCTGTACCGCACGGCCTGCGCGATCCTGTGGAACGATGCTGATGCAGCCGACGCCTTGCAGGAGTGCCTGCTCAAGGCCTGGCGAAAGCGCAGCTCGCTCAAGGAGGAGGCGTGCTTTAACAGCTGGATCACCCGTATCCTCATCAACGAGTGCCATACCCTGCGATACCGGCTTCGCCGCCACAAAACGGTCAGCTTCGACGAGGCCGTCGGCGATGTGCCGGCCGGGGAGCCGGTTGATCTGGGGCTGCGCGATGCGCTGCGGGCGGTGCCCGAGCATCTGCGCCTGCCGCTGCTGCTGCATCATATGGAGGGATACTCCCTGCAGGAGGTGGCGGATATGCTGCACATATCCGTAGCCGCCGCGCGGGGCAGGGTATACCAGGCCAGACAGAAGCTGCGCCAGCAGCTGGATAAGGAGGAACAACAGCCATGAAGCCGCTGCCCGATCTGTCACGCGCGTTTTCTCCGGTGCCGCCCGTGGTGCATACCCGGATGACCCAAACGCTGGAGGAGATTCATCATATGAAAAAGAGAAATGTTTCCGTCGCCTTTGCGCTGGCCGCTGTGCTGGCGCTGACCCTGGTGGGCGCCGCCCTCGCCGCCGCGCAAAGCGGGGTGATGCGCTTCCTGCTGGGCGATACCGCGCCCAACGCCGCCCAGCAGCAGATGGTGCAGCCCGTGGGCCTGAGCCATCAAAGCAAGGATATGACCGTGACCGTGACCGACGCGGTGTTTGACGGCGCGCAGCTGTCCCTGGCGCTGGATTTCAGCCGCGGACGGGGCGTGTACGCGCTGATCGACCATCTGACCATCAACGGGATCAACGTCTATCTGCGATACGATAACCTGGACGACGCCTGGCTGATATCCCCCTTCGCCATGCAGGATGGCAGGGTCAGCCTCGGCCTGTGCGGCGATTGGAACCGCCGCAACCTGGAGGAGGAGGATCTGGCGCGCTACCCCGAGGCCATCCAGCGCATGCGCGATACGGGCATGGTGGATATCTCCCTGGGGCTGACGCTGCTGACCCCGCGCGCCCAGCTTGAGCGCGTGGCCGCCCTGAACGATGAGGACACTGCCGCCGCATGGGCGAGGATCGATGCGGCGATTGCCGCGGGCAGCACGCCCGTTGACGCCGATGGGCCCTGGAACGTGCTGATCCCCAGCGCCGCCATGCGCGACATGTGGGGCGAGGAATGGAATAATCAGTGGCCTGCGCAGACGCTGCGGGTCATCCGCGGCATGGCGGACTGCGCAGAGCGGGTGAACATGGACGTGCTGGACAGCTTCACCCTGGACTTTTCCCTGAAGGCGCAGACCACGCCGGCTGCGGCGCATAATCCCGATATTGCGGCAAACGGCGTGCGCATACACTTTGAGGAGGTGTTCAGCAGCGCCATCTTCACCAATTTCAGGCTGACGATCGCCTCCGATACGCTGAGCAATACGGAGCTGGAGCAGCTGTACCGCTACTTTGAGCTGTGCGCGCCCGACCGGCAGCCGCTGGATATGACCGGCGTCCGCAGCCTGGAGCTGAGCGCGGGCATGGAGGAGCAGGAGGACGGCTCGCTTCTGTTCGCGGTGGACGGCTCCATGGAAACGCTGGCGGATATGCCAGAGGAGCTCCTGCTGGCGCCCTTCCAGTACGACGCGGACAGTCGCCGGGTGTATGACTGGGATCGTGCGATTCCGGTGCGCCTGCAATAAAGACACGCAAACAATACGCAATCAATACGCGCCGGGGCGGGCTGCGCTTGCCCGCTCCGGCGCTTGACAGAATGCCTGCTTCGCGGTATAATATGCAGGCTACAGAATAGCCTGCGCGCCCGTAGCTCAGTTGGATAGAGCGTCAGACTCCGACTCTGAAGGCCATGCGTTCGAATCGCACCGGGCGTACCAAAATGTGTTGATGAAAGATGCAACGCCGAAAACACCGCACGAAAGTGCGGTGTTTTCACATATAATGCGCAACTTTTAGAATGAAAAAGTTGCAAAAACTTGATTTTTCAAAATTCCGGTTTTGCCCCGCGAGAGGCGACATTTTTAAGATGCGCCCTGCCGAATTTATGGTCTGGTGTGGTTCGAACACCTGAGCTTCAAAAAACAGAAAAACCAGCAGCCGCTGTATCACCCGCCCCTCTTCTGGCGTGTGAGGCAGCGGCTTTTCCTATCAGATGGGAGTCGGACACATAATCTGAAGTGGGCTCCATAACCTAATTGAAAAGAAAATGTTATACTCGATATGGACTTTTCCTGCTGAGTCGGTTACCATATTAAGTGTTCCGTGCGGCAGGTTCAGCTTTGTCCCGCAAGGATCGATGAAAGGAAAGGCAAAATCAATTATGAAAATGAAAAGAAATTCTCTGACCACGCTTCTGGCGGTCAGCCTCCTCCTCATGGCACTCTCAGGCTGCGGGCAGCAAGCCGAGCCAGATTCAGCGCAGCCGCCGCTGGAAACCGTAACGTACTCCAATCTGACGGACGCGGACTCGCGCAAGCTGCTCACCGAAGCGCTTGCAGATGCCAATGTGGATGAGACCCGAACGAAGTTGCTGCTGGACTGCGTGGATCAGTTCAATGCCAGCGTCAAGAGCGAATGGCTGACAGGCGGGTTTGAGAGCGCCGCTCCCACCGAGACCAGATATGACCCCTATGAGATGCAAGATCTGTGGATGGAGAAGAACGGCAGCTTCCCCGGTTATAACTGCCGGATCACAGCCTTCAGCCTGTTCGGTGAGTTCGTCACCGCCGGAGCGGATCAGCCGGAAACGCAGGGCGAGGACTCCCTCTTTATGGATCTTGAAACGCTGGCCGCAGATCCCGCCGTTCTCTGTGGGGACAGCACATCCAAGTTCTGCGCATTGTTCGCACCGGTAACTGCCGCAGACACCACGGAGGTGGCGGATCAGGTCAAAGCGCTTCAGGCGGGCTGGTCGGAGCGCGGTATTTCCTTTGAGGACAGTTCCGCCCGTCTGATCTCCGTTGTCCTCCATGACCGATTCTCGGATACGGACAATACGCTGTTCATCGGGCACGTGGGCGTATTGCTGCCGGCAGAGGACGGAAGCCTGTACTTCATTGAAAAGGTCGCCTTTCAGGAGCCGTACCGCCTGGTAAAGATTCAGAACAGAACCGAACTGAGCGATTATCTGATGGAAAAATACGATACCGCATGGGGACAGGATACGACACGTCCCTTCATCATGGAAAATGATGAACTTATGGATGGATACCGCCCAAACCCGTTGGACAGTGCGTCATAAGCAGCACATAAGGCAGGAGGTCTGCTTCTTCGGAAACAGACTTCCTGCTTCCTTTTATAACCCTGCACAGCCCCCTGTCGCGCTCCGTGTGGCCGATAAAGCAGACACTGCGGATACGGACACCCCCCGACGAAGATAACGCCGTGTAAGCCCGCATTAAAGCCAAAACAAAAGAACATGATTTAGGGAAAAGCCACCCGGGGCATCCGAATATATTCGGATGCCCCGGGTGGCTTTTTCCGTTTCATCAAAGAAGGAGGCACGCATCATGGAAAGCGAGATCAGAAATCGCTTCACAGACACAGAAATGCAGATCGCCAGAGAGACGGACCTGCCGGAACTGCTCTCCCACCTCGGCTATCAGGTCAAGCGCGTGGGACGCTTCCACACTACCGCAGAGATGGACAGCCTGCGAATCAAGGACCGGCGTACCTGGTTCCGGTATTCCCAGAATACCGGCGGGGATGCCATCACCTTTCTCCAGCAGTTTTGCGGAAAATCCTTTCCGGAAGCGGTGGAGTACCTTCTGACCTTCCATGGGAAAGCCAGAGACGCACCCGCTCCGCAGCCAAAGTCAATCAGCCAGAAGCAGGCGCTTTCCCTGCCGCCCCGCAATGCGGATGACAGAAGGGTCTTCGCCTATCTCCGTAAGCGGGGCATCGCTGCCCAGGTGATCCGACAGTTTCTGAATGCTGGGCTGCTGTATGAGGATGCGGTACATCATAACTGCGTCTTCGTCGGAAAGAACAGCGCAGGGCAGGCAAAGTATGGTGATGTTATTGCCTTGTGCTTTGTGTAAGAAAAATGTGCCATTGATGCAGAGCCATATTTTCCCGAAACTGATTTATAAGAGAATTAGGTCTCATCCAAAATCAAGATTTCGTAGTTTAGATAACTTTTCAAAAGCCATGCAAGATGGTGAAAAAAGGCCAATGTTATGTCACGACTGTGAAGAACGCTTTAGTGCGTTTGAATCAAAGTTTGCGACGCTTTTCCTTGATCCGTATTTAGAATCTGAAAAGCTGAAGAACCTCCATTCAACATGGGTGAACTATTACTTTTTATCTGTTGCATGGCGAGTACTTTGGGATGATTTGTATCGCATGAAGTCACATTGTGAACACTTCTCCAGACATATTTTTGAAGAGTATTGCGATGAATTGGGGAAATGCTTACTTGCGTTCAAAGATGGCGCAAACTCCAAAATTCCAAAACAATTTAAAACCAGAGTATACAAACTCAATCGACTGATTAAGCAATCGGAGGTAAATGAACTTGCCAAAGGATGCATTTTTGGATACTCTGTGTTCTTGGCAAAAAGTCATTCTTTCTCGGTGATTGTGTACTACGCTGGGTTGGTGTTTGTAACAGATTATATTCCAGATAAGCGGCGGTATATTTTTCTGGGTGGAAAACCCACTTTGTTTAAGACACGATGCAAGAAAAAGGAAGTAACCGAAGAACTAAAAATCCAGTTTTGCGAAATGGCACAGCAGTACAAAAAAGTTATGACTCCAGATATGAGAAAGAAAATTTCAGAGCGATACAACAAATGATGTGCAAAGGGCATCTTTTCTGTCGACACACGACAAACGAAAGAACCGCCGAAAGGCGGTTTTTTCGTTGATTTACAATGGTTTTTTGGCTTTTGAGCGGGAATGCTTCTCGGGGGAGAAGTTGAGTTTTAGCGGGTTTCGCACGGTTTCGCATGGTTTGCGTAGTCGTAAAATAGTCGCAGTACGACTTTTACCCCTTCATAATGTCAATCATCGTTTGCGTATCGCGCAGGCGTTGGGCTTCTTCGGGGGTGCGGTTCAGTTAGCCTTTACAGGTGCGTTTGCCGCCTCTTTCTTTTATCCGTAAAAAAGCGATGCAATCAGTCTTAAATAATTATCCTTCCCAGTGCTCCATCTCTTCCGCCGGATACGCTTTTGTCCAGTGATAGGGCTGCAATTCTCGCAGCTCCACAAATTTGAGCTTTTCTTCATTTGTGGTCACAGCTACCTGCACATTCTCGCCCCAATAACGCAGGCGCTCCTGGCAGATGCCGCACGGGGACAGCACCTTGAACGGCGTGTTTTCATTCTCGCGGACAAGGCACAGGCAATGGGTCACTTTTTCGTTATATTTATGGGCTTCCAGCATTGCGCCCGTCTCGATGCACAAAATGGCGGAGGCGTTGGCGGTCTCGATGCTGACGCTTGTATAGTAGTTGCCCTTGGATGTATGGACAACGCCGGCGCCGCCCCAGCCGATAGGATACCTTGCTTCAATCAGCGCCACTGCCCTGCGATACATTTCATTTTCTACTGCGTAGTCTCTCATACAAAGCCTCCGTGTCAGATCGGCGCGCTTCATTTACCAATCAAAGTGCTTCCATGCCTGCCCATCCATATCGGCGGGCATGCGCCAGTCGCCGCGCGGGGACAGGCAGACCGAGCCGATCTTGGGGCCGTCGGGCAGGCAGTTGCGCTTGAACTGGTTCTGGAAGAAGCGGCGCAGGAAGGTATCCAGCGTACGCTCGATTTCGGGCAGCTGCCACGCGCCAAACGCGCCCGCCGCCAGATCGCGCAGCTTTTCGCGGCCAAAGCCGTAGCGCATAAAATAGTACAGGAAAAAGTCGTGCAGATCGTACTTGCCGATGCGCTCCTCGGTGGATGCGCCGCCGGGCACCAGCTCGGGCGTAATCTCCGTACCCAGGATGCTCAGCAGGGTGTCGCGGGTGTCGGGCGCGGCCAGCTCGCGCGCGTAGGTTTCCACAATGAACTTGACCAGCGTTTTAGGCACGCCGCAGTTGACCCCGTAATGGGAGATATGATCGCCGTTATAGGTACACCAGCCCAGCGCCAGCTCGGAAAGATCGCCCGTACCGATCACGATGCCGCCCTCCATGTTGGCCACATCCATCAGCACCTGTGTGCGCTCGCGCGCCTGGATGTTCTCGTAGGCGATGTCCGTGTTGTTCATATCGTGGCCGATATCCTGCCCATGCAGCGTGCAGGCAGCGGAGATATCCACCCTGCGGAAATCCGTGCCCATCTGGCGGCAAAGATCGGTGGCGTTTTTCAGCGTCTTTTCGCCGGTGGCAAAACAGGGCATGGTGATGGCGACGATATTCTTAGGCGGCAGCCCCAGCGCGTCAAAGGCCGTGCGCGTCACCAGCAGTGCCAGCGTACTGTCCAGGCCGCCGCTGATACCGATGACCGCCCTTTTGCAGCCGATGCCCAGCATGCGCTGGCACAGGCCGCGCGCCTGCAATTGCAGGATATCCAGACAGCGCTGCTTGCGGGCGCTGCCCTCGGCGGGCGGCACAAAGGGCGCGGGCGATACCTTGGCGGGAAAACGATA
The DNA here is from genome assembly GCA_004556155.1 of Clostridiales bacterium. Taxonomy (GTDB): domain Bacteria; phylum Bacillota; class Clostridia; order Christensenellales; family Aristaeellaceae; genus SFMI01. Next base: position 16,112 of record SFIM01000003.1, read on the forward strand.
GGCAGGCAGCGAGAAGGCGGCCTTGCGATAGCGTATAGCGCCGGAGGCGGCAAAGCTCTTCATGCGCAGCCGGTCGGCGGCCAGCATGGAAAAATCGATGGTCGCCGCCGCATCGGGGCCTTCATCCGCCAGCCCCGCGTGGGTTTCAGACAGCACCCGGCCGTTCTGGATAACCAGCCGATGGCCGCCGAACACCAGATCGCTGCTGCTTTCGCCCGCGCCGCTGGAGGCGTAAGCATAGGCGCATACGCCGCGCGCAGACAGCATGGACAGCATGTCCCGCCGATATTCCGTTTTGGCCACGATATCATTGCTGGCCGACAGGTTCAGGATGGCTCTTGCGCCCGCCGCGCACATGGCAAGGCTGGGCGGCAGGGGCACCCAAGCGTCCTCGCACAGCTCTACGCCAAGCAGCAGGCCGGTTTCGGCCTGCTCCAGCAGCACGTCCGTGCCAAAGGGCGCGGTCTGGCCAAACAGGGTGATCTGGTCGCTGACAGCCTCGTCCGCGCCCGCAAACCAGCGGCGCTCGTAAAACTCGCTGTAATTGGCCAAATGCGTCTTGGGCACAGCGGCGATCAGCCTGCCGCCGCAAAACGCCAGCGCGCAGTTGAACAGCCGCTCGTCCAGCGGCACGGGACAACCGATCACAATCAGCTTGCCGGTATCCGCCGTTTCGCGCATCACACGCCCGGCGGCGCGCAGGCAGGCTCGCACAAAGACGGGCGATACGAACAGATCGCCGCAGGTATAGCCGCAGATGGAAAGCTCGGGGAAAACCAGCACATCGCCGTCCATCTGCTGCGCGCGCTGGATGATGGCCTGCGCGTTGGCCTGCGGATCGCCCAGATGCACACGCGGGGACAGGGCGCACAGGCGCAGGCACTCGGGATAGCGGCTCAGCACGGGGCCAACCAGCGGCTCCTGCGCCACGGTGGGATCGTGCCGTGCCATGCGATTGCGCAGCGCGCTGGCGTGGATATCCTCCGTGCCCACGGGCAGCAGCAGCGTTTCAATGCGCGCGCCGGCAGGAAGATCGGGCTGATCATCCGCATAGGCAAGCAGGATAAACGTGCACTCGCGCAGCAGCGTCTCGGCATGCGCCCAGCGGGGAAGCTCGGGCAGCTTGTCCATGCCGATGACAAAGCGCGCGTCGTCCTGATGATATTTTTTCTTCAGTTCATGCAGCGCGTCGTAGGTACACAGATTGCGCGCCATGGCCAGCGTATCGATCTGCACGTTGGTCAGCCCGCTTTCGCGCACGAAGGCGCTGAGGATATCCAGCCGGATCACATCAGGCAGCACGTCCTGATCGGGCTTCCAAAGCTTTACAAACTGTTCGCCCGAGGGCAGCAGAATGATCTGCGCGCCGGGATAGCGCTGGCTCAGGGTGCGGATGGCCGCCTGATGCGCCGCCGTGAGCGGGTTAAACGCACCACCGTATACGATCAGCATGGAATATCAGCACTCCTTTCCGGCATGGCTGCTGTGCAGCATGTTCATCTTCAGTTCGTACAGACGCGGGCTCATATCCACATAGTGCACATGCGGATTCTGGATGCGCTGCTCCTCCTCCCACACCTGCTGGTGCAATTGCTGATGCACATAGGCGCGGCTTTCGGCCAGGGTGGGCAGGGTATATACGCGCTTGCCATCCACAAAGATGGGCTGCTGCAATTCCTCATACACGCAGTTCTCAAAATACCGCACGCGCCAGGGGCGAATGGGATCCACATAGCGATAGGGCTCCGCACCGGGCAGCGGCTCGTCGCGCAGGGTCATCAGATCGGCCACGCTCTTGCCGTCCTGATCGTATACGCGCAGCAGGCGCTTGATGCCGGGGTTGGTGATCTTTTCCACATTTTCGGATATCTTGATGCGCGGGGTGAACTGGCCGTCTTCCTCCACCGCGCACAGCTTGTACACCGCGCCGAACACCGGCTCGGAGCGCGCGGTGATCAGCCGCTCGCCCACGCCGAAGCCATCTAGGCGCGCGCCCTGATTGATTAGCGAGGTAATGGTGTTTTCATCCAGGCTGCCCGAAGCCAGGATCTTGCAGTCCGCAAGCTCTGCCGCGTCCAGCATCGCGCGCGTTTTCTTGGACAGGTAAGCCAGATCGCCGCTGTCAATGCGCACGCCCTTGAGGCGCTTGCCCATGGGCTCCAGCACCTCCTTGGCCACGCGGATGGCGTTGGGCACGCCGCTTTGCAGCACGTCGTAGGTATCCACCAGCAGCACGCAAGCGTCCGGATAGGTGCGGGCATATTTTTCAAAAGCCAGGCGCTCGTCGCCATAGAACATCACATAGGAGTGCGCCATGGTGCCCGTGACGGGAATGCCAAACATCTGCCCCGCCAGCACGGTGGCCGTCGCGTCCACGCCGCCCAGATAGGATGCGCGCGCGCCGTACACGGCGGAATCCATGTTGTGAGCGCGCCGTGCGCCAAAGTCTGACACCCCGCGTCCCTGCGCCGCGCGTACGATACGGCTGGCCTTGGTGGCGATCAGGGATTGGTGGTTGATTTCCAGCAGCAGCGCGGTTTCCACCAGCTGTGCCTCGATGACCGGCGCAACCACGGTGACGATGGGCGTGCCGGGATACATGACCGTGCCCTCCTTGAGCGCGTATACGCTGCCGCTGAAGTGGAAATGAGCCAGATAATCCAGAAATTCCGCCGAGAACATGCCCTGTGCGCGCAGAAAGTCAATATCCTGCGCCGAAAAATGCAGGTTTTCGATATACTGCACAATCTGCTCCAGACCGGCGAAAATGGCAAAGCCGCCGCCGTCGGGATTCTGGCGGTAAAAAACATCAAAGGCCGCCTGCCGCGCGCCTACGCCATCCTGAAAATAGCCGTTAGCCATCGTCATTTCATAAAAATCCATCACCATGGACAGGTTTCTTTCCCTGTTTTGCTCAAACATGCCGTGAAAAATCCTCCTAAGAAAAGTCCTCGCGCTTAGTATACGCCATTTCAGCGGAGAATTTCAAGCGGGAAAGATATATGCGGTTTTCTCCCTTTTTGCTGGTATTATTATAGCAGAAAAAAGGCTGCAATTCAAGTCTTGTTCTTTGGGTACGCATTGGGTACAATAGTCGGCAGCAAGGGCCCTTTTTCATCCGTCAAACGCAGGAGGAACGCACATGAATACGATTGACCGCATTGCGGATTTATCGCAGATCTGGAAGCAGGCTGCGCAGGTGTTTCCCTACTTCGATCAAAACCGCATCGACTGGGATCAGGCGTATGCTGATTATCTGCCTAAGGTTATGGCCGCGCAGAGTGAGCGGGCGTATCATCTGCTGCTGGCGGAGTTTATGAACCTGCTGGGCGACGGCCACACGGATTATCAGCCTCCGCGCGCGCTGCAGGATGAAACCGGCTATCTGCCCTTTACGCTGCGGTATGTAGGCGGGGAATACTGCGTGGACGCGGTTACCACCGGCCAGGAGCGCTTTCTGGGCGCGCGGGCGCTGCGCCTGAACAGCGCGCCGTTTGCAGAGGCGATTGCCTGGGCCTGCCGCTATGCCTACCGTGTAGGGGATTATGTATCCCGCTATCGGCTGCATCAGCTGCTGCCGTTTTATTTGCAGCGCACGGGCAATTGTCTGGAGACCGATCAGGGCGCATGGCATTTTGATCTCCTGCCCCAAAAACAAAACAAGCTATCTGTAAAGCCGTTGACGCTGAACGAAAGCTATCAAAAAATCGCCGTGCCCAGGCTGGATATTCGCCTGTATGACGGCGGGATTCTCTATGTCCGGCTGGATGATTTCCTATACGCGCAGGCGGCGGACGAGGTGCGGCAGGCGCTGACCCAGCACCCCGACGCGCGGGGGCTGATTGTGGATATCCGCGAGAACATCGGCGGTATGACGCTTTATGGCGCGCGGGTAGCGGAGCTGCTCATTCCTGGCGTGTTCCACGTCTGCCAAAAGCGCACGCGCAGCATGACGGGCGTGGCGCTGGCTTCGGCCAGCCAGCTGGCAGGATGGAGCGCGAAGGATATCGAACGGGACATCGCCTCGGGTCTGACCACCCGCGAGGAGGTAGCGCGCAGCCGTGCGCTGCTGGGCAACGCGCACTTTGACGAATACGAAGATTGCTTCGGCGCGGAAGGACAGGCAGCGCTGTACGATGGGCCGTGCCTGCTGCTGACCTCGCGGCACACAGTATCCGCCGCAGAGGATTTTGCGGCCATGCTGCGCAGCAATCGCCGCGCGCTGACTCTGGGCACGCCCACCTGCGGCACCACGGGCACGCCGCTGCTGCAAAGGCTGCGCTGCGGCGGCTCCATGCGCGTGTGCTCGGTGGCCTACCGGCTGCTGGACGGCACGGAGTTCATTGGCCGCGGCATCGCGCCGGACGCGGAGTGCGAAATCAGCGCGGACGATCTGCGCGCGGGCACGGATTCCGTGCTGCGCGAAGCGCTGCGGCGGCTGCGGGAAGCATAACAATGCATGCAAAAATCCGGGCAAGGAGATAGCCCCCAGCCCGGATTTTAATTTGCTTTTATGTGAATTACAGCACCACGTTGCCCGCATCGGCACAGCCATCCTGGCCGATAGCCGGGCGCAGCACCCGGGTGACAAAGCGCTCGGTTTGCCGGGGAGCCAGGCCGATATACTTGCTGGGCTCCAGCAGGGTGCTGAGCTCCTCCTGCGTCAGCGGCAGGCTGGGATCCTCCACAATGCGTTGCAATAGATCGTTGGCCGTGCCCTCTTCCTTCATACGCACGGCGGCAGCCTGGGCGTGAGCGCGGATGCGCTCATGCGTGCTCTGACGGTCGCCGCCCTTTTTGACAGCTTCCATCATGATGTTTTCCGTAGCGATGAAGGGCAGCGCATCACGCAGGCCACGCTCGCACATTTTGGGATAAACCACCAGCCCGCGCGCCAGATAAATCACAATGTCCAGCACCGCGTCGGCCGTCAGGAAGGCTTCAGGCAGGGCGATGCGGCGGTTGGCCGAATCATCCAGCGTGCGCTCGCACCACTGAGTGCAGGCCGTCATGGCCGCATCCTGGGACAGGGCGATCAGATGCCGGCTCAACGAGCAGGCGCGCTCGGCGCGGATGGGATTACGCTTGTAGGCCATGGCCGAGGAGCCAATCTGCGAGGAGCCGAAGGGCTCTTCCATTTCGCCGCGGGATTGCAGCAGGCGCACATCTTGCGCAAAGCGATAGCAGCTGATGCCCAGTGAAGCCAGCAGATTAAGCACCCGCGCGTCCAGCTTGCGGGGATAGGTCTGCCCCGACACATCAAACACCGGCAGCCCCCCCAGCTTCTGGCTGATGGCCTGCTCCATGGTCTCCACCTTATCAACGTCACCGTCGAACAGATCCAGGAAGCTGGCCTGCGTGCCCGTAGCGCCGCGGCAGCCCAGCAGCTTAATGGAAGGCAGCAGCGCGTCCAAATCGGTCAGATCCTGCAATAGATCCTGCGCCCAGCAGGCCGCGCGGCGACCCACCGTCAGGGGCTGCGCCGCCTGCAAATGCGTCAGGCCCACGCAGGGAATATCCTTGGTTTTCAGTGCAAAATCGCCCAGCGCGCGCAGCGCTTCGCAGAGCTTGCCGCGAATCAGCCCCAGCGCCTCACGCAGCAGCAGCAGATCCGCGTTATCCGTTACATAGCAGCTGGTAGCGCCCAGGTGGATGATGGGCCGCGCCGTAGGGCACAGATCGCCCAGCGCCAGCACATGGGCCATCACGTCGTGGCGCACGCGCTCCTCATGGGCGCGCACCGCGTCATAATCGATATCGTCCAAGTGCGCGCGCAGCTCATCCAGCTGCGCGTCCGTTACCGGCAGGCCCAACTGCTGCTCGGCCTCAGCCAGCGCCAGCCACAGCCTGCGCCAGGTGCCATAACGATGATCGGGCGAGAACACCCGGCGCATGGCCTCGCTGGCGTAGCGGCCCTCCAGAGGCGACTCGTAAAAAGGCTTGCTCATGGCTTACCCCCGGATGATCATCGCGTCGCGCTCGGCGCCCACGGATACATAAGGAATGGGGCAGCCCAGCTCCTTCTCGATAAAGAGCACATAGTCCTGCGCGGCCTTGGGCAGATCCTCAAAGCGGCGCGCATGGGTGGTATCGCACTGCCAGCCAGGAAGCACCTCGTATACCGGCTCGCAATCATCCAGATCGGCAGTGTAGGGGAAATCGCGAATCACCTGGCCGTGCAGCTTATAGCCCACGCACACGGGCAGCTCCTTGAAGCCGTCCAGCACGTCCATCTTGGTCAGCGCCAGCTCGGTAGCAGCCTGCATACGCACGCCGTAGCGCGCGGCAACCACGTCCATCCAGGTGACGCGGCGCGGACGGCCCGTGGCCGCGCCATACTCATGACCAGCCTCGCGCAGGGCGACGGCCTCGTCCCCCTGCAATTCGCCCACAAACGGGCCTTCTCCCACGCAGGTGGAATAAGCCTTGACCACGCCCACCACGCGATCTACCTTGACACTGGGCAGGCCGCAGCCCACCGGCGCGTAGGCAGCCAGCGGCGTGGAAGAAGACGTATAGGGATAAATGCCGTAATCCAGATCGCGCAGCGCGCCCAGCTGAGCCTCAAACAGGATGCCCTTATCCTGCCGTTCCTCCAACAGGCGGCCAGCGTCGCAGATATAGGGACGCAGCTTTTCGGCATACTCCTTGCAGTAGGCCAGCAGCTCGTCATATTGATAAGGTTCGCACCCATAGCCGGGCACGGTGACTTCATTTTTCCAATCCACCAGGCGCTGCAGGTGGGTTTCCAGCGTTTTCTCATGCAGCAGATCGCCCATGCGCAGAGCCTTCTTATAGGCGCGGTCGGCATAGGCGGGGGCGATACCGCGCAGGGTGGATCCAAAGTGCGCCTTGCCCAGGCGCTGCTCTTCCATTTTATCCTCCAGGGGGGAGATGGGCAGCACGGCCGTTGCGCGATCGGAAATGCGCAGGTTATCGGGCGAAACGGCCACGCCGCGCGCGCGCAGGCCCTCCATTTCGGTGATCACATGGTGCAGGTCCACCACGCAGCCCGCGCCCAGCAGGTTCATTTTATCGGGATGCAGAATGCCGGAGGGAATCAGATTGAGCTTGAATTCGCCCTGATCGGTCACGATGGTGTGGCCGGCGTTGTTGCCGCCCTGATAGCGGACGACGGTTCCAAACTGCGGCACAAGGTAGTCCACCATGCGGCCCTTGCCCTCGTCACCCCAGCAAATACCCACGATCGCGCAATTGTGCATTGTAATTTCCTCCTTTCGGAAAACAACAAATTATAATACGCCCTCGGCTTTTTCGTGTCAAGAAAATTTCTGGGAAAAGACGATGAAAAGACGGAAAAAGGCGGCAATATGGAGAGACAGATAAAATAGTTGCGAAAGCAGGGAAAATATGCTAACATATATGAATGAAAGCTGCCATCGGGTAGCAGCATGCGAAGCATTCGTTTGCACATCGTCAGGTCTTAGAAGATGTGCATGCGGGTGCTTCTTTGTTTTTTGGGGAGGAATCCATGCTAAAGAAAGTGACCGGCTATTTTTCAAAAGGCGAACTCCTGCTATGGGCGGCCTCGGCGCTGCTGATTGTCATTGCCTTCGCGGCGTTCGATCGTGAAAACTGCCTGACCCTAAGGGCGTCGCTGATTGGCGTAACCTCCCTGATTTTTAACGCCAAGGGGCATCCTGCCGGGTAGGCGCTGATGATCCTGTTCAGCCTGCTGTACGGGATCATCTCCTATACGTTTTCATACTATGGCGAGATGCTCACATCCCTTGGCATGACAATGCCCATGGCGGCCTTTGAAGTGAACGATCTATACGGCTTTGGGAATTGGAAGCGTATGCAGAAGCGACAGGCAGTATAACGAAAAACGACGCAGCTTTTGCTGCGTCGCTTAAATTATCTAATTTTATTACGCGTTATTATTTGTCGATGCTCACAACAGCGATGCCCTTCTGGGCCTCGGCCACCAGCACATCCTCGCTCAGGAAGCCCTCGGCGGAATCCGGATAGACGTTGACGGATACCAGCACGCAGGAGTTCTTCACATTGGCGGGAATATAGCACACCAGGCACTGGGAGTACTTGGTTTCGGTGCCGCCGTTTTCGGTATCGTTCTGATAGGAATAGGCATAGGAGAAATAGCGCGCGGTGCCGCTGGCGGTATCCAGCTCCTTCACTTCGGAGATGGTACCGGGGTTTTCCTCATCGCTGGTAACCATCTTGGAGAAGGTATCGTATACGTAGTCGATCATATCGTCCACGCCTCTGCCAACGGTGGTGATATACAGGTTGCTCACGCCGTTGTCCTCCAGGGGCTTATACACCAGCTCGGTTTTATAATTGGGGGTAGAGGAGGTGCCGGTCAGCTTTTCGTCCGTCAGCTCGTAGCCTTCGGGCGTTTCCACGGTGCCCAGCTTATAGTATTCGCTGTTCTTGCCCTTGTCCAGCTTGCCAATCAGCCAGTTATCCTCCGCGCCAACTACAGCCTGATTGCGGATCTTGAGCGAGCCGTCGTCATAAAAGCCATAGTACCACACGACCACCAGCACGATCACCGCGGCCAGGGCGATCAGCGCGCAGATGATGGACTTGCGGGTGCGCTCGGTCTGCGCCTGCCACCATTCCTTAAAGGTGGGATCGGGCTTTTTCTGATACTGCTGCGGGCGGCGAATCTTCTTTTTGCTCATTGCTGCTTCATCCTGTCTTTCTACATAGAGTATATTTTAGTTCATTATAGCATATATAAAGATGAAATACAATCGTTAATCTGCGGGCGCGCCCTTGCGACAGGAAGGGATGGATTTCCATTTTGTTCGCCCAAAACCGCGCAGCGCGCGCGAACGGTTGCCAAAACCTTGCATAAACAGACGTTTTTCGAGGCAGGATATAGAATGTACACAGCGAAATAAAGGCTTTGAAATTTCAGGAGGGGATGCCTATGCTGACACACGTTCGCAAACGGGACGTATTACTTGTTCGTCTGGAGGGGGAACTGGATCAATGCTCGGCCTCCGGAATTCGGCGCGATATCGACGCGCTGCTGCAGGATCCGTCGGTTCGTCACCTGGTGCTGGATATGGAGCGCATGCCGTTTATGGATTCCTCGGGCATCGGCGTGGTGCTGGGGCGCTATCGCCTGCTGTGCCTGCGCGGGGGCAGCGTTGCGCTGATGCACCTGACCCCACAGGTAAGGCGCATATACGATCTGTCGGGCATGGCGCAGATTATTCCGGTCATTGAGGAAAAGGAGGCCCAGGGATGCAACTGATTAACCATATGCGGCTGGAATTTGACGCGCGCCCCGAAAACGAGAGCTTTGCGCGCATTGCGGTCAGCGCCTTTACCGTGCCCTTTAACCCCACGCTGGATGTGCTCAGCGATATCCGCACCGCCATCAGCGAGGCGGTGACAAACGCCATCGTCCATGCCTATCAGGAGCGCGGGGGAACCATCGCCCTGGACGCTGGCCTGCGCGAGGATGGACGGCTGCTGCTGTCCGTGCGCGACTGGGGCTGCGGCATTGCCGATATCCGGCGGGCGATGGAGCCCTTCTTTACCACCCAGCCGGAAAAGGAGCGCAGCGGCATGGGCTTTGCCGTGATGCAGTCCTTTATGGATGCGATCCGCGTGGAATCCGAGGTGAACGCAGGCACGACGGTGTACATGGAAAAGCAGCTTCGCCTGCAGGAGGACGCGCCCCGCGAGCCGGAAGCCGCGCTGAATTGAACGCTGCTTAACAAAGAAGGCTTGCCCCGCATATACGGAGCAAGCCCTTTTAACATATTAAAAAACGAGCGCTTTTATTTCTATACCTCCGAAAGCCTATTAGTCGTCTACCCACCCATCGCCGCCGCACATGTAGCAGGAACCGCCATAGCAATATTTTTCGTCGCATAGATGGGTGCTCTGCGTCAGCTCGGGAGAGCCTTTAACATACACATATTTCCATTCTGTTACCCACATAGAGCCGCGACATTTGGGACAGCTGCCGGTTCCCTTACAGTTTGGGCAGCGGGTCTTGCTGGGCTTGGGTGTGGCAGCTGCAGGTTCATAGCGTTCGCCGGTGTCCTTATAGTAGCTTTCTTCGTTGTCATACCATAGCTTCAGCATATCGCTGCCCGCATCATATCTGATGTGGATACTTGCCCGCATGAAACTTTTGCGTGAGGCAAGAACAACCTTGAAGGAATTATCTTCATATTCTTCGATAGAAAACTCGTATGATGGATAGATTTCTGCATACGCCTTTACCAAGGCCAAAGCATCTACGCCTTCGCAAGAGTATTTATGTGTTGTGATAAAATAACTGGATGTTGTTTCAATGTAATTCAAGCGATTCCCACTGAAGGCATTTATATCGCTGACCTTTTGCAGAAAGACCATTGCCAGCCCTGTCACCGGCAGCAGACACAGCACCAGCAAAATAGCGATCATCTTTTTCAATTTACATCAACCCCTCTTTTTTAAAATACCATATCTGGCAGAAAAAGGCAAGTGGAAATCTGTATCCTGTATACAGTCACCTTTTCACATTGAGAAAACGGGCAGCATTACATAATGCGATATTGACACAGCGGCAATTCCGCGATAGAATAGTACCGTTTTTGTACTAATTAATTTGCCTACTGAAAGGAGTTTGCCAATGCCCGGCGATCTGCAAGGGAGCATCCGCCAATACTGCTCCTGCCTTCAGGAATGGAACGCATCGTATGAGGATTACGCCCGCTCCGTGGGGCTTTCCTTCACCAGCCTGTCCATTCTCAGCACGATTTACGCCCACGAAAACTGCACGCAGAAAATGCTGTGCGAAATCTGTTTTTTGCCCAAGCAGACGGTCAACGGCGTTATCCGCCAGTTTTGCAAAGACGACTGGATCAGCCTGATTGAAATGGCGAAGGATCGGCGAAACAAGGCCATCCGTTTTACTGAACAGGGGCGGCAGACCGCGGGCGATATCCTGCGCAGGGTGCAGCAAAGCGAGCAGGCCGCCATGCAGTCGCTCTCCCCGCAGGAGCAATCCGCGCTGCTGACGCTGACCCGGCGCTATGTTCTGGCCTGCAAAAAGGCCATGGAAGCGCCATCCAAAGGTGATACATGAGAAGGAGAATGCACAAATGCTTGCATGGATGATGATGATGGGGTTGATCGGGCCGATCTGCATAGGCAGCGTGGTATATCTGGCCGCGCGGGTACGTCGCTTTGGCCCGATACAGCGGCTTTCGAAAAAGCGCCGCGCGCTTTCCTGGCTGATTGGTTTTGCCCTGGTGCTGATTTCCACCGCGGCGCTCTGCCTTTTATGGACGCCACTGAACATGGCGGTTTGCCTGCTGCACTTGACGCTGTTCTGGCTGCTATCCGATTTGGTTTTCGCGCTGATCCGCAGGCTGCGGCACGCGGCGTTCAAGCGCTACTGGGCGGGGGTGGCCGCGCTGATCCTGTCCGTTGCCTGGTTGAGCATGGGCTGGGTGCAGGCCAACTGCGTTTGGCGGAAGGACTATACGATTTCTACCGATAAAGAAGTCGGCAGCCTGCGCGTAGCGCTGGGAAAACGCGGCTATCCTTCCAGCGCGCACGGCGAATGCAGCGATTTCCAAATGGCAAATCTCACGGATATTTCAACATTTTCGCATGCTGACCGATTGATTTATGCCTTTGCGCGTGATAAAATAAGGCTGTTCCAGGAATCTAACTGCCAAATGGCAGTTTTTCACTGTCTCGCAGTTAGATGGCTCTAACGTGTATTCACACGCATGGAGGTAACGCGCAATGGCTCTCCCCCGTTCTTATCAACGCGATTGCTGGCTGGGCGCGCTCAGCGCGGCGCTGATGCTTATCGGCGATCTGTGCCTCAGCGTGATCCCCGCAAGCCCCGGCGACAGCGGACTGTTTCTGCGTCAAGCCTTCCTGAACGGCTCTTATCCCGCCTGGCGGCTGCCGCTGCTGCTGGTGACGGGGCTGGCCGGCATGGCGCTGGCATTTTTCAGCGTGCGCGTCTGCTATATGCAAATTAAGCCGCAATACCGCAAAACGCGGCTGACCGTGCTCATCGGCGGCGTGATCTACATAGCCACGGCCGCCGCGCGGAATGTTCTGCTTGCACCCGCTCGTGTGGCAGATCGTTTTCATGATCCTTCCCGATATTCGCCAAGCAGCGGGCGCAACGGTCTCTGCCTGGGATTTCGTGCTGAGCCAGGGTTCGGGCAATGCAGCGCTGCTGATCTGGATGCTGGCCAACGCCCTCTGGGCGCAGCGGCAAACTCCATTATGACTTCTCCCTGGCTGAAAAGGATACCGCCATGCGCAGCGGCGTGATCGCCCGCACCATCGTGCTGGACAAGCTGGTAAACGCCTTTCTTGCAGCGCACCCCGGCGCAATCGTCGTCAATATTGCCTGCGGGCTGGATACCCGCTGCTACCGCATGGCCGGCTTTTCCCACTGGTATAATCTGGATCTGCCAGAAACCATCGCCGTGCGCAAAAAGCTGCTGCCGGAGAGCGGCGCAATTTCGCAAATCGCCCTATCGGCCATGGACGATTGGGGCGGTCAGATTGCAGAAAGCGGCGCTCCCGCACTGATCGTCATCGAGGGGCTGACCATGTATTTAACTCAGGCGGATGTGCAGCGCATCTTCGCCGTAATCGCCCGTCGTTTTAGCCGTGCGACGGTGCTGGTGGAAACGATGAATCCCATCGCCGTAAAGCGCTTTAAGGAAAAATCCATCGAGGGCAGCCATGCGAAATTCACCTGGGGCGTAAAAGACGGCCGCGCGCTGGCCTCCCTGCTGCCCGGCTTCCGCTTTGTGGAAGAGCATGCGCTGACCGAAGGCATGGCTGTCTTTGTCCCCATCTATAAGGTGCTGGACAAGCTGCCCGCGGTGCGCAGCATATCCAACCGAATCGTCGTATTGAAGAGGGCAACATGAAGTACTTTGAATTTGGCCAGCAAAACCCCGAACTGATGGTGATGCTGCACGGCGGCGGCGTGCTGCCGGTAGCCAGGGAAATAGCGAAGCTCTATCATGGGGTGCTGGTTGCCTACGATGCCTTCAACCCCGACGAGCCGCAGACGCAGTTTAAATCCCCCATGGATGAAGCGCGGCGGCTGGGCGATTATATCGTGGCGCGCAACGGCGGCAAAATCGATATTCTTTATGGCATTTCCTATGGCTGCCGGGTGCTCAAAGCTGGAAAAACCAGGGTTATTACCTGATTGGCAAAAAAACGGACTATTCCCTGTTTTGCAAAACCGACATGCACCTATGGTATGGCATTCAGGGCAGCGTGGATAAAAAGCTATCCCAAAATCTGGGGCGGCTAAAACAAAGCGGCTATCCCTTTGAGGTCAAAATCTTCACAAATCTGGGTCACGGCGGGTTAGCGGGCGAGCACCCTGCGCAATTTTCGCAGGAAGTACGGGTGGCACATCGCCGCTCCCATCCAAACTAAAGGAGGCGTTTCTCATGCTTGTTCAGGTAATCCTGGAAGGTCTTGGTCTTGGCGCGTTGCTGGTGCTGGTCTGCGCAATCGGCATCCGCAAGGGCATCGTCGGCATGGCGATCAGCTCGGCGGTGCTATCCGGGATCATGGCGCTGATCCTGTGCTGAGTGCTGGCGAAGATCGCGCACATTTTTCCATTGCTGTGAGGTATATACCATGCTGTTTGAAGCATTGGGCGATCAGCATCAGCCCGCCGTACTGTTTTTCCATGCCATGGGCGTAACCGGCGCAAGCAGCGAGCCGGTGGCCCGGTGCTTGCAGGATCGGTATTTCTGCATTCTGCCAACCTCCACGGTATACTGCGCCGGGCAAAAGTATGGGGACAAAGCGGACGAAGTGCGGCAGGTGGAAGCCTTTCTGCGCAGCCAGTGTGTGACACGCCTGGCGCTGGTCGTGGCCTCCTCCATCGGGGCTGATCTGGCGCTGGCATTTCTTGCCCATACCCGGCTGCCTGTCGCGCACGTTTTCTTTGACGGCGGACAGTTTGCCCAGATTGGCCGGGCGACGCGGCGCATCATGACGCCATTTCTGTATTTGGCCATCAAGAGCCTGTACTGCTCCAAGGGCGCGATGCTAAAAAAGATCATGTGGTGCGATGACGCGGTCATCCGGCCGTATTTCATCGCCGCAGGCAAGGCGCTGCGCTACGGCAATCTGCGCCGGCAGATGGCGGACAGCTTGGAGGACAACCCCTTCCCGCCGTTGCCGGACACGCTGCAAAGGGACACATACTTTGCCTTTGGCAGCGTTGAAGAGCACTATAAGTACCGTGCCGCGGTGATGGCCGCCTACCCGCAGGGCAATCACCCGGTGTTTGAAGGGCACAATCACTTGCAATACCAGATTCGGGATCTCAAGGGCTTTGCGGAAATGCTGTCCGTTATCATCACGCAAAACCGCCTGCCCGATCTGTCCTTTCTAAAGAAATGAGGGAAACACGCTTGCAGAAGAACTATCTTGTTTCCGCGTTTAAAGCCACCGTATCCCAGCGCTTTCCCGCGCAAAAGGATGCGCTGACTGCCGCTCTCGCCGCGCGTCTGGCGCAGCTGCGTGCAGAAAACGCCGACGCATCCAAGAAAAAGCAGCGCCATCTGGAAGGGCAGATTCTGCCGGGCATTGCCGTCTATGAAACGCTGCAAACCGTGATGCCCAGGAATGAGGCGCTGCAAACCGTGCACGGCTATGTGGAGCAGCGCGCGTGGAAGCTGAAAAAAGCCTTTTTAAAGCTCATGCGCATTCCGGGGCTTTATCGAAAAGTGCCGGGAATTTTCTGTAAGGAAACGCCCAAGCTGTTTGGCGAAACCGCAGGCTTTGCCGCGCGGGAAATCCAGACCTCCGGCGGCGTGTGGCGCATCGATATGACGCGCTGCCCCTATCACGACGCCTGCGTGCGCTATGGCTGTCCCGAGCTGTGCCCCTCCTTTTGCGACAGCGATGACATCACCTACAACGGCCTTCACCCCAAGTTAGCCTGGCTTCGCACCAAAACGCTGGGGCGCGGCGGCGACTGCTGCGATTTCTGCCTGAGAATCAAAGAGAAATAGACCCAAAGGAGCAGAACATGTTCTGGGATCATGTAGCGTGGATATACGATGTTTTTGCCAACGGCGTCAATCGCAAGGCCAACCGCGCCCTGTGCGCCGCGGTGGAGGCGGCGATTCACCCGGGCGACGATGTGCTGGAATGCGCCTGCGGTACGGGGCTGCTCAGCGGCGTAATCGCAGGCAAATGCAAAAGTCTGGTTGCAACGGACTGTTCGGCCAATATGCTCAAGCGCGCGCAAAAGAAATACGCCAATCGCAGCAACATCGTCTTTGAACAGGCAAACATTTTGCAGCTTGGCTATCCCACCGCGCGCTTTGACGCGGTGGTTGCCGCCAATGTGATCCACCTGCTGGACAAGCCGTATACGGCCCTGCGCGAGCTGGATCGGGTATGCAAACCAGGCGGCAGGATCATCATCCCTACCTATATGAACCAAACCGACAAGGGCGGCACCAACAGGGTATCAGGCATGATTGGCAAGGCGGGCGCGGACTTCAAGCGCGCGTTTACGCTGGCCTCCTATCAACAGTTCTTTGCCGACGCGGGCTATACCCATGTAAGCTACACCCTGTGCGAGGGCAGAATCCCCTGTGCTGTAGCGATTATTCAAAAGCAATAAGACAAAAGATCGCTATGGGCGGGCATAAATCGAGGGGAGAAATTATAACATGCTGTTTTCTGAAAGACTGAAGGGCTTCCAGGCCGCGCACCCGTGCCAAAGCATCACCGTGGACGGCGCGCAGTATCGCTATGTGCTTGCCGGAAACGAAGGCGCGCAGACGCTTGTGCTGCTCAACGGCGGTATGAACACGCTGGCAATGTGGATGGACTATGTGGACGACCTTGCCCGCGATTTCCGCGTGCTGCTTTTTGATTATCCGCAGGAGCTGCGCACCAATCAGGCGTTGGTCACCGGCATGCATGCGTTCTTCAAAAAGCTGCGCGTTGAAAAGCCCGTGTTCATCGTCGACAGCGACGGCAATTACTGCGATTATTATATCACCGGCAACCAAGAATAAATGAACGGAGACAGGCAAGTACACCCGTCTCTGTTTCATTTTGCCATTATGTTATCCCGCGATGCGCTACGAGGCGCGTTTCAGCTGCTGCGGCATCTGCACCCTGATGAAGAAGCTGGGGCTGTACGACCTGACCCCCGCGCTTTGCCATCTGGACTACACCATGAGCGACGCGGGCGGCGCAAGCAGCTTTGTGCGCGAATACACATTGGCCTCGGGCGGCCCATACTGCGACTGCGGCTATAAAAGAAAAGCCGGCAAATAAGCCGGATCAACAGCGCACCCCCTCGCAATTTGCTTGCAAGGGGGTGTTTATTCAATTGGGCTCATTTGCCCCATGGCGCAGCGGCCTTTCCATAGGCAGGTAGGCAGCTATATCATTGGAAATTCTCTCTCCCGTCAGGACAAAGCCGTTCTTCAGCCAGAATGCGCGGCTTTGCGGATTGCCCTCGTCAATGGCCAGCCGCGCTTTGGTCATACCCTGCGCAGCCAAGGCTTCCAACGCCTGGGCGATGATTTGCGTGCCGGTGCCTCGCCCCTGGCAGCTGATATCCACCATGAAAAAGCCGATCATCGCCGTACCGGGGCTGGGATAATCCAAAATCAAATCCATGACGGCAATCAGCGCATCGCCTTGGGAAAAACCCACATAATGCTTATCCTGCAGCGTTTTGCCCGGCGGAAGGGCCGCCATGTCCTCGCAGATGCTTGCAAGGGTTGGTTCCGGCGGATGATAATGATAGAAGATTTCATTGCCGCACAGCAGCGGCAGCACCCGCTTCGCATCCTCTGGCAGCAGGGCGCGAACCGTATAGCAAGTGGATAAATCGCTTACATTCATTGGCATAAATTCTGTTATTCCTTCAGCAGCGCCGCCAGCGCTTCGGGCAGCGGGCTTTCAAAGGTCAGCGTTTCGCCGGTCATGGGATGGGTCAGCTGCATCCGCGCGGCATGCAGGGCAAAGCGCCCGACAAGCTGCGGCAGCGGCTCGCCGTATAGATAGTCCCCCGCGATGGGGCAGCCCAGCGATTGCAGATGCACGCGAATCTGATGCGTGCGCCCCGTCTCCAGCCGCAGGCGCAGCAGCGCGCGGCTGTTGGCGGCGCGCTCCAGCACGGTATAATGCGTCACGGCGTGCTTGCCGCTCGGATCGATGCAGCGCCGCACGCCCTCCGCATGGCCGATCGGCCGGTCGATCACGCCCGCGTCCGCCTGCGGCGCGCCCTCGGTCACAGCCAGATATTCGCGCACATATTGCCCGGTATGCAGCATGCGCTGCATGCGCGCGTGCGCCACGGCATTGAGCGCAATGGGCATCAGCCCGCTTGTGCCCTTATCCAGGCGGCTGACGGGCCGGTAGACAAAATCCGCCGGGCAGCCCAGGCAGGCATATACCGCGTTTTCCAGCGTGGCGCTGTCCTGCCGGGCGCTGGCAATGGAGGGCAGCGGCGCAGGCTTATCCACAATCAGGATATCCGCATCCCGATACGACACGCGCAGCGGCAGATCATAGGGCGCAATGGCCGCCCCCTCGTCCCGCAGCTGCACCATAACCGTCTGCCCCGCCGCCACAGCGCGCCCCACATGAGCGGGAACACCGTCCAGCAGGATGCAGTCAGCAAACTTCAGGCTGCGCAGCCGATGCTCCGACAGTTCAAAATGCGCGCGCAGCACATATTCCAGCCTGCGCCCCGCCTCCTGGGGAGGAACGGTATACTCAAGCGTCCGCATGCTGATGAAGGCGGGTGATATTCTGAATCCACACGCCCTTACGCACCAGAATAAAGCCGATCACGCACTTGACGATATTGATAAACTCCACCGTCGCGTAGGAAGCGTAGATATCGGCATGCAGCACCTTGACCATCAGATAGGCCACCGGCACGGATACCACCCAGGTATACACGCAGTCAAACAGGAAGGTGATAAACGTTTTGCCGCCCGAGCGCAGCGTAAAATACGAGGTATGCGAGAAGGAATGAATGGGCATAGCCAGCGCGGCGATAATCAGCAGGTCGGTCGCCATATCGCGCACATCGCGCGTGATGCCGCGATACGCGTGGGGAATATAGGGCGAGGCCAGGATCAGCAGCAGCGCCATGGCAATGGCCCCGGCCACGCCGAAGGCCGCCAGCTTCCAGGCCGTGCTGCGCGCGCGATCATAATCATCCGCGCCCAGCGCCTGGCCCACCATCACCGATACCGCCGTGCCCATGGACATGAACACCACATTGAACAGATTGCTGATGGTGCTGTTGATGCTCAGCGCCGATACCACCGTCAGCCCGCACAGGGAGTAGATGGCCGTCAGCGTGCTCATGCCGATGGACCACAGCGCCTCGTTGAACAGCAGAGGCGAGCCCATCTTGATGACCGCCTTAAACAGCGGCCCCGGCACACGGAACGTGCTGTACGCGCCCTGAATAAAGGTATAGCGCTCCTTGCGGCGATGGGTGGTAATAACGATGATGGCCAATTCTACATAGCGGCTAAGCACCGTGGCCACGGCCGCACCCACCACGCCCATGCGCGGGAAACCCAGGCGGCCGAAGATCAGCAGATAGTTGAACACCGCGTTGGTGGCTACCGCCGATACGCTGGCGATCATCGGCAGGCGGGTTTCTCCCATCTCACGCAGCGTGCCGGCATAGCTGGTGCTAACCGCAAAGGCAGGCAGGCCGATCAGGATGACCATCAGGTATTCATGGCCAAAGCCCAGCATCTTTTCCGCCATGGCCGCGTCGCCGTCGCCCCGCAGGAACAGCGAGATCAGCGGGCGGCTGAAACCCAGCAGCACGATAAACGTGACGGCCAGCAGCGCTGCGGACTGCATCAGCTTAATGCGGAAGGTGTTGCGCAGGCCCTCGATATCGCCCGCGCCGTAAAACTGCGCGCCGAAAATACCCGCGCCCGACAGACCGCCGAACACGCACAGATTGAACACAAACACCAGCTGATTGGCAATGGCCACACCCGACATTTCCTCGTTGCCCAGCGCGCCCACCATCAGGTTGTCCAGCAGGTTTACAAAGTTGGAAATGCCGTTTTGAATAATCACGGGAATGATAATGGCCAGCACGGCCTTATAAAACGCCTTGTCGCCAATCAGGGTTTGCCTTGCGCGGCGCGCAAAATTCTGCATGGGGAATCTTCCTTTCCGTATATCAGTTCATCCATTCAAGAGGCTCTACGATACCGCCGCTTCACGCGCTGCCGCTCCTCCGGCGTATCGGCATGCATGGGCAGGGGGCGCGGCCCGCGCTCAGGCGGCAATGGGCGCTGGTCGTGCGGGCGGCGCTGCCGCTCCGGCTCCCGTATCGCCACGCGCGCAACACTCAGCGCGCACAGCACAATCATGGGCAGAAGGCGCACCGCGCGCACCCATTTGCCCGCCAGCGTCAGGGGCAGGATAAAGCCCAGGGCAGCCAGCACCGCGCTGGGAGCGATCAGCAGCGCGCAGCCGCGCCGCGTGCGCCGCGCCCACAGGGCCCATATGCCCAGCGCCACGCTGCAAAGCAGATAAAGCGGAATTTCAAAAATGCTCATATCCACATAGGTCGCCGCGCGCGCCAGAGGAATCTTCTCTCCCACGGCCATATTCCAAAACATCTTCAGCGGCTTCCACATCGCATCTACCCGCGTGCAGAACTCATAGGCGGACACCAGCGTCGCAATCAGCGCCATCCACAATAAATAGCGGCTCAGCTTTCTTTGGTTCATCGGTTTCTCCTTTCGGCAGAGAATGGCGGCCTACCCCGCCATGATGTCAGTTTACCCAAGTGCCGCCCGCTTGTCAAGCCACGATGCGCGGCAATTGTCTGTTTTGCGTATATTCTTACATCTTTTGGCGGATTCCCGAAAAGGTGTTGAAATTGTTACAAAAGTGTGATATGCTGAATACGGTAACAAAGGATGGAGGTTTTTCCCCTTGAACGCACTGATTGAAAATGCCCGCAATGTGGTATTTGACGTAGGCCAGGTGCTGCTGCGGTTTGAGCCTGATGAGTTTATTCCCCGCCTGCTGCCGCCCGGCGCGGCACGTGTGCTGACCAAGGAGGTTCTCTTCACCTGCCCCACCTGGTCGCGCATCGACGAGGGTACCATTTCCGAGGAGGCCTGCGCCCGCAAGGAATGCGCGGATATCGGCGTGCCTGAGCTTTGGCCCCAGGCGCTGTATGTGATGCAGCATTTTCACGAGCAGATGTCCGCGCTGCCCACGGCCGAGCTGCTGCCTCAGCTGCACACCCTGGGCAAGCGCCTGTATGTGCTCAGCAATTACGGCCCGGTAGGCTTCGCCCGTGCAGAAGAACGCTTTGCCGATGTGTTTAGTCAGTTCGACGGGATGATCATCTCCGGCCGCGAAAAGCTGATCAAGCCCGACCCTGCCATCTATCGGCTGCTGCTGAGCCGCTATGGCCTGAACGCCGCCGAAACTGTGTTCATCGACGACCGGGCGGAGAACATCCGCGCCGCGCAAAGCGTGGGCATGCAGGGTATTGTTTATCAGGGCATCAGCTCCCTGATGTAAAATTTGCGTTTCTTCCATTTAACTGGGAAGAAAACACAGCCGTTCTCCGTCTAATCTTATGTAACCGGATCATCATTTGCCGGCCATGGCCGGAAGGAAGGGATCACCATGAAAAAGCTCCGTATCTGGAAACTGCTGCTGCTGGGACTGCTGCTGTGCGCGCTGTGCATGGCGCTTAGCGGCTGCATTGTCGATCCGGACAAAAACGCCATCCCCACGTCCACATTCAAGAAGTTTACCCCCATCCCAGATGCGCCCACCGACACGCCCGAGGTGGTTACTCCCACGCCCGATCCTAACCTGAACCAGCAGAGCTGGACCACCAATACCCCCGATCCTAACGCCACGGCTTATGTTGGATCGGTCACGCCGGTGCCGGGCACCCTCCTCGGCGGCGTAACCGCCACGCCCTCCACCGCCCCCGGCACTACCGCCAGCACCAACGCGGTGCTCAAGCGCGGCAGCCAGGGCGATGCCGTCAAGAACGTGCAGGAGGCGCTGCGCCGCCTGGGCTATTTTGAAGGTAAGGCTGACGGCGACTTTGGCGAGTACACCGAAAACGCAGTCAAGCGCTTCCAGGCGCAGAACGGCCTGAAGGCCGACGGCGTTGTTGGCTCGGCCACGCTGGCCAAGCTGAGCTCTTCCTCCGCCAAGACGGCCCCGCCCAAGGGCACGGCCACGCCCAAGCCCACCAATAAGCCCCACACCAATGTATACCTGTCCCAGGGCAGCAGCGGCGCAAACGTCAGCCAGATGCAGAACCGCCTGATCCAGCTGGGCTACCTGTATGGCAGCGCATCGGGCAAGGTGTGCGCCATCACTGAATCCGCCATCACGGCATTCCAGCGCCGCAACGGTCTGGATGCGGACGGCGTGGCGGGCCCCGGCACGTTGGAGAAGATGTACGCCAACTCCGCCAAGAAGGCCAGCGCTGCCGTAGGCATCATCGGCGTTACCCTGAAGAAGGGCGATGAGGGCGCCGCTGTGCGCCTGCTGCAAAACGAGCTGCGCTCCTTCGGCTTCCTCAAGAGCGCCGCGGACGGTTCCTTTGGCGCGGCCACGGAAACGGCGGTAAAGAACTTCCAGTCCGCCAACGGCCTCACTGCCGACGGCAAGGCCGGGCACAGCACGCTGCTCAAGCTGTTTACCGGCAGCGTGAACCCCTCCACCAAGACCGCCGCGCCCAAGCCCACCGCTACCCCCAGGGCGACGGCCAAGCCTACCGCCACCCCCAAGGTGACGGCCAAGCCCACCGCTACCCCCAACATGTATGTGCGCGTAACCGCCGCCCCCAACGGCACCTACTTCACCCTGGAAAAGGGGATGATGGGCGAGCCGGTGAAGAAGCTGCAGCAGGCGCTCAAGAGCGCCGGTTACTATAGCGGCACCTGCGACGGCTACTACGGCGACGCGACGGTCAAGGCCGTAAAGAACTATCAGCGCGCCAAGGGCCTGGTGCAGGACGGCAAGGCCGGTCCCGCCACCCAGCGCTACCTGTACGAGGGCGATTTCCCCGATCAGGCGTAAGGCGTCAAATACAGCATGCAAAACCGCTTCCACCCAACAAGGATGGAAGCGGTTCTTTTATTGATTGTTTTATCAGCTCAGCGTATCGGCATAGGCAATCAGTTTTGCCCTGCCGTCGGGCTGATGCGCGTGCCAGGCGATGGCAAAGCCGTGCTGCGGCGAAAAATACAGCCCTTGCCCGTACATGCCGCCCTTGCCGATCAGGCCGTTGGCCGTAACGGAGTGGAATTCGTACTCCCGCGCCAGGGCCAGGCGCACCCACTCGCTGCTGAGCAGCCGCTGGCCATCGTACACACCGTCCTGCAGGTACAGCGCGCCCAGCTTCACCATATCCTCCGCGCTGATGTACAGGCCCGTCGCGCCGATGGGGTACTGCTGCGGATCACGGCTCCAGGCTACCTCGCGGAAGCGCATGGGCTGCAGGATGCGCCGCGACAGCAGCTCGTCCATTTTTTCGCCCGCAATAAGGCTGACCGCCCGCGACAGCAGATAAAACGCGCCGTCGGTATACACGCGCGTTTCGCCCGGACGGTGCTGCAGGGGCGTTGAAAATAAATAGCGCAGAAAATCCTGCGTAGGGTAGCGTGTGGTATCCTCAACATCAATATCCAAAATGCCCTGGCCAAAGCCTATGCGGTGCGTCAGCGCGTGCTCCAGCGTTACCAGCTTCCAGGCAGGATCGATGTTTTCCGGCAGCTGCTGCGCAAAAAGATCCCAAAATCGATCGTTCACGGACAGCTTGTTCTGCTCCCACAGCAAGCCGACGGCCGTCATAGTGAACGCCTTGGCTACTGAATAGCTGTTGTTGCAGCGGTTGCAGGGGCAAAAGCAGTGCGATTGGATTCTGCCGTCGCTGTACAGCGACAGATCGTACAGGTTCAAGTTCATTGCGGCAACATCGCTGATGATCCTTTCAAAGTTCATAGAGCTTGCTCTCCCTTAATTTTTGCAGAAATCGGTCTGTCGGTTTTCTTCATTTTTTAGTTTTTCGTTGATTATCCGTTAAATTCGCGTTAACAAAACCAGTTATTACATGTTATTGTCGTTTTCATCCCCTTCATTATACTATCAGAAATAAAAAAAAGCCATTGCAAATCATGGCTTATTCTTGCAAATATCGATTTGTTCGGCAGCGTTTTGCTATTGCTCCGATTGCTCCATTGTCTGATAGTCTGCGCGCGGCGAGCGCCCCGTCACCTTGCGGTAGCTGCGGTAGAAGCTGCTGTAATCCGAAAACCCCACCTCGCGCGCAGCCTCCGCCGCGCCCATGCCTTGCGCCAGCAGCTGACGGGCATACAGCACGCGATTATAAGCGACATACTGCATCACCGACATGCCCGTCGCCTTATGGAAGGCGCGGTTGCAATGATCCTTGGACCAGAAAAAATGCTCCGCAATATCCGAAAGCGATATATCCCTGGTAAAATTCTGACTCAGATACAGCAGCAGCGCGTCGATGGTATGGTTGCCGGACGTGCTGAACGCCAGGGGCGCGGCGCTGTTGACAATCATCAGCAGCTCCGCCACCAGCGCCTTGGCAAAGTAGGGAGCCAGGGAGGAAATCCGCTCGTCATCGGATGCGCTGGCCCGCTCCAGCCGCTCCAGCAGCGGCACAATACCCGCGCACTCCGCCGGTCCGTAATACGCACTGCCCACCGATTGCTGATTGAACAGCTGCAGGCACTTGCCCATCAGCGAGGACAATTCGGAATTCGCGTCAAAATAGTTGATGTACAGCGTGTGTCGCTCAAAGGGCTGCTCCGAGCGGATGAACAGCTTATGCAAAACAGCCGGAGCAAGCAGCAGCAGGCTGTGCGGCTCCATCTGATAGCGCACGCCCTCCGCCTGATATATCACATCTCCGCGGACGCAGTACACCAGCTCGTACAGCGCATGGTTATGCAGGCAATACTCGTTCTGCTCCGTATCATAGGAGATGGCATGGGCATAATGAAAATCCTCGTGCGTATACTGAACAAGCACCTCATACCGGCCCTGCGAGGAACCGCTTTTTATCAGCTCCCAATCCCACATAGGCAGCCGCCTCCCCGCAGCTTATTTTGAAAACTCCTCACGAATAGCCTGCGAAAGCTCCTGATGATTGTGGAAATAGCGGCTGGCCGTTTGCAGGATGAGCGGCAGATCCTTTTCGTGCTTCACATCCTCAATGGCCCACACATTGCAGCCTGCGGCGCGCGCGGTGGTCATGGCGTAGAGCGCATCCTCGATCACCAGACAATCCTTGGTTTCAAAGCCCAGCTTATGCGCGGCGTTTTCAAACAGTTCCACATCGTTTTTATTGGGGCGCACATCGCAGGTGGTTTGATAAAACTGGAAGTAGCGCACAATGCCCGTCAGGTTCACACTGGTGGTCAGGGATGGTTCCGCCGTGGCGGACAGCAGGCACATGGGCACGTTCAGCTGGCGCGCGGCCTCCAGGGTATCCAGCGCGCCGGGCTTGAGCTGCGGCACGCCCTTGGGATAGATCTCGGTGTACATATAGTTTTTGCACCAGGCCACGCATTCGTCCATGGTCATATCCAGCTGGCAATCGGGCGATTCAAAATAGTTCTTCAGTGTTTTGCGAAAGGACTCCGCCATCCAGGGCATGTTGTTGGGATCCACATGGATGCCCTTGCGCTCCAGCAGCACCAGCGGCGCGCGCGTCCAATAGCCCTCCGAATCCAGCAGCGTCCCATCCATATCAAAAATAATAGCCCGCATGTACATTCCCTCTCCTGTAAACAGCAAATTTCCAAATCAGTATATCACATCCATCCATGCGCCGCAAGGCGCGCAGCAAAAATCGCCCCGCCTGATATGCAGGCAGGGCGATTTTCTGGGGGATAACTCAGTATTCTTTAGGCCCGTCGGGGGTATCTACAACCACCTTGGTCTTCTTCCAGCGGAACAGCACCATCCACGCCCACAGGATCACGCCGATGCCCATGTACACGGCAAAGGAGATCCAGGAACCAACGCCCTGGCCCAGCGTGCAGAAGAACGCGATGATCACCGAGATCACCAGCGCCAGATAGCGGGTGAAATTGCCGCCCTTCAGATGATAGCCGCTCTTCCAATCAGGATGCTGCTTGTGCATACGGATGGCGCTGATCATGGTCAGCGCGTAGGCGCAGGCGCAGCCAAAGGCCATCAGGTTGAAGAAATCGTTCATGAAGGTGCCAGCGTTTTGCAGCACCAGGAACACGATGGATACCACCAGCAGCAGGATGTTGGGGATGATGGGCTGCTGATGCTTGTTCAGCTTGGCAAAGGACGCAGGCAGGAAGTTGGTGCGGCCCATGGCATACAGCAGGCGCACCGTGGACAGCCAGAAGCCCAGCAGGCAGGTGCCAATGGCGCACAGGATGGCGCAGATGCCAAACAGGATGGCGAATACGCGCCAGCCGGTGGTGCCAAACTGCTCCATCAGGTAGATGGCCAGAAAGCCGCCGGTGGCCGCGCCGCCCTCCTCCACCAGGGGCTGCGCGTTCATGCCGCCCACGCCGATGAAGAAGAACGCATAGATCACGCCGCAGGTAACAACCGAACCCCAGATGGCCTTGGTGCTGTCCTTGACTGGGAAGTCGCCTTCCTCAATCATCTGCGGCACGGTTTCAAAGCCAAAGAAGGGGGTAATCAGGAAGGCCATACCAATGATCCAGCTGGGGATGCCAAAGGAAGACTTGCTCTGAGAATAGAAGAAGTTGGAGAAATTGTCCAGGCTCCACTGACCGGAGGTTATAAAGGCGATGGAGGCGGCAATGCAGCCCGTGATAGCCAACGCCAGCATGACCAGCTGAATCTTGCCGGCCACTTCCACGTTTTGCAGGCTCAGGATGAAATAGCCCACCAGCAGCACGGCGGATACGATTTCCAGCACCGTAAAGCTGCTGTTAATGTTTGTTACATGGAAAATCCACTGCACAATGGCCATGATCGCAGCCGGGGGCACGGCAATCCACGCGGCCATAATCAGCCAGGCGGACAGGAAGCCGCAGTGCTTGTTCAGTCCCACGGTGTTGTAGATCAGCTCGCCGCCCGCCTCGGGGAACAGCGGAGCCAAATCGCAGTATACAAACGCGATGGGCAGAATCAGCGCGGTCATCAGCAGGAACGCCAGGAAGGTGCCGGGGCCGCAGTATTCATAGAAGATCGAATCCCAGTAACCGATGAAGGTGAAGATCGCGCCGGTAGCGATGGCGTATACGTAAATGAGCTTCAGGCTGCGGTTGAGCTTATTCTCCGTCAGCGGGCTGTTGACGGTATTATCCTTAGCCACAAATATTCCCTTTCCTTTCTTATACGCATTTTTGCGCGCGCAAAAGGGGGCTGTGCAGCCCTGCAATCGGTATTTCGATCGCGGCGCCGACACAGCCCCCGTTGTTATGCGCTGTATAATGCCGGATCAACGGCGAAGCGTCAGTTGGTGCCGATGCTCATGGTTTCGGGCAGGGTAGAACCGCCGTCGATGACCACCTGAGAACCGGTCAGGTAGCTGGCCTCGTCGCTGCCCAGGAAGGCGAACAGCTCGCCCACTTCGATGGGCTTGGCCAGACGCTTCATCGGCACGCCGCGGGCGATATCGTTGATCGCGCTCTCGGGATCTTCAGGATTGGATTCCAGCGCCATCTTTTCCACCATGGGGGTGCGGGCATAGCCCAGCTGAGAGCAGTTAACACGGATATTGCGGTTGGCATATTCCACAGCCAGGCACTTGGTCAGGCCGACCAGCGCAGCCTTGGTCATAGCATAGGCAGCCTCGCCAGCGTCAGCCACGATGTCGCCGGTCACGGAGGAGGCGATCACGATGCTGCCGCCGCCCTGCTTGAGCATATAGGGGATAACAGCCTTGCAGGTGTTCCAAACGCCCTTGATGTTCACGTCGATGTGGAAATCGCGCACGGCATCGGTCATTTCTTCAAAGGGAGCCAGGCGGCATACGCCGGCGTTGCAGCAGGCGATGTTCACTTCGCCAAAGGCCTCGGCAGCCTTGGCAGCGGCGGCCTTCATCTGCTCGGGATCGGCCACGTTGGCCACGCAGGTAACGATCTCAGCGTTGTATTCTTTGCGCAGCTTTTCGGCGGTCTTTTCCACTTCGGGGGACAGATCCACCATGCACAGCTTGGCGCCATACTTGGCATACGCGGTGGCGATGCCTTCGCCCAGGCCTACCGCAGCGCCAGTGATCAGAGCAACTTTACCAGTCAGCTTAGCCATAGTAATAATCTCCTTTTCAGTTTAGATTAAAATATGGGAGCGGTACGGCGCGGCAAGGCGCCGTCCGCGGGGAACGCGATGAAATTAGAATTCCTTGGAGCCGTCGGGGGTATCGATGACCACCTTGGACTTCTTCCAGCGTACCAGCACCATCCACAGCCAGATGCAGGCGCCGATGCCCAGGTAGATGCCAAAGCAGATCCAGGAGTCCTTGCCCTGGCCCAGGGTGCAGAAGTAAGCGATGGCGATCATGATGATCATGGCCAGGAAGCGGGTGAAGTTGCCGCCCTTGACCAGATTCTTGTTGCCTACATACCATTCGGGGTGCTTTTTGTGAATCAGCACAGCCGAGATCATGGTGATGGCATAGGCGCAGGCGCAGCCGAAGGACATGAGGTTGAAGAAGCTGTTCATGAAGGAACCAGCGTTCATCAGCAGGATGAAGATCAGGCTGATGCCCAGCAGGAAGATATTGGGCAGGATGGGCTGCTGATGGCGATTCACATAGGTGAAGGCCTTGGGCAGGAAGTTCTTCTTACCCATGGAGTACATCATGCGCACGGTGGACATCCAGAAGCCCAGGATGGAAGCGGTCATGCCCAGCAGCACGGAGATCACAGCGTAGATCATGGGCCATACGCGCCAGCCAAGCAGATTCTGCATCGCGCGGATGGTCATGAAGCCCGTATCGCCAACGCCGTCAGCCAGCAGCACAGCGGGCTTGTCCAGGCCGGCCACACAGAAGAAGAAGATCGCGTAGATCACGCCGCAGGTCAGCACGGAACCGCAGATGGCCTTCTTGGTGTTGCTGATGGGGAAGTCGCCTTCCTCCACCATCTGAGGCACGGTTTCAAAGCCGAAGTAGGGGGTGATCAGCAGCGCCATACCGATGATCCAGCCGGGGATACCGCCGGTGGTTTCGATATTGGAGAAGTTGAACATACCAGCCAGGTTGCTGATGCTCCAGTGACCCGAGGTCAGCACCAGCACGGCGGTCAGCAGTGTGGTGGCGATGTTGGCAAACAGGCAGAAGGCCTGCACCTTGACCAGGAAGGTGATGTTCTGCATGCTCATGGCAAATACCAGCAGCAGGATCACAACGCCGATGCCCACAATGCCAATGGTGGGGATGGCCAGGCCGAAGATTTCCTTAAAGAAGGTAGCGATGGCCATGCACACAGCCGGGGGAACGGAGATCCAGGCAGCCATGATCAGCCAGGAGGCCAGGAAGCCCACGTGCTTGTTCATGCCCACGGTGTTGTAGATCAGTTCGCCGCCGGAGGTGTGGAACAGCGGAGAAAGCTCGCTGTACACCAGCGCAACGGGCAGGATCGCCAGCGTCATCAGCGCGAAGGCCAGGAAGGTGCCCGCGCCGCAGTAAGAGAAGAACACGGAATCCCAGTAGCTAACGTAGGTGAAGATGGAGCCTGTCGCAACGGTGTAGACGAAGATCAGGCCCAGACTCTTTTTGAGTCCACTCTCTTTCTTTTCGATTGAAGGCATATACTGTCTCCTCCTTTGCGCCGCCATTATAACACTTTCTATTTATTTTTCAAGTATTCGGTTATCGATTAATATTCATCATTTGGTCAGTTTAATACCAGTGTATGCATTAAATGTCCGATTTTTGCCACATTGTGGCAGTTTTGATCGATTTGCGCATTTGCGGAAGGAGCGCCCAAAAAACGTTGTATTTTCGCTGTTTTTAAACGTTTGTTTATGTTTTTTCTTTGTTTTGTTTCCTTTTGCAATATTTCAGTTTGCGCAACAATTGATCTATTTGTGTCATAATCGTGTCAATCTTATCGATATTGCTTAATTTTTATTTGTTCCGCGCGATTTTGCATCAGCAGCCAAAATTTATGGAAATACTTCGCTCTTTAAATCATCAAAAAAAGCCATTCCCCATATAGGAAACGGCCTGAAAGCACAAAAACGTTTTATTTTCTTGCGCTTAGCGCATGTCTTTTAATCGCTTCGTAGGTCTGTTCGCTCAAATCATGCTCCACCTTGCAGGCGTCCTCCAGCGCAGTTTCCTCATCCACCCCCAGTTTCATAAAGAAGGAGGACAGCGTCTTATGCCGCTCGTACACCCGTTCCGCAATGGCCAAGCCGCTCTCTGTCAGGGTAATCAGCCCTTCCTTATCCATGGTGATGTAGCCGTTTTGCCGCAGCCGCTTGGTGGCGTAGCTCACGCTGGGCTTGGTCACGTTCAGCTCGTTTGCAATATCAATAGAACGAATATAGCCAAAGCGCTCCTGCATCATCAGCATCGCTTCCAAATAATCCTCGGAGGATTCCAAAATTCGCATTCCAAAATCACCTGCTCTCTCATCATCTTATCTTATCATAAAAGGCGGCAAAAAGCAAGATCTGGAATGTAAATTAGCGGGGCCACCATGAAATGTAAATTGGCGGTAAATTAGCGGGGGCACCTACAAATGCATAAAACATTGACTTTGGGGTTGGCATCGTGTATTATAATGATTATGAAGACACCATCCCTACAATACATCGTACATCTTTATTTCTCAATGCATGAGAACAAGATTTACTCTTTTGTACCGTTACCAAAGAGGAGAAAATTGTGCAATACTATGCGCATGTTCGAACATCGGAACCCGATGGAGAGCCCGTTTACCAAACCGTGACCGCTCATCTAATGGGGACGGCCGCGCTATGCCGTGCTTTCGCTGCCGATTTTGGTGCGGCAAACGAAGGCGAAATGGCTGGTCTCGCGCATGATATAGGCAAATATACACCTGGTTTTCAGCATCGTTTGCTGGATAATGGCCCCATTGTGGATCACGCCACAGCCGGGGCAATTGCCTGTGCCAGGCAAAATCATGGACTGATTGCCGCATGCGTCGCTGGACATCACGGTGGATTGCAGAACGTTGGTAATGTACACACCGATCAGCCAGGAGACAACACCCTGTATGGCCGGTTAAAAAAGGGAATTGCCGAGAACTACCTGGAACAGTGCGACCCAAGCAGCATTTGTCTGCCCCAGATCCCCCCACGCACAATGCAGGATAAATTGCAAGCATCCTTCTGGATTCGCATGCTATATTCCTGCCTGGTAGACGCAGATTTTCTGGATACCGAGCAATTTATGCAGGGGGATCGCGGGCGCGGCGTGTACGACAGCATGGAAACGCTGTTTGACCGCTTGCAGACATATATTCGTCCATGGCAAAATCCAACAACAACGCTCAATCGGCTGCGCTGCGATATTTTAAGCGCCTGTATGGAGGCAGGCAGCAAGCCCAAGGGCATCTATACGTTGACTGTGCCGACCGGCGGCGGTAAAACAGTTGCCTCCCTGGCTTTCGCATTGCGGCATGCGCTGACGCACAAAATGCGCCGGATTGTCTATGTAATTCCATATACTTCCATCATCGAACAAAATGCCAGCGTTTTTCAGGATATTCTGGGAAGGCAAAACGTACTGGAGCATCATTCCGGCGTGCAGTTTGATTTAAGCGACGGCGCGCCGCCCGAGCAAATTGCAAAAGCGCTGGCGTCAGAAAACTGGGATATGCCAGTAATCGTCACTACGGCGGTGCAATTATTTGAATCCATGTATGCCAATCGTTCTTCCAGATGCCGAAAGCTGCACAATCTGGCCAACAGCGTGATTATCTTTGACGAAGCACAGATGCTGCCGCTGCCGCATTTGCGCCCCTGCATAGCTGCAATAGCCGCATTGGCTGGGCAATTCGATGCTACGGTGGTACTCTGCACTGCTACACAGCCTGCGCTGGACGATCTGATGCGCGCCTATGCGCCCAATTGCTCCATTTCTGAACTATGCCCACAAACACGCAGTCTGTATGCACGCTTCCGCCGTGTTTCATTTCAGCAGGCAGGGCAGCTGACAGATGATGCGCTGGCCGGACAGCTTAGCGCGCAGCAGCAAGCCCTGTGCATTGTCAACAGCCGCAAGGCAGCACAGCGTTTATTTGAGCTGCTGCCGCAGAAAGGCAGCTTTCATCTTTCCACGCTGATGGTGCCTGCCCACAGGCAGTCTGTATTGCGGGAAATCCGCAACCGGCTGCAATGCGGCGTTCCCTGCCGGGTTGTTTCTACCTCGTTGATTGAAGCGGGTGTAGATGTGGATTTCCCGATGGTTTATCGGGAAATGGCGGGCCTGGATTCCATCCTGCAAGCCGCAGGGCGATGCAATCGGGAAGGAAAGCGCCCAGCCAGCGAAAGCACTGTTATGATTTTTGAGCGCACGGAGCCACCACCTTTGCTCTTCCGCACGGCCATCGGCGCGGCGCGGGAAGCGCTGTCAGGCGGGCAGGAACCGAACGCACCGGAAACCATGGGACGCTATTTTCAGTGCCTGCGTAGCCTCAGCGGCGATCATCTGGATAAGCTGGGCGTTATCGATGCCTTTGAGCACGGCCTGTGCGGCTGCGATTATCCGTTTCAAACCGTTGCGGAGAGATTTCACCTGATCGACCGCAATACGCGCACTGTTTATATACCCTACGGAGAAGGAATCGACCTGATCCAGCAGCTGCAGTCGGGACAATGCTCAAAAGCGTTATACCGCAGCCTGGGGCGTTATGCAGTATCCATATACGAGCCGCATTTCCAGGCACTTTACGCCGCAGGCGCGCTAATGACAGCCAATGAAGTACCCACATTGGATCAGGACAGCGCCATATTGATAGATTCAAAGCTATACGACAATGCATTGGGCCTTTCGCTGGAGCCGGAGAGCGGAAAGGCGCAGTTTATCTGAAATTCATCCGCGCTGGATGACACTATAAATAATATTAGAAAGGAAGGGATGATATGGCCATTCAAGTGGAGGTCTGGGGCGATTATGCCTGCTTTACAAGGCCGGAAATGAAAACTGAGCGCGTCAGTTATGACATAATGACGCCCTCGGCGGCGCGCGGTCTGCT
Source organism: Clostridiales bacterium (assembly GCA_004556155.1). Taxonomy (GTDB): domain Bacteria; phylum Bacillota; class Clostridia; order Christensenellales; family Aristaeellaceae; genus SFMI01. The sequence continues at coordinate 48,352 of SFIM01000003.1, forward strand.
GGAAAGCATCTATTGGCATCCCGGCTTCCGGTGGATCATTGAGCGCATTCATGTATGCAGTCCGATTCGCTTTACCAACATTCGCCGAAACGAGGTAAAGGATACGATCAGCGCCAGGAAGGTCAAGGGGGTTATGGAAAAGGGCTGCGGCGAATTATACCTGACTGCGCCGGACAGCATCCAGCAGCGCGCGGCCATGGTGCTGCGCGACGTGCGCTATGTCATCGATGCGCACTTTGAAATGACGGATCATGCCGCGCCTGGGGATAATCCCGGCAAGTTCCAGGATATTATCAAGCGGCGATTGGAACGCGGCCAGTTTTACAGCATGCCTTACCTGGGTACGCGGGAATTTGCCGCGCATTTCCAGCGCTGCGCGGAGCTGCCGCCCTGCCCGGAGGAGCTGCGCGGCACGCAAAGCCTTGGCTGGATGCTGTGGGATATGGATTACAGCGATCCAAAGAACATTACGCCCCACTTTTTCAGGGCCGTGCTGACTGATGGCGTGCTTCATGTTCCGCAGCCGGGCAGCGAGGAGGTACGCGCATGATTCTGCAAGCCTTAACCCGCTGCTATAAAGATCTCCTGCAGCGCGGAGAGATTGCCGCGCCTGGCTGGAGCCCGGCCAAAATCAGCTTTGCACTGTGTCTGGACGCGGATGGACGATTGACGCAGGTAATCCCCACCATGCAGGAAACCCTGATCGGCAAGAAAACGGTGCTGCGGCCGCAAAGCATCACGCTGCCTGCGGCGGCCAAAAAGACCAGCGGAGTCAGTTCAAATTTTCTGTGGGAAAACTCTGGCTACCTGCTGGGAATCAAACAAGGAGAGGCGGCCTCACGCAGCCAGAGGTGCTTTGACGCCGCAGCGGATTTGCATCACACCATCCTGGATGGCGTGGATTCCCCCGTCGCACGCGCCATCTTAGCTTTCTTTGATTGCTGGCAGCCGCAGGATGCCGCTAAGCACCCGGCCTTGTCCGGACAGCTGGATGAAATCACGGCAGGCGGCAATCTGCTTTTCCGCGTGGATGGATGTTATCCGCAGGAAGATCCGGCCATTCGGGAAGCATGGAATCGATACACCAATCAAGACGGAAGCAATACTCGAATGCAATGTCTGGTGACAGGCCGCATGGATACAATTCCCGCCATCCATCCATCTGTGAAAGGTGTGAAAAACGCACAGTCCAGCGGGGCTGCGCTGGTCTCGTTCAACGCGCCTGCGTTTTGCTCCTACGGCCATGAGCAGAATTTCAACGCGCCCGTAGGCAGCTATGCAGCCTTTGCCTATACCGCCGCGCTCAACCATCTGCTGGCGGACAAAAACAACGTGCAGCAGATCGGCGATACAACCGTGGTTTGCTGGGCGGAGGGCGCGGAGCCCGTTTATCAGGATCTGGGCATGTCGCTGCTGTTTGGCGGCGAATACCCTGGGTTATCGGATAACGAGCTGCGCGCGGTGCTCAAGCGCCTGGCAGACGGGCTTCCATGCGAGGAGCTGGGCGTCGACCCCAGCCGGCCGTTCTATATTCTGGGTCTTGCCCCAAACGCCGCGCGGCTTTCGGTGCGCTTCTTTTTGCGGGACAGCTTTGGCAGGCTGATGAAGAACATCAACGCGCACTATGAGCGGCTGGAAATCACAGGCGCGCAGCGTGAAACCCTGCCGCTGTGGGCACTGCTGCGCGAAACAGTAAACCCCAACGCCCGCGAAAAAGTCCCCTCTCCCGCCATGGCGGGCGCGACGGCGCGCGCGGTATTTTCCGGCACGCCATATCCAGCATCACTGCTGGAGGCCGTCATGCTGCGCATCCGGGCCGAGCGAAGCATTACCTGGGGCCGGGCGGCCATCCTGAAAGCATACTATCTGAAAAATCCCCATGCAGACTGTCCCGAGGAGGTATTAACCGTGGGTCTGAATGAAACCAGTACCAATCCAGCCTATACGCTTGGCCGCCTATTCGCGGTATATGAAGCCGTGCAGCAGGCAGCCAACCCTGGCATCAACGCAACGATCAAGGATAAGTACTTTAACTCAGCGGCAGCCATGCCGGCAAGCATCTTTCCGGTGCTGAACAATCTGTATCAAAAGCACCTGCGCAAGCTGAACACCGGCAGCCGCATCGTCTACGACCGGCAGGTCAGCGCGCTAAAGGGCATTCTTGATGACAGCTATCCTGCGCGTATGACGCTTGCGCAGCAGGGCTCGTTTGACCTTGGCTACTATCATCAGAAGCAAAAACGATATACCAAAAAGGAGGAAAATGAAAATGTCTGAGCCTATCCGGAACCGCTATGAATTCGTGATCTTCTTCGATGTCGAAAACGGAAATCCCAACGGTGATCCCGACGCAGGCAACATGCCCCGCGTAGATCCGGAAACCGGCTATGGCCTGGTAACGGACGTGTGCCTGAAGCGTAAAATCCGCAACTATGTGGAAACAGTCAAAGAGGGCGAAAGCGGCTACCGCATCTATATTAAAGATAACGTGCCGCTCAATGCCAGCGATAAGGAGGCCTGCGCCTATCTGGGCGTGGATGCGGACAAGCTGAAGGAGGCAAAGAAAAAGGACGAGCACCTGGATGAAAAGCTACGGGATTTCATGTGCGCTAACTTCTACGATATCCGCACCTTCGGCGCAGTAATGACCACCTTTGTAAAGGGCGCGCTGAACTGCGGACAGGTGCGCGGCCCGGTGCAGCTGGGCTTTGCCCGCAGCGTCGATCCCATCCTGCCGCAGGAAATTACCATCACCCGCTCAGCCATTACCACCGAAGCTGATGCAGAGAAAAAAGGCATCGAAATGGGCCGTAAGTATATCGTTCCCTATGGCCTGTACCGGGCAGAGGGGTATATATCGGCCAATCTGGCCCGCAAGAGCACGGGCTTTTCGCAGGCTGATCTGGACCTGCTTTGGTCGGCCATCCTGAATATGTTTGAGAATGATCATTCCGCAGCCCGGGGTAAAATGGCTGTGCGCAGGCTGATCATTTTCAAGCACGACAGCGAGCTGGGCTGTGCCCCCGCGCATAAGCTGTTTGAGCTGGTTCGCGCGCAGCGCTGCGGCGACACCGCCGTGCCCAGGAGCTTTTCCGACTACGCCATTACTGTGGACGAGGCGCATTTGCCCGCCGGCGTAACCTGCACGCAAATGGGGTGATCTATCAGGAGGAGGATTTCCTGCAGCTGTCCGGCTTGCAGCACTTCAAATTCTGCCGCAGGCAATGGGCATTGATCCACATCGAAAACCAATGGGCGGAAAACCTGCGCACAGTCGACGGCGCAATTCTGCACCAGAACGCCCACAACGGGGCGTTTACGGAAAGCCGCGGAGATCTTCTGATTACGCGCGATATGCGCGTGTTTTCCCGCACTTTGGGCGTTTCAGGCGCGTGCGATGTATTGGAATTCCATCGCGGCAGCGCAGGCATTCCGTTGCGAGAACGCGAGGGAATGTGGCAGCCATATCCTGTGGAATATAAGCGCGGAGCGCCCAAGGAGCATACGGCGGACACACTGCAGCTTTGCGGCCAGGCGATGTGCCTGGAAGAGATGCTTTGCTGCGATATTCCCCAGGGTGCGCTCTACTACGGCGAGATTCACCGTCGCAGCGAGGTGACGTTCACGCCGGAGCTGCGCCAGGAGGTGCGCGCCCTGCTTGCGGAAATGCACAGCCTTTATGCGCAGGGAAAAACGCCGAAGGTGAAGCCGACAAAGGCCTGCGGCGCCTGCTCGTTAAAAGAGCTATGCCTGCCAAAGCTGATGCGTAGCAAATCTGTTTCCTCTTACTTGCGTCATGCCATGGAGGAGTCGCCATGAAGCAGCTGCTGAATACGCTTTTCGTTACCTCAGAGGATATATATCTTTCCTTGGATGGAGAAAACGTAGTGGCCAATCGCTCCGGTACCGCTGTGGCACGTTATCCGCTGCATACGCTGCAAAGCATCGTGTCCTTCGCCTATTCCGGCGCTTCGCCTGCCCTGATGGGCGCGTGCGTTCGCCGGAATATCGGGCTTGCCTTCTGCCAGCCAAACGGCCGTTTTCTGGCGCGGGTTTCCGGCACGGAGCATGGGAACATCCTACTTAGGCGGATGCAGTATCGGGCGGCAGATGATCCACATGAAAGCTGCCGCATTGCCCGCAGTATGATCTTTGGCAAGATCTATAATGCCCGCTGGAGTGTGGAGCGCACCCGGCGCGACCACCCCATGCGCATTGACGAGCAACGCTTTGCCAATGTATCAGCTCAGCTGCAGGCAGCACTTCCGCAGATTGCGGCAGCTTCTTCATTGGATATGCTTCGCGGGCTGGAGGGCAGCGCAGCGGCAGCTTATTTCAACGTAATAGACGATATGATCCTGCAAGGGAAAGACACGTTCTTTTTTCATGAGCGCAGCCGCCGTCCGCCCATGGACGCCTTCAACGCGCTGCTGTCCTTCGCCTATAGCTTGCTGGCGCACGATTGCGCATCGGCCCTGGAAAGCGTTGGACTGGATGCCTATGCCGGCTATCTACATCGTGATCGTCCCGGCAGGGAATCGCTTGCGCTGGATCTAATGGAAGAGCTGCGGCCTTGCTTCGCCGATCGTTTTGTGCTGACGCTCATCAATAACCGTACAGTCAAGCCAGCCGATTTTAACGTGCAGGAAAACGGTGCAGTGTTCTTAGCAGACAATGCGCGCAAAGCTTTTCTGCAAAAGTGGCAGGAAAGGAAAAAGGAAGCAATTACCCATCCGTTTCTGGCTGAAAAGATGCCCTGGGGGATGGTTCCATATGTGCAGAGCCTGCTCCTGGCACGTTATCTTCGAGACGATCTGGAGGATTATCCCCCATTCCTGTGGAAATGAGGTATGATATGCTTGTACTGATTACATATGATGTGAATACTGAAGATGCGGCAGGGCGCAGAAGACTGCGGCAAATTGCCAAGCAATGCGTCAATTATGGCCAGCGGGTTCAAAATTCTGTTTTTGAGTGTTTGCTTGATGCTGCACATTGCCGCAGCCTTCAACATACATTGTGTCAAATAATGGATTCTGAACGAGACAGTCTTCGGTTTTACTACTTGGGTAAAAAGTATGAAAACAAGATCGAGCACTTCGGTTGTAAGCAAACCTATTCGCCGGAGGATACCCTCATGGTATAGTGCGAATATCCAGCACACAATGTTCCTTAGCCAGGTTCGCACTTAAGCTGCTTTACTTTTCTTGGTTATGCACAGCGATCAGCTTTGGCAGATGGCTTTTTAGCCGCGATTCTTGCTGATAGTTTGTCTGCTAATTCAAAAAAAGTGCAGTTTTCTTTGTACGTTTTTGCTGTCGCACCCCGCAAGGGGTGCGTGGATTGAAATATCCGGCGCGGCCTCCTTTTTGCTGGCCTTGGCGGGTCGCACCCCGCAAGGGGTGCGTGGATTGAAATCGCCCTCGTTGAGCGCATCGCGGATGTACGGGCGGCGTCGCACCCCGCAAGGGGTGCGTGGATTGAAATGGGAATCCGGTTTTGTCGCTATCGTGCAAACCAGTCGCACCCCGCAAGGGGTGCGTGGATTGAAATCGGTCGGCCTCCGCATCCCACCACTCGGGCGTTGTCGCACCCCGCAAGGGGTGCGTGGATTGAAATAACTCCCATAGCAGTAAGCGCTTTTTTGATGTTTCGTCGCACCCCGCAAGGGGTGCGTGGATTGAAATGGCGGCGATGTGCCGCAGCTCATAGTTGGCCGCAAGTCGCACCCCGCAAGGGGTGCGTGGATTGAAATCGATGAACACGATGCGGCCGTCGCGGGTGACGATGGTCGCACCCCGCAAGGGGTGCGTGGATTGAAATAACCTCGACGGTGCTTAGATCGACCGTGCCCAGCGTCGCACCCCGCAAGGGGTGCGTGGATTGAAATGCGGCTCGACCGACCAGGCGCTGCAGGTGATCGAGGTCGCACCCCGCAAGGGGTGCGTGGATTGAAATTTAAAACCGGCATCGGCTATAACCAGCAGATGGACGTCGCACCCCGCAAGGGGTGCGTGGATTGAAATTCCGCTGCGATCTACCTCATACGACACATCGCGGTCGCACCCCGCAAGGGGTGCGTGGATTGAAATCTTGGGGGCGATTCTCCGCCCGTGAATGTTGATAGTCGCACCCCGCAAGGGGTGCGTGGATTGAAATAGATAGGCGTAAAACCGATCGGTGACCTCGGTCGTCGCACCCCGCAAGGGGTGCGTGGATTGAAATATGCATTTCGCCATCTGGTCGGTGTTCATTTCGGTCGCACCCCGCAAGGGGTGCGTGGATTGAAATTCCGGCGTTAGCGGCAGGCGCTTATTGCCCTGCACATGTCGCACCCCGCAAGGGGTGCGTGGATTGAAATCCGCCCTGTCGGGATGACCGGCCATTTCGCCGGGTCGCACCCCGCAAGGGGTGCGTGGATTGAAATTCCGGCTTGTAGTCTGCCGCGTTGGAGTACCATACGTCGCACCCCGCAAGGGGTGCGTGGATTGAAATATGCCGGAACGCTGAACAAACAGGGAACGGAATGGTCGCACCCCGCAAGGGGTGCGTGGATTGAAATCACCCGCATCCTTGATCTGCTGCTCGATGGATTCGAGTCGCACCCCGCAAGGGGTGCGTGGATTGAAATAGGCTTCTGTTACAACGCGTCGGGACAGGAGATTGAGTCGCACCCCGCAAGGGGTGCGTGGATTGAAATCGCCTGTATGGCGAAGTACGGGAACGGGGCGCGCAGTCGCACCCCGCAAGGGGTGCGTGGATTGAAATCGCGCGCAGCCTGAGAAGATATGCCGCTGCACGGTCGCACCCCGCAAGGGGTGCGTGGATTGAAATTCGCTGGTCGTGCCGCCGGAAAAGCACGATTGCGTCGCACCCCGCAAGGGGTGCGTGGATTGAAATACCACATCGCCATCCGCCGTGATCACGGCGGTAGTCGCACCCCGCAAGGGGTGCGTGGATTGAAATGCTAAAGGTGTCAAACACACCCTGCAGGCCGCTCTGTCGCACCCCGCAAGGGGTGCGTGGATTGAAATGCGGGCGAAAGCGGCGCAGGCGAAAGGGAAGCTGTCGCACCCCGCAAGGGGTGCGTGGATTGAAATTTTCGCGCCGCGCTGGCCGCGAACCGCTATTATGTCGCACCCCGCAAGGGGTGCGTGGATTGAAATATGTCGCGCCTCCTCCTGATATGGCTTCCACCCGTGTCGCACCCCGCAAGGGGTGCGTGGATTGAAATAAACACGCGCATGTACAGCGGGCGCTTGGCGTTAAGTCGCACCCCGCAAGGGGTGCGTGGATTGAAATTCGTCCTGTGTCTGCGGCGCTGTATACAATATCGGCTGGTCGCACCCCGCAAGGGGTGCGTGGATTGAAATATGTTCTCGTTCATCTCCAGCAGCGCACGGCCATGGTCGCACCCCGCAAGGGGTGCGTGGATTGAAATCCTGGGCGATATCATCACCTGCAAATCGTCGCGCTGTCGCACCCCGCAAGGGGTGCGTGGATTGAAATAGCGAAGAGGTCGGTAAGCTCGGGAAAAGCATCGCATGTCGCACCCCGCAAGGGGTGCGTGGATTGAAATGCGTGCCGTCTGTCATCAGGCCGCACACGGCGTCGGTCGCACCCCGCAAGGGGTGCGTGGATTGAAATCACGCCGTCCAGACGGGCGCAGAAGCGCGAATACGTCGCACCCCGCAAGGGGTGCGTGGATTGAAATTCCGACGTTGGCATCGTAGGCCTCCGTTACAACGCGTCGCACCCCGCAAGGGGTGCGTGGATTGAAATTTTGCCCGCGTGTACTGCCCCGAGGCCCTGATGGGTCGCACCCCGCAAGGGGTGCGTGGATTGAAATCCAAGACATCCCGCGCACATACCGATACAGCAGCGTCGCACCCCGCAAGGGGTGCGTGGATTGAAATACGTCGTCCGGCGGCGTAAGCTCCACCCGCACAAAGGTCGCACCCCGCAAGGGGTGCGTGGATTGAAATACGACTCCGTGTGCGGCCTGATGACCGACGGCACGCGTCGCACCCCGCAAGGGGTGCGTGGATTGAAATCTCGCGCGTCACATAATCCACGGCGGGCGCTGCGGTCGCACCCCGCAAGGGGTGCGTGGATTGAAATTCAAAATGCCGGTGCTGTCATCGGCCTTTACGTCGCACCCCGCAAGGGGTGCGTGGATTGAAATGAATCAGCCGTAAAAGCGCTGAAGGAAAAACTAGGTCGCACCCCGCAAGGGGTGCGTGGATTGAAATGTAATGTAAGATGCCAGTTCGGCAATGCCGCTTTCGTCGCACCCCGCAAGGGGTGCGTGGATTGAAATCGCGTGTCCTTTGGCGCTAATATCGCCATCCCCGTCGCACCCCGCAAGGGGTGCGTGGATTGAAATTCGCTGTTGAAATAGTCGGAAACGCCTTGAAGAAGCGTCGCACCCCGCAAGGGGTGCGTGGATTGAAATGTCGCCACGGCTTCCGACGCCGCGCGCTGCCGGAGTCGCACCCCGCAAGGGGTGCGTGGATTGAAATCCACCGCTGGGGCTGATGCCTGACCTGGCACGGTTGATGTCGCACCCCGCAAGGGGTGCGTGGATTGAAATTGCGCGTCCGGGCGGGTGGTCTCCACGATCACCCGTCGCACCCCGCAAGGGGTGCGTGGATTGAAATGGATAGCATGTCATAAAGCTGGCCGCATATCGGGTCGCACCCCGCAAGGGGTGCGTGGATTGAAATATCCATGACGCGCGTTGTCCCGCCGGTGGGACGGTCGCACCCCGCAAGGGGTGCGTGGATTGAAATAACGGGCGGGTGTGGGTATTATCCCCACCCGCCGATGTCGCACCCCGCAAGGGGTGCGTGGATTGAAATACCATATCAATCGCCGATGGCAATACGGTATCGCGCGTCGCACCCCGCAAGGGGTGCGTGGATTGAAATACCACATCGCCATCCGCCGTGATCACGGCGGTAAAAGTCGCACCCCGCAAGGGGTGCGTGGATTGAAATCGAGTGCGGATAGCGCTCCCTCAGCTCCTGCCGGTCGCACCCCGCAAGGGGTGCGTGGATTGAAATTTCGCTGTACGGCCTCAAGCCCGGCGCTCATGAGTCGCACCCCGCAAGGGGTGCGTGGATTGAAATTGTGCCATAGATAGCTCCTTTTACAATAAAAAGTGGTCGCACCCCGCAAGGGGTGCGTGGATTGAAATGCCTGCTCCGCAACGTGCCGTTTTGTGGCCTCCAGTCGCACCCCGCAAGGGGTGCGTGGATTGAAATGTCCTGTAGCGCCATCACATCGGCCATCTGGTGCCGTCGCACCCCGCAAGGGGTGCGTGGATTGAAATTGCGGAGGAAATCCGGCGGGAGCGGAAGCTGAAGAAGTCGCACCCCGCAAGGGGTGCGTGGATTGAAATTCGTACCCCATCCGCTCCATAATGTCCTCCCACGGTCGCACCCCGCAAGGGGTGCGTGGATTGAAATGTGGCCTTGGAACAGGTACTTTTTCAGGATATGTCGCACCCCGCAAGGGGTGCGTGGATTGAAATGCCTAATTCCTTTGCCTGCGCCGCGACGATGTTATGTCGCACCCCGCAAGGGGTGCGTGGATTGAAATGCTTCCGCTCTGTCTGGATGAATTACAGATTGTCGTCGCACCCCGCAAGGGGTGCGTGGATTGAAATCCTTGAGCACGTCTGCATTGTATCATGGTTGTGTCGCACCCCGCAAGGGGTGCGTGGATTGAAATATCGGCACGCCGTGGCATAAAGAAGACGCTTTTGTCGCACCCCGCAAGGGGTGCGTGGATTGAAATCTTTATGCGGATGTTTGATCAGAATAAGAGAAGCGGTCGCACCCCGCAAGGGGTGCGTGGATTGAAATCCGCGATAACGCGATCAACGCTGGCGGCGCGACCGTCGCACCCCGCAAGGGGTGCGTGGATTGAAATTTTTGCGGGAGAACGACGATTACTACCAGGAATCGTCGCACCCCGCAAGGGGTGCGTGGATTGAAATAAGAAAACGCCTATCAACATTCTGAAAACGGGCGTCGCACCCCGCAAGGGGTGCGTGGATTGAAATGCTGTGGTCGCAGCAGTCGGCGCAGATGTAACGATGTCGCACCCCGCAAGGGGTGCGTGGATTGAAATCCCGGCCTCCTAAATGATCGCATAGATAGAGAGGGTCGCACCCCGCAAGGGGTGCGTGGATTGAAATACGCTGAAAAACAGAACAAATACCTCAAAATCTCGTCGCACCCCGCAAGGGGTGCGTGGATTGAAATGCGAATAGTTTGAAAATGCAAAAACAAGGCTGGAGTCGCACCCCGCAAGGGGTGCGTGGATTGAAATAGGATCGTACCGGGAGCCTTACGGATGGGGCGCATAGTCGCACCCCGCAAGGGGTGCGTGGATTGAAATTTCCGCGCCGCGCTGGCCGCGAACCGCTATTATGTCGCACCCCGCAAGGGGTGCGTGGATTGAAATGTTTAATGTGCTCGCCGCTCTTGTGCGTGATACCCGTCGCACCCCGCAAGGGGTGCGTGGATTGAAATTCTATAAGCCAGTTATACCATTTGCGCGCTTGGGGTCGCACCCCGCAAGGGGTGCGTGGATTGAAATCGCGTCCTGCGCAATCAGCATGCGGATATAGGCGTCGCACCCCGCAAGGGGTGCGTGGATTGAAATGCGAAAGAGATGTTTTGCGAATAGTTGTTGATAACGTCGCACCCCGCAAGGGGTGCGTGGATTGAAATCCTGCGGGTGTACCGCCTTGTACGTCGCCGCATAGCGTCGCACCCCGCAAGGGGTGCGTGGATTGAAATCAGCAGGTCCGTCTTGCTGATGCGCAGATTCCGGCCGTCGCACCCCGCAAGGGGTGCGTGGATTGAAATGTCCTCGCCCAGCATATCCTTCTGGCTTTCGGGGTCGCACCCCGCAAGGGGTGCGTGGATTGAAATAGCGCCCTGTTGACCTCGATCAGCGCCCGCCCGGTCGCACCCCGCAAGGGGTGCGTGGATTGAAATTCCGCCCATGAATGTTGATATATGCAAACAGTGGCGTCGCACCCCGCAAGGGGTGCGTGGATTGAAATGCTCATCCCTCTATCTCCTTTTTCAGCCACGCCGTCGCACCCCGCAAGGGGTGCGTGGATTGAAATTTCATATCCTCTTTGTGTGTAATAATCTTGCGCTCGTCGCACCCCGCAAGGGGTGCGTGGATTGAAATAACTTTGGTAACGGCACCCCGGAGGACTTTAAGCGTCGCACCCCGCAAGGGGTGCGTGGATTGAAATATAGCTTCAAATACCTGCTTCTCAACATCGATGAGTCGCACCCCGCAAGGGGTGCGTGGATTGAAATCCGGTCAGCGCGTCGCCTTGCCCTGTTGGCCGTCCTGTCGCACCCCGCAAGGGGTGCGTGGATTGAAATAGGCCCTCGACCTGTTTACAGTCCCGTTTGCACGTCGCACCCCGCAAGGGGTGCGTGGATTGAAATATGGCGTAGAAGGAAGCACGAACGTCAGGCAGCTTGGTCGCACCCCGCAAGGGGTGCGTGGATTGAAATTGGCTGGTTAAGCCGTCGATATTGGTTAAAATGGTCGCACCCCGCAAGGGGTGCGTGGATTGAAATAAAAGCCAAGATACCTTTGATAAGCCTCTCGCCAGTCGCACCCCGCAAGGGGTGCGTGGATTGAAATTGCCTTAATGGCCTCCTTGATTCGCTGCGCCGTGTCGCACCCCGCAAGGGGTGCGTGGATTGAAATATTAGTATCAAAGACCCAATCGGGCTGCAACCAGTCGCACCCCGCAAGGGGTGCGTGGATTGAAATGCGTCGGTTGCCTCGGTGGTGCTGATGCGCAGCAGGTCGCACCCCGCAAGGGGTGCGTGGATTGAAATAGGTAACTCGCGGCATGAATAAAATGCTCACTGTGTCGCACCCCGCAAGGGGTGCGTGGATTGAAATAGCAGCGCCGAGGCCATGCCGTTGATCCACAGAGTCGCACCCCGCAAGGGGTGCGTGGATTGAAATATCCACCGTGCCAGGTCGGGCATCAGACCCAGCGGTCGCACCCCGCAAGGGGTGCGTGGATTGAAATTTAAACACGGCCCAAGGGTTATTGTACAGGCGGCGTCGCACCCCGCAAGGGGTGCGTGGATTGAAATTGCGCCGAACGAATGGTAACATTACGCGCGTAGGACGTGTCGCACCCCGCAAGGGGTGCGTGGATTGAAATCCATCTGTAAACACCGCTTGCGCCCCTACCGTTGTCGCACCCCGCAAGGGGTGCGTGGATTGAAATGGATTACTATCTTTAGTGTGCTGTACGTCTTGCGTCGCACCCCGCAAGGGGTGCGTGGATTGAAATAGGAAAACCTGAACGGTTTGCTGTACGTCGTGGCGTCGCACCCCGCAAGGGGTGCGTGGATTGAAATAGCAATGCGCGGCTTGGCAGCGCCGGGCCGGTTAGTCGCACCCCGCAAGGGGTGCGTGGATTGAAATTATGTGTCGGCCTATTGCGATACGCCACTAAGCGTCGCACCCCGCAAGGGGTGCGTGGATTGAAATGCTGACATATACCCTCTGCCGACATTGACAAAATTGTCGCACCCCGCAAGGGGTGCGTGGATTGAAATCTTCGCGACGGCGGCAGAATCTTCCGCGCCCTGCGTCGCACCCCGCAAGGGGTGCGTGGATTGAAATACGTACAAGGCCAAGAGTGCGACGGTTACGATCAAGTCGCCCCACCAAGGGGTACATGAATTGAAATACGTACAAGGCCAAGAGTGCGACGGTTACGATCAAGTCGCCCCACCAAGGGGTACATGAATTGAAATGACATCAACTACAACAAGCAGGAAAACCTTATCGATCCCCATGAGCACACTACAAAACACTGCATGAGACACACACTTCCATGCAGCGTTTTGTTATTTCTATGGCAGGAACGCTTCTCATCATTCCTCCAACAGTTTTTTCAGCAGTCCTTCGCGCTGCTCAATGAACATGCGCGTCACCTGGTAGCTTTCGGTATCGGTATAGGCAATGGGGCGCAGGGCGTTGCCATCCAGGGAGAGCAGCTCCGCGCCGGGCAGACCCAGCAAAATGGGCGAGTGCGTGACCAGGATAAACTGCGCGTGGGCCTGGGCCAGGCGGTAGATTTCCAGCAGCAGCGTCAGCTGGCGCTGGGGAGACAGCGCAGCCTCGGGCTCATCCAGCAGATACAACCCCTCGGGCTGAAAATTGGCCTGCACCATAGCCAGAAAACTCTCGCCATGGGATTGATGATGCAGCGATTTGCCACCGTAGCGGGCATAATAGTACTCCTCTAAATCGTCATCACGATAATTTTCAGCCTGCGTTGCTACATTATAAAAGCTCTCCGCGCGCAGGAAATAGCTCCAGGCAGGCCTCCGATAGCTGCGAATCAGCCGCATCGCGCCGCATAGCTCGGAATGAGAATCATAGGTGGAAAACCTGAAATTGCGCGAGCCGCCCTCGGGGTTAAAGCCCGCAGCCACGGCAATAGCCTCCAGCAGGGTGGATTTGCCCGTGCCGTTCTCCCCCACCAGACAGGTGACGGGATGCGTAAAGGAAAGCTCGGTCAGGTTGCGCAGGGCGGGAAGGTCGCGCAGATAGCTCTCCTCCGCGATGCGCGACCAATCGATCTGCAAGCCCTGGATAAAATTGCTGTTCACGGGAGTCTCCTCTTCCTGCGTTATGCCATTAAGTGTCTTGAGTATATCACACCTTTATTTATCTGTATAGGGATCAATGCGTATGGCAAACAGGCAGGGAACCGTCCGGAATCTCTCCGGGGGGCTCTCTGCCTATGCGCTTGATGCCTTTAAAATTGCTTATCCCAGCACGCCGTCGATAAAGCGGATCAGCCCCGCTTCCACCTCGTCGCGCAGATCCAGTTCATTGTGGATTTCGTGCCGGTAGCCAGGGTAGGCGTGCACGCTGACGCGGTGACCGCTGCGGGCCAACAGGTTGGCACAGTGATACAAGCCCTCGCCATAATTGCCGCAAGGATCCTGATCGCCCGCAATCAGATAGGCAGGGATATTGCGCGGCACACTGCGCGCCCAATCCTCGTTCTCAATAAAATGATACAGCTGCACAAAGTCCCACACCAATTCCAGCGTGGTATCAAAAGTGTTGAACATATCCTGCCCGTGATCGATCACCACGCGCGGATCGGTGGCCACCCAGGCAGAGGCGTTGATGGGATTTTCGATGCGGTCGTTCGCGCCCGCCAGCACACGGCCAAACCATGCTCCGCCCGGCTGATAGCGATCGCGTTCATACTCGGCGCGGAAGTCTGCGTCGTCGTACAGCCTTTCGCAGCCCGCCAGCTGCGAGCACACGCCGCACAGCATCAGCGCGCGGATATCCTGCCCATACAGGGCGGCGTAGCCGCGGGCCAGCATGCTGCCCCAGCTATGGCCAAACACCATGAACGGCACATCCGGGAAATCGCGCACGGCAATATCATGCAGGCTCTTTTCATCCTTCAAATAGGTCATAAACCCGCCCGAGTGCGGATCGCCCAGCGTACCGTTATCCACGCCCGTTTTGCCATGGCCGATATGATCGTCCGCATACACGGCGAAGCCCGCCTGATTAAAGGCGGAAATCATGTGCAGATAGCGGCGGGAATGCTCACCATAGCCGTGCATCAGCTGGATTACCCCGCGCGGCGTACCCAGCGGCGTATAGGCCCAGGCGCGCACGGTATCGCGGCCATTAGCGGAAGGAAAAGAAATCTCTCTCAGGGACATAAGCTGCGCCTCCGTTTCAGTTATAAAATGCAATTTAAAGTACTTTTTCGTTTGAATGTCTTAATAATATATGAAATCGGCCATTTTGTCAATGACAATAGTATGTGAAAATGAAACTGAAAGATTTTAGCGTTTCAAAGGTGCTTTTTCTCCCGTATTTTGATTGTTTTTTATGGGAAATTTAACATCCGCGCTTTAAAATTTGTGAATACCGCTTGATTTCTGGTACAAAACATGTATAATATAAGCAGGTTTGCGGTTTGGGTTGTGGTTTTCAGTTTTTGAATGGCACTTTTTGCACCTTCAAAAATTGAAACGTTCCATTTTATGTACGCCGCAGATGATCTTTTTCCGGCATCGCAGATAAACAATAGGAGGCATTTTCACGATGGCGCAGGTTCAGCCCTACCGGCCGCAGTATAAGCAATTGCCGCTTACACGCCGCTTTTGGCGTGCAATCCGGCAATACTGGCCGCTGTACGTCATGCTTATCCCCGGCATGCTGTTTTTCCTGGTGTACAAGTATGCACCCATGTACGGCATCCAGATCGCGTTCAAAAACTACTCCTTGAAAAAGGGCATTTCGGGCAGCCCCTGGCTGACGGAAACGGGCAAGCCCCTGCTGTACTGGTTCCAGCGCTTCTTCAAAACGCCCCAGTCCCGGCAGATCATCAGCAACACCCTGGTGCTGAGCCTGTCCAAGCTGCTGGTTGGCATGCTGCCGCCGCTCATTTTCGCCCTGGCCATCAGCGAGTGCTCCTTTAAGCGCTATTCCCGCGTGATCCAGACGGTCAGCTACCTGCCTCACTTCCTCAGCTGGGTTATCATTTACGGTATCTGCGCCACGATGCTGGGCGAAACCTCGGGCGTAATCAACAACCTGTTTAAAAAGCTGGGCTGGAACACCGTCCCCTTCCTCAACAGCAGCAAGTACATCCGCGGCGTGCTGGTCGGCTCCAGCCTGTGGCAGAGCATCGGCTGGAGCTCCATCGTGTACCTGGCTGCCATCGCTGGCATCGATACCAGCATGTACGAGGCTGCTACCATCGACGGCTGCGGCCGCTTCCGCCAGATCTGGTATATCACCCTGCCCAACCTGGGCCGCATCTTTGTGGTGCTGCTGATCACCAAGGTGGGCAACATTCTGGACGGCGGCTTCAACCAGGTATACGTGTTTATGAACGACCGCGTGCGCGCCTCCGCCGAGATCATCGACACCTGGGTGTACACGCAGGGCCTGGGCAAGGCGCAGTACAGTCTGACCACCGCCGTTGGCCTGATGAAATCCGTGCTGAGCTGCGGTCTGGTGCTGGGCACCAACGCGCTGGCCAGAAAGTGGGATAGTTCGCTATGGTAAAATCTAAAAACGATATTGCCTTTGAAATTCTGGTGCTGCTGATCATCACTCTGGTGGGTCTAGCCTGCCTGATCCCGATTCTGTTTGTTATCAGCTATTCCCTCACCCCCATGGAAGAGATGCTGCGCAACGGCGGCTTCTCCCTGATCCCCCGCAATATCACCTTCAGCGCCTATAAGCAAATGCTAAACGACCCCACGCTGATGAACGCTATGAAGGTATCGGCCTTTATCACCATCGTGGGCACCGCGGCCAACCTGGTTGTCACGCTGATGCTGGCCTATCCCCTCAGCCGCAGCTATCTGCCGGGCCGCAAGGTGTTTGTGCAGCTGATCGTATTCACCATGATTTTCAGCGCCGGCACCATCCCTACCTATCTGATCGTCAAGGCCACGGGCATCCTCAACACCCTGTGGGCGCTGATCCTGCCCAGCCTGGTGGCGGTGTATAACTTCATTGTTATGAAGGCCTTCTTTGAGGGTCTGCCCAACGATCTGTTTGAATCAGCGCGCATCGACGGCGCGGGCGAATTCAAGATCCTGTTCAGCATCGTGCTGCCCCTGTCGCTGCCCATCGTAACCACCATCAGCCTGTACTACGCCGTGGCGCATTGGAACGTGTATACCGCCGCCATCCTCTACATTCAGGATACCAAGCTGATGCCCCTGCAGGTCATCCTGCGCCGCATGATCAACAGCGCCAGCACGGGCGACCTGAACATCGACGATGAAATTCCGCCCGAAACCCTGCGCATGGCCGCCGTATGCATCGCCACCGCGCCCATCGTGATCATCTACCCCTTCATCCAGAAGTACTTTGTCAAGGGTACGCTGGCCGGCGCGGTAAAGGGATAACGATACCTGCGGATAAGCGCTGTTTGCAAGAATGTAAGTATCGATTGCAATTAGCAATGACGGCCCCCAAAAGCCTTCTCCTTGAGGAGAAGGTGGGCGGCTTTAACCGCTCGGATGAGGTGTAGGCTACGAAGTAGCCGTTATCATTCTTATCTAAAAGCTTCTCCCCAAGGAGAAGCCTTCCGCAGGATCAATTGCGAAAGTCGTATTCATCACCATCCCATCTTTACTCCTAATATGCGGACGCATATTAAAATAAACAAAAAGGAGAAACGAACATGAAAAAACTCATCTCTCTGCTGCTCGTAGCGATGATGGCGCTTTCTCTGTGCATGGTATCCGCCAGCGCGGACGAGCCCGTCGAAATCGAAATCGCTGTCAGCTCCCTGGGCAACGGCTGGCCAGCCGACCTGAAGGACGACTTCATCTACCAGAAGATTCTGGAAGACACCGGCGTTTCCATGAAGCTGGTGCTGGTAGACGATTTCTACACCGCCGTTAACGCCCGCATCACCGGCGGCAACACCCCCGACATGATCAAGACCGACGTGGACCACATGATCACCTGGGTGCGCATGGAAGCCCTGAAGGACATGACCCCCTATCTGGACAACGAGCTGGCCAACTACAAGTCCTGGCTGGGCAGCACCGAAATGACCGCCTGCTATGTGGACGGTAAGCTGTATGCCCTGCCCCAGATCTACGATGGCTCCAAGCATCAGTACTGCGTCACCATCCGTCAGGACTGGCTGGATGCGCTGGGTCTGCAGATGCCCACCACCGTGCAGGAGCTGTATGATGTGGCTTATGCCTTCACCTACAACGATCCTGACAAGAACGGCCTGAACGACACCGTCGGCCTGACCGCTACCAAGGGCATGTATGTGTTTGATACCATCATGGGCAGCTTCGACACCGTGCTGAGCAACCAGATCATCATCCGCGACGGCAAAGTCACCAATACCCTGCTGCAGCCCGGCATGGTGGATGGCCTCAAGTGGTGCAAGAAGTTTGTTGACGACAAGCTGATTGACCCCGACTGCGTCACCACCTCCGGCGCCGATAAATTCAAGGCCGGTACCGTCGGCATGCTGTCCTCTTCCTGGACCGGCATCTGGAAGGCCTATGGCCAGGAGCAGATCCACAACGTTAACCCCAACGCCGTGACTAACTTCTTCACCACCCTCAAGTCCGAAGTGGGCGCGCCTGACGCGATGTTCACCGACGACCTGAACACCACCAACACCGTGTACGGCATCAGCGCCGACATCTCCGACGAAAAGCTGAACGCCATGTTCAAGCTGATCGATTACCTCGTATCCGACGATGGCTCCAAGCTGGTGTTCTACGGCCTGAAGGACGTGCACTGGAAGTATGACGACAACGGCAACATCGTCATGACCGATCGCGCCAAGGAAGCCAACTACATCTCCACTTACCAGCTCTTCAGCCGCAAGGAAGCCGAATACCTGAACGTGAAGTTCCCCGAAGCCAAGAAAGTATTCGACGCCACCATGTCCGCCAACCGTATCCAGGTGTACAACTCCCTGGTGCGTGAGCCGGAAGAAATGTTCCTGTCCGACATGGAAAGCTATGCGAAGCAGGAGCTGCTCAACTTCATCTATGGCGATCGTGAGCTGACCCAGGAAGAATATGACAAGTTCATCCAGGAGCTGCGCGACCTGTACGACTTTGACGCCTACATGGAAGCCGCTACCGAGCAGCTGACCGCTTACGGCCTGGTCAAGTAAGGTTATCGCTTCAAAACAAACAACGCGTCCCGGGTTTCCGGGACGCGCTTTTTTGTGCGCCATTTTTGATTGCGTTTATTCCTCATAATACATCGCAACGGCGGCCAGCACCTTGGCACGCTCAGGGATGGAGGACAGCCGGGCATATTCCTTGATCGTATGGTACGCGCCGCCCTCAATGCCGAAGCTGTCCAGGCAGGGCACGCCTGTCTGGGACACATTGGATGCATCCGCGCCGCCCGCGCTCATGAAGGGTTCAAACTGTCCCAGCCCGCAGCGCGCGCAGATGCGATTTACCTGGTCAAACAACCGCTGATTCTTTTCGCACAGCTCCATGGGCGGGCGCATGCCCTCGCGGATCACCTCGCCGCTGGCCCCAGGCAGCGTGCATTCCGCGGCCACCTGATGCACAAAATCCGACGCTTCCCGCGCCTCAGCCATGGTGGCTACGCGGATATCGATCACAATATCGCACACGTCAGGCACGGTATTGCTGCTGCCCTCCATGGGAGCCAGGGTACAGTTGTAGGTAGGGCCGTCCGCCGTGCTGCGCTCGTGCAGGCGAATGATCTTATGTGCGGCCTCCACCAGCGCGCTCACGCCCGTCATATAATCCTTGGCATGCGCAGCCTTGCCATGCACACGGACGGTCATCTTGAGGATGCCCTTGCGCAGCAGCGTCACCTTGCCGGGGCGCGCCGTTTCGCAATTGAAAAACGCTGCGCATTGCTGAGCCTCGGCAATCATATTGTTGATGGACTGGCGCTGCGAGTAACGGCTGCCAACCTCCTCGTCGCACTGCAAAAACAGGCGGATAGGACGTGCGGTAAAGCCCGCCTGATGCAGTGCGTCCATGGCCAGCAGCGCCACGATGATACCGCCCTTGCAGTCCGATACGCCGGGGCCATAGATCATATCGCCCTCCACGCGCACGGGCGGATAGCCGAACGCGCCCTTCTGATATACGGTGTCCATATGGCCTGAGAACATCAGCGGCTTTTGATCGCTATCCTCGTTCATGGAGATCACCGCCGTGGCCCCCGCGCCCGCGTATTCCTGCTTGCGCACGGCAAAGCCAAGCCCCTGCGCATAATCGCACAGCGCGTTGTTTACCGCGCGCACGCCCTCAAAATCGGCCGAGTTGCTCTCAATATTGCAAATTTTTTCCAGTAGGTCAAAGTATTTTTTCAGTTTTTGATCGATCAGATTGAAAACTTCCGCTTGCATTTTGCCCTCCTTCAAGCTCCCTGTGTATGTTGTTATCATACCACAATTTTGCCCGTGGATACAGGATTTGTGCATTTTAACGATATGCAAATTCAACTTTAAATGTGCAAATCCTGCTTGGAATACCCCGGCGGGGTTGAATTGACCGCGGCTTGCGTTTATGATACAGTTAATGAGCCTGCATGGCTCACGCATCAGGCAGCAAGCGCCGCTCCGTTTTTTTCAGTCGACACCCTGCGCGCGCCGCCCTTGTTACCCCGGAAAATATGAATATGTGGCGATCGGCCGAAATGGGAGGAGACACCTCGATGAGCGTTACCTTGAACCGTGCGCGACACCCCAATCTCAAACGGACGCTGCGCAGTATAGCGAGAAACTGGGATCTGTATCTGCTGCTGGTGCCCGTGCTGGCGTACTTTATCATTTTCCACTATGCGCCCATGTACGGCGTGCAAATCGCCTTCCGCCGCTACTCCATCCGCAAGGGCATCCTGGGCAGCCAGTGGGTGGGCATGGCGCACTTCAATCGCTTTTTCCAATCCTATTATTTTGAGCGCCTGCTGGTAAACACGCTGACCATCAGCCTGTACAACCTGGCGCTGGGCTTCCCGCTGCCCATCCTGCTGGCGCTGCTGCTGAACGAAGTGACCAGCAAGCGCTATAAGAAACTTGTGCAGACCATCACCTACGCTCCGCACTTTCTCTCCGCCGTGGTACTGGTCAGCATCATCAACGCCATGTTCTCCACCTCCACGGGCATCATCAACAACCTGATCGTGCTCTTCGGCGGCGAAAAGGTGGCCTTCACCACTGATCCCAGGATTTTCAAATCCCTGTACGTGCTCTCGGGCGTATGGCAGAACATGGGCTGGAATTCCATCATCTATATGGCAGCCCTCAGCGGCATCGATCCCACCCTGTACGAGGCCGGGCGCGTAGACGGCGCGTCGCGCTGGCAGATGCTCTGGCGCATCACCCTGCCCTGCCTGGCGCCCACCATCTGCATCATGCTGATTTTGCAGTGCGGTAGGCTGATGAGCCTGGGCTATGAGAAGATCTACCTGATGCAGAATGACCTGAACATTGCGGCCTCGGAGGTCATCTCGACCTATGTGTACAAGAGCGGCCTGATCAACGCCGAGTACAGCTTCTCCACCGCCGTAGGTCTGTTCAATTCCGTCATCAACTGCATCCTGCTCTTTACCGTGAACTTTATCACCGGCAAGCTGAGCGATACCCGCATTTTCTAAGAGGAGGGAAAGAGCTATGAAAAATCAGCGAATTCATCTTTCCCGCGGCGACCTGCTGTTCCAGATCCTGGTGTATACGGTGCTGGGGCTGCTGTCCCTGATTGTGCTTTACCCGCTGATTTACGTGGTAAGCGCCTCCTTTACCAGCCCGGCGGCACTGGTGGCGGGCAAAATGTATCTATGGCCCGTTAATCCCACCGTCTCCTCCTACAAGGCTGTGCTGCGTGAAAGCCGCCTGTGGATCGGCTACAAAAACACCATTTTCTACACCCTGCTGGGCGTATCCATCAACATCGTCATGACCGTGCTGGGCGCCTATCCCCTCTCCCGCAAGGATCTGGTCGGCCGCAAGGTCATCATGACCCTGATCACCTTCACCATGTTCTTCTCCGGCGGCATGATCCCCCTGTACCTGATCATCCGCAACCTGGGCATGATCGACACCGTGTGGGCCGTGGTGCTGCCCGGCGCCATCTCGGTGCACAACCTGATCATCGCCAAATCCTTCTTCTCCAGCAGTATCCCCTTCGAATTGCAGGAATCCGCCTTTGTGGATGGCTGCTCCAACATCCGAACGCTGCTCACCATCATTATCCCGCTGTCCGCGCCCATCCTGGCGGTGCTGACCATGTATTACGGCGTGGCGCACTGGAACGCCTACTTCAACGCCATGATGTACCTGAGCGACAGCAAGAAATTCCCGCTGCAAATCGCCCTGCGCGAGATCCTGATGACCAACAGCATCGCCGACGCGACCGACACCACGATGAACTCGGTAGATCAGATTCTGCTCTACGAAGGCCTCAAATACGCGGTGGTCATCGTGGCCAGCCTGCCGGTAATGTGCCTGTATCCCTTCTTGCAGCGCTATTTCGTCAAGGGCACCATGATCGGCGCCGTCAAGGGATAAAAGCTTCGCCCCAAGGCGTGCCTGTCACGCTGAAAAATAAAAGGGAGGAACCAACGCTATGAAGAAACTGCTTGCCCTGCTGCTCGCCCTGTGCCTGCTGCTGCCCGCCGGCCTGGCCGCCGCGGAAACCGTCTTCCCCCTCTCCGAGGAGAAGATCACCTTCCGCATCGCCACCTGGCAGCGCTCCGGCCAGGTAGATTACAACGACATGCTGATGTGGCAGAAGTACGAAGAAATGACCAACGTGCATATCGACTGGATTCACCTGCCCGACAGTACCTTTGTGGAGCGCCGCAACGCCATGTTCACCCAGGATGACCTGCCCGACGCCATCTATCGCGCCAAGTTCAGCCTGAGCGATGTAAACAAGTACGCCGCCGAGGAAATGCTGCTGCCGCTGGATGATCTGGTGGACAACTATGCCCCCAACCTGCAAAAGTTCTTTGCCGAGTATCCCCAGGTACGCAAGGCCCTGACCATGGAAGACGGCCACCTGTACTCCCTGGGCTACTTCAACATCTGCGACGGCCTGACCGTGTACACCCGCCAGTTCCTCAACATGGACTGGATGAACCGTCTTAACCTGCAGGTACCCACCACCATCGATGAGTTTACCGACGTGCTGCGCGCCTTCCGCGATAACGATGCCAATGGCGACGGCGATCCCACCAACGAAATCCCGTTGGCCGGCGGCAACATTGAAAACCTGCTGAGCACCTTCTACGGCTCCTTCGGCCTGCAGAACCGCGGCCCCAGCCAGGATTGGGTGGACGTGGACGAGACCACCGGCTCCCTGCGCTTCTGGCCCACCAGCGAAGGCTACAAGAAGCTGATGAAGACCGCCCGCCTGTGGTATGAAGAAAAGCTGCTGGACAACGAAATCTTCACCACCGACTCCGCCCGCACAGTTGCCAACGGCACCGCCAACCTGGAAGGCGTATGGTGCGCCGTCAACCTGACCAACGTAGGCGGCCAGGCTGAAAAATACGCGGGTCTGCCCGCGGCCCTGATCGGCCCCGACGGCGACCAGCTGTACACCACCTGCAAGCCCGTTATCTACTCCCCCGGCTCCTTCGTCATCTGCGACGGCGCGAAGAACACTGAAACGCTGATCAAGTGGGTGGATTACTTCTACAGCCAGGAAGGCGCGGAGCTGCTGTTCCTGGTGGACGAAAAGCTATACAACACCGATGAAAACGGCGTTCGCAGCTATAACGACTATGTAACCAAGAACCCTGACGGCCTGACCCTGACCCAGGTGATCTCCCAGAACACCTGCTGGTCCGGCGGCAACTGCCCCGCGATCCTGCTCAACAACGTGTTCATCGGCGGCGAAACCATGCCCATCCCCATGGCGGCGGCCAAGGCCATGCTGCCCTACCTGCCCAAGGAAATCTGGGAGCCGCTGTTCTTCACCGTGGATCAGAACGATGAAATGACCCCCATCCTGACCGACCTGAGCGCCTGCGTGAAGGAATACCGCGCGGCCTTCATCGGCGGCACCAAGGATATCGACGCCGAGTGGGATAACTATGTGAACGAAATCAACAAGATGCGCGTAGACCGCTATCTGGAAATCGTGCAGGAATCCCTTGACTCCCACGACGCGGACAAGTAAAATAAAACCATGCAAAGGGGCGTATGCCGTGCGCATACGCCCCCATTTTGCTATTATTCACGATCATAATTCACAGGAAGGAGTTGGCTGCATGCTGGGCGGAAAGGTACTGCATGATCAGCGCAAAATGTTCATCTCCTATCTATCGGCGGCGCTGCTGATTGTGCTGCTGATCACCGCTGTGATGTACGCCAACACTACCACCCTGGTGCGCAGGCAGCACCGCGAATCCGCTCAGGAGACCGCCCGCGCGCAGCAACGGCTGCTGGATCGGGTATTTCTGGAATTGATCATGATCGCCCAGCAGGTGGAGGGCGACGCGGAGCTGAGCGACTATTATGTCAGCAGCGCAGGCTACGGCGCATATCAGGGCATGACCTCGCTGCGGCGCTATCTGGTAACCAACGATTACCTGCTGGACGTGGGTCTGCTGTTTTCCGACGGCCATCTGCTGACCGCGCAGGGCAGCTATTCGCTGGCCGGCTATGCCGATCGCTTTAACCTGCCGCAGATCCATCAGTATACGATACCTGGGTTTCTGAGCGCGGGCAAACGCGCTATCGCCTGTATGCCGCCCCGCAGGGCCGAGCGCTGATCGTAGCCTTCACCCAGCCGCTGATCGGCAATCCCAAAACCCGGCAAATCGTCTTTACCCTGTCAAAAAAACAAATCGACTCTCTGTTTGCCGCCGCCATGCAGGATGCGGGTTCCGACCTGGCGCTGTATGACAGGGAGGGCACGCTGCTATATCATTACCGCGACGGCGAACCGCCGCTGGCGGATGATCCCAGCCTGACGGTATCCACCGAAACCTCGACCGTTTTGTCCCTGCGCTATGCCTACTGGTATGACGCGCAGCGCATCAACGACAGCTTTTCCACCCTCAACCGCCGTTTTCTGGCGCTGCTTACGCTGGCCGTGCTAGCCGCCATCGCGCTGTCGGTGGTAATGAGCGTAATCAACTTCCGCCCGGTGCGCCGTCTGCTGTCGCTGGTGCCGGGCGAATCCCTTGAGCAGGTTGCGCGGCTGGACGAATTGCAGGATTACCTGGCAGGCGTAATGGCGCGCAACCTGCGCCAGGCGCAGCAGCTGCAAAGCTATACCGCCCTGACGCGCAACTATGCGCTGGAGCAGGTGCTGCTGGGGCGCGGCGGCGAGGAACAGCTGCGCGGCCTGCTGCAAAGCGGCAACATCGCGTTTTCGTTTGGCTATTACACGGTATTTCGTTTCCTGCCTGCCTCCTTCCGCGCCGAGGACAGCGCGCAGTCCTATCAGCCATCCTCCCGCGCTGAGGCGCTCACGCGCATTTGCCAGGCGGCGCAGCCCTTCGGTCAGCCCGCCGGGCTGGAATGGCACGATGCGTCGCTGGTGCTGCTGCTGTGCCATCCGGGGCCGTCCCTCGATTCGCAGGCGGTGTTTGAGTCCGTCTGCGCGGCCGTGCAGCCCATCGCAGCCGTCAGTGGCGGCTGCGGCCACACGGTCAGCAGCCTGGAAGCCACGCAGTATTCGCTCAACGAGGCCATCTCGGCCAGCGAGCTGGCGCACTTCAGCCTGCGTCCCTTTATGGACGCATCGCGCTACGAAACGGCAGTGTTCAGCGATCAGACGCTGCATCTGCCCGTGGAGCAGGCGCTGGTGGACGCGGTGCGCGCCAACAACCGCGCGCTGATTGCGCAGCTGATTGGCCGCTGCCAGCAGGAATGGCTGGAGCGCCGGGCGGATATCGTCTGCCTGCGCGTGCAAAGCATGGGGCTGGTCAACCGCCTGACGGCGCTGCTGGAAAATCAGCACGCCGAGGGCTTTGCCGAGCTGGTGCAGGAGATGCTGGGCAGCACCACCATGACCGCGCATTTTCAGGCGCTGGAATCCATCTGCAGCGCAGCCGCCGACGTGCTGGGAGCCAGCGCCGCGGCGGAAAATGATCCACAGCTGGCGCGCATCCTGCGCTGCATGGAGGAAAACCATGCCAACCCTGCCCTGAACGTGCAGTGGGTGGCCGACCGCCTGTCGATGTCCGCCTCCTACCTGACCCGCTATCTGCGCGAGCACATGAACACCACGCCCTCCAAATACATCGAAAAGGTGCGCATGCAGCACGCGCAGCAGCTTCTGCGCGATACCCGGCTGCAAATCAAGGAGATCGTGCCCCTGATCGGCTACAACGACGTAAGCAGCTTTGTGCGCAAATTCAAGGGCGAAACGGGCTACACCCCGCTGCAATACCGCAATCTCTCCCAGCCGGGCGGGCAAAGCGCCGACACGGAATCACAAGCAGAAATATAAAGCGAACCGCCTTCTGGATCATACTTCCAGAAGGCGGTTTTTAACACGTGAAAAGGCGGCCGCAAAGCTTGCAGCCGCCCCCATGCTATGCTTATTCCACAATATTGCTGGTGATGTAATCCACGCCGTATTCCACCATGCGCTGCGCATCTTCCAGCGTATCCACCGTCCACACGTTCACCTCGATGCCGGCGGCATGCAGCTCTTCCACGCGCTCCTTGGTCAGGGCGGTGTACTTGATATCCAGATCCAGGCGATGGAGCTTAAGCGTATCCACCAGCCAGTCAGGATAATCGGAGATCAGGAACTGCGCCTTCTGCTCGGGCAGGCGCTCGCGGATGCAGATCATGTTCTGCAGGTCGAAGGAAATGAAGATAGTATGATCCAGCCAGCCCTCCTGATCGATGATATCGATGATGGCGTACACGTCCTCGGGCTTAAAGTGATTCTTCAGCTCCAGCACGCTGGCTTTTTCGTACTTTTTGCAGATCTGGATATATTCCCGCAGGGAGGGCATAATCAGATCCTTGCGGCCCTTCTTGCCATCCTTATCCACCAGACGGATGGCGCGCAGGGTTTCATAGCAGGTTTTTTCAATGATCATTTCATCCTGGGCGACGCGCTTGGTATTGTCGTCATGGAACAGGATAAACTGGCCGTCCGCGGTGCGATGCACGTCGGTTTCAATGCCGAAATAAGAACGATTGCCCGCGGCAACGAAGGCGGAATTGGTGTTTTCAAGCTCCAGACCGCTGGTGCCGCGATGCGCTACCATGCGGGGCTTGGGATCAGCCAGATGCAGTGTATCTTTCATGGGAAGGGCTCCTTTCAGTATCGCTTGATTCGCTGTGATTATAGCATAAATTTGCCAATTTGTACCGGATTTCGCAACATTTCTTTTTACAGCGTTTCCACCGCGCCGCCGCGCAGGCGGGAGCGCTCGGCCGCATAGGCTACCAGATGGCTTTCCACCGAATCGGAAATATCCGTAATGCCCTTGGCAACCGGCGCATCCTGCGCAATCAGATGGAGGAAAGCATCCAGCAAATGCGCATCCCCGCCGCCATGGCCGCTGAACTCCTCGTTCAGCTTGCCCAGATCAATCACCTCGTCCAGCTGCTCAAAGCGCATGACGCGCAACAGGTTGCCGTTCAGATCGCCAAAGATCTCGCCCCGCGTGCCCATCACGCGGATCTCGCGCCCGCCGTGGGCGGTAAAAGCGGACATGGTAAAATTGACCGTCAGGCCGCCCTCCCATTCCAGATTGACCACCTGATGATCCACCACATCGTTATCACAATGATACACGCAGCGCCCATAGGGGCCCTCGCGCAGGGCGGCCATCACGCTGTTTTCATCGGGGCACGACGCCACCACGTTCAGCGGCCAGCCTAACTGCCCCGCACGAAGCTTACCCATATAATAACGCTCGGCGTTATAGGGGCAGGTATCCCCAGCCGGGCAGCCATCCGTGCAGCGCAGGGGCGCGCCAGCGGGAGCATGCTCCGCGTTAAAGTGCGACAGCGCGCCAAAGGAGGATACCCGCAGGCAATGCTTGCCTGTCAGCCACAGCAGGATATCCATATCATGGCAGCATTTTTGCAGGATCATGGGCGAGCTTTTTCCGGCGTTGCCCCAATTGCCGCGCACAAAGGAATGTGCCTGGTGCCAGTAGCCTACGCGCTCAATGGCCTGGATGGATTGGATTTCGCCCACCGCGCCGGCATCCAGCAGCTCCTTGAGCTTTTGATAAAACAGCGCATAGCGCAGCACATGGCATACGATCACATGACGATTTGCCTGCCGCGCCAGCCGCTCGAGCTCGCGGCATTCCGCCTCGGTTTCGGCGATGGGCTTTTCCAGCAGCAGATGATAGCCCTTGCCCAGCGCGGCGGCCGCCTGGCCAAAGTGCAGCCGGTCGGGCGTGCAGATGAACATGGCGTCCGCCAGCCGTGGCTGACGCAGCATGCTCTCGGCGCTGTCATAGCACTGCGCCTGCGTCAGGCCATAGCGCTCGCGCATCAGTGCCAGCTGCCCCGGGCGAATATCGGCCGCCGCCACAATGCGCATGCGGCCGGGAAAAAGGGCTTGACCTGGGGCATACGCCTGCATGCCGCGCGAGCCGCAGCCCGCGATGGCAATGGTGATGGGCTTCATATAAGAACACTCCTTCTGCGCAGAATGACGCATTCATTATAGCCCCTGCGCAGCGGGCGGTCAACCCTTTTTGCCCGGCCGAATGGCGTTATGCGTAGGAGGTGCCGCGGCGCGTGCTCAGCGCCTCATAGGTGCGCAGGAACTGCTCGCGGAAGGCGGGGCCTGTCTGCTGGCCGTCGCGCCACATGGCCTCCAGCGCCGAGCCGTACACTGCCGGCGCATCCAGCAGACGGAATTCGCACCCTGCGGGCGCCTGGCATCGCAGCGCGTTTACATAGCTGGGATAATGCAGGAAGATGCCGCCGCCCAGCGCCACAACGCAGGGCTTATCCAGATAGGCGCAGGCATGCTTCAGCGCATCGGCAAAGTAATCAACGCCCTCCTGGAAGATGGCCTTGGCCTGCGGGTCTCCCTGCACGCAGGCTTCAAACACCGCATAGGCAAACGATGATACATAGGCGCGGCCGCCCGCATAGATGGCCGGCAGATGGTCGATCAGCGTTTCGCCCATATCGCGCTCTACAATTTCTGTCAGCAGCGTTTTGGGGCCGCGTCCCTCGCGCTCCCGCTGGGAGGCGATAAGCGCGGCGCGCCCCAGCGCATAGCCGCTGCCGCCGGTATCGAGCATGTAGCCGCTGCTGCCCAGATAAAGCATGGGCGCGTCGCCCTTGCGCGCGGCCACATAGGAGCCGGTGCCGGAGATCATGCAGATGCCGTCCTCGCGACCCAGCACGGCGGCCATAACATTGTATACCACGCCGTTAAACTGGCAGGGGGCGCCGCCCGCTGCGCGCGATACCGCGCGGGCAATCTCGGGATAGTAGTGCGCGGCGGATACCGCGCCGTATACCCCGCTGATTTTAGCATCCTCGGACAGCCGCTCCTGCAGCATCTCGACAGCCCCGCTGATGCGCGCGGCCGCTTCCATCGGCCCCAGGTCAAAGGCGTTCGCGCCGCGCCTGAGATCGCGCGCAAGGACGTGTCCTTCCTGATCGAAGAGCACGCTGTCTGTCTTAGTGCCGCCGGCGTCGATGGCGATATAGTACTTCATGTTAGGCTCCTTTCTTGTCGGTCGTCAGAGTGGGAGTCAGCAAAGCGCTTCGTGCGGATATGGATTATTTGTTTTTGTAGGAATATTATATGCCATATTTTGCATGAATGCAATCGTTTTTGAAAAAATATTGAATTATCGAATGATCCTTGACTGTATCTCTCCCGCTAAAACAGTGCAAAAAATCCGGGTCGGCTTTTGCCAAACCCGGATTTTTATCTATGCTTGCGGTTGATATTTTATTTGATGCCGCGCGCGGCGTTCTTGGCACGCTGCTCATGGCTGAGCTGGCGCTTGCGCATGCGCAGGCTCTTGGGGGTGATTTCCAGCAGCTCGTCGTCGTCGATGAACTCCAGGCATTCCTCCAGCGTCAGCGGATGCACGGATACCAGGCGCAGGCTGTCCTCCGCGGAGGCAGCGTTGCGGGTGTTGGTCACATGCTTTTTGCGGCATACGTTGCACACGATGTCGCCCGGGCGGCTGTTCGCGCCGCAGATCATGCCAGCGTACACAGGCACCTGGCTGCCCACAAACAGCGTGCCGCGCTCCTGGGTGTAGAACAGGCCGTACTGCGTGGTCTCGCCCGTTTCGTACACAATCAGCGCGCCCACGCTGCGGTGCGGGATGTCGCCGCGGAAGGGCTCGTACTTTTCAAACACGGCGCTCATGATGCCCTCGCCGCGCGTATCGGTCATGAACTCGCTGCGATAGCCGAACAGGCCGCGGGACGGCACCAGGAACTCCAGGCGCACGCGGTCGCTGCCCTCCATCTTTTCCAGCACACCGCGGCGGCGGCCGATTTTTTCAATGACCGCGCCCGCGTAAGCCTGGGGCACGTCGGCCACCATGCGCTCAATGGGCTCGCATTTTACGCCGTCGATTTCCTTATAGATAACCTCGGGCTTGGACACCTGGAACTCATAGCCCTGGCGGCGCATCGTCTCAATCAGGATGGACAGATGCAATTCGCCGCGGCCGCACACATCAAAGCAGTCGGGCGTATCGCCGTCGGTCACGCGTAGGCTCATATCGGTCTGCAGCTCGCGATACAGGCGGGCACGCAGGTGACGGCTGGTCACATACTGACCCTCCTTGCCGGCGAAGGGGCTGTCGTTTACCGAGAAGGTCATGGTCACGGTGGGCTCGCTGATATGCACAAAGGGCAGCGGCTCGACCGCCTCGGGCGCACACACAGTGTCGCCGATGGCGATGTCCTCCAGACCCGTCAGCGCCACAATGTCGCCCATGCCCACGCTCTCAGCGGGCAGACGCTTGAGGCCGTCGTACTGGAACAGGCCGGTCAGACGCCACGGCGGCGTGGTCTTATCCTGCTCCAGATAGTTGCAGCGCACCACCATCTGGCCCGCGCGCAGCGTACCGCGGCTGATGCGGCCCACGCCGATACGGCCCACATAGTCATTGTAATCAATGGTGGAAATCAGCACCTGCGCAGGGCCTTCCATATCGCCCTCAGGCGCAGGGATGTACTTCATGATGTTGTCAAACAGCGGGCGCAGATCGGTGCCGGGCACATCGGGATCCAGCGTGCAGGTACCCTTGCGGGCGGAGCAGTACAGGATGGGGCGCTCCAGCGTTTCAGGATCGGCGTTGAGCTCGATCAGCAGATCCAGGATTTCATCCACCACCTCGGCGCAGCGCGCGTCGGGACGGTCCACCTTGTTGATGCAGATCAGCACCGGCAGGCTCAGCTCCAGCGCCTTGCTGAGCACAAAGCGGGTCTGCGGCATGGGGCCTTCAAAGCTGTCCACCAGCAGCAGCACGCCGTCCACCATTTTGAGCACGCGCTCCACCTCGCCGCCAAAGTCGGCGTGGCCGGGGGTATCGACGATGTTGATTTTCGCGTCGTGATAGTGCACGGCGGTGTTCTTGGACAGGATGGTAATGCCGCGCTCGCGCTCCAGATCGTTGGAGTCCATCACGCGGTCTGCAACCTCCTGGTTCTGGCGGAAAACGCCGCCCTGCTTGAGCATTTCGTTTACCAGGGTGGTCTTGCCGTGGTCAACGTGGGCAATGATGGCGATGTTGCGGATATCGGAACGAATCATGCGAATCAGCCTTCCTCGTATCAAAAATTACTGTTAAAACTGCGCTCTGGGGGCCAGCTCGCTCAGCTCCAGCCCCTTGTTGTTTTCCTGTGCCAGGCGGATGCTCCACTCGTTTTCAAACAGCAGCACATCGCGCTCCTCGGCGTCCTGTGCGCGGCCGGAGGTGGAGGTGAGCTTGAGCTCGGCCACGGGAATGGCCGTATCCGTCACCCACCGCACATAGCGGAAGGGCAGCTGCTCCACCACCAGATCCACGCCGTACTCGCTCTTGAGACGGTAAGTGAGCACGTCAAACTGCAGCACGCCCACCACGCCGACCAGAAAATCCTCACGCCCGGTTTCGGTGCGCACGAAGGTTTGGATCGCGCCTTCCTCGCTGAGCTGCATAATGCCCTTGACAAACTGCTTGCGCTTCATGCTGTCCAGCGGGCGCACGCGGGCAAAATGCTCCGGCGCGAACACGGGGATCTTTTCAAACCGGATCTTGCGGCCCACGCACAGCGTATCGCCCAAATGGTAGATGCCTGGATCGAACAGGCCGATGATATCGCCCGGATAGGCGGTCTCGATGCCCTCGCGCTCGTCGGCCATGAACTGCTGGGGCTGTTTGACCTGAATCTCCTTGCCAGAGCCCGAGTGCCACACGGTCATGCCCTTGCGGAACTCGCCCGACACGATGCGCAAAAAGGCCAGGCGATCGCGGTGCGCGGGGTTCATGTTGGCCTGAATCTTAAAGATAAAGCCCGAGAAGCGCTCGTCATCCGGCTCCACCATGCCCTGATCGCTCTCGCGCGGCAGGGGCGGGGGCGTATAGCGCAGAAAGCGCTCCAGGAACGGCTCCACGCCAAAGTTCGTCACCGCGCTGCCAAAGAACATGGGGGTCAATTGACCCGCGCGCACAGCGTCCAGATCAAAGGCGTCGCCCGCCTCATCCAGCAGCTCGATCTCATCGTGCAGGCGGCTGAGATAATGCTTGTCCAGCATGCCGGGCAGCGCGGGATCATCCAGCGCAATCTCGGTCTTGCCCGCCTTGACCTTGCCGTGGTCGCCGCCAAAGTACAATTCAATCTGATTGGTATCCCGGTGATACACGCCCTGGAAATCGCCGTCCGTGCCGATGGGCCAGTTGACGGGGCAGGCATGGATGCCCAGCACGTTTTCCAGTTCGTCCATCAGCTGGAAGGGATCCTTGGCCGCGCGGTCCATCTTGTTTACAAAGGTGAAGATGGGGATGCCGCGCATCCGGCAGACCTTGAACAGCTTGATCGTCTGCTCCTCCACGCCCTTAGCGGCGTCAATGAGCATCACGGCGCTGTCGGCCGCCACCAGCACACGGTAGGTATCCTCGCTGAAATCCTGATGGCCCGGGGTATCCAGAATGTTGATGTTAAAGCCATTGAAGGAGAACTGCATGGCGCTGCTGGTAACCGAAATGCCGCGCTGCTTTTCAATCTCCATCCAGTCGCTGGTTGCATGGCGCTCAGCCTTGCGCGCCTTGACCGAGCCCGCCTGACGGATTGCGCCGCCGTACAGCAGCAGCTTTTCAGTCAGCGTGGTTTTACCGGCGTCCGGGTGGCTGATAATGGCGAACGTTCGTCTGCGGGCGACTTCGTCCTGAAGCATAACCTTTCCCCTTCCTGTGGCCTTTGCCACGATCGTATATTATAAGCCCACAAAGGCGTGGATGTCAATATTATGGTCAGAAAAACCGCCCAAATTGCGCAAAAAATGCAGCGGGCAAAAGGACGTTGCCGTGCAAATTTTCTGTTGCATCCGCAACAAAAATGGGCTATGATAAGGAAAACGCCCGCAAGGAGGATTGCATGCGCCCGCTGTATGACTGCGCGCTTTTTCAAGGCCTGCCGGAAGCCGAGCTGCACGCCGCGCTGCGCTTTTTTGCCGCGCAGGAGCGCGCTTTCCCGCGCGGCGCGCTGCTCAAGGCCGCCCCGGCTCCGCTGCATGCCTTCGGGCTGGTGCTGGACGGCCGCGTGCGCGTGAGCATGACCGACATCGACGGCCGCGAAATGCTGCTTTCGCAGGTGGGCGCGGGGCAAACCTTCGGCGAGGCGCTGTGCTATCTGCAATCGGGCGCCCCCATCATCATCAGCGCCGCATCGGACGCAAGCATCCTGTGGCTGCGCTGCGAGGGGCTGCGCCGCCCGCCGCAAACCGAGCTGGAAGCCTTGCTTCAGCAGCGTTTTACCGCCATGCTGGCACGCCGCACACTGCAAATGAACGACCGCATCCAGATTCTCTCCCGCGCGGGCATCCGCGAAAAGCTGATGGCCTTCTTTACCGAGTGCGCGCGCGACGCGGGCAGCAGCGCCTTTGATATCCCCTTTGACCGCGCGGGCATGGCCGCCTACCTGGGGGTGGATCGCAGCGCACTGTCGCGCATGCTGTCCCAATTGCAGGCGCAGGGCGTGCTGCGCTACCGCAAAAACCATTTTGAACTGCTGGGCGGCGGGTAAAATTTGTTTTTTGTTGCAATTGCAACCGATAAAAGCAGGCAAAACGGCTATAATATCTTCCGTTCGGAGACGAACGAAAGGAAGGTATTTATAAAATGAAAAAACTATTCGCCTGCCTGCTGGCGCTGATGCTGACCCTGTCCCTGACCGCCTGCTCCCTGGCCGAGCAGCCCGCCGCCGTGCGCCTGGCCGCCCTGAAGGGCCCCACCGCCATGGGTCTGGTGCAGCTGCTGGATGAAAGCGAAAACGGCAAGGCCGCCAACAGCTATGATTTCCTGCTGGCCGGCTCCGCCGATGAAATCACCCCCAAGCTCATTCAAGGCGAAATCGACATCGCCGCCGTGCCCGTCAACCTGGCCTCCGTGCTGTACAGCAAGACCAACGGCGCGCTGGAGCTGGTGGCCGTCAACGCCCTGGGCGTATTGTATGTGGTGGAAAAGGGCGGCGAGAGCATCCAAAGCCTGGCCGACCTGAAGGGCAAAACCGTCTACGCCACCGGCAAGGGCTCCACGCCTGAATACAACCTGACCTACCTGCTCAAGTCCGCCGGTCTGGATATCGAAAAGGATCTGACCGTGGAATGGAAGAGCGAGCCCACCGAGGTGGTGGCGCTGATGAAGACGCAGGATCAGGCCGTGGCCATGCTGCCCCAGCCCTATGTGACCGTCGCCTCCACCCAGGTGGAGGGTCTGCGCGTGGCGCTGGATCTGACCGCCGAGTGGGACAAGCTGGACAACGGCAGCCGTCTGGTGACGGCGGGCATCGTGGTGCGCCGCGAGTTTGCCCAGCAGCACCCCGAAGCCGTGGAGGGCTTTCTGAAGGATTACGCCGCCTCCGCCCAGTATGTAAACGAGCATGTGGACGAGGCCGCCCAGCTGATTGAAAAGTACAATATCGTCAAGGCAGCCGTCGCCAAGAAGGCCCTGCCGCAGTGCAACATTGTGTGCCTGACGGGCGAGGAAATGCACAGCGCCGTCGCGGGCTATCTGCAGGTGCTTTCCGATCTGAACCCCAAGGCCGTGGGCGGCCAGCTGCCTGGAGAGGACTTCTACTACCTGAATGAAAAGGCCGAGTAATCAAGGCTTACAACTGCAAAATCACTGGCTTGCGCGCGTCGCCTCCGTGCTGTTCTGGCTGCTTGTCTGGCAGGCGGCGGCGATGGCGCTGCACCAGCCCCTGCTGCTCTCCTCCCCATTCCGGGTGGCGGAGCGGCTTTTTGCGCTGCTGGGGGAGCGGGCGTTTTACGCCGCGCTGGGCTACAGCCTGCGGCGCATCGCGCTGGGCTTCTTTGCGGGCTTCCTGCTGGGCGCGCTGCTGGCCATGCTGGCCGCGCGGCTGCCGTTGATGGAGGCCCTGCTGCGCCCGCTGATGGTTACGGTCAAGTCCGTGCCCGTGGCCAGCTTTATCATCCTGGCGCTGATCTGGCTGTCCGCGCGGCGGCTATCGGCCTTTATCGCGTTTCTGATGGTGCTGCCCATCGCCTATGGCAACCTGCTGTCGGGGCTCAAAAGCACGCCCACGCAGCTATTGGAAATGGCGCGGCTCTATCATGTATCCTGGGGACGGCGGCTGCTGTATATCCAGCTGCCCCACATCAAGCCCCATTTGCTCAGCGCGCTGACGCTGGCGCTGGGCATGAGCTGGAAGGCTGGCGTGGCGGCTGAGGTAATCGGCATTCCCACCGGCTCCATCGGCGAACAGCTGTACCAATCCAAGGTTTACTTTGACCTGACAAGCCTGTATGCCTGGACGGTGGCCATTGTGCTGGTCAGCGTGCTGTTTGAAAAGGCCGTGCTGCTGGCGGTGCGGCTGCTGTATGGAAGGCTGGAGCGGCTATGAGCATTACGCTGTCAAATATCTGTAAGGCCTATGGCGAACGCCGCGTGCTGCGCGGCGTAACGCTGGATATTCCGCAGGGCGTAACCTGCCTGATGGGCCCCTCCGGCTGTGGCAAAACCACGCTGCTGCGCATCCTGACCGGCCTGGAAGCACCCGACTGCGGCGAAATCACGGGCGTGCCCGCGCGCATCGCCATGGTGTTTCAGGAGGATCGGCTGGTGGATTCCCTCACTGTGCGCGCCAACCTGCGCCTGGCGCTGGGGGCTGGCTACGATCCTGCCGACGCGCAGGCATTGTTAAATGAGCTGGATCTGCCTGACGCGCTGCGCCGCACAGTGGGCGCGCTGTCCGGCGGCATGAAGCGCCGCGTTGCCCTGGCCCGAGCGCTGCTGTACGATGCGCCTCTGCTGGTGCTGGACGAGCCCTTCAAAGGGCTGGATGAAACCACTGCCCGCCAATGCATGGACGCGCTTGCCCGCCGCGCCGCCGGCCGCGCCGTGCTGCTGGTCACGCACGACGCGCAGGAGGGCGATTATCTGCATGCGCGAACGCTGCAAATGGAAAAGCTGCAAAGGGTATAGCATCTCCGAAGGGCACAATATATATCCGCTCAACACAAAATGCCGATTGCGGCAAAATGCAGGCATAAAGGCTAATCCTTTTAACAAATTAAACGGAGGCCATCAGATGAAAAAGTGGATTTGCCTGTGCCTGATCATGCTGCTGTGCGCGGCTGCCTGCGCCATGCTGGCCGAGGACGAAGCGCTGCCTGCCAACAACGAGCCGCCGGTGGAAAAACCTGACGCACGGGAGGTTTGAAGCCGTTGGGCCGATCGAAGAAAAGACCGTCGCCCTGCCGGACGGTACAGAACGCGTGGAGCAGTATCAAAACGCCTACTGCACGGCGTGCCATGAGCTGGCACGCGTAATGATTTCCCCCGCCGTGGAGGATACCCTGCATACCGGATACGGCGAGGCCGTGCCCAGCGCCTGCGAGCATCCACTCTATGAGGTGAGCGGCCCTGTGCTGGATGATACCTATGTGGACCTGGACAGCATGCACCTGCACGCCGCATCCCAATCCGCCTTCTGCGTATCCTGCGGGCGCGAAATCCTGATGTTGCTTGCGCCTTCAGCGGTTGAGTCCCATGCTTGGGCGGCATATACCGATGTGCATGTGAGCGATCTGGAGCACTTCTATTGTGAGCGCTGCGAGCTGTGCGGCGCGGTGGCATATTACTCCCGGCCGTGCTACGGCTATCACGAATAACGCGCTTTCGGCGGGCTGCCCGGACAGGCGGCCCGTTTTGCTATCCAAAAAATAAAATAGCGACAGCCGTTGACATTGCATGCACAATATGGCAATATATAGACACCACGATACATTCTTTGCTTGCTCCGTTCCTCGCCGACTGACAAAAGAAGGGAAACGCCATGAAAAAGTGGATATGTCTGGGGCTTGTTTGCGTGCTGCTGAGCCTGCTTGCCTGCGCGGGCATGGCCGAGTCGCCTACCGAAGTGGAGGACGCCGAAATGTCCAGCTTCCGGGCGCTGGCCGAGACTTATGTACCCATGGCCGTGGAGGATTGCCCCGACCACACCGTGTTCCAGGTGATCGGCTCCATGGAGGCACAACAGCTCAAAAACGCCTACTGCCTGCGCTGCAATAACGCCATCCGCACCATTTGGGGCGGAGCCTCGTACAAATTGAGCGATTCCGCCTGCCCGCACACCCTGTATATGATTCAGGATCCGTATGAGGATCAGCTGGTTCCCGCCAACGATTACACCCACCTGCAGGGCCAGGCGCACACCGCCCTCTGCGCGGATGCGACCGGAGCGAAAAGTATTAAAGGATGGTGCTGACACGTATGAAAAAACTGCTTTGCATGTGCCTGCTTGTGCTGCTGTGCCTGTCCGGTACGGCGCAGGGGCAGCCCGCCTTGAACGAGCCGGTGTATTTGATGGTTCAGGGGCAGCTGATGGAGCAGCTGCAAGTGCTGCACAGCGGCCCACGAACCTGCACGCATCCCAGCTTTTCGTTTGAAAAGCAGGAAGCGCCGGATGAGCTGCTCTGCCTGCCGCTGTCCAATTTCTATCATCGCATCGTCACGCCCTGCGTGGCCGTCTGCACCCTGTGCGGGCAGCATCGCGTGGCTGCGGCGGCAAGCGAATCCCGCCAGCCCCATGATATGCAGCCGTCAGGGGATGTGCATATCAGCGCAGCCTGTCATATCTATTATGAAGCATGCGCCTGCGGCGAAACCGACAGCTATGTCCTTGCCTGCGGCGAAAAAATCCCACAGGGCAATGCACCGTAAACCGCAATCTGAGAGGGAGCTTCGGCTCCCTCTTTTTTGCACTTGCCATCCAATATCCGCATCTTGTTTTCATCCACAGGATATGCTAAAATCATTTTATCCATCCTGCCGGCCAAGCGCGGCACAAATGAAAGGAGCTTTCCCATGATCAAGGTAGGCGTTATCGGCTGCGGCACCATTGCCAACGCGGCGCACATCCCCTCCTATATGAAAAACGCGGATGTGGAGATCAAGTATTTTTGCGACATCATTCCGGAGCGCGCACAGGCGGCCGTTGAAAAATATGGCTGCGGCGTTGCCGTGACGAATTATCACGACGTTATCAACGATCCGGAAATTGACGCCATCTCGGTGTGCACCCCCAATCGGATGCATCCCGTGATCACCATTGACGCGCTGCGCGCTGGCAAAAACGTGCTGTGCGAAAAGCCCGCCGCCCGCACCTATGCCGAGGTGGAGCAAATGGTGCAGGCTCAGCGCGAAACGGGCAAGATCCTGGTCATCGGCGTGGTCAACCGCTTTAACGACAGCGTGCGCAAGATCAAGCAGTATATCGACGAGGGGCGCCTGGGCACGGTGCACCATGTATACGTCAGCTTCCGCCAGCATCGCAGCATTCCGGGGCTGGGCGGCGCGTTTACCACCAAGGAAATCGCCGGCGGCGGCGTGCTGATCGACTGGGGCGTGCATTATCTGGATATCGTGATGTACTGCTGCGGCGATCCCAAGGCCGTTACCGTCAGCGGCGAAACCTTCAGCAAGCTGGGACGCGACATCAAGGGCTATACCTACCGCAAGATGTGGGCCGGCCCGCCCAAGCTGGACGGCGTGTTCGACGTGGAGGAATCCGTCACCGGCCTGGTGCGCACCGAGGGCCCCGTCATCACCCTGAACGGCGCCTGGGCGCAGAACATTGACGAAAAGGAATGCTACATCGATTTCATGGGCGACAAGGCAGGCATTCGCCTGCAATATGGCGGCAAATTTACCCTGTATACCGCCGAGTACGGCGCGCTGGTCAATTACACCCCCGACTTTGAAATGACCGATATGTTCGCCAACGAAATCAACGCCTTTGTGGACTATGTGCAGCATGGCACGCCCATGCCCAGCAAGGTGGAAACCGTGGCTGTCACCGCGCAGCTGATGCAGGCGCTCTACGATTCCGCCGCCGCCCACCGCGAAGTGGTGCTGTAAAAGAATAATTACGCCGGGAGAGCGAGCCAGTCCCCTCCCCCGGCTTTTTTTACTTTATAAGAAAGCCAAAGAAATCGAAATGTCATTTAATGGATAAAATGATAAAAATTACAAATTTTATGCACAAAATCTCCTTTGCGGCGGTCAACAATACAACAAAACCGAAAAGGAGAATTGTTATGAAAAAAGTACTGGCTCTCGTTCTCTCGCTCGTTCTGATGCTTGGCGGCAGCGCCGCTGCCTTGGCGGAAACCGCGCAGTCCATCCCGCCGCTCAGCCAGATCTCGTCCAATCCCAATTCCGCCACGTTTACCTGGCGCAGCGATGTATCGACGCAGGATGTGGAGAAGAAGGAGATTTGCTATACTGAAATTGGTATTACTAAAAGAAGTTCGACTTCTGTTTCGATTTATCAAATTACAGAAACAAATGCAAAAGCTGCAGCAATTCAAGGCTGGATGTTTGTACAACGCTGGAATAACAACAAATGGGAAAAATATGCAACATGTGAATTCAATAAAGGCAATACAACATTATGTGAAACTGCATATACTGTTTCCGTAGAAAGCGGTTATTATTATCGGTTAGCCGTAACTCATCTTGCTGTTTTTGTTGATAGTGACAATTCAT
The DNA here is from genome assembly GCA_004556155.1 of Clostridiales bacterium. Lineage (GTDB taxonomy): Bacteria > Bacillota > Clostridia > Christensenellales > Aristaeellaceae > SFMI01. The sequence goes on from SFIM01000003.1 coordinate 88,105, forward strand.
CCCGCAACACTTATAGCCAGTCAGTCTATGTTAACTAAGCTTGAATAATGCAAGGCTTTGAAGCACTGTGCAAAAAGTTGATAAGTCAAGTGAGGTATTAATCCGAATTGAGTAGTCATCGTAGAAAAGATAAGCGTTTGCACCGTCTTCTGATTCGCAAACAAAGACGTCGCCTACGTTTGAAGAAACTATGCGATAATTGGTTGCAAAAGAAGAAGAAATAGCATTAGTACTATCGTGAGCATAAATAAGTATTGTAATATTATCATTACTATTGCAATATATAATAGATAATACAGGCTTTTCATCTAATATAACATCCGCAGAGATACTGCTCAGCTTCAAATCACCGCTGTCTTTCAGATAAATTACCGGTAAATTAACATGTTGCACTGTTTCTTCTAAAGTGGAAAATTTTGTACTCTCTGTAATTTCCACTTTATCAGGATCAATATTCAACGGCTCCGGAAACGTAATCCCCAGGTGCAGCTGATCGTTGATCCAGATGACAGCGCGGCGGACAACGTTGTTGGCACTGCTGACGGTGACGGGCGCGAGGGCGCTATACAAAAAAGATACCACCATGAGGCATACTGCCGCTGCGGCGATGATCACGACGCGGCGCAGAATGCCTTTTCTTTTTGTGGTTTGGCCTTCGGGGACCTCCGTCTGCTGGAATTGGCGGGCCATATACTGCTGGAAAGCGCGCTGCTTAATTTCTTCGATATGCTCGGGCGAGGGATTGTAAGGCGCGTCGTCCATATGCCGGATCTGGTCTTCCAGGGCTTTACGATCATTTCGCTTCATGGCGGCTCCTTTCTAACTCGCGCTGCAGGGATTTTAGCGTGCGCTTGTAGCGGGAGTGTACGGTATAAAGGTTCATCTTAAGCAGCTTGCCAATTTGTTTAAAGCTCAGATTATCCACAATTCGCATCAGCACGATCTCTTTGGCCGGGGAAGGCAGGCGATCGACGGCTTCGCGCACCTGCTGACGATTTTCCTTGGTGATATATTGGGATTCTGCACTGTTGGATGCGATGCTGCCGCTGCGTTCCAGCATGGTTTCGATGGCGGCTCTGCGGACGGTGTTTTTCTGATAATAATCCAGCGCTTCGTGGCGCACAATGGCATACAGCCAGGAGAACAATTTGTCAGGATCCTTGAGCTTATGCAATTTTTCAGCGGCAATAACCAGGGATTCGGAAATTACATCGTCCGTATCATCTTTGTTTTTGAGGATTTCATATGCAATTTGAAACAGCGTATTCATTTGCCGCTGCGAAATACGGGCCATCATCCATTCCCAGCGTGCTTCCGGTTTTTCCGGCAGCCCAATATGCCCCAACATAACATCCGTCCTTTTGTAAAAGATAGCGCAATTATAGCATTTGCTTCCTATATTTTACTGCGGGTTTTGCCGGATGCAAAAAAAGACCGCCATGGGCGGCCTCTTGATTTTAACGAGGGAGCGGGCAATTACTTGCCGCTCATCTGGCGTTCCTGCTGCTCGATCATGCGCTTTACCATATAGCCGCCGATGTAGCCGGCCTGGCGGGAAGGCAGATCGCCGTTGTAGCCCTGCTTGAGGTTGATGCCCAGCTCACTGGCGATTTCAAACTTCATGTTGTCCAGCGCGGCGCGGGCTTCGGGCACGTTGGGGGTATTGGTGTTGGTGCTGCCATTCTTCTGGCCCTGAGCGGGGTTCTGATTCTGCTGATTATACATTGCTTTCTCTCCCTGTGGGCGCGGCGCGCCCGTTTTTTTATTTGCCTGCCATCTGCTTTTCCGCCTGCTCGATCAGGCGACGAACCATGTAGCCGCCGACGTAGCCGTTCTCGCGGCTGGTAAGGTCGCCGTTGTAGCCCTGCTTGAAGTTGATGCCCAGTTCACGGGCGATTTCAAACTTCATGTTGTCCAGCGCGGCGCGCGCCTCGGGCACATTGACCTTCTGCTGAGAGGAATTCTGGTTCATTGCTGTTTCACCTCCTCAACTGGTTTCACGGCTATTTTGACCATCTGCACGCAAAATACACTGGCAGTTTGTGCAAAAAGGCGAAAAGATCGGAAATGTTCGCAATTTATAGAAAATTAAAAGTTTTGTCGCCTTTTGTCTCTTGCAATTTCCGAACATTTGTTGTAAAATGACCTCACAATTTGCAAAAAGGTTCGTGTTTTGCAGATTGTCAAGTTTTTCAGTCCGGAGGCGCGGCATGCGGGAGCTTCGTGAAACCATCCTTCGTCAGGGTCAGTGCGTGGGAGACAGCATCGTCAAGGTAGACATGTTTTTGAACCACCGGCTCGACACCCGCCTGATGTTTGCGATGGGCCGCGAGCTGGCCGATTATTTCGGCAAGGACAAGCCGGATATCGTGCTCACAGTGGAAGCCAGCGGCATCGCCCTGGCGCTGGCCGCGGCGCATTTTCTGGATGATATCCCCGTGGTTTTTGCAAAAAAGAGCCCGGCCGCCAACCAGAGTGCTGATATGCTCACCGCCGTCGCCCATTCCTTTACCCATGGCAATGACAACGCCCTGCGCGTCGATCGCCGTTATCTGCCCGCGGGCAGCCGCGTGCTGGTGGTGGATGATTTTCTGGCCGATGGCGAAGCCTCCCGCGCGCTGATCTCCATTGTGGAGCAGGCGGGCTGCACACTGGTGGGCGTAGGCATCGCGGTGGAAAAGGGCTTCCAGCCCGGCGGCCGCAAGCTGCGCGAAGCGGGCGTCAATCTCAAGTCTTTAGCAATCGTCACCTCCATTCAGGATGGCCGCATCCAGCTGGCGGATGACGATTGATAAGGAAATAAACCTCATTCCCAATATTTTTACAGTGGAGGAAAACACATGAAGAAGCTTGCCGCTATCCTGCTCGCGCTGGTACTGGTTCTGTGCTCCGTTTCCGCGCTGGCCTTTGAGCCCGTGGACAAGAAGGACCTGAAGGTCGGTTTCATCTACATCGGCGGCGCCGAGGACAAGGGCTTCACCTACGCCCATCACGAAGGCACCAAGGCCATGATGGCCAAGCTGGGCCTGGACGAAAGCCAGGTGTTCTGGCGTGAAAACGTATCCGAAGACTCTGCCTGCGCCGACGCCATCGACGAGCTGATCGAGCAGGGCTGCCAGATCATCTTCGGCAACAGCTTCGGCTATCAGGAGTACTTCAAGGAAGCCGCTGAGGAGCATCCCGAAGTCATCTTCTCCCACTGCTCCGGCTATATGTGCAACGACACCAACTTCAACAACTACTGGGGCGCCATCTACCAGGCCCGCTACCTGAGCGGCATCGTGGCTGGCCTCAAGACCAAGGCCAACCTGATCGGCTATGTCGGCTCCATGAACAACCCCGAAGTCAACGGCGGCCTGAACGCCTTCGCGCTGGGCGTTAAGTCCGTGAATCCCGACGCCAAGATCTATGTAAAGTACACCGGCACCTGGTATGATGTTACCCTGGAAAAGCAGACCGCCGAAGCCCTGCTGGATCTGGGCTGCGACGTGCTGGGTCAGCACTGCGACACCTCCATGCCCATGGTTGCCGCTGAAGAGCGCGGCGCTTACGGCATCGGCTACAACGCCGTCATCAGCGAAGGCGAACCCGGCTACAAGGCCTGGATGACCGCTCCCGTTTGGGATTGGAGCGCCGTGCTGGTATCCGAGGTGCAGTCCGTGATCGACGGTACCTGGAAGCCCGAAAACGTGTTCTTCGGCCTGAAGGAAGGCCTGGTTTCCCTGGCTCCCCTGACTGACGCTGCCCCCGCGGGCGCGCAGGAGCTCATCGACGCCGCCACCGCCAAGATGGTTTCCGGCGAATGGGACGTCTTCACCGGCCCCATCACCGATAATCAGGGCAACGTGGTAATCGCCGAGGGCGAGACCGTGCACTACAACGCCAACTTCGGCAGCGAAATGACCTGGCTGCTGGACAACATCGAGGCTCGCTAAGCCTTCACACAAGCATCCCTTTCCCCCGCCGAGGCAACCGTCCCCGGCGGGGGTTTTGTTGTGAGAGCAAGGGCGGTACTTTCTTGAGTCAAGAAAGTACCAAAGAACCGGTTTTGGCATGAAAGTCAAGCTGATAAAACTGGCAGGCGGCACTGGCACGGGGTGGTGGTTGAATCCGAAAATCAGGCGCAGCAATTGGCGATTGTTGGATAGAACGGTCATCAAAAGGCTTCTCATTGAGGAGAGGCTCCGCCGTAGGCGGTGGTGAGGTGTAGGCCATGAAATGGCCGTTGTCATAACTATATAAGATAACGCCGCTGCGGCGGCTACGGCCCTCACAATTCGGCATAGTCGTTTTGCAGCGCTGACGCTTGCAAAGCTCGTTGCCTCATTGGCGCTGCATCCGCCTGTATCTGCCACAGAGGCGGATTACGCGCCTCATCCGAGCGGCTAAAGCCGCCCATCTTCTCCTCAAGGAGAAGGCTTTTATCGTTTTGCGCTTTGCAAGAAACTTGGATGTTCTTCCCAACTATTGCTACCCGCTGCGCCTGATTCACGCACTCAATCAGCGACCCCGTGGCACGCCGATTTTAATCGGCGCAGGGCCAGGGCGTGTGCAGCACGACCGAAGGGGGAAAGCTTGCTTTCATCCGGACGGTTCAGGCTTTCACCTGCCACGGGGCGGAGCGGCAGTGCCGCCTTCCAGTTTTATTCAATAGACTTCTTCGTCACACAGGTTCTTTGTTGCTTTCCTTGTACGCCCTGCGCTACTGTCTTACGGCAAGCACGGGTTTCGGGCGGCAATTTGCAAAATTGCGCGCCCTCAGCCGCCTGCGGCGGCGCTATGACTCAAGAAAGAAACGTTCCCCTTTGTCTGCGGCGCTACTGCGCTAAGGAAGAATCCTACTCCGCCCTCCGCCGCAGCATTGCTTCATTAAAAACATACCGCCGCAGGCATCTTCCTGCGGCGGTGTTTTTAATTATCCTTCTTTGTCACCACGGGCTTGCCGTCCGCATCCAGCAGGGGCGTAAGTCCGCCAGCATAGCCGGACTGGACAAACAGATAGTTTACGCCCGTTTCCTTATCCACCAGAATCGCCCGCAGGTAGGAAAAGCCGCTGCCCTCCTGGGAGACCACCTCAAAGCGCTTATCTTCCATTGTTATCTCCTTTCTTATTACTCGCCGTTGGCGATGCGCGCGTACATATTCTCCGGAATCATGGGCGTGCCGATTTGCGCCAGCAGCGCCGCGTCGATTTCACCCTTTTCAGCATATTGCCTGCCCCACATGCTCGTAGCGCTCATCCGCCTTGCGGATAGCCATGCTGCTTAGCGGCATGGTGCGGTCAATCAGGTTCTTCAGCGCTGCGAGCATGCCGTAACAATACAGCGGGAAATTAAACAGCAGGATATCGCTGTCCAGTATCTTTTGCAAAATCCCAGGCATATCGTCCTGATAACCGCAGGAGCCGCCATTGCGCTTGCAGGCAAAGCAACCGCGGCAAAACTCGATATGCCGGTCGATCACATGGATAACTTCGGTCTCAATCTCCGCACCCTCGGCCATGCCCGCCGGAAAGGCGCGCGTGATGTGCATGGTATCGCTCTGATCGCGCTTTGGCGAGCCATTCAGCACCAGGATTTTCAATCCCCCTGCCCGTTTGACGGATAATTGCCGGATTTTATCAGCATCATCATGCCCTGAAACTGTGTGGTCAGCATTTGCCCCAGCTGCTGCTGGGAAAAGCTGCACACCCGCGTAGCGCACAGCGCGCCCACGCCGAAGGTGTAAATCCACACATTTTCAAACAGCATACGCGCCTGCGCGCCGGTCAGGCCGTAGGTATCACAGATGGTATCGATGCAGCTTTGCGCCCTTGGCCCCAGACGGTTGAACAGATCGTCAAAGCTCGCAGCCGTCGTGTTTTCCTCCATAAACAGCAATTGATAGAGCTTGGGCTCCCGCATGCCAAACAGCACCATCCGCATGCCCACCTGCTTGAAGATCGGCGCGTTTTCCATGCCGTCCGGCGCGCATGCTTCAAACCGCGCCATCGCGGCCGTGCGAACCGCCTCGTGCAGCTCCTCCATATTCTTAAACACTGTAAACAGCGGCCGGGCCGAACTGCCCAGCTTCACGCCCAGCTCCCGCGCAGTCAGGGCCTCTATCCCCCGTTCCGATACGATATCCAGCGCAGCCTGCACAATTTCTTCCCGCGTAAACATCGGCTTTGGCGGCATGCGAAGCTCCCCCTTTCATTCTAAAACACATGTTTTACTATATCGAATTTACGGCAAGATGTCAAGGGAATATTTGTAGAGTTCCGCCTATAGCAATTTTGCGCAGCGCAAGCAAAAAACGGCCGAACCCTCTCGGCCGTTTCGCGTTGATATTCAAGTCTCCGCCTTGCGCTCAAACAGCTCCGGATAATCATGCGCCAGCTGCGGCGCCCAGGGATACAGAATGGCTTTCTTCTGGCGCACCAGCTTTAGCAGCTCCTTATTGCTGCACGTCTTCAGCGGCTGCAATGCAAACGCATAATACAGCACGCCCCATATCATGCGGGGCTGCGCGTAAGCCCTGGTCTGATCCAGGCTTCGGGTAAAGTTCTGCCGCGAAGTGCCCTGCCGGATCGTCTTTCCATCCAGCCATAGCTTTCCGCAGGCAACATAATACCCATACGGCGTAAGCAGCGCCAAGATATTCAAAAGCAGCACCGCAAACGCAGCCAATATACGATTTCTGAATATCAGGCTGAACGCACAATACAAAATCGGGGTTGCCGCATAAATATATCGAAGTTTTCGCAGATCCGCTTTATACTCCTTCATGCCATCACCCTTTCTTTTGTCGATCATTATAAGTGCATTTTGATTATAGACTCGTTCGCCAATGCTGTCAAGGCGCTGGGAGCGGCATGTAAAAGCCCCTTTTCGTTTCGCGCCATTTGCGGTATAATATAGGCTGAGAATATATTGGGAGGCGTTCCCGTGACGCAGAAATCCAAGTCGCTTATCGGCGGCATTTCCATCCTGGGTCTGGCTGGGCTAATCTGCAAGGTGGTCGGCGTGCTCTATCGTATCCCGCTGGCGGCCTACATTGGCGGCGAGGGCATCGGCATTTATTCCAAGGTTTTTCCCTCCTATAACCTGCTGCTGACCATCTCCTCGGCAGGCATTCCGGTAGCCATCTCGCGCATGGTGGCGCATTATGTAACGCGCGATGATCCGCGCAACGCCAAGCGCATTTTCGGCGTAGCCATGCCCGCGCTGACAGCGCTGGGGCTGATCGCCACCATCCTTTTGATCTGCGGCAGCGGCATGCTGTCCGACCGCTGCGGGACGCCAGATGCGCGCGGGGGCTATCTGGCCATCGCGCCCAGCCTTTTGTTTGTGTGCGTCATGAGCGCCTTCCGCGGCTATATGCAGGGGCACCGCATCATGCTGCCCACGGCCATCTCGCAGCTGATCGAGCAGGTGGGCAAGGTAGGCGTCGCCCTGCCCATGGCCATCTGGGGCATGCGCGCAGGCGGGCCTGCGCTGGGCGCAGCGGGAGCGCTGCTGGGCACCTCCATTGCCGAGGGCGCGGCCCTGCTGTACATGGCTGTCAAGCACCTGCTCAGCCGCCGTGCCTTCGCCCAGGTTGCGCAGGATGAAAGCGCGGCCGTGCTTTCCCGCAAGCGCATCGCCATCCGCCTGGCTACCATCTCCATCCCCATCACTCTTGGCGCGTGCATCGTGCCCCTGGCAGGGTGGATCGACAGCTTTATGCTGACCAACCTCATGGAAGGCGGCGGCATGGATACCACCGAGGCGCTGGTGCGCTACGGATTGTACTCCGGCATGGTGCTGACGCTGATCAACGTGCCCACCGCCCTGGCCATGGCCATGAGCACCAATCTGGTTCCCACGATATCGGCCGGCATGGCACGCGGCGATAAGGACTATGTATCCCGCGAGAGCATCACGGGTCTGCGCATCGCGGCGGTAATCGGCTTTCCCTGCGCGGTGGGCATGAGCATTCTGGCCAAGCCCATCCTGTTCCTGTTTTACTCGGGCAGCTACACCGCCGAGCACCTGACCATCGCGGGCAAGCTGCTGCAAATGAGCGCCATGACCATCGGCCTGTTCACCATGGTGCAGGCCACCAGCGGCATCCTGCAGGGCTGCGGCAAGCAGCGCATCCCCATGTATACCCTGCTGGCGGGCGTTGCGTGCAAGGTGCTGCTGAACTTCCTGCTGGTGCGCATTCCCGCCCTCAACATCCACGGCGCGCCCATCGCGTCGCTGGTATGCTACACGGTCAGCATGGCGCCCAACCTTTATTATGTGGTCAAGTACGCCGCGCGACGCTTCCCGGTCACGGATATTGTGCTGCGCCCGCTGGCAGCCACGCTGGCCATGGGCGCGGTCGTATGGCTGCTGTGGCAAAAGCTGTTTACCGAAAGCTATCTTTCCGCCGGACGCGGAAAGCTAATGATCGCCGTGATCGTGTGCGTGGCCGCAGGCATTGCGGTGTACGTTGTGTGCGCGGTGCTGTTCAAGGCCGTGCGCAGCGAGGATCTGCCTGCCCGCCTGCGCCGCCGCGCAAAGCGCTGAAAGGATTGAAACCATCATGCATCAGATAACCGTCGTCTCCCTGGGCGCAGGCCCGCGCGAGCAATTGACCCTGGGCGCGCTGGAAACGCTGGAAAAGGCCAAGCGGCTCATCCTGCGCACCGGCGAAATTGACGCCGCCGCCTGCCTGCGCGAGCGCGGACTGCAATTTGAAACGCTGGACGAATTGCACGAGCAGTGCGAGGACTTTGATGCTTTCATCGCCGCGGCGGCAGAACGCGTCAAACGCGCCGCCGCGCGCGCCAACGCGGTCTATGCCGTGCTGGACGCGACCAATGATGAAACTGTGGCCGCTCTGCTGCATGCCTATCCCGATCACGTGCGCCTGGGCGCAGGCATGCCGCTGTATGCGCCGCTGCTGCAGGCTGCCGGGGCGCAGCTGCCCGCGCGCATTTGCAGTGCCACCTCACTGACCGTGCCCGAAACGCAGGACGGCCTGCTGGTAACGGAGATGAACACGCGCCAATTGGCTGGCGAATGCAAGCTGAAGCTGGCCGCCTGGTATGGCGACGAGGCGGAGGCGATGTTCTTCCCGCCCGCCAGGACAGCCAAGCGTGAGTTTATCCGCATTCCGCTATATGAGCTGGATCGCCAGCCGCGCTATGATCACACCGCCGCCGTGTATCTGCCACCGGTGGAACTGACGCGCAAGGAACGCTACGATCTATGGGATCTCACGCGCGTGCTGCGCCGTCTGCGCGGCGAAAACGGCTGCCCATGGGATCGGGAGCAGACGCACAAGACGCTGGCACGCTATCTGATTGAGGAAGCCTACGAGACCTCGCAGGCCGTTAATGAAGAAGACTGGGATCATGTGGCCGAGGAGCTGGGCGACGTGCTGCTGCAGGTGTTCTTCCAGGCGGACATCGGCGCGCAGTACGGCACCTTTGAATTGAGCGATGTAACCACGGCCATCTGCCGCAAGATGATCGCCCGGCACACGCACATTTTCGGCTCGACGCACTGCGACACGGCGGAGGAAGTGGCGCAAAGCTGGGAGCGTATGAAACAGCAGCAGCGCGGGAATAACACAATCGCGTCCATGTTGGCCGATGTATCCTCCGATCTGCCCGCCCTGCTGCGCGCGGAGAAGGTGCTCAAGAAGCTACAGGCCAACGGGCTTGATTATCAGGCCCTGCTGGCGGACGATCCCGCCCTGCCGCTGCTGCGCAAGGTGGATGCCTTGCGCGGGCAATCCCTGTGCGCCGAGGAAAGCGTGCATCTGGCCCTGAAACGGCTGATAGAAGCCGTGGAAAAGCAGGAAAAATGAGCAAATTCGCTGGAAAATCAATGGAAAACTTGACAAGCGGCCAAATCTATGTATACTTTACAGGGACCTGAAAAAAACAGCCCGTTCTGCGGGCGTTGGCAGCATCGCTGCCCTTAAAAAAGGAGGAACTGAACCATGAATAAAACTGAACTGATCAGCGCCGTCGCCGCCGCCACCGAGCTGAGCCGCAAGGATGCCGACAAGGCCGTCAACGCCGCGGTGGAAGCCATCGTCGCCGCCCTCAAGGCTGGCGAGAAGGTGCAGATCGTGGGTCTGGGCGGCTTTGAAGTGAAAGAGCGCGCTGCCCGCGCTGCCCGCAATCCCCGTACTGGCGAAGAAATCCAGATCGCCGCTTCCAAGTCCGTTTCCTTCAAGCCCGGCAAGGCCCTCAAGGACGAAATCAACGGCTAATTCAGCTACAATAAAACACCCCCGGTTTGCTTCATTTAAGAAGCTGGCCGGGGGTGTTTTTGTAGATTTACGCTGGCTAAAGGACGTTACTTTCTTTTAGTAAAAGAAAGTAACGTTTTCCCGCATTTATATGCAGCAAAACCGCATGCCGCCGCAGCCACCGCCGCAGCACAGGTTAAACAGCAGGCACGTCAGGCAAGGGTTCTGGCACAGGCTTTGAACACCGCCAAAGTGCATGCCCTGCTGGCGGTAAGCCTGGCCGCCGCTGGTCATCTCCTGCAGGAAGGCCTGATACTCCGGATTGCCCGGCTCCATATTCACCGCCTGGCGCGCATAATTGAGCGCGGCAATATCATCCCCCAGACCCTGGCGCGCGCGGCCGCTCAGATAAAACCATTCGGCAGTGTGCGCATCCATGCGGTTAAGCAGCTGCAGCGCCTCCATGTAGCGGCCAAAGCTCAGATATTGACGCACGGTGGAAAACTCCGGCGCGCCCTGCGCCTGGCCATAGCCCTGCTGATAGCCGAACCCGCCAAAGCCCGCGAAGGGATTATAATATCCCTGCGGCCCGGCGCTTTGCTGATAGGAGGAGGATGCGCGCCCGCCGTTTTTGCGCATGTCCATGATCTGGGCATAGGCCTCATTTACCTGCATCATCTTCTTTTCGGCCTCTTCGGAGCCGTTGTTGCGGTCAGGATGATACAGCTTGGCCATCTTGCGGTACGCGGCCTTCACCTCATCGTCCGTAGCGGAGGGAGAGATACCCAGCACCTGATACGGATCGGTCATTGCTTCTTTTCCTTTCGTTTCTGCTGCAGATAGGCATACCGGCTCCACACGCCGGAATAGAGGATGTTGCGCAGCAGCGCGGCATCCTGCTCGATGGGCAGATAGTCAAAGGCTTCCACGCACTGCGCCATCTCCATATTCAGGATATCCGCCATGCGCGCTTCATAATCCTGCTCCTGATGCAGGGCGGTCAGCGGATTAAAGCGCCCCGCCCGCACGTCCTGATCATAGTCCTCATAAGCGTCCATCAGATAGATAAAGCGGCCCAGCGCCGCGCCCATGCGCTCCAGCGCAGGGGCAAACACATCCTGCCGCCAGGCAAAGCACGCGCCCAGCATCTGCCCGGCCGGGCGGCACAACGCATCGATATCCTGACAGCGCTGCTTTTCCATTTCATCCAGCGCGTTCAGGCTGTCGCGCACCTTTTCGCACACCTCGGGATGCGCCTGACGCACCTGGCGATACGCGCGGCGCAGCGCGCGCAGGCCGATCTTGCCCCGCAGCGCGCCCTCATCCTGCGCGTCGTCCCGGCACTTATAATAGGCCAGCAGGATGTTCATGTCCGCCGCATAATCCGTGGCGGCGCTTTGCGTGTACGGGCGCTTTTTCAGGGGATGCAGCGGGCAGCGGAGCGCGCCCTGCGTCTCCTCCGGCTCGTACAGGGCTGACAGCAGCATGCTCAGGAAGGTCATATCGTTGCTCAGCGTCAGCCGTCCGGCGTCGCCATAGCGCGCCTTCAGCGCGCGGCACAGCCCGCAATAGCAGGCGCGAAAGCGCTGCTTTTCGCCTTCCTCCAGCGTCTGCGGATTGACCAGCACATACCCGAACACCCGTGATCCCTCCTTGCCGGGACGGCGGCCCTTTCTGGCCGCCGTCTATAGTATAACGCGAAAATATAAAGTAACTATAAACAAATTTAGAACTCAATCACCATGCCATCGTAGGATATGATAAATCCGGGCAGCAAGGCCTGCATATCCGCATAGGGACGCACACCATTGTGGGAGAAATGATTGGCCACAAAGATGGTCTTATCATCCGCCGCGCCACGCTGCTTCAGCTGCTCACGGCACTTGAGATCCTCAGCATAGCCCATATGGCCTACGCTCTTGGGCGCGTTACCGCCATAGGTGCAGTCCAGCGTAACCAGATCCAGACGCTTGCTGGCCAGGAAGTCCAGATCTTCGGCCGTAAAGCCCGCGCAGTCGTGTGCGTACAGCAGGCGCTTTCCATCCTTTTCAATCAGGTAAATGAATGCCTGCTCCATGCGGGAATAGGTTTTGCCCTCAAAGGTAACCAGATTCTCCTGCGGCGGATTGGGCTCGCGATGCAGATAATGCACTGCCTGCAGAGGCGTTACCTGATAGCCCTCGATCTCCACCGTTTCAAAGGCGGTCAGCTGCTGAAAGCCGATGCGCGCGCTCAGGCGGGGAGCAATCTTCTTGCCCACGGCAGCGTTGCCATACACCGTCAGCATGCGCTCATCCGTCAGATGAGAAAAGCTCGGCTGGCGATAGCCCAGCTCGTCCACCGCCAAATGATCGGGGTGCGAGTGCGTAACCAGCAGCGTGTGCACGCGGGTATAATCCAGATGGTTCGCCAGCATCTGCGCATAGGAATCGGGGCCAAAATCGATTTTGATCACATCGTCCAGCATTGCGCCCGCGCGCATGCGGATTTCCTTGCCGCCGGTCTTATAGGCATACTGGCAGGCAGGACAATTACAAAACAGCGCCGGAATCCCCTCCGCCGCCGAGGTACCGAGAAATTGAAGCTTCATTCTAACAGCCTCCTTCGTATAATCGTGTTGATTATACCGTTTTGGCCCCCGCCGGTCAAGTCTTGCCCGCCGACGGTCTAAATTTCGCCTGCTTTGTTCATGTTAGGTTGACAAAAGCGTGGTATAATATGGGTGACGATATAGAGGAGGCCGCCGTTATGAATTTCTGGCAGCGCATGAAAGATTCCCTGACCCGCTGGATGTACGGCCGCTATGGGGCCGATCAGCTTTCCCGCGTGATCCTGTACGCCAGCCTGTTTTTGCTGTTCGTATCCTTCTTTACGGGGCTGCTGTTGCCCTTTTATCTGTCCATCGCGGGCTATGGCTGGATGATCTTCCGCATGTTCTCGCGCAACCTGCAAAAGCGCGCGCATGAGAACGAAATCTACCTGCAGAAGACCAACAAATGGCGCACCAGCCTGCACCAGGCGCGCGTGCGCTTTAAAAACCGCAAGCAATACAAATACTTTAAGTGCCCGCAGTGCGGCGTGCGCCTACGGCTGACGCGCGGCTGCGGCGAAAAGAACATTGTGTGCAGCCAGTGCAAGCACACCTTCCATGTAAAGGCCTGAAAGGAGCTGTCCGCATGAAGCCCTCCCAAACCCGCGCGCAAAAATGGACGCGCGTGATTTACACGCTCGTCCTGCTCAGCTTTATCCTGCCGGTTGGTTATCTGATTTACCGCCTGATCTTCTGGGATGAGGCCGCCGCCCAGGCGCTGGAGCGCACGCGCGCAGATTACGCACTGATGCTGCTGCAGTGCCTGCTGGGCATCGTGGTGATTCACCTGCCCACCTTCCTGACCCGCCGTTTTCGCTTTGAGCTGCCGGCGGCGCTGTACATCATGTATATCCTGTTTCTGTACGGCGCAATCTTCCTGGGCGAGGTGCGTTCCTTCTACTACATGGTGCCGCACTGGGATGTATTTCTGCACGCTTTCAGCTCGCTGATGGCGGGCTCCTTTGGCTTTATGGTGGTGGCGCTGCTCAACCGCAACGAGCGCGTGCCCATCCACCTGTCCCCTTTCTTTGTGGCGCTGTTCGCCTTCTGCTTTGCCGTAACCATCGGCGCGGTATGGGAAATCTATGAATTTTCCTTTGACGGCCTGCTGGGCCTGAACATGCAAAAATTCATGACCGGCGACGGCGAGGTGCTGGTAGGCCGCGCCGCCCTTACCGATACCATGAAGGATATCATCGTCGATTGCCTGGGTGCGCTCACCGCCTCCGTGGCGGGCTATATCTCCCTGAAAAACGGCCGCGGCTGGGCCAGCGATATGATCGCCCAGCACAGCCAAAAACGCGATCAGAAAGGCGCAAAATAACGCACAAAGGTCAGGAAGAGAGAGGTGCGCGTTTCCATGAGGGCGTTCAATGGAAAATCCCGCATATGAATCTGGCTCCTGCGTTTGTTGATCATCGCAGCTTTGTTGGCATGCGTCATCCTTGCATATCATCACTATATGTTCGGAAACATAAAAGTGAATAGGCAGTATATCACCAGTGAGAATTTGAATTTGATTATAGAAAATCGTGAAAAGTTAATTCAAAGCGGTTTGTTTGATCCATGGGAAGGAAAGGTATATTTCGATATGGATCTGGTAAACCTGTGGCAATTTGAAAAGATGATATACCATTGTCCGGAAAACCCCAATATTTTATTTGCAATTTACTACCCTGAGGAGTTATGGTGGGAAAATTACTATCCTGATACGCATGTGCCTTATGATCCAACTGTTGGAGCTACTTATGAAAGAAACGGTTTCCCATCCATCTTTTATCAGCTTGGCAGGCGTGAAGATTGCACCTCGACCATTTGGGTTGACAACGGGCTCTGCCTTATATATGCAAAATTTCTGAATACAGATGGCACAGCCCGCGATTTCGACGCGATCATGAAGCAAATAATCGATACCGTTTCCCAGTAATGCACATTCTGCGGATATGGAACGCATCCGCCCGGAGGATTCTGATTGCCGCAGCCTGCCGCGAGAAGGCGCGGTCGTTCGCCTGTTCCAGGGGCGCTATCCTGATGATTTAGTGTGCAATTAAACAACAAAGCCGCGTACGCAATGATACGCGGCTTTGCCGTTTAATGGGACTTGTTTTTCGTCTTATTCTACGCCCAGGATTTTTTGCCGGTACTGATAAAGAATCGCGGGCCAGTCGGTCTGAATGATATCGATCTTCTTTTCAAACAGCTTGCCCCAGCCCAGCGCGGGATCCTGCAGGATGGACACGTCGTCGTCCAGCTTCGCATACAGCGGCTTGGTTCTCACGTCTCCCAGCGTAATGGCGTTTACCCAGGCGTACAGGTTTCTGTCGTGGATTTTCTGGATGCACGCATCGGAGAACAGATCCGTCTGCGCATCAAAGGCGATGATCTCGCAGCCCACAACATTCAGGTCGGGATAGCTCAGCGCCGCTTCCACATCCTCAAAGCTGTAGCAGATGGGCATGAACATATACTTAACCGGGTGGGCGTTCAACAGCTCATACGCCTCTTTGGCCTTCAGCGGCGCCTTGAGCACCACCTGATATTTGGCGTTGGGATAGCGATCCAGCACCTCCAGCAGCTGGGGGATGATGTTCCACGCGCGGTCAATATTCAGCAGCTCGCCATGCGAAAGGAAATCCAGCACCTCAGTCAGGCGGTTAATCCGCGCCGCGGTCGGCTCGTTGCAGGTGTTGATGGGATGGTAGGCTTCCACCTCTTTGGAGTCCATCTCGCGAATTCCCTTATCCACGCCAAACACGCGCTTTTCATTGCCGTCATGGAAGGAATACAGCACGCCGTCTGTGGTCGCGTTCACATCGGATTCCACCATGTCCGCGCCCATTTGGAGCGCGGCGGCATATGCGCCGATGGTATTCTGGGTAATATTGCCGCCCCAGCTGCCGCGATGCACGGCGATCAGGCATTTTTTCTGCGCCAGCTTTTGGCTCAGCGGCGTATTGATCTGCGCGTAGCGCGCTTGTCCAAGGGCCATATCGATCACTCCTTCATGTTGTCCCTGCCGCCGCGGCCATAAACCAGATACAGCACAACGGCGGAAATAATCATCATCAGTACGGCATAAACAAAGGTCAGCGCCATGCCGTTGGGGTTGTTCATATCATTGGTCAGCGATTTAATCTGCACGCCCAGCGTCGGGTTCAGGGGATGATACAGGAACGCGGACATGTCATAGTCGCTGATCAGCGCGTTGAAATTCAGCGCCGCAATGGCCATCACGGTGGGCAGGATGACGGGGAAGATCACGCGGCGGAAGGTGTACATTTCGCCCGCGCCCAGGTTCTTGGAGGCGTCCTCCAGCGCGTCGTCCAGCGAGAAGAACGCGGCCTTGGTCATGCGCATGGTGAAGGGCAGCTTGATGATCACATAGCCGATCAGCAGGATCACCATCGTGCCCGTCAGCACCTGGTTAAACATGTACGGGCGGCGCACGTTGAAGGCCATCATCAGGCCCAGGGCGATCATCGTGGTGGGCAGCAGCCAGGGAATCATCAGGCTGTATTCCAGCACGCTGGCAGACCTGGCCTTTTTATGCTTCTGGATATAGCGGCAGGCGACGACAACAATTACGCCGACAATGACCGCCGCCAGCGCGGAATACACAATGCTGACCACAAACGGGCGATAGTTGCTCAGGCTTTGCAGCAGATACTTGTAGTTTTCCAGCGTAAAGGACGAGAGCGTCAGCGTGCGCGTGCCGATGGATTTGCTGTCGGTAAAGGAGAACAGCACGATCAGCACGACCGGCAGGACATAGATCACAAACAGCACATAGGCATACACATGCGCCAGCACATTGAGGACGGGGTTGGTGATCTTCTGCTTGACGATCTTGGTTTTTACCTTGGAAACGGACATGTAGTGCCCGCGCTTTTCAATCTGCGTCATGATGAACAGCAGCAGCATCGTGGCAAAACCCAGCACCAGGGAAAGCAACGCCGCCAGATCCTTGGACGAAACCGTATCCGCAAACGTCTTGATCATCGGGTTGATCGTCTGGAATTCCGTGCCGCCAACCAGCATTGGCGCGCTCATGGCGGACAGGCCTGTAATGAACGTCAGGATGGTCACGGCGAACAGGCTGGGCAGCAGCACCGGCAGCACAACGCGGCGCAGGATATAGAATTGACCCGCGCCCATATTGCGCGCCGCCTCCACCGTCTGAAAGTCCACCGAGCGCATGGCGTTGCGCAGGAAGATCATATGGTTGGACGTGCAGCTGAAGGTCATCACAAACAGCACCGCGCCATAGCCCTGGAACCAGGAGGCATTCATATTCGGGAACACCTGCACAAGCAGCTTGGTCAAAAAGCCGCTGCTGCCATAGATGAACTTATAGCCGGACACCAGCGTGATGCCGCCGTAAATCAGCGTCGTCATGTAGCCCAGGCGCAGGATGTTCGCACCCTTGATATCAAAGTACTCCGTCAAAAGCACCAGCGTGATGCCGACAAAGCCAACCGTAATGGAAAGCGTCGGCGCCAGGATGAACGAATTGCGCAGCGCTTTCATAGCGCGCTTGGATTTGAGCAGCTTGCGAATCGGCTCTGTCGAGAAGTTACCGTCCGCAAAGAAAACCGTTTTAAGCAAATTCAGGTTTGGCAAAACCAGGCAGGCCAGAATAAACCAGGCGAAAAACAGAAACATCAGCGCCTTGCCTGGTGTGATTCTGATTTTCTTGCGCCTCATATTGATTGTCATAGACGCGCCTCCTCAATACACCATCAGGTCGTCCGGCTTGATGAAAACGCTTACCTCTTCGCCCGTCTCAAAATACTTGGTGCCGTCGTTCTTTTCAATCGACTTTACCGTCTGGCCGCACAGCGAAAGGGTGTACTTGATGTAAAGCCCATAGTATTCGCGGCTGACCACCTTGGCCTTAAACGAGGCGAAGCCAGAGGCTGCCGGCATATTGACGTGCACGCGCTCCAGGCGCACATAGGAGGCCTTCTTGGGGTCGAGCGCCGCGCCGGTCTGGGCGGCAATTTCGCTCAGCAGCTGCGGCTGCACCTTGTTGATATCGCCAATGAAATTGCAGACAAACTCGGTCTTGGAGTGGTTGTAGATTTCGTTGGGCGCGCCGATCTGCTCGATCACGCCGTTATTAAACACCGCAATGCAGTCAGACAGCGTCAGCGCTTCCTCCTGATCGTGCGTGACGTAAACGGTGGTGATGCCGAAATTCTTCTGCATTTCCTTCAGCTCGCCGCGCAGCTGAACGCGCAGCTTGGCGTCCAGGTTACTCAGCGGCTCATCCAGGCAGATGATCGCCGGGTTGTTAACCAGCGCACGGGCAATGGCGACGCGCTGCTGCTGGCCGCCCGAAAGCTCGGCCACCTTGCGTATCAGCTGCTTGTCGCTCAGCTCCACCTTTTTGCCCATTTCGCGGACGCGGCGGTCGATATCGGTTTTATTCACCTTGTTTACGCGCAGGCCGAAGGCGATATTTTCATAAACGCTCATCGTCGGGAACAGGGCATAATTCTGGAACACCATGCCGATATTGCGTTTTTCCACCGGCATGTCGGTGATATCCTTGCCCTTAACGACCACGCGGCCCTGGGTGGGCTTGATGAAGCCGGTGATGGTACGCAGCGTGGTGGTTTTTCCGCATCCGGAGGGGCCTAAGAAAGTATAAAACTGTCCCTCCTGGACGTGAATGTTGATGTCCTTCAGCGCCGTAAAATCGCCGAACTTTACTTCGATTCCCGTCAAATTAATCATAGCGATCTTCCCCACTTATCGTCTCAAATGTAAAACGGGGCAAGGGCATAGCAAGCCCTTGCCCCAGGAATAACCCGTTCTTTTATCTTACGGCAGGTATTCCAGCGTGATCTTTTCGCACCAGGCGTCAATGTTCTTGGCAACCAGCGCCCAATCGATGTTCTGAGCGGGGATGGAGCACAGCTCGCGCTGGAAGGGATCGGCCTTTTCCGCAGCGATTTCGTTGGCGGGCATGGTGCCAAACTTCTCAGCCCATTCGCCCTGGATCTGGGCAGAGCCGAACCACTCGACGAAGCGGAGCGCTTCTTCCATGTTCTTGGTGCCGTTGATGATGCCGATGCCTTCAACCGCGTAGGGGATGCCAACCTCGGGCTTGGCAACGCCGGTGGAGGTGCCGTACATTTCATCGTACTGGATAACGCCGGAGGACCACATCTGGCACATCAGCACGGGGGAGTTGGGGTTGGCAATCTGCGCGTAGGAGTCAACGCCCTCTTCGTTGGGCACGCCATGCTGATAGTAAGCGGCGATGGCTTCCCAGCCTTCATCGGAAACGCCCAGCTCGCCGTTGGGATCGCTGTAGCGGGACAGGATGCCGGCGATCACGTTGCGGGTGGTGCCAGCGGTCAGCCTGCCGGAGGCTTCATACTTGCCAAAGAACTTTTCGTTGGTCCACAGATCAGTCCAGTCCGTGGGCGCGTCCTCTTCGCTCACCTGATTCTTATCATAAGCCAGGACGATCGCCTGCTTCACGATGGCGTAGTAGTAACCGTTGGGATCGTTCAGGCCCTCGGAAACCTCGGCCGCCCAGCTGGGAGCGTCGTAGGATACCAGCAGATCACGGGAAATCAGATCGTTCCAGATGATCGCATTCAGGCCGTACACAACGTCCGCAATGGGGTTGGCGGCTTCGCCGATGATACGCTGCTGCACAGCGCCCGCGCCCTCTTCCAGAACAGCCAGCTCAAAGCCATCCTGCTTGGCGCGCTCGATCAGCCATTCCTTGCGGCCGGAGTTGCCGGAGTTGGTGTAAACCGTCAGCGGCACGCCCGTGCCCTTCACGTCGGCGCCAGTCGCCGCTTCTGCGGTGCCGGTTACAGCCATGCCAAACAGCATCGTAATGCCCAACAGAATCGCCAGCAATTTCTTCATAGAAAACTGCCTCCTTTAAATGATACTGAATAAGGCGTTCGCCTTTATGCGTTCATGATACAGCAATCTATGGATCGTGTCAATAGGAAAACAAGGCTTGTAAAAATTTTTATGCTGTATTTGGGCTTCTTTTTACCGTAACACATCCATTTTGATTTTGAACCCTTCCAATTTTATTGTTTTTTATCAAATTCAAATTGCTTCTTTGACCGCGCCATGTTATAATCAATAGGAAGGATCATACCACCGTTTGCAAATTTAGCTTCCGGGAGGAACGTTTTATGGCAACCATCAAGGATATCGCCCAGCTGGCCGGCGTATCGCACGGCACCGTATCCAATGTGCTCAACGGCCGCGGCAACGTCAGCATGCAAAAAATCCTGCAAGTTGAAAAGGCTGCGCATCAGCTTGGCTACAGCATGGATGAGCGCGCGCGCTGGCTGCGCCAGCCCTGCGACCACGCCATCGGCATCGTTCTTCCCAATCTTCAAAACGATTGCTTTGCAACGCTGTATTCTACCCTTTCCGCCCACATGCAGCAGGCCGGCTACTATTCCTTCCTCTATTTGACCAATGATATCCCCGATCAGGAGGAAGCCGCCTTATCCGAGCTGGCAGGCAGAAAGGTATCCGTCGTCGTCCTTGTTACCTGCCAATCCCATGGCAGCGATGCAAGGCGGCTGCTGAAAAAGAGCGGGGTGCTGCTGCTGTGCCTGGTACGCCCCACCGAGCCGACGGACGCGCTGATCTGCTTTGACACCCAGCGCATTGCCCGCCAGGCCGCCGCGCTGTTGGCCGATCGCCACCCCGCGCATCTTGCCATGATCTCCGGCCTGCTCATGCACAGAAACGAATCCGAGCTGATCGACGCGCTGAAAAACGAATTGGACAGCTCCATTCCCATCCAATGCTACCATACCGATTCTGCCAATGCAGATATCGCCGCGTTTTCGTGTGTCAGCGCTGATCCCAGGCCCGACGTTGTCTTCACCTCGTCGCCCGCGTTTGCGCAAAAGCTGCTCAACGCATGCGCCTACCGCCACGACGAGCCGCCGCTGATCGTTTCGCTTGCCCCGGCCGCGCTGATTGAACCCGCCGACGCCATTCGAAGGATTTATCTGGACTATAAAGCGATGGCGCTTCAGGCTTGCAATATGATCATGGGCAGGCAGAAGCCCGGCGTCGTCCTGATTCCGCCCAAGGAGCCTGCCGCAAAGTTTGCCTGGTCGGCCAACATTCCCAAAGGCACGCGGCTGAACGTGCTGATGATCGACGGCCCGGACGCGAGAGCCCTGCAAAAGCTGCTGCCCGATTTTTCCCGTCATACGGGCATTGAGGTTACGCTGGCCGCCCTTCCCTATGCCGATATGTATCAAACCGCCTGCATGATGGGCGCTTCCGGGCTTTATGATGTGCTGCGCCTGGACGCGGCCTGGCTATCCTCCATTGCGCCCCAGCTGCTGCGCCCCTTTGATCCGGCCAGCGACACCGTGCAGTCCATCTGGTCGCCCATGCTTGAGGGTGTTCGCGAGCCCTTCTCGGTGGTGGACCGGCAGGTATATGCCTTCCCCTTCACGCCCAACGTGCAGCTGCACTTTTATCGCAAAGATCTCTTTGACAGCAATAAAATCCGCCGTCTCTATTATGAAAGCTGCCATGCGCAGCTGGACGTTCCTGAAAACTACGAGCAGTACTGCAATCTGCTTCGCTTCTTCGACCGCTCCCTTAATCCCCTGTCGCCGCTTGAATATGGCGCGGCCATCGCGTCCAATTCCATCGACTGCATCAGCGGCGAGTTTTTGCCCTGCTTTTTTGCCATGGGCGGCAGGCTCTTTGACGGTGACGGCCGCCCCAGTCTGAAAAGCGAGGCCGGGCAAAAGGCGCTGCGCTGCTATGCCGAGATGCACGCGCACTCCTACCACATTTCCGGCAACAACAGCCTGTGGTCTGCCAGTGTGGATTGCTTCACGCGCGGCGATTCCGCCATGCTCAATATGTTCATTAACCATGTTTACGGCATCAAGAATCTGCGCAAATCCAAAATTGCCGGGCAAATTGGCTTCTGCTCCGTTCCGGGCAAAACGCCGCTTATGGGCGGCGGCGTTCTGGGCGTAGCCAGGGCAAGCAAAAACCCCGAAGCCGCGCTGGAGTTCATCTGCTGGGCATGCAGTGAGCAGACCGCCGTGCCCTTCACGCTGCTGGGCGGCATATCGCCCTGCCGCTCCATCTATGAAAACCAGGAGCTGCTGGCGCTTTATCCCTGGCTGTCCATCGTGCCTGAAAACCTGGCGCTGTCCGTTGCGCGCCGGGTGCCCAAGGGCATCAACGAGCATACGGTGGAAACCATCATCGGCATCGCCGTGCGAAATATGATTACGGGCATCTGCTCCCCGGACATGGCGCTTGACCAGATGCAGACGCAGCTGGAAGCGCTTTGCTCAAATGCCTAAGGAGCCGTCCGGGGTTATGAATACAAGGCTCGCAGCCCAGGCAGTCGCCGCCTTTAACGCCGGCAAAATTGAGCAATCCAGCCTGTTGTTCTGGCGGGCTGCGCATTTTGCGACTTCCTATTACTCGCTGCACAACTATGCCGTTTATCTATCCGACAATGCGCTGTACATCCCCATTGGAGGCGGCAAATACGCGGCGATCAAAAAGCAGCCATCCATCCTATATTATCTGAAAAGGGCGCATCGCCTTGCTACCATTCCGCATTGGAAAAACGAAGCCGCGCTTGGCAACGCCTGCTATTTGCAGCGCAGGCCGAATGAAGCGCTGGCGTATTTTGAGCAAGCCGTGCTTCACGGCTACAAAGAAACGCTGGCGCATTTCAAAATGGGGCTGTGCCATTTGCAAAAGAGGAAGGACGCGGCTGCGCAGGATTGCTTCTGGGCCGCCTATGAAGCCGAGGAGAATCTTGTGCGGAAAAGCAGCTATCTGTGGCAGTGTGTGCAGTGCGGCGTACTGCTGAAGGCGCAGTCCCCTGCTCTGTATGGACAGCTCAAGCAGCAGCTTGATCAGATTGTGCAGGATTATCCACTGATGAGCCTTGAAGCTCAGGATATGGCAGCGCTTGAACTGCTAAACGGCATCGACGCTGCCTTCTGGTATGAAGATTACGAAGAGATTTTGCATCTTTCTAAAGCGCTGCTGCAATTGGGGCTTTCCCATATGCTCACCGCGGATGAGCGGCAAATGGTTGACACAGCGCAAACGCTGCAATCGCATTTGGGACAGCCTGACGCACACTTTCGCGCGGAGTATATGCAAAGATTGGAGCAGGATGCCCGAACGCTCTATTTTCAAATCTGGCAGGATGCGGATTATTTCGAGCTGCCGTAATGACGGTACCCCGCAGAAAGCGTCTGCTCCGTTTTTTTGTAATTGTACACAAAAATGAAGGATACGCGGTCGTTTGATCGCATATCCCTCATTTTTATATTCAGGCAGTCGCGAATATCAATTTCCTCTGGGCAGCGTTGGCAGCCCCTCCAGCGCGGGCACATCCGATACAATGGTCACGTCGGTCGGCTCGGTCGCGGCCGGAGCGGCGGCTTTCCAGCATACCAGGCCGATGGCAGTCAGCAGCACCAGCGCCGCAATCCAGACGCCCGGCTTGCTCTGCCCATGCTTGGCAGCGCCCGGCCAGGAAAGATGCTTCAGGTGTGCCATCACGCTCTTCGCGCACACGCCCGTCAGCAAGCCGCAGACGGCGCCCACGCACATCAGAACGCCCAGATAGCCCAGCATGCTCATGGGCGGCACCTGCAATACCAGCAGGGACATGCCGATCTGCCCCACGTTATGCATCACGCCGCCCACAATGCTGACCACCGGAATGGACAGCCCTTTGATGCGGCTGAGCAGCGCCATGCACAAAAGGCTCAGCACGCCGCCGGCAAAACCATACATCATGGTGGTGGGGCCAGCAAACAGGATGCCGCTGAGCAGCACCTTGAGCGACATCAGCATAAATGCCGTAGGGATATCCAGCATGTACACCGCAAAAATCAGCACGCTGTTGCTCATGCCCAGCTTAATGCCGGGAATTCCCACGTTCAGCGGGATCATGCTTTCCACATAGCCGACAATCAGCATCATGGACAGCAGCAGCGCGCACAGGCTGATGCTGTATACGCCGGCATGGTTTGATCGCTTGCTCAAAGGACGGCCTCCTTATTCAGCCGTATTGTCAGACGCAGCGGTAGACGAAGTGATGGAAGCCAGCATCATATCCAACACTTCCTGGGCCGTGTACAGTTCAACGATTACCTGGTGCGGCAGGCATACGATCCAGTTGCTCAGGATGCGCGTATCCTTGTTTGCCAAGGTCACAATACCTTGGTCAATGCAGTCCTGGTTGTCGCAGTTGGAGCGCAGCATATACGCGCCCTCCGGGGTGATGCATACCACATTTTCACATACGTTGCCATCCGCATCGTTCTTCTGAATGGTCACCTCATAGGGGTCCGCGCCCTCCTCCGGCAGCGGATACCAATTGGAACGATTGCTGGTGGCAATATACACATAGCCAGCGGCGGTCAGGCGCTCATCGGCAGGGGTCAGCTTTTGCTGTTCCGCCATCGCGGGCAAAATCATCATCAGCAGCGCCAGCAGCAGGGCAAATAGTTTCTTCATCGCAGCGGATAGCCTCCATGGTGGTTTTTATCATAACAATTTTACTTGATTCAAATGGACGCGTCAAGGCTTTTTTCAAAACACAATTTTCCAAAAATATAGCGCGAAGCCCTTGCAATTCGAGCGGCAATCATATATATTTATCTTATCGATACTGGAGCCCCGATTAGCCATAGGCAACAAAGGAGGGGATAAGGGTGGATACCAAGCATTTGACAACGTTTGTCAAGCTTGCGCAAACGCTGAACTATCAAAAGGCGGCCCGCAGCCTGCAATACTCCCCATCTACCCTGTTTAAACATGTGCAGCTGCTGGAAGAGGAAATGGGCGTGTCGCTTCTGGCCAAGGAAGGCCGGCAGCTTGCCCTGACCCCGGAGGGCGAACGCTTTTTGGCGCACGCCAAGAAAATTCTGGAACAGTATGAGCAGATGACGGCCGACATGGTGGAGGACGCCGTGATCGACGGCACGCTATCCGTGGGCGGGTGCGAAATCAACACCCGCAGCGGCATGCGCACGCTGCTGGAAACCTTTTCTCAAAAGAATCCCGCCGTTCGCATCGATATGATGACCGGCCCCAACGCCAACATGCCCTCCTTTGTAAAGAACGGGCTGGTGGACGTGGCCTTTTATTACTGCATCGGGCACGATCATCTGCCCGGCCTGAAGGAAAAGTTCCTATATAAAGAAGCGGCTTATCTGGCAGTAGCGCCCGACCATCCCCTGGCGCACCGCACCGGGCTTACCTGCCAGGAGCTTGAAAAGGCGCGGATTGTCTATCCCCACGATAGCTGCTGCCTGTTTGTGGAGCTGATGCGCCGGCTGAAAAACCAGGGGATTCATCCCAAGGAGGTATCGCTCCTGGGCAACCTGGAGCTGGTGCTGGATATGGTAAGCCACAATGAAGCGGTGACGCTGCTGCAGCAGTACGCCCTGGCGCGCTACGAGGCCGCGGGCAAGCTGGTTCGCCTGGATCTGGCGGAGGAGCCCATCTGGGCTTGGGAAACAATTATCTGGCCCGAAGAAAAGCTGCTCAAGGGCGCGCTGCGTGCGATGGTGCAGCAAAGCGCAATCTATGCCCAAAGCCTGATGCGGGAAAATGCAGACCAGAATGCGGAGCAATAAAGACTGATAAGTGAAAAGGCGCGGCTATGAAAGCCGCGCCTTTTGCCAATTTCGCCGCAGCAGCTTGGGAACAATATAACGTCCCAATCCGCGCACGCCGGCACAGACGATTTGTTGATGACAGGATGGGCAAGAAATCTCATAGCTCTTTGATATACATTTCTTCCACAGCGCCTAAAGCAGACTGCTTTCTCCCGCTGGCGACAAATCCATGCGCTTCGTAAAATTTGATTGCGCGCACATTGCTGTCAAACACCCAAAGCAGGATTTTGGCATAGCCCGCGCTTTTCACATCCGCAAGGATCTGCTGCATCATCAGACTGCCGTATCCCTGATGCCAGCCGGCTTTCAGCGAATGAATGCAGATTAGCTCGGCAAACCCCGCCATGTCCGCGTCCCTGGCTGCATCCCACCAGGCAATGCAGTGCGGTTTTCCATCCAGTTCCAGCATATAGCCGTTTCCCTTCTGTTCCGCTAAAAGGCGCTTATACATGGCGGTGGCGCGCTCAAGCTGCGTACATTTTGAAAGCAAATCGGCAGGAACGATTTTCTTAAAGGCCGCCTTCCAGCTTTCGGTTTGCACATAGGCAAGGGCCTGCTCGTCGCCCGCTCGTACCTTTCTGATCTGCACAGCCTTGTTCATGATCATTTCCTCCGCAGGCTTTCGATATATTTTCCTATTTAATACTATCACATGGCGATGCGGAATACAAGAGCCGCCGCGTCGGGCGAATACTCTTTCCAGATTGTTCTAAAGATGTATTATTTCGGTTTTTCGAATGGTTCGTTTCCGCTTTTCGTTCGCCGGGCAGAAAAGTTTTCGATATAATATTATCGTAATTTGACCGCTCCTATGAAAATAGGAAAACGAAAGGAGAACACCCATGAAGAACTTCAAGCTCTTCGCCCTCGTGCTCTGCCTGGTTATGCTGGTCTCCTCCGCTGCCATGGCGGATATGACCCCGGGCACCTACACCGGCGTTGCTACCGGTATGTTCGATGGCCTGACTGTCGAAGTCACCGTCAGTGCGACCGCGATTGAAGACATCAAGGTTACCTCTCACAATGAGACCGCTCCCGGCTGGCCCGCGCTGGAAAAGCTGCCCGCTGCCATCGTTGCGGCTCAGTCCATCGCCGTTGACGCCGTTTCCGGCGCCACCCGCTCCTCCGAGGGCGTTGTCAAGGCTGTGACCGCCGCGCTGGAAGCTGCCGGCGCTGACATCGCCGCCTTCTCCAAGCCCGTGGAGTCCGCTCCCGTGGTTGCTCCCGATTACTTCCCCGTCATGGGTTCCTTCGAAGTTCCCGCGACCTGGGATGAGTCCTACGACGTAGTCGTCGTCGTCGGCGGTTTTGCCGGTCTGGCGGCTGCTTACGGCGCTGTGGAAAACGGCTCCTCCGTTGTGCTGGTTGAGAAGCTCTCCACCACCGGCGGCAACTCCGCCATCAACGGCGGCCAGTACGCTTCCTACACCTCCAAGGTGGCTGCCGAGCTGCAGAAGAAGTTCGACCTGGTGCCCGATACCGCTGAAAAGCACATCGAAGACACCATGAACGGCGGCGACCAGATGAGCAACATCAAGCTGGTTCGCGAAATGGTTTACGCTTCTCCCGAATACTTCAACATCCTGCTGGACAACGGTCTGGTCATCCGCGACACCCTGGCCCGTCCCGGTGGACACTATGGCTACCGCACCTACGTGACCGAGAACCAGGTTGGTTCCGACATCACGAACCTGCAGCTGGAAATCCTCAAGAAGACCAGCGCCATCATCGAGCTGGAAACCAAGATGGTTGAAATCTACCGCACCCGCGACGAGGCCAACAAGGTTGTTGGTATCCGCGTGGCGACTGCCGACGGCTACAAGACCATCGAAGCCAAGAAGGGCGTCATCCTTGCCACCGGCGGCTTCTCCTCCAACGTTCAGATGCGCGAGACCCAGGTTCCCTACCTGAACGCTGACCTGCCCACCACCAACATCAAGGCTGCCTCCACTGGCGAAGGCATCTACCTGGCTCAGGCCATCGGCGCCAACACCACCCAGATGAGCAACATCCAGCGTTATCCTTGGGCCGATCCGAACACCGGCATCCTGGATAAGTATGCTGTATGGCCCTTCACCGGCCCCTCCTACGGCGTTATCTATGTTGACTGGCAGGGCAACCGCTACGTCAACGAAGGCGACCGCCGCGACGTGTGCGCCAACGCTGCCGCCAACTCTGGCTTCATCTCCACCTACTGCATCTTCACCGAAGACGTGGTTTCTCCCTTCGCCTATCATAACGAAATCG
The DNA here is from genome assembly GCA_004556155.1 of Clostridiales bacterium. Lineage (GTDB taxonomy): Bacteria > Bacillota > Clostridia > Christensenellales > Aristaeellaceae > SFMI01. Next base: position 115,849 of record SFIM01000003.1, read on the forward strand.
AAGAAGGCGTGGCCAGCGGCCGCGTTCTGAAGGCTGACACCCTGGCTGAGCTGGCTGACAAGATCAACGCTTTCGCCATCAAGGGTCAGTATCCCGCCGTGCAGGCTGCCAATCTGGAAGCCACCGTTGCTGCCCACAACAGCTACATCGACAGCATGAAGGATCCGGACTTCGGCAAGGTCATGGCCAAGACCATGGTTAAGATCGAAAACGGCCCCTACTATGCGCTGCCTCAGTTCCCCTCCGTCCACCACACCATGGGCGGCCTGGTGATCAACACCAGAACTGAAGTTGTTGACATCTACGGCAACGTCATCCCCGGCCTGTATGCGGCTGGCGAAGTCACCGGCGGTATTCACGGCACCAACCGTCTGGGCTCCAACGCCGACGCGGACGCCTGCGGCATCGGTTATGTATCCGGTATCGTTGTGTCCACCGGCGAAATCCCCGCCTTCATCCCCGCTGAATAAGCAATAATATTCAAACCGGGGGCAGTCTTAAAAAAGACTGCCCCCGGTATTTTTGTCTGAAACACCATACCATTCACCTCAATCTACAGCAGCTATGCTATACGCAACTGTCTATCTTCTCTCTAAGCAAAGTTCAAAGACGCTGTCCGCTGATTAACGTGTTAGCTGTAACAAGCTTTTTTCTAAGCAACTCTTGCTGTTTCGCTTACATAGCTGGATGATAAAAGCGATGCCCCTCGTTGACTTCCTCTTCATGGATAATAATGATGATACAGTGCATGAATAATGCCGTTGCACCTTGCTTGTTATCTACTTGGCAAGCATTGATTTCACTGCCATCGCTAAAGTGTTTTCCTCGAAAAAAGACGTGCCCCCTCCAGCACGCCGGAAGGGGCACGTTTCATATCATGATTTTAGATCTATCTGGCTGTCAACAGCCATTTGCTCAGTTCAGCGTCAGGCGGCTCATCTGGGTATAGCCGGTTTTGCCGTCCTCGGTCTTCACCTTGGCATAGTTGCTGTTGTAGCGCCACTTGAGAATATACACCTTTTCGCCGTTTTCATAGCGGCCCAGGTTCTCGCCATAGCTGCTGGACGGACGATCATACAGGTAGAGATAGCCCATTTCACTGTCAACGGTAGCCGTCTGGTGATAGGCCATCTCGCCCTCCTTGACCAGGGCGGACTTGTTGACATAGCCCACCTGACCAGTGGTCAGGGAGTAGACATAGGCATAGTTGCGGTCGGCGTTCCAGTTGAGCACCTCAAAGCGCTCGCCGTTATTGAAGCGGCCCAGGTTTTCGCCGTAAGTGCTGGACGGACGGTCATACATGTAGCAATAGCCCAGGGGCTGCACGCTGTCCACATAATACACGGGGTAGTCGCGGCTGGTGCCGTAGGGAATCAGGCATTCGCCGTTCACATAACCCACCTGGTTGTTGCGATCCACCACCAGATAAAACTCGTTGCCGGTTTTGGTGCTGATCACCTTCAGCGTTTCGCCGTTGTTATAGCGGCCCAGGTTGTTGCCATAGGTACTGGTGGGACGGTCGTACATGTAGCAATAGCCGCTGGGGCTGTAGCTATCCACCACATAGAGGGGGTAATTATCGGTGAATCGATAGGCTCTGTCAGCCAGCGCAACGCCGGCCAGCAGGGACAGCATCAGAGCCAGAGCCAGGATAGAGAAGAACTTGCGCTTCATCATTATTCACACCTTTCTGGATTCATGGTTTCCATCTATGGAAAAACAAGGATCAATTTCATTATACCAGCATATTCTATGCCTGTCAATCCAAAAAGATGTAAAAAGTTGTAACAATTAGCCGATGTGAATTTGCGGCGCGCGGCCATCCGCGCCGGGCTGAGAGAAGCAAGCAGGCAGCGGGCCGTCGCTGACGATATCGTCAATCTCGCTCACATGCCCCTGCACATAAAAATAATCGCGGCCAATCTTGTTATGCGCAGCCATCAGCACACGCCGCTTGGCATGGCGAAACATCAGCTTGCGCAGCTCGCATTCCTCCACCGAGGAATCCGTCATCCGCCCGTCCGCCGATACGCCCCGGCAGGAGAAGAACACCGCGTCGGCGTTGATCGTCTCCAGCATATCCCGCGCGTACCCGCCGATCATGGAATAGGAGTTATCAATCATCAGCCCGCCGGTCAGATACGTTTTAATGTGCCTTTCTCCCAGCGCCAGGGCGGTTTTAAGGCCGCTGGTGATAGCCACCACGTTTTTAAAATCCTTCAAGTATGGGATCATGCTGTACACCGTGCTGGACGCATCCAGGATGATCACATCGTTTTCATCCACCAATCCGGCGGCGATGCGGCCAATATGCTGCTTGGCCTCCTGTGCCTCGGTTTCACGCATCAGCAGGGGCACGTCGCGGTTTGCGCCGGTCAGCACCGCGCCGCCGTATACGCGCCGCAGCACGCCCGCGCGCTCCAGAGCGGTCAGATCGCGCCGCACGGTGGCCTCGCTGACAAACAGCTGCTTGGCAATTTCGCCCACCGATACCATGCGGCCGCCCTTCAGCAGCTGCACAATTTGCTCATGACGCTCCTCTTCAAACATGCCCGCATCCTCCCCCGCGCTTTGGTCTGAGCTTTATTATAGCGCGGCGGGCGATGTTTTGCAATGCATTTTTGATTGACTTTGTTCACTTCTGCAATTCTTGCCGATGATTCTTCAATCCTCGTGACAGCAATTGACAAAGCACGTATAAGAGAATACAATAGATAAGGTGATAAATTTCACCTTCAATTACAGCAAAGGAACGTGAGTGATAATGATTAACTTCGCCGATGCTTCCCTGAATACGCTGATCGCCAAGGGCGGTCATGACTGCGCGTGCGGCCGCCATCATGAAATGAAGATGGATTATCTGGCCATCGAGCCCGGCGCCGTCCGCCATATCCCCGAGGCCCTGAAGGCCATCGGCTGCACCAAGCCCTTTATCGTCTGCGATGTAAACACCAAGAAGGCTGCCTGGTCCTTTGTGGAGCCCGTGCTCAAGCAGGCCGGCATCGAATATACCCTGTATTGCTTCCCCTTTGAGCATGTGGAGCCGGACGAGTACGCCATGGGCTCGCTGGTAATGCACTATGACGTCACCTGCGACGGCGTGATGGGCATCGGCTCGGGCGTGGTGAACGACTGCTGCAAGGTGCTCAGCCACAAGGTGGGCGTGAAAGAGCTGATCGTGGGCACCGCTCCCTCCATGGATGGCTATGCCAGCAACTCCTCCTCCATGATCTGCGAGCGCATCAAGGTGTCCCTGTATGACGGCGCTCCCCGCGCGATCATCTGCGATATCGATATCATCAAGAACGCCCCCATGCGCATGCTGTGGGCGGGCTTCGGCGATATGCTGGCCAAGTACATCGCCATTTGCGAGTGGCGCATCTCCAATCTGGTCACCGGCGAATACTACTGCGAAAACATCGCCCAACTGATGCGCGCCTCCCTGAAAAAGATCGTTGAAAACGCCCCCGGCCTCAAGACCCGCGATGAAAAGGCCGTGCAGGCCACTGTCGAGGGCCTGGTGCTTTCCGGCGTTGCGATGAGCTACGCGGGCATCTCCCGCCCCGCCAGCGGTCTGGAGCATTACTTCAGCCACCTGTGGGAAATGATGGCGCTGGACCGCGGTACGCCCTACGAGCTGCACGGCATCCAGGTGGGCGTGGGCACGCTGCTGACGCTCAAGCTGTATGAACAGATCCGCAAGATGCATCCTGACCGCAAGGTAGCCGAGGACTTTATCAAGTCCTTCACCGACGAACAGTGGCAGGCCATGATCCGCGATATCTTTGGCAAGGCCGCCGAAACCGTCATCCTGCAGGAGCACACCGTGTTCCACAAGAACGATCCTGCCCGTCACGCCAAGCGCCTGGACAAGATCATCGCGCACTGGGACGACATCCTGCGCATCATCGATGAAGAGCTGCCCTCCTGCGAAAGCATCGCCGCCATGATGCGCGATCTGGGCATGCCCACCCAGCCTGAGGATATCAACGTCACCTGGCAGGATACCGAAAAGGCCTTCATCGGCTCCCGCGATATCCGCGACAAGTACCTGTCCAGCTCCATGCTGTGGGATATGGGCCTGCTCTACACCACCAAGCTGCAGCGCGGCTGAGCAGCGCGGCAGACACATAGAACGGCTGACCGGATTTCACCCGGTCAGCCGTTTTTTATGCTTCGGTTTCCGTTACCACTCGCGGATCAGCCTTTCAATCAGATCCGCCGCGCAGCCCACGCCATCCTCCTGGCGCAGCATCTCGCCCATCTGAGCAGCGTTTTGCGCATAACGCGCATCGCAGCACAGATCACGCAGCGCATCGGCCAGCTTGCTGGCAGTCAGCAGCGAACGCTGAATGGGCTTGGGGCCCAGCTCGCGCTGATACACCTGATGCCCCCAGAACGCCTGCTCACCGCAGAAGGGAATGATCAGCGTAGGTCGGCCCGCGCGCAGACCCGAAGCCGTGGTGCCCGCGCCGCCATGGTGAACCACAGCGCGCATGCGCGGGAACAGCCAGCCATGATTGATATAGCCGGTATGATAGTAGACGTTGGGCAGCTTTTCAGCCGGCAGGATATCGCTGCTCCAGCCGCCGTCCACGATGGCGCGCAGCCCCGTCTCGCGCAGGGCGGCAACCACCTTGTCAAAAATCTTTTCCATATCGCTGGACACCATGGAGCCAAAGCCGATGTACACCGGCGCGTCGCCTGCATCCAGGAAAGCCTGCAGCTCGGGATCAGGCTCGGCCTCCTCATTTTCCTCCTGCCAGAAACCCGTCATGTAGATATTGTCGTCCCAGTCTGACGGACGCTCCAGAAGCTTGGGGCTGATGGCATACAGCACAGGCACGCGATGCCCGTCCACCGTCAGGATCGGTTCGCTCTTGATCGGCGGAGCCTCGATGCCCTGTGCTTTGCGCCAATCGGCCAGCATGTGGCGCTCAAAGGCGTTGATGGCCAGCCAGCTGATACGATAACTCGCCCCGGCATAGCGCTTACCCGGCAGCTGGGGGAACAGCGGCAACGGGAAATCAGCGTTGGGATCCAGCGGGAAATAGTATGTCTGGATATAGGGAATGTGCAGCTTTTCAGCCACGGCGTTCACCGCCGACAGGCTAAAGGTGGACAGGATCGCATCCGCCCCCTGGCTGCCCGTCAGGATGGAATCCATCAGCGCATCCTTGCAGCCCGCAATGGCCTTCTGCAATTGCGGCAGGAAGGTAACGGCCAGGTTGCCCGGGCGCATCAGGCTTTCCATATAGTGGTGCAGGCTGCCCGGCAGCGGCAGAAAATCCATGCCCACTTGGCGCGCCGCCTCCTCAAAGGGAGCGAATGCGATCAGGCGCGTTTGATGCCCGCGGCGTTGCAGCTCGCGGCCCAGCAGGATGTACGGGCGTACATCACCCGTCGAGCCAATGGCAACCATAGAAAACAGCATGAAGAATCCCTCCCTTTGGCGGCATGTCAGGTCTTGTTCAATTCAGCATAGCATGCAAAGATCAAGTGAAAATCAATTGCACGGTTATACGCGCCAGATATTTTCGGCATATTGACGCACCGCACGGTCGGCGCTGAAGGGGCCCGCGCCGGCAATGTTGAGCAGGCATTTGCGGGCAAACGCGCGCGGCTCGTCCTTGTATTCCATATAAGCGCGCAGGCGCGCAGCCTGATAGGCGGCAAAGTCCAGCAGCAGGAAGTGATGATCGGGGCGATGCCAGCTGGCGCCCTTGAGCAGCGCGTCGTACAGCTCGGTCAGGCCCGCATCCGGCTCACAGATGCTGCCGTCCACCAGCGCGTCCACCGCCCGGCGGATGCGCGGGCTGGCGCGGTAAATATCGTTGGGGTTGTAGGTTTCGCGGATCGCGTCGATCTCCTGCGCGGTCGCGCCGAAGATGTATTCATTCTCCTGCCCGGCCTGCTGGGCGATTTCGATGTTCGCGCCGTCCAGCGTGCCCAGGGTGATTGCGCCGTTGAGCATCAGCTTCATGTTGCCGGTGCCGCTGGCCTCGGTGCCCGCGGGCGAAATCTGCTGGCTCAGGTCGGCGGCGGGAATGATACGCTCGGCATAGGAGCAATTGTAGTTTTGCACAAACACCACGCGCAGACGGTCGTTTACCTCGGGATCGCCGTTGATGCGCTCGGCCACCTTGTTGCAGAAATAGATGATGCTCTTGGCGCGGTCATACCCGGCCGCCGCCTTCGCGCCGAAGATCACCGCCACGGGCGGGAAGGCCGCGCGGAAGTCTTCGTCCTCCTTCAGGCAGTTATACAGATCCACCAGCGACAGCGCGTTCATCAACTGACGCTTGTACTCATGCAGGCGCTTTACCTGCACATCATACAGGAAGTTTTCAGGCAGATCCACATCCTCGTGCGCCCGGATATATGCGCGCAGCTGCGCCTTTTTCTGGCGCTTGACGGCCATAAAGCGGTCGATCAGCGCGTCGTCCAGATGCTCGCGCAGCGCGCCCAGACGCGCAAGATCAGTCAGGAAATCATCCCCGCCCAGCGTGTCGCTCAGCAGCGCGGTCAGCTCGGGATTGCACACCCCCAGCCAGCGCCGGGGCGTGATGCCGTTGGTCACGTTCTGCAGTCGATCGGGATAGGCGCGGTGCCAGTCGACAAACACGCGCTCCTTGAGAATATGGGTGTGCAGCTCAGCCACGCCGTTGGTGCAGTGCGTGCAGGCAACGGCCAGGTTGGCCATGTGAATGGTGTGGTTTTCAACAATGCAGAGGCCCTCATGCCCCTGCGCGCGCAGGCGCTCGTCCAAGCGGCGGATGATGGGAATCAGCTCGGGCGCGACGGCGCGCATCAGGCTTTCGCTCCAGCATTCCAGGGCCTCGGGCATCACGGTATGATTGGTAAAGGAGAAGGCGCGGAAGGCGATCTCCGCCGCCTGCTCAAAGTCCATGCCCTCGCTGGTCAGGATGCGAATGAGCTCCGGCACGGCCATGGTGGGATGGGTGTCGTTGAGCTGCACAGCAAACTGCTCGACAAAGCGCTCGCGCTGGGGACACTGACGCAGCAGATCCTGCACCGTGGCGCTGCACAGCAGATACTGCTGGCGCAGGCGCAGCGTTTTGCCCGCGCGCTTGCTGTCGCCCGGATAGAGCAAGGCGGTAATATCCGCCGCGCGCACCGCCTCACGGGAGGCCTTTTCATAGTTCTGGTCGTTAAAGGCAGGCATGTCGATGGGCTCCACCGGCTCGGCCCTCCAAAGGCGCAGCGTGCGAATGACCCCGCGCAGGCCGATCACCGGCATATCATAGGGCACGGCGCGCACGGAGAAATTGGCAAAGCGCACGATCACGCTTTCATCCTCGCGGCGCACCGACCAGGGATCACCATGCTTGGTCCAATCGTCGGGGGCTTCCACCTGCCGTCCATCCTCAAAGGACTGCTTGAACAGGCCAAAGCGATAGTACAGGCCATAGCCGCTCAGGGGGATATTCTGCGCGGCGGCGGCGTCCAGATAGCACGCAGCCAGGCGGCCCAGGCCGCCGTTGCCCAGCGCCGCATCCTCGATATCCTCCATATCGCTCAGGTGCGCGCCCTGCTGATTGAGCAGCTTTTCTACCTCGTTGTACACGCCCAGGCAGCACAGGTTATTGTGCCACAGGCGACCCATCAGATATTCCGCGCTGATATAGCAGGCGCGGCGGCGCTGGCGAAGATCCTGCTCATCCTGCGCCCACTTGGGGGCGATGGAGAGCATCACAGCCTGAGCAATGGCGTCGTGCAGCTGGAAATCATGCGCGTTGGCAAAGTCCACATGATAGCGCGCGCGCAGGAAGCGCTCGGCGTCGCTGACAATCTGCTGCGGAGATACGGAATAGGCGTTGGTCATAATTTTCACTCCTTATAGTGAATTGGAGATTGAATACAAAACAGGGCTGCGCCCGGCATTTTCCCGCTTACTGCTTGTTTTCCAGCAGCAGCGAAATCAGGCCCGGGGACTGCGTTTCGTGCACGCGGTTGATTTCTTCGATGTCCGCGCGGCGGCGGGGCGGGAAGCAGTAGGCGCAGGCAGTCAGCTTGGCAAACGCGCCCGTTTCCAGCTCGCCATAGGTAAAGGCTGTCAGGGGCAGATACTTGTCCTTTACGCCCTTGCAGTTGGCCATGCTGTGATAGCTGGAGCCGCCGTCCGGATTGTAATACAGCGGCGTTTCATCGGCGGGGATTTCCATCTGCCGGCCGGCAAAGTCCTCCCAGATCACCAGCTTTGTGCCCACCTTGATGTTATTCCACACCCAGGTCATGTTGATGCCGTCGGCGTTTTTCAGCCGCTGCACGCGCACGCAGCCATGGCTGGCGCGGGAGCCCAGCTTGGGCTCACAGTTTTTATAGTTCTTGGTGCCGTCGGCATTTTTGACGTGCGGCACCTCGTGCAGCAAATCGCCGCTGTTAAAGCGCAGGCCCATGCCGCACACCAGGTTATCGGATTTGAAATCGCCCACGCGGGAGATGATCACAAACTCGCCCGAGCGCGTTTCGTTATAAGGCTGGCGCTCGTTATACAGCCCGGTGGATACGGCCAGGGTGGTAAAGAGCTTGCCATCCTTAAAGATATACAGCGACTGGGTCAGTTTGTCAATGATCATGCCATAATCGGTACGCACATTATAGGTTTTCAGCTTGTTGGTGCGGATATAGCCGGTTACAAAGGCGTTCCAGGCCTTGACCTTGGAATCATGGAAGGAGCTGGAATACGTTTCCACCAGCGACCAGCCGTCGCTGCGGGTTTCCAGCACATGCACAGCCTGAGACGCGCCCGTTACCACGCCGATGCCCTCGCTGCTGTCGCTGGGCTCGGCGCGCAGGACAACCTGCTCCTTCTGCCCCACATCCACCACCTGAATGGGCGCGGTCAGCATGGCCCACACGGCTGCCTCATCGGTGATATCCATGGGCGTGCACCAGTAGCAGCCCGTATGCTGCGGATGATAGCTGCTCAGATGCGCGGGCGTAATGCTGGCGCTTTGATCGGCAAAGGCCGGCGCTGGCGCGGCGGTCGGCGCGGGCATGGCGGTCGGCGCGGGCGCAGCAGGCGTCGTCTGCGGGGGCTGCGCAGTCTGGCCGACGGTCAGCACGGCGGTATACGTCTGCCCCTCATAGGTAAGGATCAGGCGATACGCGCCCTCGGCCAGCGGCTCGGCAAAGAACTGCTCGTCCAGCGTCAGCACATGCAGCCCGCCCAGCAGCATGCGCTCGGACAGGATGACAGCCACATCCGCGCCGCCCTGCGTGGTCAGGCGCAGCGATGCGCGCCCACTGGCAGGCAGAAAGTAGCGCAGCTCCACGCTTTGGCCGGGCAGCAGGGCGCAGTCCTCCACATAGGGCAGGCTCTCCGCCAGCGCAAGGCCGGGCATTAGCAGAGCAAGCGACAATATCAGGGCAAGAATTCTGCGGTACATGAACAACCTCCGTTGAATTGGATGGGGGGTGAACGGAAAAGGGAACGAGGGGACGCTTCTTTCTTGGAGCCCAAGCAAGAAGCAAAGAAAGCTGCGTGTGACGTAAAAGCCAAGCTGGTAAAACTGGCAGGCGGCACTGCCGCCCACCTGCCGCGGGGGCGGGGCGGGTGGCCATGGCTACTCCCAGTTTTATTCCAGCAGCTTTTCCGTCCACAACACAGGTTCTTTGAAGAAAGTAACGTCTTCTCCTCGTCCGCCCTTTCTCGTCAGAAGCTTCTTCCGCTGCCACCGCCGCCATGGCTGGAGCCGCTGCTGCTGCTAAAGGTGCTGTGGCTGCTGCCGCCGGAGGAGGGCGGATCGTTTTCGATCTTATGGCGCACGGTGGTCGTATACAGGTAAATATCGCGCTCACGGGTCAGGTTCATATCGGTCAGATAGTTCTCCGCCGAGTCACGCTTGCGGGCGGTTTTCATCTTTCCCTTTTGTGCGGCAGCGATGATCCAGCCAATCAAAATAGCCGGGATCAGCGCAAACAGCGCGCCCATCTGCAGGCGCTCATAGAAGGTGGCGGGCTCCTGCACCACATCGTCACCCTCGCCGTAATACTGATATACGCTGTCCGGGCTGCCGTTTGCATAAGCGTCGATAATGCCCTCGCTGCGGGTCAGATATGTGCTGCACGCGCTATAGTAACGGCCCGCGCGCATGTCGCTCTCCATCGCATCGTAAATGGCATTGAGCGCCTGATCGCTGAACGCATCGATGCCGCGCCCCGTGGTGACGCACACATACTTGCGCTGGTCCATGGCAATAACCAGGATGATGTTATCCTTGCGGAAGCTGTTGTAGTCCACCAGATCGGCGGCGTACATGCCCAGCTCCATCCCGCGCGAATCGTTGGTGGTGGCAATGATGACATCCAGATCGTACTTTTCAGACAGTTCGCGGCAGCGGTCGTTCAGAGCCGATACCTGCGCGCTCGTCAGCAGCCCCGCGCGATCCGCCACACGGCTCAACTCCGCCGCGGCGGCGCAGCAAAGCAGCAGGGTGCAAAGCAGCAACGCAAAAATCCTCTTTTTCATACCCGCACCCCCTTACAGAAAGAACGCAATAAGCAGCGCCAGCGCCACTTCAAGGCCCAGCATCCAGCTCAGCTTCAGGCGGCGATACTTGCGCTTATCCACCGGCAGCTCGCCCGCCAGACGACCCGTCTGCCCGTTGATGGCAAAGGGAAACGCCTGATCGCCATAGCGCACGGTCAGCAGCCATACGGGCATCATCACATAGCGCACCTTGCCCTGATCCAGCCGCACCTGCGTACAGTCGCTCACCACGCTGGAATAGCCGTGCACGGTGCTGCGCAGGGCATCGGTAGCCGCATTGGTCACGCGCTCGTTGGCGCGGGGCACGCACTCATCCATTTCCTGATCGCGGCAATCCGCCTGATAGCCCGCCAGATAGCCGGGATCAAAGGGCTTGCAGGCGGCGTAGTCAAAGGGCTCGATGGCCTCCGTCAGCGTATCATCCACGCGCTTGCAGGCGTCCACCGGCACGCGGTCAAAGCTGACGCGGCCGCAGCGCTCCACATAAAAGTGCAGCGTATCGGTAATCTGCCAATCGCCCCGGCGGTAGGTGTTGACGCGCTCGGCACGGTAGGTGCAGCGCGCGTCAGCCTGACAGTTAAATAGGAAGTAAGGCACATACAGACCCTCTACATCCTCCACGCGGCAGGCACGCACAAAATCGTCAGGCAGCAGCTTTTTGCCGTGAAAATGCTCACGCAGCTTCTTTTCCGCATCCTCGCGGGATACGGTAAAGGGCAGGATCGCATCAGGGCGCAGCTCGCCCGAAAACTGTTTGGGGATCAGCGCATTGTTGCCGCAATAGGCGCACTTGGTGGCCGCTGTGGCGGCAGAGGTGACCAGCACCGCGCCGCAGGCAGGGCAGTTGTATTCCTGCAGGGCGCTTTCATCCTGCGCGGTAAAGGTCTGCGCGTTGCGGCACTTGTTCCAGTCCAGGCTGGACTGCCCGGCGTTTTCCTGCATGGCCTCCGACAGGGCGCGCATATCCTCTTCTTTATAGCTTGCGCCGCAGGATTCGCACACAAGCTCGCCATTTTTCCATATAAGCGGGGCGCTGCACTGCGGGCACTGATAGGTTTCAATGGTCACGGTTTCATTCCCCTTCCAAATTCACAGATAAACGTAAGCATATCATACCACTTACGCGCGTTTTTTGCAATTTTTCTTTACATCTTTGCACTTTTCATATAAAATAACAGGGACGAATGCTGGAAGTTTCCGAAGGAGGCTTTGCAAACAATGGAACAGACAAACGTGCGCCGCGGCGGCGTGCTGCTGCATATCACCTCGCTGCCCGGGCCGGAGTGCGCCGGCACGCTGGGCGAAGCGGCCTATCGCTTTGTGGATTTTCTGCAAAGCGCGGGCATGCGCATCTGGCAGGTGCTGCCGGTAGGCCCCACCGGGTACGGCGAATCGCCCTATCAGAGCGCCTGCGCGCTGGCGGGCAACCCCTATATGATCGACCTGGCCCTGCTGCAAAAGGACGGCTATCTGCCCGATTATCAGCCTGCGCCGCATGCTGAGACCGGCCGGGCGGATTTTGAAACCCTGCGCGCCGAAAAGGAACCCTGGCTGCGCCGTGCCTATCAGCACAGCCGCGATCGCCTGCTCAGCGACGGCGCGTTTGAGGTATGGCAGAAGCAGTGGCCCTGGCTGCGCGATTACGCGCTGTTCATGGCGATCAAGCAAAAGTTCAACCAGGTATCCTGGATGCAGTGGCCCGACGAGGACATCCGCATGCGCCGCCCCGAAGCCATGAACCGCTACGAGCAGGAGCTGCGCGAGGATGTGCGCTACTACATGTTCCTGCAGTTCCTGTTCCGCGATCAATGGATGCGCCTGCGCCGCTACGCCAACGAGCATGGGGTGATGATGCTGGGCGACATGCCCATCTATGTGGCCGAGGATTCCTCGGACGTATGGGCCAACGCCAAGTTCTTCCAGCTCAACTGCGAGCGCCGCCCCAAGCGCGTGGCGGGTGTGCCGCCCGATTACTTCAGCGAGGACGGCCAGCTTTGGGGCAATCCCCTGTACCGCTGGCACTATCTGCGCCTGCATGGCTACGGCTTCTGGATGGATCGCCTGCGCGCCATGGCGCAGCTGTACGATAGCGTGCGCATCGACCATTTTATCGGCTTTGCTAATTATTATTCCGTCAAGGCCGGCGAAAAGACCGCCCGCAACGGCAAATGGGTAATCGGCCCCGGCAAGGCGTTCTTTGCGGCGGTCAAGAAAAAGGTGCCCGAATTGAAAGTGGTGGCCGAAGATCTGGGCGCGGTGAATGACCGCGTGCGCAATCTGCTGGCCTTCTGCGGCTATCCCGGCATGAAGGTGCTGCAATTCGCCTATGACGGCGGCGGCGGGGACAATTCGCATCAGCCGCAGCTGTATCAGCCCAACTGCGCCGCCTATACCGGCACGCACGATAACGATACGTCGCTGGGCTGGTGGCGCGCCTGCAGCGATCAAACCCGCCGCAACCTGCGCGAAGCGCTGGGCGAGGTGGATGACAGCACGGTGGTATGGCGCATGATCAAGGCAGTGTTCGACAGCCGCGCCAACATCGCCATGGCCCCGATGCAGGACTTTTTGGGGCTGGATTCCGCTGCGCGCATGAACACACCCGGCACGGTGGGCGAAAAGAACTGGCGTTATCGCGCGCTGAGCAGCGACTTTTCAGCCGAGCTTGCCGCCCGCATGCGCGCGCTGTGCGAGGAAAGCGGCAGAGTGTAAGGTCCTTGGCAGCGCACGCATGAACACGTTACACCAAGGGCTTCTCATCAAGGGGAAGTCTCCGCCGCAGGCGGTGATGAGGGGGACTCGGAAATCTATGCAGGGCTTCATGCCGCGCATTCACTTGTTTTCCTCACAGTTCCATCCGAACACGGATGACGAAAAAGGATAAATTTATGCCAAATTGCGCTTTTATATCGTCGAGCCGTTGAAATGGCCTGAAAATTTTGCTATAATAACTTTATCCGAAGGCGGCAAGGAATGCCGTCAAACGAACAAGGAGGATTCTATCATGAAGAAGATCATCGCTTTGGCGCTGGCCGTGATGATGTCCCTGTCCCTGGTATGCGTGGCCTCCGCGGAAAAGACCACCTACAAGGTGGGCATCCTGACCCCCGCCGCTACGCACGGCTGGGTTGCCGGCATCACCTACTTTGCCGAACAGCATGCCAAGCAGCTGGCCGAAGCTGGCACGATCGAGTACAAACTGTCCACCTCCAGCAACGCTGAAGAAATGACCACCCAGATCGACGAAATGATCCTGTGGGGCGCGCAGGCACTGGTCATCGCTCCTCAGTGGGAAGGCATGGAAGTGCCCGTTCAGAACGCGATTGCTCAGGGCATCGTGTGCGTGGCTTTCGATATGGACATCGCGGCCGAGGGCATCTATAAGGTAACTGGCGATAACGAGTCCATGGGCGTTGCCGGTGCAAAATACATCGTGGAAAAGATCGGCACCGAGGGTCTGGTTGTAGCTATGCCCGTTCCCACCGCTGGCTCCGTAAACGAACTGCGCATGAAGGGCTTCACCGAAACCATGAAGGAAATTGCCCCTAACGTTAAGATCGTTGAATATGCGAACCCGAATTTCACCATTCAGGATGGTATGACGGTTATGGCCGACGTGCTGACTGCCAATGCCAAGATCGATGCCGTGTTCTCCCTGGATGACGAAACCTCTCTGGGCGCGCTGAAGGCCATGGAAGATGCTGGCCGCACGGAAATCAAAGCCATCACCGGCGGTGGCGGCTGCCAGGATTACTTCAATGCCATCGTGGCCAATAAGGATCAGATCGCTGCCTGCTCCGCGCTGTACAGCCCCCTGATGATCAAGGACTGCCTGGACGTGGCGGTTGCCGTGCTGGGCGGCGAAGAAGTCGAGCATGTGAAGGTGATCCCCTCTCAGATCGTGGATGCCACCAATGCGGATGAATACATCGATCCCAACAACACCATCTATTAATAGAACCTAACGCTCAAAAGGGCCATGGCTTGCCATGGCCCTTTCAGCTGATTTATAGGATAGCGATAAAAACATTAAGGATACGAAGAACGGATGTGACCCCATGAATCTTTCCATGCGCGGCATCTACAAATCCTTCGGGGCAAACGACGTGCTCAAGTCCGTGGATTTTCATCTGAGCGAGGGCGAAATCTGCGCCCTGCTGGGTGAAAACGGCGCGGGCAAAAGCACGCTGATGAATATCCTGGGCGGCGTTTTGCAGCCCGATCAGGGCACGATTGCGCTGGACGGCGCGCCCGTGCAGTTTCATACTCCCTCGCAGTCGCTGGATGCGGGCATCGCGTTTATCCATCAGGAGCTGAACCTGATCAACGATCTGCCCGTGTATGAAAACATGTTTATCGGCCGCGAAATCAAAAAGAAAAGCGGCCTGCTGGATCATAAAGCCATGATTGCCCGCACGCGCGAGCTGTTTGAAAGCATGTCGCTGGATATCGATCCGCTTGCCATGGTGTCCGCGCTGGACGCCTCCTATAAGCAAATTGTAGAGATTTCACGTGCTCTGATGATGAAGGCCTCCATCATTATCATGGATGAGCCCACCACTTCCCTGACCGATCCGGAGATAGAGCGCGTTTTTCAAATGCTGCGTACCCTCAGGCAGCAAAAGGTCGGCGTTGTTTTTATCTCGCATAAGCTGCGCGAAGTCATGCAGATTTGCGATCGCTACACCGTGCTGCGCGACGGCGCAGTGGTGGCCGAGGGCCTGGTGCGCGATACCAGCGTGGAAAACCTGGCGCGCGACATGGTTGGCCACGAGGTACGCACGCAGGCACGCACGCGCAATGCTCAGCTGGGCGTGGAAGTGCTGCGCCTGGAAAGCCTGACGCTGGAACCCTATTATCGCAACGTATCGCTGAGCATTCACGCGGGCGAGGTGCTGGGCGTGACGGGCCTGTTAGGCGATGGCCGAAGCGAGCTGTTCCGCACCGTGTTTGGCGATATGGGGCATTACGGCGGACGCATCCTGGTGGAGGGCAAGCCAGTCGTGATTCACTCCACCCCGCAGGCATTGGCGCTGGGCATCGGCTATCTGCCCCGCAACCGCAAGGAAAACGGCATCATCAAGGACATGGATATCCTGGAAAACGGCTCCATCGTGATCTGGCGGCAGTTGGCGCGCTGCGGGCTGATCGACCGCCGGGCCGAGCTGGCCGCGTTTGATAAGCAGCGGCAGGGGCTGAAAATCAAGATGGAGAACCCGGCCGATCCCATCGGCAGCCTGTCGGGCGGCAACCAGCAGAAGGTAGTGCTGGCCAAATGGCTCAGCGCCCATCCCAAATTGCTGATTCTGGATAATCCCACCCAGGGCGTGGACGTGGGCGCGAAGGAAGAGATATACGACATCATCCTGAGGCTGGCGGACGCGGGCGTAGCGGTGGCTGTGCTGTCCAATGAGGCGCAGGAGATTATCCGCGTGTGCGACCGCGCGCTGGTGATGTATCACGGCGACGTGCGCGCACAGGTCAGCGGCGATACCATGAATGAACAGGAAATGATGCGCCTGGCAACCGGCAGCTGAGTAAGGAGCGAAAGAAATGGCACAGACGGCTAAAAAAGAGAATTTCATCCAATGGTTTATTCGCAAATGGAAGAGCAGCCCCATTTTTTCCACCGGCTGCGTGCTGGTGCTGATGGTCATCCTGCAAACCGTGGCGCTGGGCTTCCGGGACGCCAGCTTTGGCGCGTGGCTGCAACGCTGGGGCAAAAACTGGATTAACATCCTGCGCAACAACGCGGGCGTGGGCATCGTGGCGCTGGGCATGACGTTCGTCATCATCTCCGGCGGCATCGATCTGGCAGTCGGCTCCACCATGACGGCCGTTGGGGCGGTGCTGATGGTGATCATCAACGGCTACCCCACCGGCCTGCTGACCTCGGTTGGCATTACGGGTCCATGGGCGTATGTCATCGGCATCGCCGCCGCGCTGGTCGTGGGCTCCCTGGTCGGCGTGATCAACGGCTCGCTGATTGCCTATCGCAAGCTGCCACCCTTCATTGTCACCCTGGGCATGATGAAAATCTGCCGCAGCGTCACCCAGCAGTGCATGCAGAAGGTGAGCGTCAAGGTGCCCGCGGGCTTTCTGGCCATCGCCAACACCAAGATCGGCGGCGAAACCATCCTGCCCATCCTGTACTGGCTGGTGCTGGCGCTGGTGCTGCACATTGTATCCCGCCACACGCCCTTTGGCCGCAGGATTTACGCCATCGGCTCCAACGAGCGCACGGCGCGGCTATCGGGCATCCATGTGGAGCGGGTAAAAACCTGGATTTACATCCTGATGGGCGCGCTGGTGGCCGTTACGGCGGTGATCCAGGTGGCGCGCATCGGCTCCATGGACTATGCCAACGCCGGCAGCGGCTATGAGATGGACGCAATCGCCGCCGTGGTCGTGGGCGGCACCAGCATGTCGGGCGGCAAGGGCTCCATCGGCGGCACGGTGCTGGGCATGCTGATTATCGCCGTGATGAACAACCTGCTCAATCTGATGGGCGTTCCGCCCTTCCTGCGCGAGGCCTTCAAGGGCGCCATCGTGATTGTGGCCGTGCTGCTGCAGCGCAAGGAAAAATAATTTCTGCTCCAAGGAGGACTGCATATGGATACCCTACGTGTAGGCATTATCGGCTGTGGGCAAATCTGCCGCGTGCGCCACGCGCCGGAATACAGCGAAAACCCTCGCTGCCAGATTGCGGGCTTCTATGATGTAGATCCCGCCCGCGCGCAGGCCATGGCCAAGCAATACGGCGGCAAAGCCTTTGACAGCGTGGAAGCGCTGCTGGATGCGGATATCGACGCGGTCAGCGTATGCAGCGCCAATACCGATCACCGCCGCTCGGCCATCATGGCCATGGAGCGCGGCAAGCATGTGCTGTGCGAAAAGCCGCTGGCCGTGTCCGCGCAGGACTGCGAGGATATGCTGATGGTCTCCCGCCGCACAGGCATGCGCCTGCTGGTGGGGCATAATCAGCGCATGACCCCCGCCCATCGCGAAGCCAAACGCCTGATCTCTGAGGACGCAATCGGCAAGATCCTGACCTTCCACACCACCTTTGGCCATGGCGGCCCGGAGGGCTGGACAGGGCAGCCCAATCCCTGGTTCTTCCACAAGAGCAGCGCCGTGCTGGGCGTGGCGGCTGATCTTGGCATTCATAAAATCGATCTGTACAATTACCTCACGGGCGACGTCATCACCCAGGCTTCGGCTTTTCTGGCCACGCTGGATAAAAAGACCCCCGGCGGCACGCCCATTCAGGTGGATGACAACGCCATGTTCATCCTGCGCACGGCGGGCGGCGCGTTGGGCGCGGCCCACGCCAGCTGGACTTTCTACGGCTCGGAGGATAACTCCACCGTGCTCTACGGCACCCAAGGCGTGATGAAGCTGTATACCGATCCCGTATATAGCCTGATTATCGAATACCGCGACGGCCGGGTGGAACGCTATGCCACCGACCGCATCACCACCAACGCCGAGCAAAAGGCGGGCAAACGCCGCAACACAGGCGTAATCAACGAGTTTGTGGATGCGGTGCTGGAAGGCCGCCCCTCCTGCCTGGATGTGGAGGAAATCATTCACGCCATGCGCGTGGTCTTCGCCGCTATTCGCTCGGCGGACGAGGAGCGCACCATCCCCATTCGGCAGGATCTGTAACCATGGCAGACGGGTCGGAAATCTATTTTATCGGCGGCGCGCCCTGCGGGGGCAAGTCCACCGCCGCGCGTGCAATCTGCGCGCGGCATGGTTTTCGCGCCTTTGAACTGGATAAAAACCTGGAACGCTATACCCATCTGGGCATGCTGGAGGGCAACGCGCTGCTGCGCGCGGCTGCAATCGCCGCGCCGCAGGATATCGACGCGCTGCCGCCCTGCCAGCAATGCAAGCAGGAGCTGGAGATTTATCACCAGCTCTTTCCTTATGCCCTGCGGGAGCTGCGCGCGATGGGGCCGGGCGCGCCCATCCTGGCCGAAGGCGCGGGCTTTCTGCCTGAGCTGATGCGCAGGGCAGGCGTGGATAGCAGGCATTATATTTGCCTGATTCCCGAGCCTGCCTTTCAGCGGGCGCGCTATCGTGAGCGCCCCTGGGTGGCGCAGCTGTTGGCGCAAACGCCCGATCCGGAGCAAACCTTCAACCGCTGGATGGCGCGCAACGCCTTGCTGTCACGGGAAATCCGCGCCCAGGCTCAAAAGCAGGGCTATACTTGCCTTACGACAAACGGCGCCTCCACGCCCGAGGATACCCTGCGGCAGGCGGAAGCGGCACTAAAACTGCTTTGATTGAATTTTCTCAAATATCCCTGTTGACTCTCACATAATGGCAGGCAGTAGGATAGACGTAAGCTCAAAAAAACCGGATTCCGAGAGGATAAGATGCTGAAAATCGGAGAATTTTCAAAGCTGTCCAGGGTCAGCGTCAGAATGCTGCGCCACTATGATGAGATCGGCCTGCTCAAGCCCGCCGTGACCGTGGCCAGCTGAACCTTTAAGGGCGGCTATGACCAGATGGACAGCGCGATGGCCGCCGTCGCCGCCTGGGTGAACAATAACGGCTATGAGCCCGACGGCCATTGTTTAACAGCTACCACATCAGCCCCCACGAAACCAAGAACCCGCAGGAGTTCGTCACCGAGGTATGCTGCCCTGTGCGCAAAAAGTAAAGCTAGCCGCTAAAGCATTTTCCTTCAGGCTTTCAGACAACACGCTGGCAGCCTGTTTTTATGGCTCCATTACGTCCGCGCTTGCCTCCATCTCATGGCATAGGGCGATGAATTCCCGCGCGGACTGGGTGAGAAATTTGTGCCGGTGATAGACGATATGGTGCGTGCGGCAAAAGGGCTCGTTCTCGATGGGCACGGTGCGCACGCTGCCCTCCGCGATAGCCTGGCTAACCAGTTTTTCAGGCAGGAAGGATACCCCCAGCCCTGCGCCTACAGCCTTGATGATGGCCTGCGTGCTGGCGCTCTCCCACAAAGGAGTCAGCGGCAGCTGATGCGCGGCGAACACGTGATCCAGAAACTCGCGTCCGGCACTGCCACGCTCACGCAGCAAAAACGGCTCCTCGGCCAGCTCCTCCAAGCTCAGGCTTTTTCGTTCACTCAGCGGATGCCCCGGCGGCAGGATCAATTGCAGGTGATCGCCCGAAAACGGCTCGCTGACCAGCTGCGGCAGCAGGATGCTGCCCTCGATCAGCGCCAGATCGATGGTGTTTTCCAATAGATGCTGGGATAGCTGAGCGCCGTTGGATACCACCGCGCGAAGCTGCAAATGCGGGTGCCGCTGCTGAAAGCGCTCTGCCAGCTCAGGCAGAAGGAAATTGCCCAGCGTGATCGTCGCGCCCACGCGCAGCACGCCAAACTCATCCCAATCGCGCAGCCCCTTTTCCATGCTGTCCAGCGTTTCAATGATGTGCAGCGCCTGGGCATACAGCCGCGCCGCGCTCTCAGTGCTGCAAATACGGCGGCCGATGCGCTCAAACAGGCACACGCCGTAATAATGCTCCAATTCCTGAATAGCGCGGCTGACGGCGGGCTGGGTCATGTGCAGCTGCTCCGCGGCGCGGGTGATGCTCTGCGCCTGATAAACGCTGACGAAGATCTTCATGTGGCGGATGGTCATGGCGTTCTCCAATTCATAATCATAATGATATGCATTCAATAAAATAATAGCATTTTACATATTATAAATCAAGCGCTATAATACCCCGCAGGAGGGGATAAAAAATGGAATCTGAACAGAAAAAGCCCGCCGCCAGGCGGCTGGTCAAGCTGTTTTTCAGCATGCTTTACATCAGCGCCTTCACCTTTGGCGGCGGGTTTGTCATCGTCACCCTGATGAAGCGCAAGTTCGTGGATGAGCTGCACTGGATGACGGAAGAAGAAATGCTGGATATCGCGGCCATGGCGCAGTCCTCGCCGGGCGCAATCGCCGTGAACGCCGCCAATCTGGTGGGCTGGCGCGTGGGCGGCTTTGCCGGCATGCTCACCTCGGTAATCGCCACGATCATCCCGCCCATGGCCATCCTGACGGTGATTTCCATCTTCTATGCGGCCTTTGCCAGCAATCCGTATGTTTCGCAGGCGCTGCGCGGCATGCAGGCCGGCGTGGCGGCGGTTATTCTGGATGTGGTGTGCGGCCTTGGCATCAAGGAGTTTCACAGCCATTCCGCCCTGCGTCTGTGCATTCTGGGCGCGGCCTTTATTGCGGCCTTTGTGCTGGATGTAAACGTGATCTACATCATCCTGGCCACGGCGCTGGTGGGCGTGATCAGCGCGCTGGCCGCCCGGAAAAGAGGTGGCGCGAAATGACGGCGAATCTGTGGCAGCTGTTTCTCAGCTTCATGCAGGTAGGCATGTTCAGCATCGGCGGCGGCTACGCGGCCATGCCGTTTATCCGCAGCCAGGTGGTATCACTGCACGGCTGGCTGACCATGAGTGAGTTTACCGATCTGGTGACCATTGCCGAAATGACCCCCGGCCCTATTGCGGTAAACGCCGCTACCTTTGTTGGCAACCGACTGGCAGGCTTTACCGGAGCTATTGTGGCCACGATGGGCTGCATCCTGCCCTCGTGCCTGATCGTATCGCTGCTGGCCTATCTGTACCGCAAGTACCGGCAGATGGACATGCTGCAAAATGTGCTCACCTGTCTGCGCCCCGCCGTGGTAGCGCTGATCGCCTCGGCTGGTCTGGAAATTCTGCGGCAGGTGATCTGGCCGGGCGGCGTTATCTCCCTGAGCGAGGTGGATGTAATCGGCCTGGTGATGGCCGTGGCCGCCTTCATCGTGCTGCGCTGGCGCAAGTGGAACCCCATTCTGGTGATGCTGCTGTGCGGCGCTGCCCGCCTGGGCATTGGGCTGATTATCGGTTAATTCAACAAAAATCAATGGCGGCCGGATCATTCCGACCGCCATTTTACTTTGATGTATCTAAGTACGTCAGCGTTCCCCCAGGATCGCAGGCAGCGCCTGGCGCGCCATCTCCAAATCGGCAGGATCCTGCTTCACCCAGGAAGTGATCATCGTGCCGTGCACCAGGGCAAACAGCGCCTGCGCCTTCTGGCGGCTCACCGTCTCCTCATAGCCAAAGCGCACAAGATGATCGACGTAAAGCTGCTGCCAATCCCGATAGATCTGGCTGCAGGTTTGGTGAATCTGCGGATCCAGGTATACCGACCCAATGGCAATCATCGCCACAAAGCGCGAGGCAAAATGCCTGTTTTCGCGCAAGCCCGCGGCAAAGAAGCCCAGCATGCGTTCAAAAGCCGCCAGGGCGGTATCTCCCTGCGAAAGACTCCAGTTTAGCCCCTCCGCTATGTGGCGATAGGCATACTCCAGCGTTTCCTGCAAAAGCTGCATCTTTCCCTTGGGGAAATAGTAGTAAAAGCTGCCCTTGGGGATATCGCACGCCGTCAGCAGCTCCGTCAGGCCAAGGCCATAATAGCCCTTCTCGGAAAACAGGCGCTCCGCTTCCCGCAGAATCAAATCCTTTTTATCCATATACTTATTATAGACTTACCGCTATGGGATGTCAAGTTCGATTGTGCTATCTTCATCGCCGCCTCCACGCGCAAACGGCCCGCTTGAAGTTCCCTCCAAGCGGGCTATGCCGTCATGCTATTTTGTTACACCACCCGTGCAAACTCTCCCGACACCCAGCCCACCGCGCTGCCTGTTACCACGGCGATCCAGCCATTGGCGGCCGTGGCCACATAGGGCAGATAGGTGCCCGAAGGCACCTGGCGCAGGCGGCCATAGTTCAGCCCGTTGCCCTGGCGGATGTTGATGCCCCCTCCGTTGTCCGCGGACAGCAGCGCGCGTGCCGTCGCCCGGCTGCGGATCGGGATCAGGCGTAGGTTCAGGATCAGGCGCGGGCATATTCCCACCCTCATAGCGCAGGAAAGGCAGCTGATACCAATACTGAAAGTCGCGCTGGCTCACCCGCGTGCGCACGCAGCCATAATTAAACCCGCGCCACTCCACCAGCTCGCCGTTGCCGATATAGTAGCCCACATGTCCATCCTTGCCCAGCGCCAGTCCCAGCGTTTCCGGCAGAGTGGCAATCGGCCCCCAGGGGCAGCCCTTGCTTTTTGCATAGGTAAACATGCCGTTAGCACCCTTGTCCGGGCAGCCGTTAGCGCCGTACTTGCTCAGGATGGGCGCATCCGTGCCGATCGCCGCCAAAATGCTCGCGCCGCCGTTCGTCCAGGCATAGCCCTTCGCGCCGCCGATGCAATCAGCCACCACCGCGCGCGCGGCGATATCGCGCTGGCACTGATCCATGCGCCCCGCCGTGTAATAACCGGGATATTGCTTGCTTTTGCTGCTCAGCAGGCTTTGGGTGGCTTTATAGCAGCAAGCGCCGTACCAGTACGGCTGCCCGACCATCTTTTCACAAAAGGCGGCAAAGTGCGCCCCCGTCAGGGGCGTATCCGCATATCCGGCCATAAGCATCCCTCCCGTGCATCCTATGCCGCGGATGCGCGGCGCGTCCCCAAAATCAAAACTTATGCTTTACAAATCGCCCATTTTTGCATATAATAGGCGATGATATCGGTCATGAAGGAGAACGCTGTCCATGCGCGCGTTTAGAGAGCCGCCCGGCGGGTGAAAGGGCGGAGGCGCGGGGATGGCCGCTCGCTCTGGAGCCGGCGTGCCGAGGGGATTTTTCCGGTAGGCCGCACGGGCGCGCCCGTTACAGCGCATCAAGCGGCGGCATCAATATGCCGCAAGCAAAGTGGTACCGCGGAACAGCCGTTTCGTCTTTGTTATGCAGGGACGGGGCGGCTTGATTTATATGAAGGAGGCATTCCATGCAGCAGATTCCCCTCTACGATCCCAAAGGGATTGAAAAAAAGTGGCAGAAGATCTGGGCCGACAACAAGGCCTTCGCCGCTTCCAATGATTACTCCAAGCCCAAGTATTACACGCTGATCGAATTCCCCTATCCCTCGGGCGTAGGCCTGCACGTCGGCCATCCCCGCCCCTACACGGCGCTGGATATCGTGGCGCGCAAAAAGCGCATGGAGGGCTACAACGTGCTGCACCCCATCGGCTGGGACGCTTTCGGCCTGCCGACGGAGAACTTTGCCATCAAGAATCATGTCCACCCCGCCATCGTGACCCAGCGCAATATCAATCACTTCCGCGAGCAACTGCAGATGCTGGGCTTCTCCTTTGATTACGACCGGGAGATCAACACCACCGATCCCAAGTATTACAAGTGGACGCAGTGGATTTTCCTGCAGATGTACAAGCACGGCCTGGCCTATAAGACCAATATGCCCGTCAACTGGTGCACGGGCTGCAAGTGCGTGCTGGCCAACGAAGAAGTGGTAGAGGGCGTGTGCGAGCGCTGCGGCAGCCCCGTCATCCACAAGCAGCAGAGCCAGTGGATGCTGCGCATTACCGCCTATGCGCAAAAGCTGCTGGACGGGCTGGACGACGTGGACTTTATCGACCGCGTAAAGCTGTCCCAGCGCAACTGGATCGGCCGCAGCGAGGGCGCGGAGATCGACTTTGCCCTGGAAGGCACGGATGAGAAAATCCGCGTGTTCACCACCCGCGCGGACACGCTGTTCGGCGCTACCTATATGGTGCTTTCTCCCGAGCATCCCTGCATTGAAAAGTACCGCGACCGCATTGAAAACTATCAGGAGCTGATGGATTACCGCGCCGCCGCCCAGCGCAAGAGCGATTTTGAGCGCACCGAAATCAATAAGGATAAGACGGGCGTGGAAATCAAGGGCCTGCGCGCCGTCAATCCCATGACGGGCAAGTCCATTCCCATCTGGCTGAGCGACTATGTGCTCATGACCTACGGCACCGGCGCCATCATGGCCGTGCCCGCCCACGACGAGCGCGACTGGGACTTTGCCAAGAAGTTCGGCCTGCCCATCGTTGAGGTGGTTTCCGGCGGCGAAAACGTGCAGGAAGCCTGTTATTCCGATGTGGCGACGGGCACAATGGTCAACTCCGGCTTCCTCAACGGCATGTCCGTGGCCGAGGCCAAGAAGGCTGCCATCGACTACGCGCAGGAGCATGGCTTTGGCCAGCGCAAGGTCAACTATAAGCTGCGCGACTGGGTGTTCGCCCGTCAGCGCTATTGGGGCGAGCCCATCCCAATTGTGCACTGCCCGCACTGCGGCATGGTGCCCCTGGATGAAAAGGATCTGCCCCTGCTGCTGCCCGAGGTGGAAAACTACGAGCCTACCGAGACCGGCGAGTCCCCCCTGGCCAAGATGACCGACTGGGTCAACTGCAAGTGCCCCAAGTGCGGCGGCGACGCCAAGCGCGAAACCGACACCATGCCCCAGTGGGCCGGCAGCAGCTGGTATTTCCTGCGCTACTGCGATCCGCACAACGATGAGGCGCTGGCCTCGCCCGAGGCGCTGAAATACTGGATGCCGGTGGACTGGTACAACGGCGGCATGGAGCACACTACCCTGCACCTGCTCTACAGCCGGTTCTGGAACCTGTTCCTGCATGATATCGGCGTGTGCCCGGTGGCCGAGCCCTACAAGAAGCGTACCAGCCACGGCATGGTGCTGGGCGATGACGGCCAGAAGATGAGCAAGGCACGCGGCAACGTGATCAACCCCGACGACGTGGTGGATCAGATCGGCGCGGACGCCTTCCGTATGTATGAAATGTTCATGGGCGCGTTCGACCAGGCCATTCCGTGGTCTACCACCGGCGCGCGCGGCTGCCGCAAGTTCATCGAGCGCGTATGGCGTCTGCAGGAAATGCTGACCGACGACGAGGGTATGAGCGACGACCTGAAGGCCTCTGTGCACCTGACCGTCAAAAAGGTCTCCGAGGACTTTGACACCCTGAAGTTCAACACCGCCATCGCCCAGATGATGACGCTGGTAAACGAGATGGTGCGCAAGGGCAGCGTAACGCGCGGCGAATACAAGGCGCTGCTGCTGATTCTGTCCCCTGTGACCCCGCATGTATGCGAGGAAATCTGGCAGCTGCAGGGCTTCGGCACGCCCATTTATACCCAGCCCTGGCCCGCCTATGATCCCGCCGCGCTGATCAAGGACGAGGTGGAAATCGCCATTCAGGTCAACGGCAAAATCAAGGGCCGCATCATGGTGCCCGCCAGCCTGACTCGCGAGCAGGGCGACACTTTGCGAGAGCATGAGGCCGTCAAGGCCGCCGTGGGCGATAAGCAGATCGTCAAGTTCATCTTTGTGCCTGGCCGTTTGCTTAACATCGTGGTAAAATAAAATAGCAAAAATGCGGGAAGCCGTTGCAAAGCGACTTCCCGCATTTTTATTGCGCCGTTGCCGTGGCTGTCCAGGGAGCACAGGCAACGCAAAATCAAGACGTTTGTCAAGACGTTTTTTCCATGTTATAATGAATAAAACAAATCAACCGTCGCTATTGGGGAGGCATGCGCGATGTACCGTATTTTGCTGGTGGAGGATGATTCCGGCATTGCCCAGGCCATCTGCGAGCAGGGAGCCATGTGGGAGCTGGATGTGCGTTGCGTGCGCAATTTTCACGATGTGCTGGGCGAGTTTACCGCCTATGATCCGCAGCTGGTGCTGATGGATATCTCCCTGCCCTTTTTTAACGGCTATCACTGGTGCAGCGAAATTCGCCGCGTATCGCGCGTACCCCTCATCTTTTTGTCTTCCGCTGCGGACAACATGAACATCGTCATGGCCATGAACATGGGCGCGGATGATTTTATCGCCAAGCCCTTTGATCAGCGCGTGCTGATGGCCAAGGTGCAGGCGCTGCTGCGCCGGGCGTATGATTTTTCACAGGCCGCGCCTACGCTGTCGCATCGCGGCGCGGCGCTCAATACCGCCGATCAGACGCTGCGCTATAACGGGCAAAAGATTGCCCTGACCAAGAACGAATACCGCATCCTGCTAACCCTGCTGGAGGGGCGCGGGCGCGTGGTCAGCCGCGAACGGCTGATGGAGCGCCTGTGGGAAACCGACAGCTTTGTGGATGAAAACACGCTGACGGTCAACGTAAACCGGCTGCGCAAAAAGCTGGACGCAGCCGGCCTGAACGGCTTTATCACCACCCGCGTGGGCGCGGGCTATCTGGTGGAGTAAGATAGGAGTCCTATAAGAATATGAAAGGGTTTTTTCGCCTGTATCTGCGCGCCCAGCGCCGGGGCATGCTCTTTTGGGGGTTCTGCTGCCTGATCTTTACGGTTTCCTTTGCGCTGTACGGCCTGCCGCTGGGGGCCGTTTTGTACCCCGCGGCCCTGTGCGCGGCGGCGGGCGGGATCATATTGCTGCTTTCTCTGCGCAAATCGCGCGCCGTCTGCCAGGAGCTAAGCCTGATGCAGCACCATCCCGCCGACCTGCCGGATGAGCTGCCCGCCGCGCAAAGCCCGCAGGAGCAAGCCTATCAGGCGCTGCTGCTTGCGCTGCACGCGGACAGGCAAAAGCTGAAAAGCAATATGAACGCGCGCTATCACGACATGACAGAATACTACACCGTGTGGGCGCATCAGATCAAAACGCCCATCGCAGCCATTCGCCTGGCGCTGCAGAACGAGGATACCCCGCTGTCCCGCCGCCTGACGGGCGAGGTGGGGCGCGTGGAGCAATATGTGCAGATGGCGCTTACCTATCTGCGCCTGGGCAGCGACAGCAGCGATTATGTCATCCGTTCCTGCGCGCTGGACGATATCGTCCGTCCCGCGGTACGGCGCTTTGCGGGCGAGTTTATCCAGCGCAAAATCCAGCTGAACTATCAAATGCTGAACTACACGGTGATTACCGATGAAAAATGGCTGGGCTTTGTCGTCGAGCAGGTGCTATCCAACGCTCTCAAATATACCCCGCAGGGCAGCGTCAGCATCTATATGGAGCCTGAGGGCGTGCTGTGCATCCGCGATACGGGCATCGGCATCGCGCCCGAGGATCTGCCCCGCGTGTTTGAAAAGGGCTATACCGGCTACAATGGCCGCAGCCACCGCAAGGCCAGCGGCTTGGGGCTGTACCTGTGCCGCGAAATTCTGACCCGCCTGGGGCATAGCGTCAGCGCCGAATCGCAGGTGGATCATGGCACCACCATCCGCATTGATCTCAGGCAGCACAAAACGATACAGGAATAAGCATATGCTCCCGTTATAGCAGGCAGTAACTGCCCTGTATAACGCGAACGCAAAGCGGCAGCAGGCTTCTTCCTTTCTTAACACTTTCCAGTAGATTTGGTACAATCTGGTGGGATACAGGAGAATACTTGCCGTCCGCTCGGATTGCGGCATGTTTTTGTTCATGGAGGATCGCCATTCCATCGATGTGATGAATCGCCCAGACGCGAACGTTATTCCGCAATCATGGGAAACGCAGCCAGTTCTGCAATCATCAAACCTATGCGCAGTGGAGTACAAAATGAAATTTTTTACAGAGCAATGGTATTATTCCGGCTGTCCCCGCGTGCCTGAATATGAAGCGTACGCAAAATCAATTGCTGAAAAGCTGCCTGATTTTTTCAAGTCTCGTCTCTCCCTGCACGACGCCGTCATCCGGCGTGTTCGCATCCGGGAGGATTTCTGGAACCACTATGAATTAACCCTCGATCTGGATTCGCACTCGGCATACGCCAAGATCAAGCGCCTGGTCTTTCATGGAGCGCATATGCAAATATGCGATGATCTAGATGGCGCGCGCTGGATTGCGCAGGAGATCTTTGCAGAAGATCATGCCTATACGCTCAACGTGCTGTTGCTTTGTCAGGACGATGCGCTCCGGGAGCTATCTATCTCGTTTGACAGCATGGAGGCGCTGGCATAATCAATCCCTATCCTGCATTATTCGAAAAGTCTCTCCACAACGAACAAAAAGAAATTTGCCCCCGTCGCAGATTATTCCGCTGCATCACTCCGGCTCCTTCACCAAATCATACAGCGCGCCATATGCTCCCAGGCTGCGCTTACCGGCCAGCTGCATGCCCAGATGCACATATTTATCGCACTTGGATTGTGCGTCGGTTTCCAGGATTACCGGCACGTGCAGGCGGTTACCCTCGGCGAAGGCGATGTCCATCACCTGGCGCATATAGCCCTGCCCCTGATATTTTTCGCGCACGCATACCATGCCCACAAAAATGTGAGGTTGTTTGGCGCGCTTCATCTGATCGTGCAGCCCAGCACCGCTGCGAGCCATGGCCTTGCCCGCGCGCAGCATATCCCCAAGCCGTATATTCCTAAACAGCGCCTTCATCAGCGGCGCGCCAGCACGCAGGCCGATTTTCTGGCCCGGCAGTTGATAAGCGGTAAAGCCCTCGCCCCGTTCGCTGGTGGCATGCAGAAAGCCGCCGCGCAGCGTCATGCGCACATAGCCGCAGATATAGGCCGCGGCGGCCTCCCGATTGGGAAACATGGATATCAGCCCCGGCTCAACGCCATCGTCATAATAGCCAAAGGCATGGCCGATATCATAAATAGCGGTTTCATCCAGCGATTTCACCTGCATCGTTCCCACTCCATTTCGTGCAGCGTCTTTGGTTAGTCTTATCTAACCATGAGTTCATAAAAAACTGCTCTTCGGCAGCGTCGCCTTATTCTATCACGCTCCCAAGCATAAAGCAATCCAGAAAATACAAAATAGCGTTTGCGCTGCACCCCATAAGATGCTATGATATGGACAGCAGATCGCACGAATCCTTGCACCCATGAAAGGCGGCGTAGGCATGAGCAACGGCAAAATCAAATCCCGTTTTCTGACAAATCCGTATTTATTCTCGCTTAACCTGCTCGCGGTCATTGTGGTCAGCGTTCCTTATTTATATTTTATCCCCCAAATAATTCGTTCTTGTGAAGATTGGCGCGTTCCCACGGTTTTGATCGGCTTCTATTTGCCCTGTATCCTCCTCGGCTTTTTTAACGCCTACAATTATTATGGTTGGATCACCTTCTATGCCGACCATCTGGTGCTGCGCGCGCCGCTGCGCAAGCCCATTCACATGCGCTATGATGAAATCGCCTATATTCAAATCGACTATAACACACTCAGCGTCAGCAGGCAGTTTTGGGTTATCCTGGGTCGAAAACCGATGCCATCCCAATATGTTCATCGGGTTCACCGCATGCCCTTCTCTGAAAATCTTATACGCGTTCAGTTTTCCAGGCAACTGGATCAATCGCTGCGCCACTATCTCTCTGGCGCTCAATACAAATGCTATTGCCGCGCTCATGCAGCGCTGCGCGTCTATCAGCAAAAGGCATGATATTTGATGTGGCCTTGCCCTCAGGCAATCTTCGCGCCAGTTTCCCGCTCACGCTGCATACAGCGATTGCCTTTGGCATGAAAAAAGGTTATAATCAGCACATGCAACGTTTCGTTTAAGGACGCATGCACAGGAGGTTTTATGCGATTCAAAGCATTTGCATCGTTGCTTGTCGTGCTTCTTTGCCTGCTTCTGCCTGCCGCGCAGGCGGAGGTATGCTTGGGCACCTTGCCGCTTTCAACAGCTGCGCCGGAAAAATCAGCGGAAATACTGGCAAACATCACCAACGTAACAACACTGAACAGCCAAGAAGACCTTAAAATGGGCAAGATTATAGATGTTGATGCTGTTGACACTACATTGCTGATCGCAGTTAAATACAATGATGCAATGCAGGTGTGGATATGGGATGTCTACGATGGCTTTCAATATGGCTATGAAATTAAATCTACTTACATTTTATCAAAGGCTTCCTATGCTCTATCTGCTGATCATATACTGCTGATTGTTCTTGGCAAATACATGCCTACGCTTGCAAATAGAAGGAACAGATGATGAAACGACTTTGACGGTATACGACACCCCAAAAGAGGTTAAAGAATATCGCTACAAATATCCTTCACTTTCGGATTACCGGTACGTTGTTTGCAGCAAGGGCCGGGTGATTGTCGAGGCTCCCGATGGGACGCAAATTACTATTTTTGACCGTTCCAGCGAATATAACGAGTATGCTGCCCAAAAGAAACTCAGAAGGCGTCCCATTGCAATTCGGCAGCTGATTATCTTTCTTGTTTTCATGGCGTTGCTTATATGGGGGCTTGACAAAAGCATCGAGCCTGCTCCCCTAGACAGTGTCTACCTGAGATCAAGCCAAAACAGCCAGCCAAATAGCGATGCATCTGATGTGAACAGCAGAAAGGAAAGAGGAAGAGTTTTTCGCATA
>SFIM01000057.1 GCA_004556155.1 Clostridiales bacterium
GAAGCTGCTGGAGAAGCAAAAGGCCGGAAAGAAGAAGATGCGCAACCTGGGAACCGTGCAGGTGCCCACGGAGGCATTTATGGCCGTGCTGAAGCTGGACAGCGACTGATTTTTTACCTTCCGGCGAGCGGCAGCGAGCCTGCCCCTCACCGGAACGGATATAGATAAAAAACCTGTGCGGGAAGTAAGGCTTCCTGCACAGGGAGAAAAGAAAATGCGGAGCTTCGGCTGGGCGCAGGCGCTTATGGCTGCACCGAAGCCGGACAGCGTGGGGCGGCCATAAGCGCACTGCCGCTTTGCTGCATCAACAAGATATTGGAGAGTGGATCGTTTGAATTTTTCGTCAGTAATTTTTCTCTTTTTCATGCTCCCCGCCTCTGTGGTGCTCTATGCGCTGGCAAACCTTGTTTTCCGCCGCAGCATCACGGCGCTGAATGTGCTGCTGTGCCTGCTGTCCTTAGCGTTTTACTGCGCGGCGGGCAGACAGGCGCTGCTGGTGGTGCTGGGTCTTGTTTTCGGCAATTATCTCATTGGCTACATTGCGAGAATGTCCAAATATATATATTCATGTTGGTATCGTGCTGAATGTGCTGGTGCTGGCGGTGTTCAAATACCCCCAGGCCATCGCCGCTGCGTTGGGAAGCAGCAGCCCCATAACCGCGCTGTACCCGCTGGGCATCTCCTTCATATCCTTCCACTGCATCTCGTATCTGGTCGATCTGCGTCGGGAGGAGCTGCGGCTGCCCGTTGGGAGCGAGGCAAAGGAATTCCTGCTGTTTGCCACCTATCTGCTGTTTTTTCCCAAGATCACCCAGGGGCCTATCGTGCGCTATGCGGATATGCGCCCGCAGCTGGAGCAGCGGCGCTTCACGCTGGATCAGGTCAGCGCCGGCTTCGAGCGGGTTTTGGTGGGTCTGGCGAAAAAAGTCCTTCTGGCCGACCAGCTGGGCGCGCTGCTGGGCACCATGCCGCAGACGGGGTATATGGACGCAGCCACGGCGTGGCTGGGCGTGGCTGCCTATGGCTTTCAGCTGTATTTTGACTTTTCCGGCTATTCGGACATGGCCATCGGCCTGTCAAATGTGTTCGGCTTCCGGTTCGGAGAAAACTTCAATTTCCCCTATCTGAGCAAGTCGGTGACGGAGTTCTGGAAGCGGTGGCATATTTCTCTGGGCAGCTGGTTTCGGGAGTATGTGTATATCCCGCTGGGCGGCAGCCGCAGGGGCAGCGTATATCTGAACCTGTTCATCGTGTTCCTGCTCACGGGAATGTGGCACGGCAACACCGGAATATACATATGCTGGGGTCTGGCGTACGGCATCCTGTGCGTTATGGAGCGCACGCCGTGGTTCCGGCGCTTGCAGAGCCGCCGCTGGTATCCCGCGGTGGGCTGGATATACACGATGCTGGTGGTGTTCATCGGCTGGCTGTGCTTCCGTCTGCCCGATGTGGGCACCTTTTTCCTGTATCTGAAAAATATGCTGGGCATGGGCATCGGGGAGCTGACCTTCACCTATCGGTACTTTTTCACGGCAAAAACCGTGACTTTGCTCCTCGTTTCCGTGCTGGGTATTTTCCTGTGCAGCCGGCAAAGAGTCAGGGCGCTGTATCAGCAGGCCATGGAGCGGCCGCTGTGGGTGTACCTGAAATACATCGTGCTGCTGGCACTGTTTGCCCTGAGCTACACGGCCATTCTGTCCAACGGATACACGCCGTTTTTGTATTTCCAGTATTAAGGGGGGATCGACATGAAAAAACCGCGTATAGTTTTCCTTGCCCTGCTGGCCGTGTGCATGGCGCTGCCGCTGCTGCTGTTTGATTTCAAAAGGGACGAGGTCTCGGAGATCAACAACGCCAAGCTCACAGAGCTGGATTTTTCAAACGGCATCAGCATGGACAATATCAGCGCCTACATCAACGACCGCATCGGCCTGCGCAGCGAAGCGCTGACGGCCTACCAGGTCATTAATGACCGCCTGTTCCACGAGATGGTCCACCCCACCTATTGCTACGGGGAGGAGGGCTATGTCTTCGGAAAGCTGAGGCAGAACACGGTGGACGAGGCGTTCGTTCGCTCGTTCTGCGAATACCTCCGCCGCATGCAGGACTATTGTCAGGAGCGGGGCGTGCCGTTTATCTACTGCGTCACGCCGTCCAAAAACACCGTCTACTCCCAGTATCTGCCGGAGGGCTATGTCTATAATAATAAATTCCTCGCCTGCCTGTATGAGAATCTGGAGCGCTGCGGCATAAACTATGTGGATAACGCCGTCTACCTCACGGAGCTGGCGGCGCAGGAGCAGATCTTCAATGTGAAGTACGACTCCGGCCACTGGAACGATCTGGGCGAGTTCTACGGAATGAACAACATTCTGCAGAAGGTGCGGGAGTATTTCCCCTCCGTGCAGATGCTGCAGCTCTCGGACTATGTGATCGAGCAGGTGGAGAAGACCACACTGCCCGTTTCGCACTTTGCCATCTCCGAGGTGGTGCCGTCGTTCCAATATGTGAATGCGGATAAGCTGACCTATCCCGAGGGCTTTGAGGACATCCGCCTCACGGGGCCGTATCGGACTTTTTCCGTGTCCCAGACGGACAGGGTCGACGCCGACCTTCCCTCGGTGCTTTTCTTCCACGGCTCCTATTTCAACCGCAACATCGGCCTGTTCAGTTTTGCCTTCGGGCAGGAATACTCCGTGCACAACTACGAGAATGTGCTGGATTTTGATTACTACTTTAATATTTTCCAGCCGGACTGTGTTATTTTTGAAACCGCCGAGTATGCCACCAGCGCAACATATTTTGACCGTGACAAAATGGCGGCCAAGACGCTGAACGCGCCGCTGGAGAGCTGCGACCTGTCCAAAGCGTACACGGTGTCCATAGCGGCCGGCGCGGCGGAGCTGCCGGAGCTGAGCTTTCAGCAAAACGGGGGCAGCCGGCTCGTGACCATGACCGCCGCCGTGGACGCGGGGTATCGCTATGGCTACTATGTCAGCGGCGGATACAGCTACGATCTGGAGCTGAGCGAGGGCGCCCTCTCCGTCACGGCGGACGTGCAGCGGACGGATCTGCGAAACGGCACGCTGTATCTTTTCAAATGATCCTGCGCCGCGCCATGCCAAGGCTGGACAGCAGCCGGATTCGGTAGTATACTATATACATTGTTTTTTGCGCAAGCGAGAGGAGAATGGAAATGAAGCGTGAAGTTTTACTTTTGGGCGATCCGGCCTTGTATGAAGTCAGCACCGCCGTGACCCGGGAGGAGCTGGAGAAGCTGCGGCCGGATATTGAGGATATGTTCGAGTGCCTGCAGGATGCCGGCTTCGGCCACGGCATCTCCGCCCCACAGATCGGCAT
>SFIM01000058.1 GCA_004556155.1 Clostridiales bacterium
GATGGAGACCTCCGTGCCGGACATCTACGCTGTCGGCGATGCGGTGCAGGTCAGGCACTTTGTCACGGGTCAGGACGCGCTGATCGCGCTGGCCGGGCCGGCCAACAAGCAGGGGCGCATTGCGGCGGACAACATCTGCGGCGGGGACAGCCGGTATACGGGCTCGCAGGGCAGCAGCGTACTCAAGGTCTTCGACATGACAGCGGCGCTCACGGGTCTCAACGAAACGCAGGCCGCAGCGGCGGGGTTTGACGCGGACTCGGTGATCCTCTCGCCCATGAGCCACGCGGGCTACTACCCGGGCGGCAGGGTCATGACCATGAAGGTAGTCTTCGAGAAAGCAACGTATCGCCTGCTGGGCGCGCAGATCGTCGGCTACGAGGGCGTGGACAAGCGCATCGATGTGCTGGCCACCGCCATTCGGGCGGGCATGAAGGCCACAGAGCTCAAGGATCTGGAGCTTGCCTACGCGCCGCCGTATTCCTCCGCCAAGGATCCGGTAAACATGGCGGGCTTCATGGTGGACAACATCGCGCGCGGTCTCCTTCGTCAGTGGCATCTGGCCGACGCGGACAGCCTGCCGCGCGACGGCAGCGTCACGCTGCTGGACACGCGGACACCGGGTGAATACAGCGCCGGTCACATCGAGGGCTTCATCAATATTCCCGTGGACGATCTGCGGGAGCGGCTTCATGAGCTGGATCGCACCAAGCCCGTCTACGTCATCTGCCAGAGCGGCCTGCGCAGCTATATTGCCTGCCGGATTCTCGCTGGGCACGGCTTTGATTGCTACAACTTCTCCGGCGGCTATCGCTTCTACGCTACGGTGACGCAGGAGCGATGCCTGATTCGCTCGGCCACAGCCTGCGGTATGGATCAGAAATAATACGCAGCCCCTTCCTTCGCTCCTCTATGAGCGCTTTGGAAGGGGCTGCTTTCACGCAAACAGCATGCCCAGCAAAGCTGATACGACAATCAGCGAGATGGGCGACAGCTTTTTCTTTCGGATGCGCCGGTAAATACAAGAGCCAGTCAGCAGCAGAGCGGTGATCAGCAGGGCCCGAAAATCCACTGCATTGGTCTGAGAAAGCGTCAGGCAGCTGCGCAGTGTCATGTACACGCCGGTTGCCAGAATGATGCCGATCATGCAGGGCTTGATTCCCTGCAGCACAGCCTGAACACCGCGATACCTGATCAGGCTGCCGAGCAGATTCATGGCGAGAAGAATCACGAAGAACGAGGGCAGCACAACAGCCAGCGTAGCCAGCGCTGCGCCGACCAGCCCCGCCTGACTGCTGCCGACATAGGTCGCCAGATTGACCATGATGGGACCGGGCGTACTCTCGCTGATGGCGATCATGGTACCAAGCGCCTCGTCCGTCAACCAGCCATAGGAGAGTACGACGTCGCGGATTAGCGGAATGGCGCTGTACGCGCCGCCAAAGGAGAAGAAGCCTACCTTCAGAAAGCCCGCAAACAGTTCTGCATAGATCAATTTCCCGCACCGCCTTTCCTGCCCGCTGCATACCGAGCGGCATACAGCGCCAGACTGACGGCTCCGGCAGCGAGCATCAGAACGATGGAGGAGATACGCATCCCGAGCAGATTGCCCGCCAGCATCAGCACAAACGCTCCGCCTGCAATGAGGCAGGGCTGCCGCTTCCCTTTGATTTTGCGAAGCATCGTCATCCCCGCATCCAGAATCAGCAGCCCTGCGCCAATTCGGATGCCCCGGCAGGCAGCTGCAATGAGCGGAATCTCCAGAAACTGATCCAGGTACAAGGATATGAAGAAGAGAATGGTGAACGATGGGAGAATGAGTCCCAGAGTTGCCAATACCGCACCCATCATCCCTGCCATTTTGTAGCCCACAAAGGTGGCACAGTTGATGGCTATGGGGCCTGGCGTGGATTCGGCAACCACGGTCAGGTTCATCATCTCATCCTGCGAAAGCCACCGCTTCTTCTCCACACAGGTATCCGTGATGACAGAAATCATGGCATATCCGCCGCCAAATGTGAACAGCCCCACCTTCATCATGCTCAGAAACAGCTCTGCCAGAATGGCGGATTGCTTATGCATCTGCAAGCACCTCCAGCCCACTATGATTCGAGAGTTCGACCGCGCCGCGGGAGAGACGCACCAGCCCCTCGCTCTGGAAGTAGCGCAGCATTCGGGTGACGACCTCCCGCGCGGTGCCCAGGTGGTTGGCGATGGTCTTGTGCGTGAGATGGAGCACGGCGGTTCCTTCGAGTGCGCTCTCGTCGAGCAGAAAGCGCGCCAGCCGCCTGTCAAAGCTCTTCCACATGATCTGCTCCATCAGCCACATCACCTCTGAAAACCGGCCGGCCATGATCTCCGTGGTGAAGTTCGCCGCAGGGGCGGATTCCCTGGCCACGCTCTGATACACGTCGGCGGGGATGACGAACAGCTCCGTGTCCTTCTCCGCTGCGATCATGATCTCAAACTGCATGGAACGCAGCATGCAGGACGCGGAAAACAGGCAAATGTCCCGCTCAAACAGACGGTAGAGGGTGATCTCCCGCCCTTCGTCGGACAGGATGAACGCGCGCAGCTGACCGCTGCACACGAGCAGCAGCCCCGTGCACTCCGTGCTGCCGCTGTGCAGCGTCGTTCCCTTTGGGATACTTCGGCGGATGGCGCTCTGCGTCAGGATTTTCTGCTGCTGCGGCGTCAGCTGTGCCCAAACGGGGAAAAAGTCCTGTACATCCATGATGAACACCTCTTTCTTCCCGCAGTATACAAGAATTTTCGGCATATGTCAAATAATATTGTTGACATATGCCGAAAATCTTTGCTATACTGAGCACAGAATCAGGAAGGAAGGAGCTGAGACATCTGGCAAGACCGAGAAAATGCCGCCGGGTGTGCGACTATCCCCGGACGCTGGCCTTTTCGCCGGAGGAAAGCGGCGCGTGTCAGCCGCCCGTCATCCTGACGGTGGATGAATACGAGACGATCCGCCTCATCGACAAAGAAGGGCTTTCGCAGGAGCAGTGCGGCGAGCAGATGCAGGTGGCCCGCACCACGGTGCAGCAGATCTACGCCAGCGCGCGCAAGAAGCTCGCGGATGTGCTGGTGGACGGCCTGCCCCTGCGGATCGAGGGCGGCGACGTGGCGCTGTGCGGCGGAGGAAATCCGGGCTGCAGTGGCTGCTACAAGCAGAAAATCATGGAGCAATACGCAAAACCGAAAGGAGAAACCATCATGAGAATTGCGGTCACCTACGAAAATGGAGAGATCTTTCAGCACTTTGGCCACACGGAGCAGTTTGGGCTCTACGACGTGG
>SFIM01000012.1 GCA_004556155.1 Clostridiales bacterium
TATGACGGCGGAGAAACCATTTCCTCCATTATGAATTGGCTGAACGAGCAGGGGCTTACCAACACGCGGGGGCGGAAAATGACCTTCAACAGCGTGGGGCATATACTCCACAACCGGCGCTATATCGGGGAGTTCCGATACCGCGATGTGATCGTGCCGGACGGCATCCCCGCAATCGTACCGCAAGACCTCTTTGACCGGGTGCAGGAGAAGCTGGCGAAGAACAAAAAGGCCCCGGCGCGTCACAAGGCCGAGGACGACTATCTGCTGACCACCAAGCTGTTCTGCGGCTACTGCGGGGCCTATCTCTGCGGCGAGAGCGGCACAAGCCACACGGGAAAGGTGCATCACTACTACAAGTGTGTTTCTGTCAAAAAGAAGCGCACCGAGTGCCACAAGAGGCCCGTCAGGAAAGAATGGATCGAGGATTTGGTGGTCGGTGAAACCATGAAAATGGTCATGGACGACAAAGCAATCGAGGCCATCGTATCCATGCTGATGGACTTGCAGGACAGGGACAATGTGAACGTGCCGCTGTATGAGCAGCAGCTCCGTGAAGCGGACACAGCCATCAGCAATCTGCTCAACGCCATTCAGCAGGGCATCCTGACGCGCTCCACAAAGGAGCGGCTGGAGGAGATGGAAAACCGCCGCGACGAGCTTGAGAGCAGGCTTGCCTGCGAAAAGCTGGCAAGCCCAAGGTCAGCGCAGAGTTTATGACCTTCTGGCTCCACCGTTTCCGTAAGCTGGACGTGCGGCAACAGATCCATCGCAAGATGCTCATCGACACCTTCACCAACGCGATTTTTCTGTACGATGATAAAATGGTGATCACCTTCAACTACAAGGAAGGCACGAAAACCATCACCTTCGCGGAATTGCAGGAAGCTATCAGCGACAAAAACGGTTCGGATTTGGATTGCCTTGCTGCACCACTGCAGAGTGTCCTTATGGGAGCTGAGCATCCTATAAGGAACACTCTGTTTTTTTATGCATGTCCCGTTCATACCTCGCTGCTTGCGGATGCATCCATTTTTCTATCACTTTGGCGAGCTTCCGCTCACGGCCTTGACTGAATCACTTTCGCACTCATTATTGAAGCGTCCGCGCCTTACCCTATCGATTTTCTTTAATTCCTGTGCTATACTATGGATACTCTTAAGCCCTCGCAGAACAGTTTAATTTGTTCGTGGAAGAGAGCTTCTGCTTGCATTCTCTCAGTTCATGCCTTCAAAAAATGCAGAATTCTAAATGAAGGGGTTTGAAAAGCTATTTCTCAGCCGCCGCTGAATTTGAATCCAATGAACTTAAAAATTTCGCGATTATTTCGCGAGCATCATCTTTCCCTTCAAGATAATAGTGCGTGTCGCCGATTTGAAATATTCCGCAGCCACCATCCAGAGCGATTAACAGTTTGGAAACAAGCTGATGCTCCGCATTCCAAAGTGTGATCATATAGCTTTCGTCAAAACCACATGATGGGGAATCTTTGAGTGCAAATGTCATTCTCAAATGAGCGAGAAGCGTATCAAGCGTGTCCTCTGGCAGAACATACTCATTCGCTCCTTTATGCACAATACCATATGCTACATTGCGTGGCATATATAATCGATGACATAGCAGAACTACTGCAAAAACTATAAAAACGAACGCCGCAATACAAAGGAGTACCTTTTTCTTCATAAAACAAATCTCTCCTTCAATTTAGCCAAGTACAAATACCCACCACTGCCGTTCATATAAACTTTGCGGGTATACCTTCATACTCATTGTACAAAAATTGCTGTTTGGTGTCAAGAAACGCATCAGTTTTTAGCGATATCGGGCAGCAGTCCTTATTCCTCTTCTGTTAGCGAAAACCGATCTGGCATTGCGTTATTATATGCATCGGCATAGCTAAGAAGCTCAAATACATTGAAGCCTTCAAAAAGCAGCTTTGGCCCTGCATGCCAGCGGTATTCCGCGCTCGGCCCGTAATAATCATTGAAGAAATAGGATTGGCCGCACAGATTCGCAGTGAAGCTGTTGCCATCCGTAAAAGACGTGAGATACCAATCATCGTTCAGATACTCAAAAGTCAGAAACAGCTCATGCATCGGCATGTTATAGGCAGCGTCAATTCCCCACGTTGACATCCATAATAAAACGCAGTCTCCATCATGATACGTATCGAGCGAGCTCTCGCCGGGCAGCCGTTCTGTATCGCGTATTCTGTATTCCTGATCCGCTTCGTTCCAAACAGCCATCCGAATAAACCTGTCATTCTCTGAAACCAAAAGAAGGAGAATGCGCATTTTGCTGGCATCATACTGTTCAATCTCATATTCGCCGGCCAACAGCGACAGCTGCGAGCGCTGCGCATACGTTAGTTTCCCAACCTGTTCGCACTCCGCAATCACATCGTCGATGCTATACTCCCGTCGGATATACACCTGCTCCTCTTTTACATCATCATCCGCAGCTTCCTGGGCCTTTGCCAGGCACGGCATAGCGGCAAGCAGGCAAACGGCCAAGAGGCCGGAAATAATCCTGCGAAGCATGCTGAGAATCGATTTCATTGTTTTTTGCCTTCCTTCCATCAAAAGTGCGCTCATCTTCAACCTGCATAGGGAAATCATGCCTCTTTATCAAAATAAGCATGAGGAATCTCTCTCAATTCGTTGTATTGATCTTTTAGAGAAACCGGAATAATAAAACTGCACTTGGCATTTTGTTGCACCTCCGTGAGCAATGTAGCGTTGCGCACTGTGCCAGTCTTCGGGTTCAAATCGGACGCATTGCAGAACTTCAGAGTATCTCGATCCAGGCAAATCGAACTATGAATGATGCCATTCTGAGGATCTAAATAGTGCGGACGGTAAATTCTTCCTTCCAGCATTGAACTCCAAAGTTCATTCACTTTGATTTTCATTTTCTTGTCTCCTTTGAATTAAGGGATGGGAAATACTTCCTATCCCCATTTGCTTATTGCAGCAGCTTCATCTGATCACAACGCATATACAGGCTCCGATTATTTTCAAGCAGTATACAGCAAGTCAGCTTAGCGCTTTTCTCAACCCATATATCCATAATCTGCCCAATAGGCGTTCCATTGGGAGGGAGCGGAAAGCACGCTTTCGCATCAACAATATTGCCTCTGCCTTGAAAAAGCGAAACGTCTGAGAATTCCAGGACAACCTTGCTGAGCTCTGCCGCATCCTTCTCGATTGTGAGACGCACCACATGCTTGCCTTTGCTTTGCGTGCAGGTCAGCTCCAGCACATATGTGTCATGAAACCAGCTCTTATGCAGCAGCTCCCACAGCGTTGGCGGTATGCAGCTTCGAGCTTCTTGCAAGCATTTGCAGAGAAGCGGATAAATGCCTTGAGGGGCAATCTCTGCCCATTCATCCGTGTAGTATAATCGATCAGTTTTTCTATCATCTGCTCCTCCCTTCCATTGCATCAAGAAAACACCCATTATCTATCATCTTTACTATATCACGGACAGTGAGACTTGTCTATCCATTTAATGCCAGGACGTTAGTAGATGCATTACCAAAATGAGAACCACCTCACCTGAATGTTTATGTATAGCAGCGGGACGCTCCACTTGGGAGCGTCCCGCGTTTATTATGATGCACTGTTCGAGCTCTTGCTTATCGTCCTTTATTTCACTTTCTCCAGCTTCAAGGTCATGGTGTCCATCATCTTCTTCGTACCGGAATCATAGGGGCGAATGGTTATCGTATCGCCCACCTCAAAGCGCTGAAGATAAATGTGGATGATCTCATGCGTCCATTCGTCATCCTCGCTCAGGTTTTCCTTAAAGCCGCCGTTCAGCCTGGCATAGGCGTTGCCCGATGCGTCCAGCGCATCCACCCAGAAGCTGCCGTGCAGAGGCAGTATTTCAGCATAGCTGCCGCCCTCAGGGACCGCGTCCAGCAGGCGATTGCATTCCGCCTGGTCGGGATCTTCAACCTCCACGTCCAGGTAGCAGCCCATATCAGTGCGGGTCAGCGTCAGGCTGTCCAGCTTCCAGTTTGCGCCCGTATCGGGGATGTCCTTGGCCTGCCATACTTCCTTTTCAACCGTCTGCGCAGGCAGGGTCACCTCAAAGCGCAGCGCGTCGGCCTCGGCATAGGTTTCATCGCCCGCCAGATAGGCCGTCGGATCAAACGTCAGCGTCAGCTGCTCAGGGATTTCGGCCAGCTCACGCAGATCGGCAGAGTAATCCACCACCATCGTCTGCGCCGATTCATAGCGCCACTGAATGCACGTGCTGTCCAGCTCCGCCCCCGTCGTTTTTTCAGTAATCCACTGGGTATTGACCATCAGCTCGCGCTGGCACGCCGCGCGTTCCGCCGCGAAATCGATGCTGCCGTTGTTCCAGTCATAGTCCATCCGCAGCGCGTCGTTTTTGTCCTTCACGCTGTAGGCGACCACGATATGCGCCGATACGCCGTCGCACGCCGCCTGGCGGATCTCAGCCGTCAGATACTGGCCGGGCTTTACCATGTGCATTTCGGGCTGCACGGCGTTTACCCTGCCCAGGGTGTCCAGATGCAAAAAGTCCAGCAGGCCCGTTTCGGCCGCCAGCGCCACGCTTGCCAGCGCCAGCACCAGCGCGCAGGCCAGGATCAATGCGCGCGGAATCGCTCGTTTCATGGGTTGTTGCTCCTCCTTTGTCCTCAGCGCGTGAGCAACGGCGCGATGGAAATTCTCCGGGGCGGGCTCAATGGCCCGCTGCCACTGTTGCCTGTTCATTGCTCACGCCTCGCTTTCAAGCTGTTTTTTCAGTTGCTTGCGGCCTTGATTCAGCCGGGATTTCACCGTGCCCGCAGGCACGCGCAGGATGCCGCAGATTTCCCGCTGCGAAAAGCCGTCCAGATAGAAGAGCACCATCGTAAGGCGAATTTTCTCCGGCAAGCGCATCAGCGCCTGATGCAGTCCCTCGTCCCGCAGCCGCTGCTCGTAAGCGTCCTCCGCCTGGGGGCGATCCGGAATCTCATCGGTTGGCACCTCGCCGCGCGTGCGGCGCGCCAGGTTTCGGCATTCGTTTATCAGTATGCGCATCAGCCAGGGTCTGAAAGCCGCATCGTCGCGCAGATAACGCAGATTGCGCCAGGCCTTCCAGATGCATTCCTGCACCGCATCCTGACGGTCATGATGTCCGCGAAGCAGCGTTGCCGCCACGCGGTACATATCCTCCGTCAGCGCCGTCACGCGCGCTTCAAAATCCGCTTCCGTCATGTGCTTCTCCTTTTCGTATCGGCCGATACACCTTATAGACCCACGCGGCGCGCAAAAGGTTCGATCCAAAAACAAAATATCAAAACTATTATAGCACACGCACGCATAAGTTTTACAATGAAACGCATTGACGAAAGCGCCCAGGAGCAGGTAATATAATATGGCATCCCTTTTAAGGAGGTATTTATAATGAAAAAACTGTGCGCAATGCTGCTTTCCCTTGCCCTGTTGTGCGCCCTGCTTCCCGCGCAGGCAGGCGCGTACCGCTTGGGCGATACCATCGCGGATTTTTCCGTCTCCACCCCGGATGGCGAAACGCTGTCGCTGCAGGCGCTTTTGCAAAAATACCGCGCCGTCGTGCTCAACTTCTGGTTTAAGGATTGCACCTGGTGCGACTATGAGTTTCCCTATTTAGAGGAAGCCTGGCAGCAGCTTTCCAGCGACGTGGCCGTGCTGGCGCTGTCCCCCTATGACGATGCACAGACCATCGCCGATTACCAGACAAGCAAGGGCCTCACCTTCCCCATGGCGATGGACACGGCAGGCCTGAGCACGCAGTTTGGCGTAGGCAGCTACCCCACCACCATCGTGATCGACCGCTACGGCGTATACTGTCTGCGGGAGGAGGGCGCCCAGCCCTCGGCGCAGGCGTTTATCGACTTGCTTACCCCCTATATCAGGGCGGATTACAGCCAATCCGTGCTAAACGGCGCATCTCTGCCCACGGCTCAGGCTCCCAGCGCTGAAACTCTGCGCGGCGCGCTGGGTGATGAGCTGACTTTCTATTCTTCCGATTCATTGACTGCCTGGCCCTGGCTGGTGGATGGCGATCGTGTGTATTCCAGCAACGCGGGCGCGGCGGAAACCGACGCGCTGCTGTATACCCGCGTCACCGCGCAGGCGGGCGATGCGCTGGCCTTTGACGTGCGCGTATCCTGCCTGCCCGTGTTTGACCGCCTGACGATCTCCCTGAACGGTGAAATCGTCAAGACCTTCACGGGCGAAACCAGCCTGCAGGGCTATGCAATCGCCTTTCCGCAGGCCGGGGAATATGAAATCTGCTTCGCCTTTGCCAAGGAAAGCGC
Organism: Clostridiales bacterium; assembly: GCA_004556155.1. Taxonomy (GTDB): domain Bacteria; phylum Bacillota; class Clostridia; order Christensenellales; family Aristaeellaceae; genus SFMI01. The sequence goes on from SFIM01000012.1 coordinate 6,317, forward strand.
GGAGGGTGCAGGCGATGACCGGGCGGAGCTGAGCCATATTCGCCTGCTGCACGGTCAGGAGGCCGCGGACGCGCTGGCAGCCAACCCTGCCTATCCACAGACGCTGCCGGGCAAGGAGTTGGTCGTTTCGCTGGATTCCTCCGCCGCGCGCGAAATCGCCTTTGACGATCCTGCGGGCTACATCGCAGCCTATCTGCCCGCCAAGCATTATTACATCCTCACCCAGGATCCCGCCCCGGCACACGTGGCCATCGGCGCAGATATCGATCCGGACGCGGCCATCCTGTACAATATGGACGGCGCACGGGCCGTCAGCGCCGCTGAAACAGACGAAAACGGCTTTATCGTCTCCTGCGGCCTGCAAGGCGAATCCTATGATCAGCTGCTGGTGCTGGAATCGCTGGAGCAGCAGGAGAACAACGCTGCGATTCTGTACTTTGCCGACACGGCGTTTGTGGATCAGGTGTGCCAGGGCTTCGGCGCATCCTGGCGCTATCTGGAAAATGGCGCAGCCGATTCTGCCCAGGAATCTCCCCAGGAAGCCACCTATACCCTGCGTTTTGTCGATGCGGATGGCGCGCCTGTCGCAGGCGTGATGGTCAACATCTGCTCGGATACCTTCTGCTTTGCTCCGGCGGTTACGGGCACGGACGGCGTGGCCACCTTCACCGGCGCACCCTATGCCTATGAGGTGCATGTGCTGCATGCCCCCACCGGCTATCAGTGGGACGATGCGCAGACGATCACTCTGCCCGCTGCGGGCGGCGAAGTGGTGCTGTCGCTGAGCAGGGAGTAAGTACGAGGGAAGGGCCGTTACTTTCTTCAGTGAAGAAAGTAACAAAGAACCTGTGTGTGACATAAAAGCCAGTTGAATTAAACTGGGAGTGGCCCTGGCCACCCGCCCCCGTGGCAGGGAAAAACTTAAGCTGCCTGGTCTGGAGCAAGCTCCGCCCAGGCAGCTTTTCATTTTTCCCCTTTGGGCTGGCGAAGCCAGACCAAGGGGGAAAGCAAGAAGCGAACGGAGGAAAGCTTGCTTTCATCCGGGCGGTTCAGGCTTTCTCTTGCCACGGGGCACAAAACAGCAGTGCCGCCTTCCAGATTTATTCCAGCAGCTTTCACGGCCACAATACAGGTTCTTTGGTACTTTCTTGACTCAAGAAAGTACCGTCCCCCTGGAAAGGCTGCCGGCATTTATAGAATCTTTTTGTTTTTCTGCTTGTTCAGCAGCTGCTGCGCTGTCTGCGTGGGCGCAGGGCGCGGCTGCTCTGGCTGAACAGTCTTGGGCTTTTCTTTGGACTTCTGCACCGTCTCCGCCGGCTTTTCCCTGCGCGGAGGCTGCTGTCTGGCCGCGCGGCGTGCATTCAGATAGCGTTCCAACGCCACATCCCAGTTCAGACGGCGCAGCGCAATATCGCACAGCAGCAGCACCATCAGCGCCCACAAAAGCGGCTGGGTCAGGTCACGGCGTGCGCGCACAACGGCGTTGGTTGCTTTGAGCATCTCCGCGCTGTCGGTGATCACGCGCCCGCCCGTCAGCGCGGACAGGTAAGGCAGCGTGCTTTCAGCGTTCTGGCTGCGCAGATCATACTCGCCTGAATAGCCATTGACCGCGCCGCCCTCCATTACGCGCTGAAGCTCGCCGCTTTCATCGCGCTGCTCCACGCGAAGGGCATATGCGCCCAGCTGCGCAGCGGCAATTTCGCCCTCATACACGCCCGGCGCGCTCTCCTGCAAGGCAAGCTGCGTCTGCGTGCCGTCAGGCAGCAGAGCCGTCACGCTGGTGCTCAAGCCCGTCTGCGCGTCCTCGGGCGCGGTATAGACAATACGCAACGCGTCGCCCTGACGCTCCGTGGTCAATTGCCCCTCTCGCTCCTCGCCGGGCAGGGTGAAGGCCGCCATGCCGCCATAGAAGGCCGCAGCCTGATCCCACTGCAAAAACTCACTCGTCCACGCGCCGCGGCTGTCGGCCATGAAGGCAACCACGCGACCCGCGCCATACTGCCACCACGCCAGGATAGGATCCTCGCGATCGCTCATCAGCGATACGGTAGCCAGGCTCTTTTCGGTGGCGGCCAGATAGCCGCTTAGCTGCGGGAAGCCCTCAAAGTCCGTCAGCGCGGACTGCTCGGTAATCACAGGCGTAAAGGTGCGGTTCTGCACATAGGAGCCCGACACCAGATAGGTTTCCTTGGTGAAGATCTTGGGCAGGTTATCAAACTCGTTCGCCGCGTAGGCGCGGCCGCCGCCCTGCTGGGCCAGCGTGCGCAGGGTGGCCTGGTCGGCCCCGCTGCCCACGGCCACGGTGGTCAGGGTGATATCGTTTTGCTGCATGATATCGCACAGCTGCAGATAGCCCGTATCGCCCGCCTCGCCGTCGGTAAGGAAAATGATATGCTTTTGCTGCGCCTGGGCGTTCATCAGCGCGTAGGTGGCCTCGTACAGCGCGGTAAAGAAGGCCGTGCCGCCGCCCGGGCGGATGGTGCCGATCTGGTTTTGGATAGCCTCGACGTCCTCGGCCTTTTGCAGATTGACCACCCACTTGGCCGCATCGTCAAAGGCGATCACGCCCACCTGATCATTGGGGGTCAGCACCTCGGCGGCGCGCATGGCGGCCTCCTTGGCCAGCTCCAGGCGCGTGGTGCCAAACATGCCGTCGCTCATGGAGCCGGATTTGTCAATCACCAGCATCAGCGCCAGCGAGGGCAGATCCAGCTTGTTGCGCACATCGATGGTAACGGGCAGCATTTCTTCCAGCTTGCTGCCGCGATAACCGCCCAGCGCGTAGCTGCTATCGCCGCCGATGACCGTAAGCCCCCGGCCCAGCACGCGCACGGCGCTGTCCAGCGCGGCCCACTGCTCCTCATCCGCCGCGTCATAATCCACATTGACCAGAACGACGCCGTCATATTGACGCAGCTGCTCCGCATCATAGGGAAGCTGGGCGGGCAGCACGGTTTCATACTGCATGGCTGCGGCGCAGAGCATGGCCGCCATTTCGCTGCCCTCGCCCTGCCTGCCCTCCACCAGCAGCAGCTTGGGCGCGCCCTGCACATACACATAGCCGCCCATGCTGTCGTTCTGCGCGCAGCTGTCCCCCTCGGAAATCAGCCGCGCCTCATAGGTGACCACGCCGGTATCGGCCGCCGTATCGCGGAAGGTAAAGGTGTTGTCGCCGCGCCGCAGCGTCACCTCGCGCGAGGAAACGGGCGTGCGGTTCTGATACAGCACCAGCGTGCCGGCAGTATCATGATTGGCCGTCACCTGCACAGTCACGGTGAAGGACTGTCCCTGATACACGCGCGAGGGCACGTTCAGCTGGGATATCTGCGCGTCGGGCAGCGCGTCGCCCGAAAAGCTCTGGAAATCCACCGTCACGCCGCGCGCCGCCAACTGCTGCGCCGCCGCGCGCACATCCTCCGTCGCGCCGTCGGACAGCACCACAATGCGACCCTGCGCATCCTCCGGCAGCAGGGCCGAGGCCAGCGTCAGGGCGGAGGACAGGTCGGACGCCTGTGCGTCCACCGCCGTGGTCACGCCGTTATACGTGCCATCCTGCGCCAGGGGCTTTTCCACCATGGCATTGCCGCCAAAGGCGATTACGCCCGCGTTGACGGAGGCATCCTTGTTTTCAAGGGCAGTCCGCACGCTTTGGGTCATCTGATCCTGCATGCCGCGGGCGGAGGCCGAAGCATCAGCCAATATCCACACCGCCTGCTGGCCGCCGGGCAGCACCACCGAGGGCGCGGCCAGCGCCAACACACACAGGCAGGTAAGCAGGCAGCGCATCACGCGCGCCACCCGGTGCTTGATGCGGCGCGAGCGCCGTCCCCCGCGCCGGTCAATCAGATAAATCAGCGCAATATAGGCCGGCAGCAGCAGCAAAAGCAGCGGTCTTGCGAACTCAAGCGACACGCCGGCTCACCCCCCATTCAATCAGCAGCAGTGCCAGGAATGCCAGCAGCACCCACAGTGTCAGCTCGTGCCCAGCCGCCGTTTCCAGCTGGCGGGACAGCCCCTCGCCGCCCGGCGCGCCCACGCTGCGCACATCGTATTCCGCCGCGTCGCCATGCACGGTAAAGTACACGCTGCGCGTATCGCCATCGGCATAGTGCTGCTCAAAGCAGTAAACGCCCTGCTCGGAGGTATCCGCCTGCTGCGCATCGCAGCGCTTGCCGGAGGGCAGGATCACCTGCGCCGATTCGGCGCGCGCATCCACGGGCAGGGTAAGCGGTGCTTCGCACACCGCGTCCTGTACGCTCTCACGCACGTTAGGCAGAAGAAAGCTGAGGAGATTTTGCATCAGCACCGGAAAATCCGCCTTGAGCGGCAGGTTGCTGTCGTGCAGATCAAAGCCGATCACCGCCGTGCGCAGACCGCCCTGCTCGCTGACCGCCAGCAGCGTATCCTCTCCCAGCATCAGCACCGCATCCCCGCCCGCAAGGGGCGTATACTGCCGCAGCGCCACCTGCTTGAGCGTCAGGTTCTCCGTCAGGCTGCTTGCCGCGCGCTGCGTGGATACGCGCATTTCGCCGTCGGCCTCCCGCGCCTCGCCGCAGGCAATCTCGCGCACCTGCGCCTTGGGATTCACAGCCAGAACGGCCCCCGACTGCGGGAGCGTCTCGGGCAATTCGCCGTCAAACACATACAGATCGATGTTCTCTATTTCGACCGCTTCCTGGGCCGTGGTGCGCAGCAGCACGATATCCTCGCGCAAGGACAGCGCCTTTTCCAAAAAGACGTTTTCCCCCGCCAGCGCCACGCGATAGCTCCCCTCGCCCTGCGCGGCATACCAGCGCTCGTTATCCAGCGCCAGCGCGTCCTTTTCCACAATGCGCGCATGCAGGGTGGTATAGCCCTCGGGCGCATCCAGCAGCAGCGCGCGGCTTTCGCCAGCCTTGAGGTCGGCCGTCACCACATCGCACAGCACGCCGTCGGCCTGGCACTCCAATGTAATACGCGTATCCGCGCCATAGTTCATCACGCGCGCATAGGCCTTGCCCTGCTCCGACGCGCCCAGCGCCAGGATGGCCACGTTGTCCGCGCCCTGGCCCACGCGCACCACCTGCACATCGTCCGCAGCCTCATAAGTATCGGAAAATACGATGATGTTCAGCCCTGGGATATCGCGTCCCATGGCGCGCGCCAGCGATACCGCCCCAGCCAGATCGGCGGAGGCGTTCTGCGCCGTCAGACCCTCGATGGCCGCGCGCACAGGATGCGTTTCGCCGCTGCGGGTAACGCACTGGCGCACCTGCGCGCCTGCGGCCAGCACGGTCACGCGCTCTCCATCGTGCAGGCCATCCACCAGGCTCAGTGCCTTTTTGCGCGCCTCGTCCAGGCGGCTTTCGCCGTTTACCTGCGCCTGCATGCTGGCGGACAGGTCAAATATCAGCACCGTTTCGCCCGTCACGCCGCCGCTGACGGCAGGGCGCATCAAAGCGGCCGTCAGCAAAAGCGCCAACAGCAGCTGCAAAAAATACAGGATATTCTTTTTCAGTTTTTGAAATGGGCGCGACGCGGTCTGATCCGCCGCGGCCTTCTGCCACAGCAGCAGGCTCGGCGCGGTCTTCTGCACGCTTTGGCGCTTGAGCAGATACAGGGCGGTAATGACCGCCAGGCTCAGCAGCGCCCATGCGCCCGCGGGATATAACCATTGCATGATTGTTTCCCCTTTATTACGCAATCAGCCCCGCGCGGGACAGCTCCCGCAGCACGGTTTTTTCCATATCCAGATCGCTGGTAAGCAAGAGATTACCCATATCGCGCCCATGGCAGAAGGCTTCAACAGCGTGCAGATATGCCGTCAGCGCGCGCTGATATTGGTTCAGCGTGTCGCGCCCGGCCAAGATCTCCATATGCTGGTTGGTTTCCTGATCCACCAGGCGCACCATGCCCTCCAGATCGGGCTGCATTTCCCAGGGCGAAAGCACCTGCAAAACGCTAACCTCCTGCTTGCGGTATTGCAGCGATTTCAGCGCCGTCTCATAACCATCCTCGCTCATCAGATCGCTGATGACGAAGCATAGCCCGCGTCCCGGCCGCAGTGGCGCGCGCGGCGTCTGCTGGGACAAAAGCAGCCGTCCCCTGGGCGACAAGCCCTGCAGAAAGGCCGTGGCGCGCATAAAACCCGCACGGCCGGAGAAGACCTCGGACGCTATGATCTCCTCCCCCAGGGCGATGATGACCGCCCGGTCACCGCCGCGAATGGCCATGTAGCACAATAGCTGCGCCAGGCCTTGCGCCATCTCCCACTTGGAGGGTTCGCCAAAATCCATGGAAGCGCTGCAATCCAGCAGGATATGCACGGTGGTTTCCTGCTCCTCCATGAACAGCTTCAAAAACAGGCGGTCAAAGCGCGCGTAGGCGTTCCAATCCACCCGGCGCAGATCGTCGCCCGGCGCGTACTCGCGGAAATCCGAAAACTCCACCGAGCTGCCCAGTGCGCGGGAACGCCGCAGGCCCCCCGCGCCGCCGCGCGCAGGGGCGCGCATGGCCAGCTGCAGCGCGTCCAGCCGCTGCAAAAACGCCTCGCTCAGCATGCTGCTTTCTCCGTCTTGAGCAATTCATCGATGATGCTGTCCGCCGTCTGTCCCTGCGCCATGCCTTCAAAGTTGAGCGCAATACGGTGCCGCAGGCAGCTCTTGGCCACGGCGGCGACGTCCTCAAAGGATACATTGAAGCGTCCCTGCATCAGCGCGCGCACGCGGGCAGCGCTGAAAATGGCCTGCGCCGCGCGGGGGCTTGCGCCAAAGCGCAGGAAGGAGCGGGCTATCGCCGGGCTGTCGGGAAGCTCGGGATGCGTGCCCAGCACCAGCTTCAGGGCAAACTGCTGCACAGCGGGGGCCACGGGCACCTCGCGCGCAATGGCGCGCAGGCGCAGGATGGTATCGCCGTCGGCAGCCTTCTGGGCGGTTTTCTCCTCACCCGTGGTGGTCAGCTGCACAATCTCCCCCAATTCCTCCAGCGTGGGGAAGGGCACCAGCACCTTAAACAGAAAGCGGTCCAGCTGCGCCTCGGGCAGGGGGTAGGTGCCCTCCTGCTCCACTGGGTTCTGCGTGGCCAGCACAAAGTAGGGCTCCTTCATCGGGCGGGACACGCCCGCTACGGTGACGCAGTGCTCCTGCATGGCTTCCAGCAGGGCAGACTGCGTTTTGGGCGTAGCGCGGTTGATCTCGTCCGCCAGCACGATCGAGGCAAACAGCGGGCCGGGCTGGAACTCAAAGGCGTTGCCCTGCGTGGTCTTTACGATGATGTTGGTGCCGGTGATATCGGCAGGCATCAGATCGGGCGTAAACTGGATGCGCGAAAAGGGCAGATCCAGCACGTGCGACAGCGTGCGCACCAGCCGCGTTTTGCCCAAACCCGGCACGCCTTCCAGCAGCACGTTGCCGCCCGCCACCAGCGCCATAATCATATGCTCCACCACGTCCTGCTGGCCGATGATCTCCTTGCCGATTTCGCGGCGAATGTCCTCCACCGTATTGCGGAAGGAAAGGATTTCCTGTTCAGTAGCCATATTTATCTCCTTTTACTGCTGATCGAGCAGCGCCGTAAAATAATCGTTTACCCATTGTCTGGCATAGTCGGGCAGGTTATCCTGCTGCGCGGACTGCACCGCCGCGTCGCGGTATTCACCCGCCACCTGATCATAGGGCACGCTGCCCTGCGTATTGCCCAGTCGCGGCGTAAGCTGCAATTGCGTATGCTCGCCGTTTTGCGTCACCTTGCCGGTGCTCTGGCTGATTTCGCCGCCATCGCCCAGGCGGGTGGGATCATAAATGCTTTCATACTGGCCGGTTTTATACTGCGCCGTGCCGCTGCCTGCCTGTCGCTGCGCACCGTTGGATTGGGAGTACCCCGCATCCTCATTGGTGCTGCCCTTGCCTGCGCCGGTACCCGAGCCCTTTCCCTGGCCATTGCCGCTGCCCTGACCTGCGCCCTGGCCTTTGCCGCTGCCGTCGCCCTTGGCGCCGCCCTGTCCGGCGGCAGATTGCGCCGCGCCGCTGACAGCCGTCTTGGCGCTTTGCAGCGCCGCGCTCATCTGCGAGGCCGCCATGCTGGCGGAGGTCAATTGACCAAGCGCCTGCGCCGCGCCGGAAATGCTTCCACTGGCCGCTGCCTGAGCGGCTGCGTTGAGCGCCTGCGCGGCCTCCTCCATACCGCCTGCTGCCGCCTGCTCGGCCGCTTCTGCAAGCGCCTGTCTCAGCGCCTGCTGATCCATGCCCTGCATCGCGTCCTCCAGCGCCTGGCTGGCGTCGCCCTGCGCCTGGGCCATGGCCTGGGCAAGGCTGTCCAGCCCCTGCTGGGACAATGCGTCCACGGCAGCGTTTTTGCCTTCGTTAAGCAGGCGGTTTAGCTGCTCCTGCGCGCGGCTAATGCCGGTCATGGCCTCGCGCTGATCCTTGGCCCGGCCCGTTTCCCGCGCCAGATCGCCCAGGATCTTGCGAAGCTCCTGCAGCTGCTTGTCGGTCAGCTTGGCCTGCTCCAGCTGCTTTTGCACATCGTTTAGCTTTTCCTGCTGGGCGGCGATTTTCTGATGTAGCTGCCGCTGTGCGCGCAGCACCGCATCCTGCGGATTGGGGATCAGAAACATCGCGCCGCAGGCCAGCATCAGCCCAGCCGCAATGTAAAGCGGCAGCCGGGCCGCGCGGACAGGCATCGCCTTGCGCACACGCAGCGTTTGCAGGCTGCGCAGCGCATCCCGGCGCAGCAGGCGCGCCATATCGTCCTGGCGGTTCTGCACGGCAAGCGCCGTCTGCACGCGCTCCTTCAGGCCGCAGTCATCGGCTTTGCGTGCCGCCCTGGCTGTGCCTACCGGCCACAAAAGGCCAGCCAGCCCCGCCAGCGCAGGCGGGCACAGGGCGGCCAGCAGCAGATACAACGCGCGATCACGCAGCGGCACAAAGAAGGATGCCAGCAGGATCGCCGCGCACAGCGCAGCCCCCGCCATCAGCCCCCAGCACATGCAGCGCACCGCGCGCAGCACGCGCATACGCCCCTTGACCGGGCGCAGCGCAGATCGAATCACGTTCATTGCTTCGCGCTCCTTCGGCGCAGACGCGCTTCACGCGGGCGCACAAAGCACGCCGCCAGCAGATCCAGCAGCAGCCCTGCGCCAGCCATGAAGGCCATGTTTTCCCATTTGATGGCGCTGAAATCCAGATAATCATAGATGCAGTACATTGTATAGGAATAATCCATCAGCGTGTTCTTGAGCAAACTTGTCTGATCGGCAATGAGCGCCATCAGCCCCATGGCCGGGCTGTAGATAAAGGCATTCACGCTAAGCCCGGAGGCCGCCGCGTCCGCGCCGCCGATTACCGCCACGGAGGAAGCCATGGTGCTGGCGTACATATCATCATAGTGACTGCCGATATAGGATACGCCAAGAACCATCGGCAGCAGGGTGACCACGCCGATCAGGAACACAAGCAGATAGGCCATCACCGTGGCCGTTACCGTGCGGCGGAAAACGGCGGAGGCGAATACGCCCACGCTCAGCGCGGCAAAGGCCGTAACCAGCAGGAACAGCGCGCCGGTAAGCACATCCGCCAGCGTCACGCCGCCCGTAATCAGCGTCAGGCACATGGTGGGCAGCGCGGCCACCAGCAGCAGCGCCACATAGCCCAGCGATTCCAGCAGCTTTCCCGCCACAATGCGCAGCGATCCCGTGTTGGTCACCAGCAGCATATCCAGCGTTTGCCGCTCGCGCTCGCCGGCGATGCTGCCCGCCGTCATGGCGGGGGTAATCAGCAGGATCATCGCAAACTGGATGGCCAGCATGGCCGCATAGGCCGTCACGCCCTCCCGCATCGCAAAGATGGACAGGGTGGAGCTGGTAAACGCCCCGAACGCCATGCCAAGGCCGGACGCAAGGATCATCGCGCCGTACAGGGTAATGAGTATCGGCGTGCGGATGGAGCGCATGCGCCGCCGCGCCGAGGAGGCCAGAATGGGATTAATCATCTTGCGTCACCTCCATGAACACCTTTTCCAGGTTCATCTGCGCGCGGTGGAAGTCCGCCACCGCGATATCGCCCAGCAGCAGCTTTTTAAGCAGCTGCGCCGCCGCCTGCTCGTCGCCGTCAAAATCCACGCGAAGCAGCTGCGCGTCGGCAAGCTCAATGCCCGTAACGCCGGGAAACTCCTTGAGGATCGTCGCCGCCGCGTCCACCTGATCGCGGAGCAGCCGGATATCCAGCGGCGCGCTGCCGTTCATCTTGCGGGACAGCGCGTCCACCGTGCCCGAGAACACCAGATTGCCGTGATCAATGATGGTCAGTGAATCGCACATTTCGGACAGCTCGGGCAGGATATGCGAGGAAATCAGCACGGTTTTGCCCATGTCCTTTAGGCTCCGCAGGATGTCCTTCATTTCGGCGCGGGCGCGCGGATCCATGCCCGATGCGGGCTCATCCAGTATCAGCAGCCGGGGATCGTGAATCAGCGCGTGCGCCAGACACAGCCGCTGCTTCATGCCGCGGGACAGCACATCCACATAGCTGTCGCGCTTATCGCTCAGGCGCACCAGCTCCAGCAGCTGGTCGATCATGCGCATGCGCTCCTGATAGGAAAAGCCATAGCAGCGGGCGTAAAAGTCCAGATATTCCCAGGTTTTCAGCCGGTCGTACACGCCGAAGAAATCGGGCATGTAGCCGATCAGCTCGCGCATGCGGCGGGGGGCTTTGCGCACGTCCACCCCATCCATCACCGCCGTGCCCGAGGTCGGCGGCAAAAGCGTGGCCAGGATGCGCATGGTGGTGCTTTTGCCCGCGCCGTTGGGGCCGACAAAGCCGTGCAGCTCGCCGTCGCCAATTTGAATATTCAGGTGGTTCAGCGCCGTAAACCTGCCGTATACGCGCGTCAGTTCCTTGATTTCCAGCATGTCAGTTCACCTTCCCCTCAAAGGCCAGCGCGGGCGTATCCAGCTCGCCGTCCCGGCCGCCCTGCTGCGATACGCGCAGGAACACGTTGCCCTCGCCGTCCATATAGCGCGACAGGTTTTCCTCGCTCAGCGTCATGGGCAGCCCTGTGCTGTTGATGGTATCCCAGGTTCGGGCCTGCTGATCGTAAATGCGCACCACAATGCTGCTGCCATAGGTTTGGCCGTACAAGGTCAGGCTGGTCAGCGTCAGGCGGCTGACGTCCACGCAGTCCACCTTTCCCAGGTTAAAGCACAGCACAGGTTCGTCGCGCAGCATATAATAACTGCCATTGCTGCGTACACCCAGCGAGTAGGGCTTTTGCTGGTTATCCAGCGCGCCCAGCTCATAGGGAGTGATACCGGCCGGCACCTTGGCATGTCCCGTCTCGCTGACGGCGATATACTTGATCTGCACATCGATGATTGCGCAGTGCGCCGTGCGCTCCACATCCGTGCCGTTCACGGTCAGCTGCACATCGCCCAGCGTATCATTAAAGGTAACATAGTGGAAAAGGCTCTTGTCGTTATAATCCCGATAGCTGTTGTACCAGTTGGAGCGCAAGGCGCTGATCAGCGTACTGCGCAGATTGAGCTGGTTGATTTCATCAGCCGTCATCGTCTGATAGTCGTTGATTTTATAGGTAGCCTGCGGATCAAAGGGATGCAGCGCGGCGTAGATGATATTATCGATATAGGACATGTTGCTGCTCAGCTTTTCGTTGATCATCTCGCCGTCATACGCGCCGCCTTCCTTGCGGCTGGGGTTTTCCACGATGGCGATTTGCGCCGTCTGCCCCGGCAGGATACGCGGCGTGGTGCAGTAGCCGTACATCGTCAGCACATAGCCCGCATCCAGGGTATAATCGCCGTTGTTGACGATCTCGCCATGCAGGCCGTCATCCTCCCACCAGATGGAGGCCGAAACATTCAGCTGCGGATTTTCCTCCGGCTGAATGTAGAGCAGCTGCACCTCCCATGCGCCCGAGGCCGGGAAGGTGACGGCGCGCTTTTCGCCCAGGGTGTAAAGATAACGCAGCGAATGCATGTACGTCTTGGTATCGTCATCCTCTTCATAATAGGAATAATACGTATTGGACGGCTCCACCAGCGCGTTTTCGCGGCTGCTGACGGTGATGTTTTCCTTCTGCGCAATGGCTACGCCCGCCATCGTGGCGCTGCTGGTGCGGCCGTCGCTGCTGATATTATAAATGGAATACGCCGTAGCCGCAGGCTTGTTCAGCTGCATGCGGCTGCTCATCAGGCACAGCACGCCCACGCAACAGGCCGAAAGCAGCGGCAGGGTCAGCCACATCCACTCGCGCTTATCCAGGCGCTTGAGGAGCAGATAGCTGCCCAGGCCCGCCAGCAGCAGGAAAACCGCAATGGCCAGCATGGGATAGATCATGCTTTCATCATTGGCAATACCCAGCGTAGTGAGCATACTGGTATCCGTATAATAATCGCGGCCGCTGCGGTAATGGCTGCTGGAATCATCCACAAGGTTCTGATACACGCTTGCGCCGGTGGCCAGCAGCACACGCTGCCAGAAGCAGGACATGCCCTTCCAGCCTGAAAGCGGCTTTTCGCTCAGCGAAAACGCCGTGGTATACACAAGGCCGCTGCCCACCTGGCTGCGGGCAATCAGGGGCTTGCCGTCCAGCTCCGCGATCGTATTCGCCCGCTCCCCATGGATGGGCGAGAGCAGCGCCGTCCCCTGCGCGCTGGCCGCGCTTTCAGTCAGGGGAAACTGCGTGTCGCTCAGCGCATCCACCAGCGCCTGGGCTGCGCCTTGAGCGGAATAGGGCGCGCCGGTCGTTACGCCTGTCATTTCGGCAAAGCCGCGATAGGCCGAGACCGCGCGCGTGCCGCCGCCTACGATGGCCACGCCGCCATTGCTCAGCCACGTCTCCAGCGCCTGGCGCTGCGCATCGCTGAACTGGCTGATATCCACGCCGTCCACCGCCAGGAAGCTGAAGGCGCGCATCAGCTCATAGCTGTCGGGAAAGGTATCCTGCGTCAGCGTGATGGTCTGCCAGACTTCGCCGCGCATCAGCTGGTCGTTGGCCGTGCCGATGTTCAGATAGCTCAGCGTCTGCGGGCTATCGGACAGCACGCCCACCAGCATCGTGCTGGGGGCAAGCACCTTCTTGGGCGTGATGGGCACAGAGGCAATCAGCCCGTCCTTGCCCGTCACGCGCACGGTATAGCTTTTTTGCTTATAGTTCAGCGTGATGGGGATCATCAGCTGCTTTTCCGCGCCGCTGGCCAGGGAAAGGGGATATTCGTAGGTATCGTACTCCGATGAGGATCGATCCACATCGATGGCCACCGTCAGCTCGGCGTCCGCGCCGTCGTTTTTCAGCGTTACGCGCAGCGGCATGGCGGATAGATAGGTCACCGCGCCGTCATAGCCAAAATCCGCGCTGACCGTCACGCCGCCGTCCGCCAGCGCGGAGGCAGTGCATAAAAGCAGGCACAGCACGGCAATGAGCGCCGTTTTGCATACAGAGCGCATAAAACGTCCTCCTTCACTTGGGTGAGGTTTCATCATATAGACGGGGCCGCAGGCACTTTTGTTCCCACCCCAAGGAAAATATTTCAAATGGATTACAAGTATTAAAAAAGCGGGCGTTCTCCGTCCTTGGAAAACGCCCGCCCGGTCATGCCGCTATGTTCTCCCTGGTGATATTGCGCAGCCACTTTCGCTGCTTATAGTGATAGATGATCACCGGCATTTTGACAAACTCATCCAGACACAGCACAAAAAACACCCACATTTCGGGGATTTTGAATACAAACGCGCACAGCAGCCCCACCGGCACGGCATAGCCCCACATGGCCAGGGTATCGCATACCAGGCCGAACTTCACATCCCCGCCCGCGCGGAAAATGCCGCAGATCAGCATGGTGTTGACCGAGCTGCCCAATATATAATAGGAATTGATATACAGCATCGTGCTCAGCTCGCTGCGCACCACGTCCGTTACCGTCACATATAGGTACATGAATTTCAGCACCAGCGGGCGGCAGGCCAGGATCACCGCGCCCCCGGCCAGCGCCGTAATCACGCTCAGATAGCAAAAGCGCGTGGCGTACACCCGCGCCTCGTCCAGCCGGTTTTCGCCCATGGCCTTGCCCAGGATGATCGCCGCGCTGGAGGACATGCCAAAACAGACCACAGTTCCTAAATTGCGTACCACAGTTGCAACAGAATTGGCCGCGACTATATTGCTGCTCAGGTGTCCCAGGATGATGGCGTACACGCTGAAGGCCAACCCCCAGATGATATCGTTGGCCGCAGCCGGCACGGCATAGCGCATAAAGTCGCGCATCAATTCGCCGCCCCGCGCAATCAGATCCCGCGCGCGCAGGCGGATGAGGCGGCAGCGCTGGCTATCCAGCAGGCAGATCGCCGTTTCAATCAGCCGCGTGATGGACGTAGCCAGCGCCACGCCCGTAATGCCCAGCTTGGGGAAAAACGCCCAGCCGAAGATAAAGCAGGCGTTGAGCACCACATTCATGCCCACGGCGCTGCAATGCACCAGCGCGCTCATGCGCACGCGCTCCACGCTGCGCATCACGCTCAGGTACACCGTGCAGAAGCCGCCTAACAAATAGGAAGCAGCTACTGCCCGCAGGTACTTTTCGCCCTCTGATATCAGCGCAATATCCGTTGTAAAAATGCGCATCAGCAGGCCCGGCGCGGCCAGCGCAGCCAGGGTAAACAGCAGCCCTATGCCCACCGTAATGCGCAGCGACAGCCCCATCACCCGCTCCACCGCGCGGCGATCGCCCTTGCCCCAGTACTGCGCCGCCAGCACCGATGCGCCGCTGGATACGCCAAAGAGCAGCATCTGCAGCACAAAGGCCACCTGCCCGGCCAGGGACGAGGCCGCCAGCGCCGCCTGGCTGACAAAGGACAGCATGATTACGTCGGCCGAGCTGACCGCCGCATCCATAAAATTTTGCAGGGCGATCGGCCCCGTAATGCGCAGTGTGCGGGCATAAAATGCGCGCTTTTCCGCCCGGCTGCCCAGGGCTGGCTGTGTCGTCATTTTCATTCCCTCCATCCATCATTGGCTCATTATATCCGTTTTCCCCTTAAAAAGTCAACGTTCCGCATCACAATGTGTAAATTTGCATATTTTTAAATAATTATCACATTTATGCACAATATTTCTGCTTGACAATTGCATATATTACATCATATAATAATGTAACCGTTGGCTCTGCCGGTCATACGGAAGTATTTTGAAAGGATGTCGGACTATGAAAAAGACTTTAGCCATCGTCCTGACGCTGTGCATGCTGCTGACCAGCTGCGCCGCTCTGGCCGAAACCACCGCAGCTGAAGCCCCGGCTACCTATACGTATCACACGTATAGCTCTTCCCTGGGCAACAACTGGAACCCCCACACCTGGGAAACCAATGCTGACGACAGCATTCTGAGCTATCTCTCTTCCCCCTTCTGCACCATGTCCATCAAGGACTCCGAAAACGGCGTCTATCAGTGGGTCTATGAAATGGCCACCTCCATCGAGGACGTCACCGCCGAGCATCGCGACGACCTGACCAAGTACAGCGTTGCGCTGCGCGAGGGCGATACCGCCGACACCGCCGAAAAGGGCTACGTGTTTGAGATCAAGCTCAACCCCAATGCCAAGTGGGAAAACGGCGAAGCCATCACTGCTGATGATTACATCTACTCCATGCAGCAGCTGCTCAACCCCAAGATGAAGAACTACCGCGCCAACCTGTACTATGCCGGTGAGTCCGCTGTGGCGGGCGGCCTGGCCTACTACAACGCGGGTTCCCCCATCTATGACGTGATGGTTCCCGCCTATGGCGACGGCGAAACCCCCGATTACTCCTACGATCTGGACAAGGGCATTGCCGACGGCATGGTCTATGTCAACGTCAGCTCTGACGGCATGACCCTGTACAGCATGAGCCTGGCCGATCTGAACAAGAACTACGGCGTTGGCCTGGATGACCAAATCACCCAGCTGGCTGCCGGTAAGAACGCCTACGGCTACACCAAGGTAACCGCCGAAAACCGCGAGGTTGTGGAAAACGTTGTTAAGACCATCCTGTCCGGCCTGTTCAGCATCACCGACGAGACCGAGCAGAACAACCTGCTGAAGGAAGCCCTGTTCGTCGATACCGGCAAGGTCGGCGATATGTGCGACTATGACGCCACCGTCGGCTGCTACAAGGTGGATGACTACACCATCCGCTATGTAAACGCCCAGTACATCGATTTCAACTACTTCCTGACCAGCTGCACCAGCACCTGGCTGGTATACAAGCCCTACTACGAAGCTGGCATGGATACCACCGGTACCCTGACCACCACCAACTACGGCACCGCCATTGAGAACACCATGTCCTACGGCCCCTACAAGCTGGTTTCCCTGCAGGCCGACAAGCAGATGGTGTTCGTGCAGAACGAGAACTGGTACGGCTATGAAAAGCAGGAGGACGGCTCCCTGCTGTCCATGACCAACTTCGAAGTAGACGGCGAGTCCGTGCAGCAGTATGCCACCACCTCCGTCGTGATCGACGTGATGGACGACGCCGCCGCCAAGCAGGCCTTCCTGAAGGGCGAGCTGACCGAGTGGGCTCCCCCTGCTGAAGATCTGCTTGCCTACGCCACCTCCGATCGTCTGTACAAGGTTGATGAAACCTACACCATGTCCTTCTTCTTCAACTGCGGCCTGAAGAGCCTGCAGACCATGGACGCCTCCAAGGGCAACACCAACTCCGTCGTGCTGTCCAACACCAACTTCCGCAAGGCCATGAGCCGCGCCATCGACCGCGCTGAATACGTCACCGCGACCGAAGGCTATAAGCCCGCTTACTCCCTGATGAACAACCTGTACTACTACGATGTGTACAACGATCCTACCTCCTCCTACCGCGGCTCCGACGAGGCCATGCAGGCCATCTGCAACCTCTACGGCGTTAAGTACGGCGAGGGCACTCCCTACGCGACCCTGAAGGAAGCCTATCAGTCCATCACCGGCTACAACCTGACCGAGGCCAAGGAGCTGTTCGCCACCGCGTGCAAGGAACTGGTGGAGGCCGGTCTGTACAAGGAAGGCGATCCCATCTACATCCGCATCGGCTGGGCCAAGGGCGCTCTCCAGTCCACCGATAACAAGCAGTGCGAAATCCTGACCAAGCAGCTCAACGCTGCGCTGGAAGGCACTGGCTTCGGCACCCTGACCTTCGAGGCTGTCGGCAACATCAACGACCGTTACGGCGATGTTGGCAAGGGCGAATACGCCATCGGCTACGGCGCCTGGGGCGGCGCTGCCTTCTATCCCTTCCGCAACTTCCAGTGCTACTGCGATACCGACCAGTACAGCGTCAACGAAATCGGCTGCTGGGATCCCGCTACCGAAATGCTGACCCTGAACGTAAACGGCGAGGACGTGACCATGTCCTGGAAGGATTGGTCCGGCGCCCTGATCGGCACCGGCAAGTTCACCGATGCTGACTTCAAGACCAAACTGTACATCACCGCTCAGATGGAGGAGCTGTACCTGCAGAAGTACTACCGCATTCCGCTGGCCGGCACCACCACTTCCTCCCTGCTGAGCTATCAGGTGGACTACTACACCGACGAGTACAACATCATGTACGGCTTCGGCGAACTGCGCCTGATGACCTACAACTACACCGACGCCGAATGGGACGAGTATGTAGCTGAAGAGGGCGGCACCCTGAGCTACGAGTAATTCAATTTTCCCTGCAAAATTGAATAGCGAACCATCATTTCCATGGGGAACCGGGGGATTTCGCATCCCCCGTTCCCCGTGGTTTTCGGCTGTTTTTCCCCCACTGTAAGCTTCGGACGACAGTCGAACCAAATCAGCGGGGTTTTTCACCAGAAAAACAGCCGAAGAAGGAGACGATGACATGACAAAATACATCCTGAAAAGAATTCTGTTGATGATCTTCGTTCTTTTCGTGATCACAACAATGGAATTCGTGCTGGTCAGAATGCTTCCCCGTGAGCTGCCCACCGATAAGGTGCAGGCGGCCGCTATTGCGTCCCGTTGGGAAGCGCTGGGCTATAACAAGCCTTTGATGGTGCAATACGGCATTTACCTGAAGAACATTGTCACCAAATGGGACTTTGGCACTTCTTGGTACATTGCCTTCCGTCAGCCAGCCTGGGATGTATTGATTGACCGTCTGCTGCCGACGGTGCTGGTGAACCTGTATTCGCTGCTGTTCTCCATTCCGGTAGGCATTGGCCTGGGCATCTTTGCCGCTATCAAGAAAAACAAGTGGCAGGATTCCTTTATAAGCACGATGGTCATGCTGTTTGTTTCCATCCCCAGCTATGTTTACGCCTTCCTGGTGCAGTATTTTCTGTATTTTAAGCTGGGCTGGCTGCCGCTGCAGGTGTATTCCCTGGCAGACGCAGGCGGCTCGTGGATGACATGGAAGATGTTCTATTCCATGATCGCGCCCATCCTGGCGCTGTCCTTTGGCGAGATCGCAGGTCTTTGCCGCTTCACCCGTGCGGAGCTGACTGAAACACTGACCTCCGATTACATGCTGCTGGCCCGCACCAAGGGTCTTAGCCGCGCGCAGGCGACCGTTCGCCACGCGATGAAAAACGCCATGGTGCCCATCCTGCCGATGCTGATTTCCAGCTTTATCGGCATTCTGGGCGGCTCCATGATCATTGAGCAGATCTTCTCCATTCCCGGCGTAGGTCAGCTCTACATCAAGTCCATCCGTCTGTTTGACTACGACGTATTTATGATGGACGGCATTTTCTACACCTTTATCGGCCTGCTGGCCGGTATCGTGGTGGATATCAGCTACGGCTTCATCGATCCGAGAATCAGAATGGGGGAGAAATAAGATGTCTGAAATGTATAATGGCACGGCGAAGATCCCCCCGGAAAAATTTGAATTTGTACACAGCGGCGAGCGCATCGCCGATAAAAAGTTTGAGGATAAGCCCATCGGCTATTTCAAGGATGCGTGGATTCGCTTCCGCAAGAACCATGCCTCCGTGGTGGCCACGATCATCATCATCTGCATCGTGCTTTTCGCTTTCCTCACCCCTATTTTCAACACCCGCTACAACGCCCGCTTTATGGATTCCTACTATGCCAAGAAGGCGCCGCGCGCCCTGGCGCTGCGCCCCTATGGCATCTTTGACGGCGGCACCACCCGCACCTTCTCCGAAAAGGGGCTTATCAAGGCCATCGCCATCGGCGTGGGCGCGGAGGATTACGACGGCCGCAGCGTCTCCCTGGGCGAAGGTCTGGAAAGCTATTACCAGCCCATGCTCAAGATCGGCGATCCCATTGAAAAACGCGCCGGCAAGAAGATCACCCTGACCTTCAACGGCAAGATCGATACCTATCTGGAAGTCGGCTTCATGTACCTGAGCCTGGAGCAGGCCGAGTATCAGCGCATCGTCCAGTGGGAAAAGGATAACAACCTGCACGTTTTCTATCCCCTGGTTGAGAATAACAGCTACAACGCCGACGCCAAGGACGCGAACAACTGGTACAAGACCAAGAAGAATGTGCCCGTGCGCATCAACGAAAAGGGCAAGGCGGAGGAGCTGACCTACTCCCCCGATACCGTGCTTGAGGATAACTACAAGCGCGACGCCGAGGGCAACCTGGTGTACTATGAATACGCCGGCGGCGGCAACTTTGAAACCGCGCAGTACAAGGTGCGCGTGCTGTACTACAACTACTACCGCTACAAGAACGGCTTTGAGCCCAACTACATCCTAGGCACCGACAGCCAGGGCTACGATCTGGCGCTGCGCATGGCCGGCGGCATCAAGCTGAGCCTGCTGGTGGCTATCTGTGTATCCTTCATCAACTTCATCATCGGCGCGGTTTACGGCGCGATCGAGGGCTACTACGGCGGCCTGACCGACCTGATCATGGAGCGTATCTCCGATATTCTGTCCGGCGTGCCCTTCATCATCGTGGCCACATTGTTCCAGATTCACCTGGCCGCCAAGGTGGGCGCGGTGCCCAGCCTGCTGTTTGCCTTTGTGCTGACGGGCTGGATCGGCACGGCTGCGCGCGTAAGAACGCAGTTCTACCGCTTCAAGAATCAGGAATACGTCATGGCGGCCCGCACGCTGGGCGCGCGCGATTCCCGCATCATCTGGAAGCACATCTTCCCCAACTCCCTGGGCACCATCATCACCTCCTGCGCGCTGGTTATCCCGGGCGTTATCAACTCCGAATCCATGCTCAGCTACCTGGGCATTGTAAAGCTGGGCTCCGCCGGCAGCACCTCCCTGGGCACGCTGCTGTCCGATGCCAGCAGCATCTGGACCAACTACCCCCATTTGATGATCTATCCGGCGCTCATCCTGTCGCTGTTGATGATCTGCTTCAACCTGTTTGGCAATGGCCTGCGCGACGCGTTCAACCCGTCGCTGCGCGGTGTGGAGGACTAAGGTATGGATAAGATACTTGAGGTAAAAAGACTGAAGGTCGCCTTCCGCACCACCAACGGCACGCTGAAGGCAGTGCGCGATATTTCCTTTGACCTGGAACGCGGCAAAACGCTGGCCATCGTGGGCGAGTCCGGCTCGGGCAAATCCGTCACCTCCAAGGCGATTATCGGCATCCTGGCCGGCAACGCCATTGTGGAGGGCGGCGAGATTCTATACGACGGCAAGGATCTGCTGCGCGTTCCCGAGGACGTAATGCACAAGCTGCGCGGCGATAAGATCTCTATGATCTTCCAGGATCCGCTGTCCTCGCTGAACCCCATCGTTAAAATTGGCAAGCAGATCACCGAGGCCATGCTGCTGAAGAACAAGTCCAACCGTCGCGAAGCCCGCAAGGACTTTAACGACATGCTGCGCCTGCTGAAAACCCATATGCTAGCCGCCAGCGACGCGAAGGACGCCGCGCGCATCAATGAGATGTGCGCTACCTTCGATAAGTTCAGCATCCAGGCCACCAAGCTTGAGCAGGCCTACAACGCCGCCCATTCCGAGGCGACCGAGCTGATCTCCAACCTGGAGGATCTGCTGTTCAAGGCCAGCAAAAAGCAGAACATCGATTACAAGGCCCGCCTGAACGAGCTGGCGCAGAAGCTGCCGCGCATTGAAAACCCCTATTTCACCTACCATTATCAGGCCCAGCTGCAGTCCACGCGCGCTAATCTGCTTTCCGCCGCCAAAACGGATGGCGAAGCCCGCCCCGCCGCAGCCGTCAAGGCCATGGAGGAGCTGCGCGCCCTGCTGCAGCAGATCGTGGCGCAAAACCGCCCGGATTTCTTCCGCATTGGCTTCTACCTGTATAAGAACCCGAACGCCGATCTGAGCGAGCAGCCCATCGAAAAGATCAACGCGGACATGCTGAAATATCTGGACGACAACTTCATGCTGGAGTTTGTCGCCATGGAGGAAAAGGGCGTCGCCCACTCCTACAGCACCGCGCTGGAAGCCAAAAAGCAAGTGCTGGCCGAGCTGAAAAAGGCGCATGATTTCTATTCGGGCGACTTTGACAAGGCTTCCGCCAAGCAGCTGTGCAAGCAGCTGACCGCCAAGATCGCGCCCTCCATCGACCGTCTGGAGGTCATCAAGGACAGCGCGGCCTACGCCTTTGGCACCAGCCTGGATCACGCCATCGATCAATATTTCTACCATATGCGCAATAATCCCCGCGAGGAAGCGCGCTTTGCCCGCCAGACCCGCCGCCGCGAAAGCCTGATTGCCCGCGGTAAAACGGTGGAATGGAAGGTTATCCCCAAGAACGTATACGATCTGAGCGACCTGAAGGGCAATATCCTGACGGTCATCGACCGCCTGATCGAGCGCTACGAGGCCTATGTGGCCAATTCCGCCCATGTGGATCTCCACGCCCGCGGCATCGCGCTGGTGGATTTCTTCAAGGAGAAGGCCTCCCAGGCTGTCTACCGCATCACCAAGAGCATGGCCAAGGAGCGCGCCATCCACCTGATGGAGGAGGTTGGCATCCACGAGCCGCGCACCCGCTATTATCAGTATCCCTTCGAGTTTTCCGGCGGCATGCGCCAGCGCATCGTCATCGCCATCGCCCTGGCTGCCGACCCCGATATCCTGATCTGCGACGAGCCCACCACGGCCCTGGACGTCACCATCCAGGCGCAGATTCTGGAGCTGATCAACAAGCTTAAGCGCGAACGCAACCTGTCCATCATCTTCATCACCCACGACCTGGGCGTTGTGGCCAACATGGCCGATAACATCGCCGTCATGTACGCGGGCAAGATTGTGGAATACGGCACGGCCAATGACATCTTCTATGATCCGCGCCATCCCTACACCTGGGCTCTTCTTTCCTCCATGCCCGATCTGGACACCAAGGAAAAGCTGGAGTCTATTCCCGGCACGCCGCCTAATATGATCTATCCCCCGCAGGGCGACGCCTTTGCCGACCGCAATAAGTACGCCATGAAGATTGACTTTGAACAGCAGCCCCCGATGTTCAAGGTATCCGAAACCCACAGCGCCGCCACCTGGCTGCTGCATCCCGATGCGCCCAAGGTGGAAATGCCCAAGATCATCAGCGCCCGCATCGAGCGTATGAAGAAAGCGGAGGTGGAATAAATGAGCAGCGCCATCAATCAGCAGGATACCCTGCTGCGCGTTGAGCACCTGTGCCAGTATTTCGGCCCGACCAAGGCGGTAGACGACGTCAGCTTTGATATCAAGCGCGGCGAGGTCTTCGGTCTGGTGGGCGAATCCGGCTGCGGCAAAACCACCACCGGCCGTTCCATCATCAAAATCTACGATATCACCTCGGGCAGCATCTATTTTGAGGGTCAGCGCATCTGCGCGGGCACCCGCTCCTATGTGGAGGCCATCAAGGCCGCCAAGGCTGAAATGAAAACCGCCTCGCCCGAGCGCAAGGCCGAGCTGCAGGCGGTCATCGCCGAGAATAAAAATCAGATTCACCTGGCCAAGTACGATCATAAGCACTCCGACCATCAGTATGTGGAAACGCTGGTCGCGCAGCTGAACGCCGAATATGCCGAGAATCTGAAAAAGGCCAAGACCCCCGAGGAGACCGAAGCGCTGAAGAAGAAGTACCGCGAGGATCTGCGCATCGCCAAGAAAACCAAGCTGATCACCAAGATCCAGATGATCTTCCAGGATCCTGTCGCCTCCCTCAACCCCCGCATGACGGTAAAGGAAATCATCTCCGAGGGGTTGATCATCAACGGTATCCGCGATAAGGAATACCTGGATCAGAAGGTCTATGAAATTCTGGAGCTGGTGGGGCTTACCCGCGAGCATGCCGGTCGCTACCCGCATGAATTCTCCGGCGGCCAGAAGCAGCGCATCGGCATCGCGCGCTCGGTCATCATGCATCCCGACCTGCTGATCGCCGACGAGCCCGTCAGC
Source organism: Clostridiales bacterium (assembly GCA_004556155.1). Classification (GTDB taxonomy): domain Bacteria; phylum Bacillota; class Clostridia; order Christensenellales; family Aristaeellaceae; genus SFMI01. Next base: position 29,645 of record SFIM01000012.1, read on the forward strand.
GCCCTGGACGTATCCATCCAGGCGCAGGTGATCAACCTGCTTAATGATTTGCGTGAGCAGCTTGGCTTGACCATCCTGTTCATCGCCCACGATTTGTCGGTTGTTAAGTACTTCTCCGATCGTATCGGCGTCATGTACTTTGGCAAAATGGTAGAGCTGGCTTCCTCGGACGAGCTGTTTGCCCATCCCCTGCACCCCTACACCAAGAGCCTGCTGTCCGCCATCCCGCTGCCCGATCCCATCAGCGAGAAAAAGCGCACCCGCATGCGCTATGATCCCCTGTCCGCGCATGATTACAACGGTACGGATCAGCCCTCGCTGCGCGAAGTTGCTCCCGGTCACTTTGTACACTGCAACGACGCGGAATATATGGCCTATCGCCGCGAGATGGGTCTGTAATCATCATTTTCATCAGCCGCAGAATATCCTTCTGCGGCTGGATTTTTAAGCCGAGGGAACAAATCTATGGATCAGAAAAAAGCCCCTGAACAGAAAAAATCTCTCCGCCGATATCTGATTTCAACGGCTTGCGCGCTGCTGCTGGCTGCGCTGTTCGCGCAGATTCGCGGCTTCAGCTTCAGCCAGCCCCTGGCCGCCAACCTGGCCGCGCTGTGCGACGGTTTCTTCGTGTCGGGCATGCTGGTTGCCGGCCTGGGCGCGATGATCTGGGTGTCTACCACAGGTTTTTTCGATATTCTAAGCTACGGCTTTAAGAATCTCTCCGTATTAGTGCCCTTTCATCATCGCCGCAAGTATAAGCACTTTTATGAATACAAGGCCGAGCAGGCTGCCAAGCGCAGCAAGCCGCAGTTCTTTTTGCTGGTAATCGGCCTGATCATGGTGTTGATTGCAGCAATTTTCCTGTATTTTTATACAGCCGCCTGATCTGAAAGGAGTATCCGTATGAAAATCGGTGTCAGCAGTTACAGCTTCCAAACGCTGCTCAAGCGCGGCATGACCTACTTTGAAGCCTGCCAGCATGCCCGCGATATGGGCTATGACGGCATTGAGTTTATCGATCTGGATTTAGCCTTCGCTCCGGGCGAGGACAATGTGGAAAGTCTGGCCAAGCATCTGCGCGCGCATTGCGAAGCATTGGACTTGGATATTCCCGCCTATACCGTGGCAGCGGACTTTCTAAACGGCCGCGGCGGCGCGCCGGAGGACGAGCCTGCCCGTGTGTGCCGCTGCGCGGATATCGCCGCGCTGCTGGGTGCCAAGGTGCTGCGGCACGATGCGTTCTGGAGGTTAGGCGAGCTGCGCGATTGGCGCGAGGGCGTAGCCCGCGTAGTGCCCGGCATTCGTCAGGTGGCGGATTACGCGCAGTCGCTGGGCATCCGCACCTGCACCGAAAACCATGGCCGCATCATGCAGGATAGCGACCGCGTGGAATACCTGATACGCGCTGTCGATCACCCCAACTACGGCTGGCTGGTGGACATGGGCAACTTCCTGTGCGCCGATGAAGAACCTCGCCATGCCGTGGGCGTCGCCGCGCCTTATGCCGTGCACGCGCATGTAAAGGATTTTCTGTACAAATCCGGCCAGGAGGATGTGCCCGTTGGCGGCTGGTTTGGCACGCGCGGCGGCAATTATCTGCGCGGCACGGTGATAGGCCACGGCGTGGTGCCCGTGCGCGCCTGCGTGCACATCCTGCAAAATGCGGGCTATGACGGCTACCTGTCGGTAGAGTTCGAGGGGCGCGAGGAAACGCTGCCCGCCCTGGAAAACGCCCGCGAATACCTGCGCAAGCTGCTGGGCTGACGCGCCAATTGCAAATTTTTGCCCAAAGCCTTTACTTTGCGCGGCATTTGGGATAACATGAAGGCGTTATCTGCCGAAAGCGAGGTACCCGCCCTTGAAACGCACGCTGATTATTCTGTTTGCTCTGCTGCTTGCCCTGCCTGTGTGCGTGCAGGCCGAGGAGGAATTTTCCTATCATTCCATCGTTCCCACCCCGCACGTCACGCTTATCACCCCACAGGCTGGGCAGAGCTACGATGCGGGCGGCAAGCTGCGCGTGCAGGCAAGCGGCAAAAATGTGCTGCGCATGGAGGTTACGCTGACATACGAAGGGCAGAACGCCACCATCTCCATGGACGGTGCGGAGCTGGATTACACCTTCGATACCCCGCAGTATACCAGCGGCGCTACCGTCACGGTGGTAGGCTATGGCGAGCAAGACGCTTTCGGCTATCCCATGGAAAGCCGGCAAACGGTCAGTATCCTTTCTCCGCGCGATAAGCTGTTTCAGGATATGTTCGCCCTGGCCGCCAAGAACTATAAAGATCCCTATTATTATCACGCCCCCGCCAAGGAAGACTGGGATCGCGGCATCTGCAAGAACTTTGTCAAGCGCATGTTCGATACCTTCAAGGATGCCTACGCCATGAAGGAATATCCCGACCTGCCGCTGCATATGCCGCTGAACAACTCCAAAAAGAACTGCGCCCCCTACGATTATGGCATCGAGTGGCGCATTGAAACCGCCGCGGACGGCAGTCCCTTTGAGATCGCCGGGCAGTTTAAGTATGACAACGATAAGACCAAGGAAGAAAACCGCGCCCTGTGCCGCGCCGTGCTGGAAAGCGTGCAGGCTGGCGATTTCTTCCAGATGACGGGCGATTACTATTATGGCAAGGGCGCGCACAGCCTGCTGTTCATCGCGGACTACGACCGTGCCACAAACGAGGTACGCTGGACCGACAGCAACATGAAAAACGACTCCGTCAACGGCTATCACTACGGCTATATGCAGTACAATGCCGTCAAGAGCATCGATTGGTTCATCGACGCGGTTTGCTTTAAGCTGCACGGCTGCACGCTGTATCGCCTGCGCGACGATCTGTTTATCAGGTAACGCCCTATGCGCGCCACCGCAGCCGCCTGCGCCCATCCCCCAGCCAGGGGCAGCGCCAGCCATTGCGGCGGATTTCCCGCAGCGCGGCCGCCTTGCGACGACGGGCACGGATACGCTCCAACCAATAATACAGCATATAAAAAATACCTCCCGTGCACAGGATGCGCAGGAGGTATTTTTTTCATACGCACGCGGGCGTTTTATGCGTCATAGCATGGGATAGACCCGCAGGAAAGGAGCCATCGCCATGAATCAGAACGACCGCAGCAAATCGCCGTTCTCAGAGCTGTCCTTCTCCCAGCAGCAGGAACAGTGGCGCATATTTCGCGCCCAGCAGCTGGATTTTCAGGCTGTAGAAAGCAAAAAGGAGCCGCCGCGCGCCCAGCAGCGCCCAGCAGAGCCCCCCACCCCCGCGCCCGTTTTGCGTCCGCTGCCGCCGCCCAGCCATAAAAACCTGGATCGTGTGCGCGCACAGTTGAGCGCCGCCGCGCGGCATGCTGGGGTGTTCCAGCCTACATCTACGGAATAAGCAGCCGCAGGCTATCCTGCAGCGTGGTTACGCCCAGCGCCAGCTGAATACCCCACAGGATCAGCAAATGCCCCGGATAAGCCGCATAGGCCGCAACCTTGGGAAAAGGTGTGCGCTTGGTGCGCGGCCACAGCATCAGCGGCAGAGCCAGCAGCGCCAGGGTTTGCAGCTTCAAAAAGTTCTTGACAATGTCCAGCTCAAACAGCCCGCCGCGCAGGCTGAGCCCAAATACATCCTGCACCGCGCGCGTGCCTTGCCCCCAGAACAGACAGAAGGCCACCATAACCGCCGCAACCGCGCCGCGATTCTTGCGCGCTGCGTACAGCAGCATGGCCAGCAGCACCCCGCGCCAGCCGTAATCCATGCTGACAAAGCAAGGCACAGCCAGCGCCAGCAGCGGCGCCCAGATACGGCTGCCGTAGCGATTCTCCCGAATTCCCCAGATGCCCAGGTAGCCCAGCAAAAGCGTAAAAAACACGTTCAATTGATTCCAGCCATGGTTCAGCCCCAGCATAAAGCAGGGCTGCGATATCAGCCCCACCGCCAGCAGCCGCAGCGGGTAACGGGCCGGACTGTGTGTATAGCACGCGCCCACCACCATGCACCACAGATACAGTGGAAAGGCGATGCGTCCGATCAAGCGCCACTCGGTGGCATTGTCCAGCAGGCGCACGCCCGCATGGTCGATAATCATGCACACAAGGGCGATGATCTTGAGCAGCCCGGTGTCCAGGTTTCCGCGAATTTCATTCTGATTCATCGCATTTTCCTCCACGGGGTAAGTATAGCACATCGCGCTGCATTCGCACAGCCCCAAAATTGTCTGTCCCGCCCTCGCGCGGCGCCTGTTTCAGCCGCGTCTGGACGGGACAGTGTGTCTTGTTGGATATGTAAAGAAGTTCGGGCCACCGATCGTGCGGCAGCTTCCCTTCGGCAATTGTATGATATCAAACGTTTATGAACTGTATTTGAACAAATTGCAAATGTAAATCATTTTTTTGAAAAATCTCCCCTCCTTGACAACATGCAGCCGGTCATGGATAATAAAGGCAGCAATTGCATCAAGGAGGTGTTTTCTGTGAAGGCCATCGCCGCTCTGTTCCTGTCCATGCTGCTGCTCTTCTCCGCTTCCCATGCGGAAATTCTTCATAGCCCCGAGGTGGATCCCGACTTTGCCGGGATCGGCATCAGCGCGCACGAGGCCATCGTATTGACGGACAATCTGCCGCTGTACGCTTCCTCCTCCGGCAATCAGGTACTTGCCCATCTGCCCGCTGGCCAAGCATTCTATACCGCTCAAGCGCAAAATGATCGATTGGATTACTACAATGTAGCCGGTCAGCGACTGGGCTGGGTATGTGCAGACGATGTGCTGCAATGGCCGTCCTATCTGGTATTGGAATCCGACACGAACGCCTTTGCCGCGCAGGGCGAAGACGCTCCCTGTGTGCGTCTGCCCGCAGGTGCGCGCCTGCCGCTCCTGGACAGCCTGCCCGCCGGCTATACCGTGCTGGCCGATGGCGGCAAGCGGCTATGGATCGCCGCGCAGGATACGCCGCAAACGCCCTTTTCACCCGCCCTGCTGCCCTCCATCACGGGCGCAGAGCTGCGCTGGCTGGATGCCTCCGGCGTATGGCAGCGCAGCACGCTGACCGATGAGGCTAGCCTTTCCACACTGCGCACGCTGCTCAGCGCCCATCAGGAGGTCGGCGCGCTGATGGCTGGATGCCCCTTTGGAAGACGATTGCTTACGCTCACCTTCGAAGGCGGCGCGCAGAGCACGCTTGATCTTGCCTGTGATTCCTGCTGCATTTTCCGCGTGGAAGGACGCGAATTCAGGTATGCGCACGGCATGTACAGCGCCAACGGCAAAAGCCCATCCAGTGATCTGTTGTTTTGCCTGTTTTCCGATGTTCCTGTCATGCAATAAGGATGATTTTTCCCATGCAAACAATTTCCGCCCCAGCCTTTGATTTTAATATCCGCGTGATGCTCTTTTCCTCCGCGCCTATGGCCGCGCTGCGCGCGCTGGACGTTCCGGGCGTAATGGTGTGCGATATCGTATCGGATGCGCGCAGCCTGCCTGAACGTATTGCGCGTATGCAGCCGCACGTATTGGTGCTGGAAAGCGCAGCCTGCCATCCAGCCGCCCTGTGCGAATCCATCCTGCGCGCCAATCCTGCCTGCCCGCCGCGCGTGCTGGCCTGCTTTGATACAGACGCTCCGGTCGATCTGCCCAGCGTTTCTGATCTGCCCGCCTACGTGCGCAATGTGATGTGCCTGCCCTATGGTCGGCTCGCCGCACCGTCCATACCTGATCGCTTATCCTGCGCCGAGCGGCTATTGGACGCCCTGGGCATGCCCCGCACCCTGCGCGGCTATGCCGCCATCGCCTATGGCGCGGCGCTGCTAAGCGCTTTTCCACCGCCCGCGCCCCCGGCACATGGCTGGCTTTATCCCCTGCTGGCGCAGCGTGCGCAGTGCAGCGAGGGCGCGGTAGAGCGGCGTATCCGCAGCGCCGTGGAAAGCACCTGGCTGCGCGGCAGCCTGCAATCGCAAAGCGCGCTGTTTGGACTAAGCATCAGCCCCGAGCGCGGCAAGCCCACCAACGCGGAGCTTCTGTGCCGCCTGGCCGTATGCGTGTGCGAGCGGCTCTACACCTCCTGAATCAGCGTCCAATAGCCTTTCCCATCCGCCGCGCGCTGATAGCGGTAGCCTGCCAGCCCCTTGGGCGGCAGCATGCCGCCGCGCGCCTGCACGGCGTACAGCACGGCTGTTACACGCCGTTCCCCCACGCGCACGCCCACATAGCAGGGCGCGCCGCCCATATGCTGCCAGCGTATCATCCGCCACTGCGGCCAATCAAACAGCCGCAGCGGGCGGTTTTTTTCAAAATATGGGCGCAGCTTCTGCGCCGTGCCCGGCCATTCCAGCACAGGCAAGGCGTCCACAGGCGGCGTTTGCGGCGCGTCCCGATAGTGAATTTCGGGCTTCGCTTCCTCTTTCATCGCCTGCTCCGCTATCTCAGGCAGTGCCTCTTCTATTTGCACAGGCTCAGTCAGCGCGGGTTCAGGCGAGGCCTCCGGCTGCTCCTGCTTCACGGACACAGCGGGGCGCGTGCGCTCCCGGCACAGGATGCGCGCCTCCTGCCGTGATAATCGCTGTACGTCATAGGCAAGCAATGCGCCCTCGGGCAGCGCCGCCACGCACAGCGCGCGTCCGCATGCCGTATCCCCGCGAAAAGCCCCGCCTGCGTCCGGCGTAATCCTCCTCGTGCCCGCTTCGCCAATCACCAGGCATTCGCCTGCCGCGCAGCCGCCCAGCGTCAGCCGCCACACGCCGTCTTGCGCGCTTTGCCAGCCAAAGGCCCCGCCCTCTCCCGTCAGGCGCACATATTCCATGCTCATTCCCCCTTGCAACAGCATATGCGGCGCGCATTCCAGCCTTGCCGGATTGCGAAAAATCAAGTATAATAAGGCCGTATCCCCTTGATTTGACTGAATTGAAAGGAAACAGCCATGCATTTTTTACTTGCCAATGACGATGGCATCCAGGCGATCGGCCTGCGTGCCCTTAGCCAGGCCATCCTGGAGCGCGGCCACAGCGTGGTCGTCTGCGCGCCGCAGACGCAGCAGAGCGCCGTCAGCCATCACATCACGCTCTTTGCGCCGCTGATGATGCGCGAGGTGCCCTGGGAGGGCGACAACGCCAAGGCGTACAGCGTGGCCGGCACCCCGGCGGACTGCGTGCGCATTGCCCAGATGCTGACCGACAAGCCCTTTGATTTCGCCTTCTCGGGCATCAACAACGGCGAAAACGCAGGCACAGCCGTATACTACAGCGGCACGGTATCCGCCGCGCGCGAAGCGCGGATGCTCAATATCCCCGCCATGGCCGTTTCCATCATGCCCCACGCGGACGAGGCCATGCGGCTGCATCTGGCACGCCTGGCCGTGCGTATTGCCGAGCGCTATCAGGGCGACGCGCTGCCGCGCCTGTGCCTGATTAACCTGAACGCCCCCGCCCTGCCGGTGGAGCAGCTAAAGCCCCTGCGCATCGCCCCGCTGAGCGACGCCTATTATCTGGACAGCTATGAGCGCCGCGTCAGTCCCCATGGCGATGTATACTTCTGGCTGGAAAGCGGGCTGAAGATCGAGCCGCACAAACCCGGAACCGATATGGCGCTGCTGAACGAGGGCCACATCACCTGCACCTTTATGGGCACGCTGACCGATGAAAACGCAGCCTGCGCCGCAAAATTGCAGGATTTATGCATCTGATCTTGCATTTGCAGCCGCGCGGCTGTATAATGAGGTCGTTCGTTTCCCTAAAATTTTATTTTTATGAGGTAACGTGATGCAAAATACGCAGGATATGATTCAGCGGCTCAATCTCAGCGGCAGCCGCCTAAGCAAAAGCCACCGCCGTATCGCTGAATACATATTGCAGCATTATGACAAGGCCGTGTTTATGACCGCCGCAAAGCTTGGCGAAATGGTAAACGTAAGCGAAAGCACGGTGGTACGCTTTGCCGTAGCGCTGGGCTACGAAGGCTACCCCGAGCTTCAGCAGGCCCTGCAGGAGCTGGTACGTCATCGCCTGACCGCCACGCAGCGATTTGAAATGTCCTCCGATATCAGCCAGGAGGAGGTGCTCTCCACCGTCCTGAAGGCGGACATGCAGAACATCCGCTCCACCATCGATGGCATTGACAACGCCGCTTTTCTGCGGGCCGTACAGGTCATCTCCGGCGCGCGCAGGATCTACATTCTGGGTCTGCGCTCAGCCGCGCCGCTGGCGCAGTTTGCCGGATACTATCTGCACTATATTTTTGACGATGTGCGCGTGGTAGCCGCCGGAAGCACGGATGTGTTTGAGGCTATTTCGCGCATCGAGGCCAGCGATGTGCTGCTGGGCATCAGCTTCCCGCGCTATTCCAGCCGCACCATCGAGGCCATGAGCTTTGCTCGTTCGCGCCATGCACAGGTAATCGGCCTGACGGACGGCCCCATGAGCCCGCTGCACGAGGTGGCGGACATCTGCCTGTCCATGCGCACAGACATGGCCTCCTTTGTGGATTCTATGGCCGCGCCCATGAGCGTGATCAACGCGCTGATTGTGGCGCTGGGCATTCAAAACCGCGAGGCGCTCAACGCCCGCTTCAAGCAGCTGGAAGAGGTGTGGGACGCATACAGCGTCTATATGAATGAAGGAAAATAAGCATGTAGTGGTCATCGGCGGCGGCGCGGCGGGGCTTTCTGCCGCGCTGTTTGCTGCGCGTGCCGGCGCGGCGGTGACGATGATTGATAAAAACGAAAAGTTCGGCAAAAAGCTGTACATCACCGGCAAGGGCCGCTGCAATCTGTGCAACGCCTGCGATACCGAGGAGTTTTTGCGCAATGTGCCGCGCAACCCGCGGTTTCTCTATTCAGCGCTCAGATTTCTTTCGCCCGACGATCTGCAGCGGCTGATGAACGAGCTGGGATGCGCGACCAAGGTGGAGCGCGGCAACCGCGTCTTTCCGGTCAGCGATCACGCCAGCGACGTATCGCGCGCGTTTTTGAACGCGCTGCGCGGCCAGGCGCTCAAGCTGCAAGTAGAAGCGCTGGGGCTGGTGATTGAGGAAGGCCGCGTAACGGGCGTGCGCGTGTGCGACGCGCAGGGCGAGCGGGTGATCCCCTGCGACTGCGCTGTGCTGGCCACGGGCGGCGTTAGCTATCCTGTCACCGGTTCCACGGGCGACGGTCTGCGCTTTGCGCAGGAAGCAGGGCACACCATCGTGCCGCTGCGCCCCTCGCTGGTGCCCCTGGAGGTCAGGGAGCCCTGGGTGAAGCAGTTACAGGGGCTTTCGCTCAAAAACATTTGCCTTTCGGCGGCCGTTCATGGTAAAATAAAATATTGCGAGATGGGCGAAATGCTCTTCACGCATTTCGGCGTTTCCGGGCCGCTGGTGCTTACGCTATCCAGCGTGCTGGCCACGGCGGACTGGCCGCAGGTACAGGTAACGCTGAACCTGAAGCCCGCGCTGACCCCGGAGCAGCTGGACGCGCGCCTGCTGCGCGAGTTTGCCGCCGCGCCGCGCAAGCAGCTGCAAAACATCCTGCCTGCGCTTTTGCCCGCGCGCCTGGCGGAGGTTTTCCCCGCGCTATGTGGGGTAAGCGCCATCAAGCAGCCTGCGCAGATCACGGCGGCTGAGCGCGCACAAATTGTATCCGCGCTGCAATCCCTGCCCTTAACCGTTACCGGCACGCGGGGCATGGACGAGGCGATCGTCACCTGCGGCGGCGTATCGGTACGAGAGATTGTGCCTGCCACCATGATGAGCAAAAAAGTGAATGGGCTATTCTTTGCCGGCGAGATGATGGATGTGGACGCTTTCACGGGCGGTTTCAACCTGCAGATCGCTTTCTCCACCGGCGCGCTGGCTGGGCACAGCGCTGCGGTATACGAACGGGAATAAGAAAACGGACGAAGGGCCTCCGGCGGGCAGGGACATCGTCCCTGCACCCAGTTCGCGATGCCACGCAAAGGATATCGCGCAATTGTCTGCGCATGATAAGCAATAGGAAACGAGAGCTGTTTTACGGCGGCAGGTTACTGTTTTTCAGAATCAATCACCTGCGGGAAAACTTGTTTTCCCGACTGCGATTATTCTGAAAAACACCACGGGCAACCATGTTGCCCGTGCGCCTGAGCGCTTTGCGCTCAGGGCTGCCGCCTATACACACTCCCCGGCTTGCTTTTTGTGCCTCGCAGAAGCCCGCTGCTTGGCTGCTGTCCCCGGCATTGCGCGCTGGTGTCCAGAGGCGTAGCCTCTGGTTGGGAGCTTGAGGGCAAACAGCCCTCAACGTTCCCCTTTTCTGCCGCCGTCCCTCTGCACATACTTGTTCGTCCCCTCGCTTTTCTCGCAGAACCCCGCTGCTTGGCTGCTGTCCCCGGCATTGCGCGCTGGTGTCCAGAGGCGTAGCCTCTGGTTGGGAGCTTGAGAGCAAACAGCCCTCAACGTTCTCCTCGTGCTTTTACATACTTGCAAAATCTACCATCGGAAGGATCATCTTCGCATGGATTACATCATCTTGGATCTGGAATGGAACCAACCGCTCTCCTACAATAGCTCCGCCTATAAATCCGTGGGCGGCAAGCTGCTGTTTGAAATGATTCAGATCGGCGCGATCAAGCTGAACGACAGGCTGGAGATCATCGACACCTTCAACCAGCTGATTCAGCCCACCCACTATGTCAAGCTGCATCCGCGCATCAAGCGCATCACCGGCATCAGCCAGGATCAGCTGTGCGACGCGCCGCAGTTCTGCGAGGCCGCGCAGCGCTTCCATTCCTGGTGCGGCAGGGACTGCGCGCTGCTCACCTGGGGCTGTGACGACGTGTCGGTATTCCAGCAAAACCTGGATTTCTTCGTCTATTCTGAGCCGTTCCCGCAAATGTACGACCTGCAACGGCTCTATGGCGAGCTGACCGGCGATACCAAGAACCGCGCGGGGTTGAAATCCGCCATGGAGCACTTTGGCATCGAGCCCGAGGCCGATCATCCCTTTCATAACGCGCTCAACGACGCATACTATACCGCATTGGTGTTCCAAAAATGCCCGCAGCCGCAGGATGTGCTGCGCTTTTCGCAGACCGCGCGCAAGCTGACCCACGAGGAACGCTCCCGCCGGCAGGAAAAGTGCGATACCATCCGCGTGGGCCGCGTGTCGGACGCCATGCACGGCAAGCACGCAATCACCCCGCCCTGCCCGGTGTGCGGCCGCAGGCAGGAGCTAAAGGCCGGCTATGTCGTATTGTCCGACGGCGCGCAGCAGGCGCTGTGCGTGTGCGCAGATCACGGCCTGTTCATGGTGCGCATCAAGTTCCAAAAGGGCGAAAACAACCGCCGCGTCATGGTGCGCACCTGCGCCCTGAGCGAGGAGCAAAACCCCGCCTATATTTCCACCAAGCTCCTGCAGTGGCAGAACAAGCTCGCTGCCCAGCAGGCGCGCGAGGAGGCAGAAAAGGAGGCGTAAGCATTGCCTACCATCGAATGCAATCAGCAGCATATCACCTTCGACCAACCCGTCACCGTGGCGCAGGCGCTTGCCCGCCTGCTGCCTGAAAGCCATGACAAGCCCCTGGGCGCTTTCTGCGAAGGCCGTGTGCTGGAGCTGGGCAGCCGCCTGACCCAGGATACCACGCTGCGCCCCATCACCTTTCAGGATGAGGAGGGCCGCCGCATCTATGAGCGCTCGCTGCGCTTTATCCTGCTGCTGGCCGTGCACCGCTGCTATCCCGATGTGCGCGTGCGCATCGAGCATTCCATCGGCTTTGGCATGTACCTGCAATTGGTAGGCCGCCGCGTGGTGCAGGGCGACGCCAAGCTGATCGAGGATACCATGCGCGAGATCGTGGCCGCCAACCTGCCCTTCAAGCGCAGCCGCTGGTCGCGCCAGCAGGCCATCGATTACTTTACCCGGCTCGGCTGGACGGATAAGGCGGCGCTGCTGTCCTACCGTCCCTACGATTACTTCAATATTTATGAGTGCGGCGGCCTGGCCGAGTATTTTTACGGCGCCATGCTGCCCGGCACGGGCGACGTGCCGGTATTCTCCCTCCGGTATTATCCGCCGGGGCTCATCCTGCAAATGCCCGCGCCAAACGACCCCGCCGTCCCCGCACCCTATGTTTCCCGGCCCAAGCACATGTCCACCTTCTTTGAATCCAACTACTGGTGCCAAATTCTGGGGTGCAGCAACGCGGCCGACCTGAACGACCTGATCGCCAGCGGCCAGCTGCGCGAGTTTATCCGCGTCAACGAAGCGCTGCACGATAAATCCCTGGCCGAAATTGCCGAGGATATCCTGCGCATGGACGCGCGCGCCATCTTCCTGGCCGGGCCCTCCAGCAGCGGCAAGACCACCACGGCCAACCGGCTCAAGATTCACCTGCGCGTGCTGGGCATGCACCCGGTGCTGATTTCGATGGATAACTTCTATCTGAACCGCCCGGACGTGCCCCTGGATGAGCACGGCAAGCCCGACCTGGAATCGCTGTACGCGCTGGATATCGAGCTGTTCCGGCACTGCATCCGCGACCTGCTGGATGGCAAAACCGCCCAGCTGCCCGAGTATGACTTTGCCACCGGCATGCGCAAGGAAAAGTCCATTCCGCTGCGCATCAGCCATGATCAGATGCTGATTATCGAGGGCATCCACGGTCTGAATCCCGAATTGCACAAGGGCTTTGAGCCGGGCGAAATCTGCAAGTTCTACCTGTCTGAGCTGACGTGCCTGAATCTGGACGATCATAACCGCATCCGCACCACCGACGCGCGGCTGCTGCGCCGCATCGTGCGCGATTATCAGTTCCGCGGCACCACGCCGGAAAAGACGCTGGCCATGTGGGACAGCGTGCGCCGGGGCGAGGAAAAGTGGATTTTCCCCTATCAGGAGCAGGCGGATATCGTGTTCAACACCGCGCTGCACTATGAATTGCCCGTGCTGCGCCGCTATGCCTACGATATGCTGCAGCGCATCACGCCCGACGAGCCGGATTACTTCCGCGCCAACCGGCTGATCAAGATTCTCAACTACTTCCTGCCCGCGCCCGACGACGCGATGCAGGAAATCCCGCCGCTGTCCATCCTGCGCGAGTTTATCGGCGGAAACACCTTCTATAACGAATAAAAAATTCCTTTGATAAAGAATCGTCTCCCCGCGCACAATAGGCGCGAGGAGGCGATTTTCTTTGAAAAGAACGGTTTTTCTTGCGCTGCTTTGCCTGACGCTAACCTTGCTGCTGACCGGCTGCGCCAGCAACGCGGACACCCAGCCCTCGCCCAGCGTGGGCATGACCACCCCCATGACCAGCCCGAACGTGACCAACATGCCCTCCGCCACCAATAACATGGACGGCGTGCTGGGCAGCGATGCGCAGCAGATTACAACCGCTGACGATGCGCTGACCGCGTCAAAAGAGCTGCGCGACGCGGTGGAAAAGCTGACCGAGATCGACACCGCCACCGCCGTGGCCATTGGCAACATGGCGCTGGTGGGCGTTACCTATGACAGCTCCTATCAGGGCGAACTGGACGACCGCATCCGCGGTATGGTGCTGGATCGCGCCAAGGCCGTCAACCCGGCCATCCAGTCCGTAGCGGTCACGGATGATCCGACGGCCTTCAGCGAGATTGCCTCGCTGTATCAGATGCTGCAGTCCGGCAGCCCCTATACCACCGTCAAGACCAACGCGGATACCCTGGCGGACGGCATGAGCCTGTACAAGGGCTAAGGCGGTGGAGCGCACCGCCCGCATGCTGCGGCGCACGCTACTGTGCGCCGCTTTCGCATGCCCGTTGGCCGTGATCGGCGCAATGTGGGGCGTGTTGGCACAATGCCTGTGCACGCCCCTTTTATGCGCGGGCGCTACGCCGCAAAGGGGCTGGAGCAAGGCCCGCAGCGGCTTTGCCTATGCGGCCGGGCGCGCGCTGTGCGCGGCAGGGATCTCCGTTGGCATCAGCCTGGCAGAATCCAAGCTGATCTTCTCTCTGCTGCCTTCCATCTCGCCCTGGATGGCCGCGGCGCTGCGCCTGCTTATCCGCCTGACGGCCCTGCTGCTGCAGGGCTCGCTGCTGCTGCGCATACAAAAAGCAGACCGGCTGCACGCTGCCGCCGGTCTGCTTGCGCTGCTGTTTGGGCTGCTGTTTTATCGCTTGTAGGCAATCACGCAGGTGCCCTCGGGCAGCGTTTCCTCCTCGTCCGCCGTCAGCTGCTCATTGAGCGCCAACAGGCTCTCGCGGGGCAGACGATAGCGCTTCATCACATCCCAAAGCCGCTCGTCGGGCTGCGTGCGGTACATCGCAAGCACGCTTTCCGCCGCCGGGGCAGGCTCCTGCGCCACCTCGGTAACAACAAACGCCTGCCCGTAGCGCGTGCCCTCCGCGCGCAGGGAAATCACATAGCGGATTTCAGCCCGATCCCCGGCCACGGCGGAGGGCTCCACCCGCAGGGCGGACAGCGTCAGCACATCCTCGGGCTGCGCATCGGCAGCAAAGGCCATGCGCGCGGGTTCCTCGGCCGTATAGGCCACGGGAATGCCGCTGTCCTCAGTCATGTAGATCAGCGTAGCGCGCAGCAGCATATCGGCGTTGAGCTTGCCGCCCTGGGCGCTTGCCCCTACCAGCACAGGCTGCACAAAGGCCGCCAGCACGGTTTTGATGCGCGGCGTGCCCTCGGGCAGGATCATCTGCAACCGCCCGCTTTCGGCCGTTTGCTCATTGACGGAGGCGCTGCGATAAGCAATGCGCTCGCCCGAGGGAATCAGCTGATCGCCCGCGCTGGCAAACACATCGGCCACCACGCTCTGCCGTTGCTCACGCAAAGCCTGCACGCCCACCTTCAGGCTTACCTCGGCACGCAGGATGCGCTCATCCTCCTTGCCTTCCAGAGCCACAGCGGCGTCCGTCGTCTGCGCGCTGGCCGACAGCGCGTCGCCCATCTCGCCGCTGAGCGTCACCGTCTGCTCAAAGGGCATGCTATGCTGGGTGTATACCAGCGGCCGTCCCGGCATGCGCGAGGCATGGCACACCGTCAGATCAATCGTGCCAGTCACCGTCGCGCGGCCGTCCGCGCCGCCAATGATATCCTCCACCCGCGCGTCCGCGCCCGCAAACAGGGCTTCCTCCACCTGCAGGGCCGGAGCCAGCTCAAACTCGCCGCGTATCAGCCCGCTGCTCTCGCCCCCGCCCACGCACTGCTGCAGCTCCAGTGTTTGGGACAGCACCTGCGCGCCGTCCTCCTCCACCTGCGTCACCGCGTTCACCTGCCGCGCCGCGTCCGCCTGCGCCGTCACGTTTATCTCCGCACGCAGCAGCAAGCGCCCATTAAACACCCGCGCGGTCGCGCTGGTAATCTCGCAATGAGGCGTATAGGCCGCGCTGCCCTCGCCGGGCGTGATGGTCAGGACGCGGGAAAAATCGCCGCTGCCCTCGGCGCAGCGCACGCGCGTCAGATCTCCCTGGGCGTACAGGGCGCGAAAATTCACCCTGCCGCTGACCGTCAGCCGATTGCCCACGGCCTCGGCCTGGGCAGGCTCGGCCTGCGCCTCGGTATAAAACAGACGCACCTCATCCCGCAGCCCGCCGGGCAGCGCCGCCTCGGCCTCCACGGCAAATTGCTGAGGCACGGCCCGCAGCTGCATGCCGCCCTCGATAAGCTCCTTTTTCATGCGCACACTCATTTCCTGCTCCCTCCGTTTCTGCATTCATCGTATTCAAAGCCGCCATACAATATGCCTGCTCATTCATTCTGCGCAAAAAAGGGACGATTGTTTGCTCGAAACGACCCAATTTTTTGCCTTTCTCTTGATTCTGGGGTTCAAACATGATATACTGAGAGTAAGGCAGATTTATGCATAGGAAGGGAACTCATGCGATACGCCTATCAATTACGCTCACATGCCAACGCTCGCTATCAGGATTCTTTGATCTCACTGTCACAAAAGGAATTGGCCTGCATGCTCTCCGCATGCGGGGTTGACGCGCAGATTACCCCCTGCACGCTGGGCGGCGCGCCATTTTTATGCTTTGAGGCCGATCCCCTCACCCCCGCGCAGGCCGCGTTTGTGCATGGGCATTCCGCCCTGTATATGACCGCCGCGCTGGAAGGCGATCTTTTGCGGCCGCTTGATCCGCCGGCCATTCCCTGCCTGCCCGGCGATATGCCCGATATTCTCAAGTATAAGGGCAAAACCAACGCAGCCTTTACCCACCTGCTGATCAATCTGGCCCTGTCCGCCGGCGGGGTATGGCAGCAGCCGCACCCCAGGGTGCTGGATCCCATTTGCGGCCGCGGCACCACGCTGTACTGCGCGCTGACGCGCGGCATGCACGCCGTGGGTGTGGAGGAATCCCGCCGGGAGCTGAGCGAAGGCATTGCCTTTACGCAGAAGTGGTTGCAATATCACCGCGTCAAGCACAGCATGACCCGCGCGGGCATGACCCTGCCGGGCGGCAAAAACGCCCCCGGCACGCAGTTTACCGTGCAGACCGATACTGGCGCGCTGACGATGACGATGATCCAGGCCGATACATCCCAGTGCGGGCAGTTATTGCGCAAGCAGCGCGTGCACGCCCTGGCCGCCGATCTGCCCTACGGCGTGCAGCACGCCCCAACGGAAGGTCGCCGCATAAGCTCGCTGGAGCAATTATTGGAGCGTGCCCTGCCCGCCTGGTATCAGGCGCTGCTTCCCGGCTGCGCAGCCGCCGTCGCCTTTAACACCTACACCCTGCGGCGCGATCGCTTTGCCGATATCGCGCAAAAAGCCAGCTTTGAAATCGCCGGCGCACCGCTGTACGACAACTTTGAGCACTGGGTCGAGCAGGCCGTCAACCGCGACGTGCTGGTGCTGCTTCGTCCCGCTAAAGACGCTTAAACATATTATTATTGTCAGGAACTCAAGGAGGAACACACATTGTATAGCAAGGAAGCCTTTGAAGCCATGACCGTGGTTGAACTGCGCAAAGTTGCCCGTGAAAATGGCGTTACTCTCAGCGCAGGCATTTCCAAGCAAGGCATTGTGGAGCGCCTTTGCGCCGCCCTGGTCAAGCCCGAAGAGGACGCCGCCGCCGAGGCGGAACAGCCCGCCACGCCCATTATCCGCCGCGTGGCCTCCATCGTATCCGATGACGACGATACACCGGTGCTTACGCCCAACGTGCCTTTTAATCGCAGCACCATGGGCGGCTCCGCCCCTCTTCCCCCTGCCGCGCGCCCCGCGCCGCGGCCCGCGCAGCCTGCGCCGCAAGCCAGCAATCCTGGCCAGCCTACGGTCAACCGCGGCAATATTCCCGGCACCAACAAGCCGGTGTTCTCGCTGGAAGGCGTGCGCGCCTGGCATAATCCGCGCAATTATCAGCAGCAGAATAACAGTACCTTCGCTCAGCGCCCTGGCGCGGGCTTCACGCAGCAGCATCCCGCCGCTTCGCCCTATGGCCAGCAGCGGACAATGCAGCGTCCCGCGTCCACAGTTTCGCGCTTTGGCCCCGAGGCTGCGCAGACGGACGCTCCTGCCCCCGATGCGCCTGCGCCCGGCTATCGCGGCGACGTTCGCCCCCAGCCGCAATACGCGCCGCAGGATCAGCGCCCCGTCTATGGCCAGCCTGCCTATAATCAGCCCGCGTACAATCAGCCTGCCTATGGCAACGATTACCGCGCGCGCACGCCCATGCAGCCGCGCGATCCCGCCGCACCCGCCGGTCTGCCCGATATGCTCAGCGCTGGCGAGGTGACCGACGGCAGCGGCATTCTGGAAATCCATCCCGAGGGCTATGGCTTCCTGCGCGTGCATAATTATCTGCCCGGCCGCGGGGATATCTACGTATCCAACGCGCAGATCCGCCGTTTCCACCTGCGTAACGGCGATTCCATCACGGGCAAGGTGCGTCCCCAGCGTGAAAACGATCGTTTCGGCGCGCTGCTCTACATCACCGAGATCAACGGCATCGATCCGGACGACACGGCTGAGCGCCCTGCTTTCGATGCCCTGACGGCTACCTATCCCACCAAGCAGCTGCTGCTTTCCAAGAAAAACCCGCAAAACGGCCTGCTGCGCACGATGGATCTCTTGTGCCCCATCGGCCTTGGCCAGCGTGCGCTGATTGTCGCGCCCCCGCACAGCGGCAAGACGGAGTTAATGCAGTCCATCGCATCAGCCATTCGCGCGCAGCATCCCCGCATGCCGCTGATGACCCTGCTGCTGGGCGAACGCCCGGAGGATATCACCGCCGCCCGCGCACAGCTGCCGGGCGAGGTAGTAGCCGTGGGCTTTGACGAACCTCTGGACAGCCAGACCCGCTGCGCCGAAATGGTGCTGGAGCGTGCCATGCGCCTGGCCGAGCAGAAGAAGGACGTAATTGTCTTTATCGACAACCTGACCAACCTGTGCCGCGCCTATAATGAAAGCGCGCCGCAAGCGGCGCGCATGCTGCCCGGCGGCCTGGCTGCCAACGCGCTGGCCAAGCCCCGCCACCTCTTTGGCGCGGCCCGTGTCCTGCGCGAGGGCGGCAGCCTGACCATCATCGCCGTGCTGACCGCCGATACCGGCAGCCCGCTGGATGCAGCCATTGCCGATGAATTCCGCGGCACGGCTAATATGGAACTGTATCTGAACGCCGACGGCACGATCAATCTGCGCCGCAGTCTCACCCGCAAGGCAGATCTTATGCAGAGCGAGGATTCGCAGAAGGCCGCCGCCGCCCTGCGCGCCGCCATTGCCCAGGACGATCTGGTTCAGGCGCAGCAGCGCATGGCCGATCTGCTTGCGCAGACGGAGGATTTCGACGCGCTGGTGACTCAGTTAAGTCACCCCGCCGAATCCTGATTCCCCGTCAGCACACACACGGCATACCCCAGATTATCAGCGCTCGGCGCGGCTTCGTACCCATCTGGCAGCACGAACGCCGCGCCGTTTTTCATCATCTGGGCGCACAGGATATAGCATGGCTTTCCTTGCGGCCCATCCAGCCGCAGCGCGCCATAGCGGTGCAGGGCCTGTAGGTATTTCTCCAGGCAGTAGCCTGCCGCATGCATGGCCGCGGCATGTGCCTTGCCCACATAGCGGAAATGCAGCCGCTCGCTGTCCCACCCAGCGGCCTCGGGCTGATCGGGCGGATAGCGGCGAATCACACCGTAATGCCAGGCATTTTCTGCCAACCAGCGACCATCCTCCGTGCGCAGCAACGGATCAGACTGCGACCAATCCATCTCCCCGCCCAGGCGCACGTCAAAGCACGCAGCCAGCTGATGCTCACTGCATCCGCCGTCGGGCACATCGGCAATGGCCCGGCTCATGGCCTGCGCCAGCGGCATCGTGGCGCGATAGCTTTCAAAGGTTTGGCTTTGCAGCAGCCGCTGTGCCTCAGGCGAACGCATGCCCTCGGTAATCCAGGTGCTCAGCAGCGGATTATCCTCCGCCAGCTCGCACAGGGCATAGATGGTCGCCTCCGACAGCGTTACCGTTTCGGCCGCAGGGATATACAGCCCCACCATGTGACGCACATTGCGCGCCTGCTGGTGCGTGCGCTGGGAATCCAGCGGATGGCCGGGCGAAACATACAAAAGCTCACCCTGATACAGCGTATCGCTGTCAAAGAATCGCTCCTCGCCCTGCGGGGCGTCGGCCAGGGCATACAGCGCATAGCCATCCCGCTGCCCCAGCAGGATATCCTCAGCAAGCGTCTGCTGCGCGCGCGGCAGCCCTTCGCAGCAAAGCATCATCAGCATCAGTGCCACAAGCACCGGTATCAAGGATTTGCGCAGTTTGGCTTCCATCTTTTTGCCTCCCGCAATTGATACTCTTAGCCTGCGCAATCCATGCATATTCTATTCATCCTCTATCAGGAGGTATACACATGAGCATTTCGATTTCTTCCTTTGGCGCGCTGCCCGATGGCCGCGCCGCCGCGCTTTTTACCCTGACCAATCCTTCCGGCGCGCAGCTGTGCCTGACCGATTATGGCGCGCGCATCGTGGCTGTGCGTGTGCCTGATCGCACGGGCAACCTGGCCGATGTGGCGCTGGGCTTTGACAGCGCCGCCGATTATATCCGCCAGGATAACTATATCGGCGCGACCATTGGCCGCGTAGGCAACCGCATCGCCGGCTCCGCCTTTACCCTGAGCGGCAAGGACTATCATGTGGATGCAAACGAAGGCCCCAACTGCCTGCACGGCGGGCATAACGCCTTTGACCGCCAGCTTTGGCATGCCGAGCCGCACGAGGGCGAGGCGGCTAATATGGTCACCTTTACCTATACCAGCGCGGACGGCGAGGAGGGCTTTCCCGGCACGCTGCGGGTGACGGTGAGCATTGGCTGGTCGCATGAAAACGACCTGAGCATTTGCTACAGCGCCGTGTGCGATCAGGATACCCTGTGCAACCTGACCAACCATTCCTATTTCAATCTGGCCGGTCAAGGCAATATCGAGCAGCAGATTTTGACGCTGAACGCGCCTTTCATTACCGAGACGGACGACGCGCTGATCCCCACCGGCCACGATTTGCCCGTGGACGGCCTGCCGGTAGATTTCCGCTCCGGGCTGCGCCTGGGCGAGGGGTTTGCCCGCGGCAGCGAGTATCCCATGATGGTGGCAAAAAATGGCTATGATTTCAACTTTACCGTGGCAGGCAGCGGCATGCGCTGCTTCGGCTCGCTGTATGATCCGCAAAGCGGCCGCGTGATGCACCTGCGCTCCACCGAGCCGTGCGTGCAGGTGTATTCCGGCCAGCATATGGATTTTTCCGGTCACCAGGGCACGCATTATGGCTGCCATGCTGGCCTGGCGCTGGAAACCCAGCATCATCCCGACGCAATCCACCACGCCGCCTTCCCCAGCGTTGTGCTGCGCGCCAACACGCCCTACGAGACGCAGACGGTGTACAGCTTCAGCGTAAAGTAAAAAGGATAAGGAAAAACCGCCGGCCTTCGCAGCAATGCGATGGACGGCGGTCTGTTTTATGATGGATTTAGGCTTCGGGCTGGCTCTCCTGCACGGGAGCTTCCACAGCCACCGCTTCGGTGGCAGTTTCCTCTACCACAGGGATTTCAGCCTTGGCTTCCTCGGCAGGCTGCGCCTTGGAGGCGGCGGCCTTCTTGGGGCGCTGGGGTTTATTGATGGTGATCACCACATGACGGTTGGGTTCTTCACCCTCAGAATGGGTGGTCACAGCATCGTTGCCTTGCAGGGCAGAGTGCAGGATGCGGCGCTCATAGGGATTCATAGGCTCCAGCGATACACGGCGGCCCGTCTTGACAGCGCGGTTAGCCATGCGGTTGGCCAGGCGGATCAGCGCCTCCTCGCGGCGGGCGCGGTAGCCCTCCGTATCCAGGGTGACGCGGGTGTATTCGCCGCGGCCCTTGTTCACCTGCAGGCTGGTTAAGTATTGCAAAGCATCCAGGGTTTCGCCGCGGCGGCCAATCAGCACGCCCTGCTCATCGCCCATCATATTGACGCGCACGTTACCCTCTTCATCGGTATTGACGGCCACGGACACCTGCACGCCCATCAGCTGGGTCAGCTCCTGCAGGAAGGTCTGCGCGCGGCCGGCAGCCGTTTCAGGATCGGCCTGCTCGGCAGGCTCCACGGGCTTCTTGGGCTCCTGGGGCTGCTGCGGACGGGGCTTCTTTTCGGCGGGCTTGCGGGCAGGCTTCTTAGGCGCTTCGGGCTGCTCGGCCTTTGGCGCATCGTCCTGCGCGGGCTTTTCAGCGGCCTTCTTGGGGGCGGCAGGCTTCTTTTCAACAGGCTTAGGCTGGGCAGGCTTTTCCTGCGCGGGCTTGGCAGGCGCTTCCGCCTGGGGCTTGCGGGCAGGCTGCTTTTTAGGAGCGGGCTTCTTTTCCTCCAGGGAATCGGCAAACAGCGAATGGGTATCCAGCACGCTACTTTGCTCAATCACGGTCAGGCGCACGCGCCAGGGACGGCTGCCAAACAGGCCGAACAGACCCTTGCTGCCTTCTTCCACTACGTCTACGTTTACTTCGCCAATCGTCAGGCCCAGGGCTTCCAGGCCGGCGTCAATCGCTTCTTCACGGGTTTTGCCGGTAGCTTCATAGGATTTGCTCATTATTTAACGTTCCCCTCTCCCTCGGTCAGCGCTTTTTCCCTTGCGTCCTTCTTTTCCAGATACCTGTTGATCCAAATCGACTGCGCGGTGGCAAACATGTTGATGGTTACCCAGTACAGGGCGAAACCGGCGTTGCTGCTCAAGCAGATGAATACCGAGAAGATCGGGAAGAAGTACTTCATAAAGGCGTTCATGCTGCCGTTCTGCTGGTTGTTCTGCTGCTGATTGGCCTGATCCTGCATGGCGGGATTCAGCTTGGTCATCAGCCACTGGGTCACGCCCGACAGAATGGGCAGGATCAGCAGGCCGTTGAAATCCTTATAGAGGGTGAAGGAGAAGAGCAGGACGCTTACATTCTTCCAGCCGGGCACAGCGGCCGTCTGGGCAATGTAGGTAGGCATCTGCTGCATGGTGGGCAGCAGGTAGGTGTTGATGGTGGTTTGCAGCGCCGCGTTGCTGGTGAAGTTGAAGATTTCAGAGGCGCTCAGCTCCGCCGCCGCAGGCACGGCAGCGCGGATATGCTGCAGCATCGTGGCCAGGTCGGCCTCGGATACCGTTTTGAGCATATGATCCCAGGTATTCATGCCGATGCTGATCATGGCGCTGGCGTCGGGCGCGATGGTCTTAAAGGGGGAATCCGCCATGAACACGTTCTTGATCCACAGGAAACTCTCATACACAGGGGTTTCGCCCTTCAGGAAGGCGAAGGCCTGCTCGATCAGCTCCATATTGGCGATATCGCGCATGGCGTAGAACATGCAGAACAGGATGGGCCACTGCAGCAGCATGGGCAGGCAGCCGCTCATGGGGTTGTAGTGTTCTTTCTTCATCAGCTCAGCCTGTTTTTGCTGCAGGCGCTGCTTATCGTCGCCATACTTTTGCTGCAGCTTATTGAGCTTGGGCTGAATCTCGCTCATTTTGCGCATGCCCTTGCGGGATTTTACTTCAAAGGGGGTCAGCACCGTGCGGATCAGCACGGTAAAGATGATGACGGCGATGCCGTAATTATGGACCAGCCCGTAGATCCACTGCAGGATCTCGCGCAGCCATACCGTGACAAAAAACGTATTCATCGATCAATTCTCGTCCTTCCTGATGATGGTATCCACTCGCTCGGGAACGGGATCATAGCCCCCCTTGGCAAAGGGGTGGCAGCGCAGCAGCCGCCTGGCCGCCAGGTATCCGCCGTAGACCGCGCCATAGCGCTCCACGGCCTGCATGGCATATTCGGAACAGGTGGGCGTATATTTGCACGCGGGCGGCAGGAGCGGACTGATACGCCGCTTATAGAAGCGCAAAGATGCAAGCATGGCTCGCTTCATCACTGCTGCTCACCCCAGTCCCGTGCATTACGCATCACGATACAGCCCATGCCTTTTCAGCAGGCTTCGCATCGCCTGTTCCAGCTGCCAGTAGGTAGCGTCTGCGGCCTCTGGACGGGCCACAAACACATAGAAGCCGTTTTTAAGGGACGGAATTTGCTGACGGAAGCACTCGCGCAGCCTGCGTTTTACGCGGTTGCGCACAACGGCGTGTCCCACCTTTTTGTTCACCGCAAAGCCCACCTGCAGCTTGCCTGCGCGCACGTAAACCAGAGACAAAAGATGGGTACCCATACTTTTGCCTTTGCGGAAAACATAATGAAACTGTCCGTTCTTGCGGATGCGGTACGCTTTTTGCACAGCAATGCCTGCCCTTATGCAACGGTATGGAAAACCCGCCCCGGAGATGCACGATGGCAGGCACCGGGGCGGGTTGAGCCATGCTTCGTCGGTCGATCACGCCCAAAAGCGTGACCAGAGGATTACACGGTCAGTTCCTTGCGGCCACGACGACGGCGGGCGGCGAGAACGCGGCGGCCGTTCTTGGTGGACATGCGGGCACGGAAACCATGCACCTTGCTGCGCTGGCGCTTTTTGGGCTGATACGTACGGAACATGTTTCTTCTCTCCTTTTTATGACGTTACGCGAAAATCGCGCTTATCATGACCTTTTCTCTTTGCGACAAACTGCCGCAAACAGCCTTTTTATTATACTAACGAACGCGCATAGTGTCAAGCATTTTTTGCCTTAAATCTAAAATGCCGCACATTATATATTGACACCGATTCACTCGTGTTGCTATACTAAACTTATCAGAATTCGCAAAACAGCGCTTCACCTGTTCTGCAAATGAAAAAGGAGATTACACTTCATGATGGATCGCCTGCCAGCTCTGCCTCTAATTGTCAACGACCCCTATTTTTCTATTTGGATGCCTGGCGACACCCTGACGGACACAAACACTACCCATTGGGCGGGCGCCGTAAAGCCCTTGCGCGGCGGTATCACCGTTGACGGCAAGCGCTTTCACTGGCTGGGCGCGGCCTCAAATCCCGCCGCAGAAACCCTGTCTGTCCAGGTAACGCCCACGCAGACAAGCAGCACGCTGCTTGCCGTCGGCGTTCAGCTGGATGTTCGCTTCTGGGCTCCCGCGCTTCCGGACGATCTGGATATGCTGTCGGCGCCCGTTACCTATGTGGATCTGTCGCTGTGCAGCACGGACGGCAAAGCCCATCAGGTATCTCTGGATTTTCTCGCTTCCGATCGGCTGTGCTACGAGGGCGAAGTGCCTCCGGCAATGAGCGGCAGCAGCTACGATTGCAATGGCTTGCACATCGCCTATACCGGCCAGGAACAGCAGAAGATACTGGGGCATTCCGGCGATCACATCACCATCGACTGGGGCTATCTGTATATGGCTTCGCGCCAGGGCTGCGTAGAGCGTCGGGGCAATCATCTGTCCTTTACGCTGGAAAGCACCGTCACCGCTGCGCCTTCTTGCGCTACGATCCTTCTGGGCTATGACGACGTAGCTTCTATCAACTACTTTGGTGCTCTGTGCCGCTGCTGGTATATGCGGAATGGCAAGAGCATCATCGACGCTTTGATGGAGCTGGATTCCCGCCATGATAAGCTGCAGGAAGCCTGCCGCAAGCTGGACGCAAAGGTAATGGACGAAGCCACGGCCATCGGCGGCGAGGATTACAGGTTGATTGCCTGCGCCGCCTGGCGCCACACCTTCGGCGCTCACAAGCTGATCGCCACGCCAGACGGAGAGATGGCTTTCCTGTCCAAGGAAAACGACTCCAACGGCTGCATCGGCACGGTGGATGTAAGCTATCCTTCCATTCCGCTGTTTCTGAAGTATTGTCCCGAGCTGGTAAACGCGCTGTGCCGGCCGGTGATTCACTTTTCCCAGCTGCCTGTGTGGGAATTTGACTTTGCCCCCCATGATGTGGGACGTTATCCCCATGCCATCGGCCAGGTGTACGCCGCCCGCCAGCGCTGCGCAAACGGCTATATGTACCCGCCCTTCTATCTGTATCCGGCCGGCACCAACGTGTACGACTTCAGCTATCAGATGCCTGTGGAAGAATGCGGCAACATGCTGATCATGCTGGAATCCGCCATTTCCTTTGGCGCGTCTCCCAAGCTGGTTGAATCCTGCCTGCCCCTGCTGGCCAAGTGGGTGCGTTATCTGGATGAATTTGGCGAGGATCCTGGCGAGCAGCTTTGCACGGATGACTTTGCCGGCCATCTGAACCGCAATATCAATCTGGCCGCCAAGGCCATCGTGGGAATCGCCTGCTACAGCCGCATGATGAAGCGCATTGGACGCCATGAAGAAGCGCAGAAGTGGAATGACCGCGCCCATGTCATGGCGGCAAACTGGCTGGAGCGCGCCCGTGGCGAACGCAATACTGCCCTCACCTTTGACGGCAACGGCTGGAGCATGAAGTATAACCTGGTATGGGATCTGGTGCTGGGTCTGGAACTGCTGCCCAAGGAATTCTACAGTGCCGAAACCGAAAGCTATCTGCCGCTGATCAACGAATTTGGCCTGCCGCTGGATTCCCGGGCGGATTACACCAAGTCCGACTGGACTGTATGGTGCGCTTCCATGGCGCAGGATCCCGCTGTATTCCGCCAGATGATCGCCCCGCTGGCGTATTACCTGCGCAATACCCCCACCCGCGTCCCCTTCTCCGATTGGTATGATACTAAAACGGGCCGCTTCGTAGCCTTCATCGCCCGCAGCGTCCAAGGCGGCGTCTATATGCCGCTGCTGCTGAAATAAGCTGCTTTAGGCGATTACAACAAATAACCACGGCATGCTCAAACAATCAGCATGCCGTTTTGTTATTCCTTGTATTTGCTGAAATTCATCCACTCCCAAAGGGGGCGCTTGCTTTCACCGTAGCATTTATCCAGGTACAGGTTACGGTACGGACTATAAAGCTTGTAGACTTTCCGCATTGTCTCGCGAAGCTCAGCGTCAATTTTCTTGCAGGCTCGTTCCAAAAATGTGCCTTCGGGCAAAATCTCAGCTTCTTCGCAATGGACAACAAGCTCCATAAAGAAGTCTGCTTCATCCAGGATATACTCTCTCCACTTGTAGACAGTGTCTACCTGAGATCAAGCCAAAACAGCCAGCCAAATAGCGATGCATCTGATGTGAACAGCAGAAAGGAAAGAGGAAGAGTTTTTCGCATAG
>SFIM01000038.1 GCA_004556155.1 Clostridiales bacterium
CTACTGCCTTACGGCAAGCGCGGGTTTCGGGCGGCAATTTACAAAATTGCGCGCCCTCAGCCGCCTGCGGCGGCGCTATGGCTCCAAGAAAGTACCGTAACCTTCTCGTCTCCTTCGTCTCCCTCGTCCCCTCCGTCATACCCTCCGGCCCGGGTCGGCGGCTTCCTGGCGGCCGCGGCGATACTCCGTCGGCGTCAGGCCGCAGTCCCGGCGAAAAGCCGTGCAAAAGTGCGCCGCGTTGGCATAGCCGCAGGAGAGGGCGATCTGCGTCAGCGTCAGGGCCGAATTGCTCAGCATGCCCCGCGCCATGGACGCGCGCGCGTGCGCAATGACCGCGTTGGGCGATTGCCCCGCCGCCTCCTTGCAGGCGCGGAACAGCTGCGAGCGGCTCAGCCCCACAAAGTCCGCCACCTGCTCCACCGTCACGCCGTTTTCCAGGTGCGCGCGGATGTACCACATCGCCTTTTCGTAGTACGTCACCGCCGCGCTTACCGGCCGCGCGTCCGCCGGGCTGATCAGCGCGATAAACCGCAGCACGCCGCCCGCCGCTGCCAGCGCGCCCGCCGCGCTGTTGCTAAGCCCCGCAATGTCGCGGTATATCTGGCGGATGCACGCCGTCACCGCCGCGCCCGACCGCGTGGTAAAGTACGGCGCGGCCTCGGTGATACCCGTCGCGGCAATCAGCGCCGCCGCCTCCTCGCCGCGAAAGCCCAGCCATACATAGTGCCACGGATGCTCCGCGTCCGCCGTATAGGTGGTTACCTGACCGGGATAAATCAAAAATCCCTGCCCGGCGTGCAGCGCGTGCCGCCGCCCGCCCGCAAAGAAAACCCCGCTGCCGCTGATAATATAATGAAACAAGTACCCCTTGCGCACCGCCGGGCCGTAGCTGTGTCCAGGCGCGCAGCGCTCCTCGCCGCAGTTGATGACGGTCAGATCCATAAATGCCGCTCCTTCACGATGCAATATAGAGATAATAATCTGCAACGCGCAGATATTGCGATTCCCCATTTATTTTACTATACTATGCTTGATGTTGCAACCGATACTACGCATCATGGAGGAAATATATGCCTAAGATTACATTCATGGGCGCCGGCTCCAGCGTGTTTGCCAAGAACGTGCTAGGCGACTGCATGACGTCCCCGATCATGGAAAACAGCGAGATTGCCCTCTACGATATCGACGCGGACCGCATGGACGACAGCAAGCGCATGCTGGACGCCATCAACAGGAACCTGGGCAACAAGGCCACCATCAAGACCTACCTGGGCGTGGAAAACCGCAAGGAGGCCCTGCGCGGTGCCAATTACGTGGTCAACGCCATTCAGGTGGGCCTGTACCGCCCCTGCACGGTGACGGACTTTGAAGTGCCCAAGAAGTACGGCCTGCGCCAGACCATCGCCGACACCCTGGGCATCGGCGGCATCTTCCGCGCCCTGCGCACCATCCCCGTGATGCAGGACTTTGCCGACGATATGGCCGAGGTGTGCCCCAACGCCTGGTTCCTCAACTACACCAACCCCATGGCTATGCTGACCGGCTATATGCAGCGCTACACCCCCATCAAGACGGTGGGTCTGTGCCACAGCGTGCAGGTGTGCGCCAGCCACCTGCTCAAGGGGCTGGATATGCCCTATGACGATACCTATCAGTGGAAGATCGCCGGCATCAACCATCAGGCCTGGCTGCTGGAGATCCGCGATCCGCAGGGCAACGATCTGTATCCCGAAATCAAGCGCCGCGCGGCCGCGCGCACCGAGAAGCATGACGATATGGTGCGCTATGAGCTGATGAAGCGCTTTGGCTACTATGTGACCGAATCCAGCGAGCATAATGCTGAATACACGCCGTATTTTATCAAGGACAAGTATCCGGAGCTGATCGAGCGCTTCAACATCCCGCTGGATGAGTATCCGCGCCGCTGCATCAAGCATGAGGAAAATTGGGCCACCCTGCGCGTGGAGCTGACCCAGAATGACAAGCTGACCCACGAGCGCAGCAAGGAATACGCCTGCCACATCATGGAGGCCATGGAAACCAACCAGCCCTACAAGATCGGCGGCAACGTGATCAACACGGGCCTGATCACCAACCTGCCGCAGAACGCCTGCGTCGAGGTGCCCTGCATTGTGGACAAGAGCGGCGTGACCCCGACCTTTGTGGGCGATCTGCCGGAGCAGTGCGCGGCGCTGAACCGCACCAACATCAACGTGCAGCTGCTGACTATTGAGGCGGCCAAGACCCTGAAGAAGGATTACATTTATCAGGCCGCACTGATGGATCCGCATCTGCAGAGCGAGCTGTCCATCGACGACATCGTTTCCCTGTGCGACGACATGATCGAGGCTCACAAGGGCTGGCTGCCGGAGTACAAGTAAGGGGAGTACGGGGGAACGGTGGGAACGTTACTTTCTTCAGGGAAGAAAGTAACAAAGAACCTGCGTGTGACGTAAAAGTCAATTGAATTAAGCTGGGAGTGGCCCTGGCCACCTGGCCACCCGCCCCCGTGGCAGGGAAAAACTCAAATCGCTCGGTTCGGAGTAAACTCCAACCGGGCGATTCTTCATTTTTCCCCTTCGGTCGTGCTGCGCACGCCCTGCGCTGATCTGCGATCAGCGTGCCACGGGGGGTGTAGTTGGGTGTGGCGAACAAGCGCAGCGTCTAATGATAGTTGGACAGAATGGCCACCAAAAGGCTTCTCCTTGAGGAGAGGCTCCGCCGTAGGCGGTGGTGAGGTGTAGGCTACGAAGTAACCGTTGGCAAAGTATTTATAAAGGATAACGCGGCGGCGGCTACACCTCATCAGTCAGCTCTCGCTGACAGCTTCTCCTCAAGGAGAAGCCCAGGCTGTCGAAAAAACTTTTTCGACAGCCTGCCGATGCAAGTCAGCTAAAGCAGACTTGTATCGGGAACGTCATTTTCTTGTGAGCCTGCGGCTCACGGCCAGAAAATGACAAAGGAAGCAGCCTGACGGCTGCTCCTCGCACCGCGCATGTCGCTGCTCTGCCGTGCCCTCCCCTGATATTCATTTCACGCTTCACGAAACTATTGTTTCACGTGAAACATTGTGGTAAAGTATAGATACGAAATTGTTTCACGTGAAACATCAAGGGGGGATCATCATGCCGCAATGGACGCAGGCGCAGCGGGAGGCCATCGACGCGCGCAACAGCGAGCTGCTGGTCAGCGCAGCGGCAGGCAGCGGCAAGACGGCCGTGCTGGTGGAGCATGTGCTGCAATTGCTGCGCGAGGGCGGGCAGATCAACCGCCTGCTGATTATCACCTTCACCCGTGCTGCGGCGGCGGAGCTGCGCGAACGCCTGATCGCCGCGCTGGATGCGGAGGCGGCGGGCAACGCGCATCTGCGCCGGCAAATGCTGCTGGCGCGCCGCGCGCAGATCAGCACGCTGCATGTGTTTTGCCATCGCGTCATTCGCCAGCATTTTCAGGCGGCGGATGTCGATCCCATGGCCAAGGTGGGCGAGAATACCGCGCTGGAGCCGCTTTTGCAGCGTGCGCTGGATGAAAGCGTGGAGGAGCTGTGCCAGTCCGATTTCCCCGACGCGCAGGCGCTGACCAGCCAGTACCAGGATGCGCAGATCGTCGAAATGGCGCGTCAGCTATACACCTTCCTGCGCGCGCAGGCCGATCCGGAAGCGTGGCTGAGCCAGCACATGGCCGATCCCGCCGGGGCCGGGCTTGCGCCCTTCCTGCTGATCCTGCGCAAGGAAGCGCTGCTGTGCCTGGAGGGCGCGGAGCAGCTGAACGATCAATGCCTGCGCCTGCTGGAGCTGCCCGGCGCGCCCGTGCATCTGCTTCCCACCGCGCAGGCCGATCAGGCGCTGCTGGCCGCTTTGCGCGATGCGCTGCGGCAGGATACCCTGCCTGCGGGCGAATTGCGCTTTGCCGTCAAGGCACGCGCGCCCAAGAACGCGGATTTTGACCCCGCGCTGGCCGATCGCTTTACCTCCCTGCGTGACCGCATGAAGGAGCTGGCCAAGCAGGCGCGCGCCATGGTGCCCGCCGATATCGATCAGGCACGCGCCGAGGTGGCCGCCACCCTGCCCGCTCTGCGCGCGCTGATCGGCCTGGTGCAGGCCATGGATGCGCGCTATGCGCAGTACAAGCAGGAGAAAAACCTGCTGGATTATGGCGATTTGGAGCATTTGGCCCTCAAGGCGCTGGATGACGCGCAGGTGCGGCAGAGCGTGGCCGAGGGCTACGATGCGATCTTTGTCGATGAGTATCAGGATGTGTCGGCCATCGAGGAGGCCATCGTCCGCCGCGTGCACAATGAAAACAACCGTCTGTTCATGGTGGGTGACGTCAAGCAGTCCATTTATCGCTTCCGGCTGGCCGATCCCACGCTGTTTTTGAGCAAATATGAGCAGTTTGGCAGCGAAAAGAAGGCCGTTTCGCGCCGCATCCTGCTGAGCCGCAATTTCCGTTCGCGCGGCAATATCCTGGCTGCCGTCAACTGCGTGTTTGCCCGCGCCATGCGCCGCGGCGCTACCGAGATTGCCTATGACGACGACGCGGCCCTGCACGCGGGGCTGGAAAGCACGGGCGACCCTGCCGTGCAGCTGCATATCATCAACGACGATACCCAGGAGCCCGCGCCGGACGCGCAGGAGGAGGGCGACGATGCGGGCGAGGCGCGCAAGGGCTGGATGTACGAGGCGCAGCTGGCCGCGCGGCTGATCCGCGAGCAGGTGGGCCATCCCATCCGGGATAAGAACGGCGAGCGCGCCCTGCGCTATCGGGATTGCGTGATCCTGCTGCGCTCCGCCAGCGGCCGCGCGCCGCTGATTGCCAAGATTCTGGCCAGCGAGGGCGTGCCTGCCTACAGCGACGCCGACGCGCAGTATTTTGACCTGCCCGAGGTGCGGGATGTGATGAACGTGCTGCGCGTGCTGGACAACCCCTATCAGGATGTGCCGCTGCTCAGCGCCCTGCGCTGCCCGTGCTTTGGCTTCACCAGCGCGCGGCTGGCCGAGATCCGCCTGCGCGATGATACGCGGCAAAAGCCCTTCTATCAGGTGTTTTTCGCCCTGCGGGAGCAGGAGGAGGATGTGCGCGCAGCCTGCGAACGGCTGGATACATGGCGCTTCTGGGCGCAGCATCTGCCCACCGACCGGCTGCTGTGGCGCATCCTGTCGCAGTCCGGGCTATACGCCCTGGCCGGGGCGCAGCGGGATGGCGCGGCGCGGCAGGCCAATCTGCGCCTGCTGTGCGAGCGCGCGCAGGCAGACGGCGCGCGGGCTTCGCTGCATGATTTTCTGTCCGTCAGCGATCTGGCCAACCGCACGGGCGATGCGGGCGCGGCGCGCGAATTGGGCGAAAACGACGATGTGGTGCGCATCATGACGCTGCACAAATCCAAGGGGCTGGAGTTTCCGCTGGTCATCCTGATGGAGCTGGCGCGCAATTTCCGCATGCCCTCGGACGGGGAGCTGCTGCGCACCGACGCGCAGGCTGGCCTGGCCCTCAAGCGCGTGGACGCCGAGCGCCGCGTGACCGGGCACACGGTGGCTGGGCGGGCGCTGGCCTGCAAGCAGGCGCGGCAGATCAAGGCGGAGGAAGCGCGGCTGCTGTACGTGGGCATGACCCGCGCGCGGGAGCGGCTGATCCTGCTGTCCTCGCCGCGCAGCATGCAGGGCGTGGCCGAGATGCGCGATATGCCCGAGGGCGATTACGCGGCGGGCTGCGCGCGCTGCATGCTGGATTGGGTGGTGCAGGCTGTGGGCGAGGGGCTGCGGACGGGGCGCGACACGCTGTTCACGGCGGCCAATGGCAGCCTGTGGGATCTGCGCTATCATGGCAGCGCGGAGTTCAGTCAGCGCTTACCGCAAGAGGAAAAATTTTTCATTCCGGATTTGTCCGAGCCGCCTTCTGCCGATTTCTGCGCGCAGATGGCGCGTCCGCCGCGGCAATCGCAGCTGCAAAAGACCAGCGTGACGGCACTTCTGCGCGGCGCGGTCTGGACGGAGGATACCGAGGAAACGCCCGAAAGCAAGCGAAAAGCGCTGCATTTGGATACGATGCCGCCTGAACTTCCGCCGTTTTTGGCTGGAACGCAGCTATCGGCGGCCGATCGCGGCACGGCGGCGCACAAGGCGCTGGGAGCGCTTGATTTGTCCCTGCTGCGCGGCGCGGAGGCTTTGCCGGCAGCAGTGAACGCGCAGCTTGCTGCGCTGTCGCGTCGCGGCGTGCTGACGGCGGAGGAGCTGGCGGCCATCGATCCCGGCGACATCCTGGCCTTTTTGCGCAGCGATATGGGCGCGCGGATGCTGGCCAGCCCGCGCGTGCAGCGCGAGTGGGGTTTCTGCCTGCGGGATGGCGATCTGCTGGTGCAGGGCGTGATCGATCTATGCTTCCTCGAAAACGGCGCGTGGGTGCTGGTGGATTACAAGACCGACCGCTGCCCCGCCGAGGAGCTGCCTGCGATGTACGGCGATCAGCTGCGCTGGTACGCCCGCGCCCTGCGCGAGATCACCGGCCTGCCGGTGCGGTTTGGCGGGCTGTACAGCCTGCGCCGCCGGACGCTTGTGCCGGTGGAGGTATAAGGGGTTACGGTACTTTCTTGGAGCCCAAGAAAGTACCAAAGAAGGCTGCGTTGTAGACGAAAAAGTCAAATTAATAAAACTGGGAGTGGCCCTTGCCACCTGCCGCCCCGCCCCGTGGCACGCCGATGCAATCGGCGCGGGCTAGCGAAGCCAGACCATAGGGGAAATATTCAAGGGAACGGATGGCGCTTGCGCCGATCCGGGCACGCAGAATTTTCCCTGCCACGGGGGGCGGGTGGCCAGGGCCACTCCCAGTTTTATTCAAGCAGCTTTCACGTCACACACAGATTCTTTGTTACTTTCTTCCCTGAAGAAAGTAACGTTTCCCTCGTTCCTTCGTCCCCCTATCTCCCGAAAAAGGCTTGACATTTCGCGCCAAATTGCGTACCATGAAAGCGGTCATAATTTGCTGCGCGGCAGCATATCATAGAGGTGTTAAGCATGAAAATTATCCGGGATACCCAGCGCAACTGTGCGCGCATGGCGGCGGAGGAATACCGCAAGCTGCTGGGTGAAAATCCGCACTGCGTCCTTGGCCTGGCCACGGGCTCCACGCCCGAAATGCTCTATGAAGAGTTGGTTGCCCTGTGCAAGGCGGGCAAGCTCTCCTTCAAGGATGTAACCACCTATAACCTGGACGAGTATGTGGGCCTGGATGGCTCCCATCCCCAGAGCTACCGCTACTTCATGGACAGCCACCTGTTCAACCTGGTGGATATTGACAAGACCCGCACGCACGTGCCCTGCGGCGTTGGCGTGACGGACGAGATGGCGGCGCACTACGACGATGAAATCAAGCAGGCCGGCGGCGTGGATCTGCAGCTGCTGGGCATCGGCCCCAACGGCCATATCGGCTTTAACGAGCCCGGCACGCCCTGGGACGCAGTTACGCACATCGTGCCCCTGACCGACGCGACCCGCCAGGCCAATAAGCGCTTCTTCAATTCCATTGACGAGGTGCCCGAAAAGGCTGTGTCCATGGGCATCAAGACCGTGATGCAGTCCCGCAGGATCATCCTGATGGCCTTTGGCAAGAACAAGGCCCAGGCCGTCAAGGGCATGATCGAGGGCCGCATTGATAACAGCGTGCCCGCCTCCATCCTGCAGCTGCATCCCGACTGCACCGTCTATATTGACGATGACGCCGCGTCCATGCTATAATACAACCGCAAAAAGCCTTGCCGCTAAAAGAACAAAAGCCTTTTAGCGGCCATTTTTTACTTTTGTGTGATGAAAAAGGAGGACAGAATGGGCAAATACTTTGGCACCGACGGCTTCCGCGGCGAAGCCAACCGCGAGCTTACCGCCATGCACGCCTTCCAGCTGGGGCAGTTTTTAGGCTCCTTTTATGGCAGCCAGGCGCGCCGCGCGCGCGTGGTCATCGGCAAGGATACCCGCGCCTCCGGCTATATGCTGGAGGATGCGCTGTGCGCAGGGCTTACCTCCGCCGGCGCGGATGCGTATCTTCTGCACGTCACCCCCACGCCCAGCGTGTCCTATGTGGCCCGCACCGAGGGCTTTGACTGCGGCGTGATGATCAGCGCCAGCCACAATCCCTATTGGGATAACGGGCTCAAGCTTGTCAACGCCCAGGGCGAAAAGATGGAGGACGCGGTGATCGAGCGCGCCGAGGCGTTTCTGGATGCGGGCGCGTCCGCGCCGCTGGCCACGCGCGAGCGCATCGGCCGCGTGGTGGATCACGCCGCCGGGCGCAATCGCTATATCGGCTACCTGATCTCGCTGGCTACGCACTCCTATAAGGGTCTGCGCGTGGGCCTGGACTGCGCCAATGGCTCCACCTGGCAGCTGGCCGAGAGCGTGTTCAAGGCCCTGGGCGCCGAGGTGACGGTGGTGGGCAATACGCCCAACGGCGAAAACATCAACGTGAACTGCGGCTCCACGCACATTGAAAATTTGCAGCGCCTGGTCATCGAGCATGGGCTGGACGTGGGCTTTGCCTTTGACGGCGACGCGGATCGCTGCATCGCCGTGGACGAGCGCGGCCAGGCGGTGGATGGCGACCGCATCCTGTATTTATACGCCGCCTTCCTGCAAAAGCAGGGGCTGCTGGGCGCGGGGCACGTGGTGACCACCATCATGAGCAATATGGGGCTGTACCGCGCGCTGGACGCGCTGGGCATCGGCTACGAGCAGACCGACGTGGGCGATAAATACGTGTACGAGCGCATTCAGCAGCGCGGCGACCCGCTGGGCGGCGAGCAGAGCGGGCACATCATCTTTGCCAAGTACGCCACCACCGGCGACGGCCTGCTGACGGCCATCAAGGTGATGCAGGCCATGCTGGCGCAAAAGCGCCCGCTGTCCGAGCTGCACGCGGGCATGGTCAGCTACCCGCAGGTGCTGATCAACGTGCGCGTGGCGGACAAGGCCGCGGCGGCCGCGCATCCGCAGGTAGTGGCGGCGCTGGAGGCCGCGCGCGCCGGGCTGGGCACGCAGGGGCGCATTCTGCTGCGCAAGAGCGGCACTGAGCCCGTGCTGCGCGTGATGTGCGAGGCCGAGGATGGTGATATGGCGCAGCGCGCGGCGGACAGCGTGGCGGCGGCGCTGCGCGACAGCGGCATGGCAGTGGAGGGATAAAAATGCTGTACAAGGTCAGCGATCTGTTTGATTTAACGCATACGCGCGCGGCGGAGCTATTGGAAAAGTGCGAGTATCCGCACGAGGTGCTGCCGCGCATCAAGCCTTTTATTCTGGCGCTGGGCGAAACGCTGCCCATCAGCGAATTCTTGCATCCTTCGCCCACGGTATGGATTGCGCGCGACGCGGTGGTTGCGCCCACGGCGTGCCTGGGCGAGTGCATCATCATCGATCACGGCGCGGAGGTGCGCCACTGCGCCTACATCCGCGGCAGCGCGCTCATTGGCCGCGACGCGGTGGTGGGCAACAGCACGGAGCTGAAAAACGTGATCCTCTTTGACAACGTGCAGGTGCCGCACTACAACTATGTGGGCGACAGCGTGCTGGGCTACCGAGCGCACATGGGCGCGGGAGCCGTTACCAGCAATGTCAAGGGCGATCGCCAGCCGGTGGTGGTGCATCGCGGCAGCGAACGCATGGAGACCGGCCTGAAAAAGCTGGGCGCGATGCTGGGCGATTACGCCGAGATCGGCTGCGGCGCGGTGCTCAACCCCGGCGCAGTCATCGGCCGCGGCGCGCAGGTATACCCCCTGGTCAGCGTTCGCGGCACCGTCCCCGCCAACTGCATCCACAAGGGCGGCAGCGTTGTGGAGAAGCGGTAAGGGGGGACGAGGAGACGGGGAGGTTACGGTACTTTCTTGGAGCCCAAGAAAGTACCAAAGAAGGCTGCGTGTGACGTGAAAGTCAAGCTGATAAAACTGGAAGGCGGCACTGCCGCCCCCCGTGGCAGGGAAAAACTTGAATCGCTCGGTCTGGAGTAAACTCCGCCCGAGCGATTCTTTATTTTTCCCCTATGGTCTGGCTTCGCCAGCCCTGCGCTGATCTGCGATCAGCGTGCTACGGGGCGTAATTGGGTGCGGGAATTAGACTTAGCTGATTGCGATCGTTGTGAAGAGAAGCCAAGTTTCTTGAAAATCGCACGACAAAAAAAGCCTTCTCCTTGAGGAGAAGGTGGCGAATGCAGTGAGCCGAATGAGGTGTAGCCGCCGAAGCGGCGTAATCCTTATATTGCTTTGATAACGGCTGCTTCGCAGCCTACACCTCACCACCGCCTACGGCGGAGCCTCTCCTCAAGGAGAAGCCTTTTGGTGAGTGCACCTTTCAACTATCACCAATCGCTGTGCAGAGGTTCCGCAGCTACTCAACACGCCCCCGTGGCACGCCGATTTTAATCGGCGCAGGGCTGGCGAAGCCAGACCGAAGGGGAAACATTCAAGTGGACGGATGGCGCTTGCGCCGATCCGGGCACGCAGAATTTTCCCTGCCGCGGGGGCGGGGCGGCAGTGCCGCCTCCCATTTTAATTCAACTGACTTTCACGTCACACACAGGTTCTTTGTTACTTTCTTCCCTGAAGAAAGTAACGTCCCCCCTTCGTCCCCCTCCCCTCGTTCCCCGTCCCCTTTTGGGAACCGCCGCGGGCATTGGCAAAACAGTTGAAACATTTTTGTGCATTTATGCAGTGCTTTATTGCGAGAAAGTTACACTTTATCCACACTTTAGGGATAATTTACGGGGAAAAGTTGTGGATAACTTGGACAACAAAGTGGGGATAACTTTCACTATCCACAGCGGTTTTCCACCGTTAAAATGAAAAATTCAGGAAAATCGGTACTTTTCCCACTTTTTTCGGTGGATAACTATGTGGATAATGTGGATATCTCCCCTTTTGCTGTGGATATGCACCCATCCATGCAGTGTATACACCCACAGCGGTGGATTTCTGCGCAAATGCCGCCGGTTTTCCCCATCTGTGGGAAGGAACGTGAATATTCATGCATATATGATGCATATTCACGCGACGCCGCGCATAGGCTGGTGGGGAAAAGGTGGGGATAAGCATGTGGAAAAACCGTGTATTTCTTTTGGGGGCGGCCGCGCTGGCGCTTTTGGCGATCGTATTTACCCTTTGTCGCAAAACCGTAACACCCTTGCCCCAGCCCGCGCCTGCGTCCACGCCGGCGCCCGGCCCGCTGACGGGCGTGACCATCTGCGTGGATCCCGGCCACGGCGGCTACGACGGCGGCGCGCGCGGGCAGGCTTCCGGCGCGCTGGAAAAGGACGTCAACCTGGCCGTGGCGCTGTGCCTGCGCCAGGAGCTACAGGCCGCGGGCGCGCAGGTGATCCTGACCCGCGATACGGACACGGCGCTGGCGGAGGAGGGCGCGCAGCGCAAGCGGCGCGATCTGCAATACCGCGTGGATGCGGCGCGCGAGGCGCGGCTCTTTCTCTCGATCCACATGAACGAGTATCGCACGCGCGCGGAGTCCGGGCCGCAGGTGTTTTACCGTGCGGGGCAGGAGGACAGCCGTCTGCTGGCCGGGGCGCTGCAGGCGCAGCTGATTGCGGGGCTGCGTCCTGCGCGCGAGCGCAGCGCGCACACGGGCGAATACTACCTGCTGGAGCACCTGGACATTCCGGCGGTGCTGGTGGAGTGCGGTTTTCTTTCCAACGCCGCCGAGGAGGCGAAGCTGCTGGACGCGGGGTATCAGCAGCAGGTGGCGCAGGCCATTTGCGCGGGGGTATGCGATTTTATCCAATTATCGGGGAAGTAGGAGGCGAGGGGGGAACGAGGGGGACGTTACTTTCTTCAGGAAAGAAAGTAACAAAGAACCTGTGTGTGACGTAAAAGTTAATTGGATTAAACTGGAAGGCGGCACTGCCGTTTTGTGCCCCGTGGCAGGGAAAATTCGCGGGCCCGGATCGGCGCAAGCGCCATCCGTCCCCTTGAATATTTCCCCTATGGTCTGGCTTCGCCAGCCCAAGGGGGAAAGCAGGAAGCGAACGGAGGAAAGCTTGCTTTCATCCGGGCGGTTCAGGCTTTCACCTGCCACGGGGGCATACAGACGGCCAGGGCCACTCCCAGTTTAAAACCAGCAGCTTTTCCGTCCACAACACAGGTTCTTTGTTTCTTTCTTGACTCAAGAAAGAAACGTCCCTCCCCCGTCCTCCCTCGTCCCCCTCGTCTCTCTCTAATTGTAATAATTCTGCAATAATCATTTACATTTTCGCAATGCTGTGATAGAATGAGATGACTACAAAAGGGGGTCTTTTTATGCGCCGCTTTATCAAGCGTTTTTTGCCTACTCTGCTCTGCGCGCTGCTGATCGCCCAGGGCGCGCTGGCTTATACCACGCTGCGTCCCGGCGATAAGGGCGCGGATGTGCTGCGCATGCAGCAGGCGCTGTCCGCGCTGGGCTACACCGTCACATGCGACGGCTCCTTCGGCACGCAAACGTACACCGCCGTCTATAACTTTCAGAACGATTACGGCCTGAAGGTGGATGGCAAGGCCGGCGATCAAACGCTGACCAAGCTGTACGAATTGTACAACAGCATGTCCACCAAGCCCGGCGGCAGCCAGGGCGGCGCCTCCACGGGCACGCAGACCCCGCCCGCCACGGTGTATTGCGCCAACGGCGGCAGCCTGAACGTGCGCCGCGGCCCCGGCACCGGCTATGCCGCCTTCTATCAAATCCCCAACGGCGCAACGGTGAATGTGCTGGAGCGCGGCAGCAAGTGGTGCCAGATCAGCTACGATTCCACCGTGACTGGCTATGTGATGACCTCCTTCCTGCGCTTTTCGCAGGATACGCCCGTGGTCACGCCCTCTCCCGATACCAGCATGGAAACGGCCTATGTTTCCTGCGCGGACGGCGGCAGCCTGAACCTGCGCCAGCGCCCCGTATCGGGCGGGAAGATCCTCACCCGCGTGCCCAACGGCACGCAGCTGCGCGTCACCCGCGTGGATGGCAAGTGGTGCTATACCACCTACAACGGCCAGTCGGGCTATGTGATGAGCAGCTTCCTGTATTTCGCCTCCGTCCCCGCGCTGCCCACCCCCACGCCGGTCATCAGCCCCACGCCCGTGCCCCCCACCGCCGGCAGCGATGCGCTGACCGCCCGCGTGCAGCCCGCCAACGGCGGCAGCCTGAACCTGCGCCAGCGTCCGGCCTCCGGCAATAACGTGATCGCGCAGATTCCCTACGGCACGGTGCTGAGCGTCACCCGCATCGACGCCACCTGGTGCCTGACCACCTATAACGGCCAGGCCGGCTATGTGATGAGCAAGTTCCTCACCTTCTACGGCGGCGCGGTCACGCCCACGGCCACCCCCACGCCCAGCGTGAACCCCGGCACCGAGCTGCTGCCGGGCTATGTATACTGCGCCAACGGCAAAAAGCTGAACCTGCGCTCCGGCCCCGGCCTGACCTACGACGTGCTGTTCAAGATTCCCAACGGCGCGGCCGTCACCGTCACCCAGCGCCTTACCGGCTGGTACTGCGTATCCTATGAAAGCTATACCGGCTTTGTCAACAGCGATTACATCGTGCTCAGCGGCGGTGCGCCCACCGTGCCCTCCGTGGCCACGCCCACGCCCGTGCCCTCCAGCGACAGCACCATCCATTACGGCGAGCTGCGCTACGCCACGGTCAATACGGTGAACAACTCCCTGAACGTGCGCAAGGTCCCCGGCGGCCGGCAGATCGGCTCCTTCCAGAAGGGCAGCCGCGTGGTGGTATCGCAGATCCTCACCGTGGACGGCGTGGAATGGTGTGCGGCCTATCAGGGTGGCCTCAGCGGCTATGTGCAGCGCCAGTACCTGGTGCTGGATGCGCGCGTGACCCCCGCCCCCACCACGCCCGACACCGCCTACGACACCTCCATCCTGGTGCGCAACCTCAAGCTCAACAGCACCGGCGCGGATGTGCGCCTGGTGCAGACGCGCCTGGTGGAGCTGAACTACCTCTCCTCCGCCAACGGCACCTACGACTCCGCCACGCAGACGGCAGTGAAGCGCTTCCAGCAGCTGCACGGCCTGAGCCAGGATGGCGTGGCCGGCCCCAACACGTTTAAGCTGCTGTTCTCCTCCACGGCGCTGCCTTACAGCACCGAGGCCTCCAACTACACCAGCTACCTGATCGACTATAACGAATCGGCCAACGAGGTGCGCACCAAGGCCATTCAGCGCGCGCAGCTGGCGCTATCCAACCTGAACTACAACGTGGCGACCGACGGCAAATTCAACGAGGCCATGCACGACGCGCTGGTTGCCTTCCAGCTGCGCAACGGCATCACGGCCACGGGCGTGCTGGATGCGGCCACGCAGGCGCGCCTGTACTCCGGCAAGGCCAACGACGCGGCCACCGCGCCGCGCGAATACCTGGCCGATAACGCGGGCTACACGGCCAATCCGCCCAAGGCCAGCGATGTAAAGCTGCTGCACTGGTACAACACGGTCAAGCCCATGATGAGCAGCGGCACGGCCTTTACGGTATACGATCCCGACAGCGGCTTATCCTGGAAGCTGCAGGTGCTTTCGCCCGGCCGTCACTGCGACAGCCAGCCCGTCACCCTGCAGGATACGCTGATCATGCAGAAGGCCTTTGACGGCAAGAGCAGCTGGAACATGCACATCGTCTATGTGCAGCTGCCCAACGGCACCTGGTGCATGGCCGGCATGCACAACCGCCCGCACCAGAGCAACGGCATCCTGGGCAACGGCTTCGGCGGCCATCTGTGCGTGCACTTCCTGCGCGATATGGACGAGACCAAGAAGGCCGATCCTGTGACCGGCGTGCAGTATCAGAACCTGCTGCGCGACGCCTGGTACAACCTGACCGGCGAAAAGATCAACTAAAAACCCTGGCATATGCCGCGCCCCCTTCGCTGTGAAGGGGGCGCGCGCTTTTATGGGGGAGGACGGGGGGACGGGGGAGAGACGGTACTTTCTTGAGTCAAGAAAGTACCAAAGAACCTGTGTTGTGAACGGGAAAGCTGCTGGTTTTAAACTGGGAGTGGCCCTGGCCACCTGCCGCCCCGCCCCCGTGGCAGGTGAAAGCCTGAACCGCCCGGATGAAAGCAAGCTTTCCTCCGTTCGCTTCCTGCTTTCCCCCTTCGTCTCCCCCGTCCTCTCTTTTACACTTTGCCAAATTTGTCCATACACGGCGAGAAGATTGTACGTTGCGGCGGGGAAAACGGGGCATTATAATATACGCGTAGGATGAAAGGAGGCGAGCGCATGGCCCATGAGATATTATC
Source organism: Clostridiales bacterium (assembly GCA_004556155.1). Lineage (GTDB taxonomy): Bacteria > Bacillota > Clostridia > Christensenellales > Aristaeellaceae > SFMI01. The sequence continues at coordinate 15,268 of SFIM01000038.1, forward strand.
GGCCAAGCTCCATGAGCTGGACGAGCGTGTGGCGCGGCTGCATAGCCGGGTGTTGATCAGCGAGGGCGAGAACCTGTCCACCCTGCGGCAGGAGGAGGAAGCCCTGCGGCGCGAGTGCGCGCAGGATGAAATGACGCTGCGCAATCGCCTGTGCCATAGCCGCAGCCAGGCAGCCAGCGATATTGCCGCGTCCTTCAGCAGGATGGACGGCATGCTCAGCCAGGCGCGCGAAAACGCGCTGAGCCAGCCCAGCAGCGAGCAGGCGCTGCTGCTGGCCGAGTACGCGCTGGACTTTGCCCTGCAGGCGGCCAGCCGGGCGCTGCTGATCAGCCTGGAAGCCATCGACGCGCAGATGACCGAACAAGAGGAAGCGAGGAACGCGCAATGAAAGAAGCGAAATCCCCCAAGAAACCGTTGATTTTTTACTACGGCGTGGTGCTGGCCGTGCTGCTGGCGTTCAATATGATCGTCTCCCCCCTGCTGCTGGAGCGGCAGGTGACGGAGGTGGATTACGGCACGTTCATGCGCATGATCGACGATAAGGATATCGGCGAGGTGCAGATGGACGACAGCGAGATTCTGTTTTCCAATAAGGCGGGCGACGCGGTGTATAAGACCGTCGCTTTGCAGGATAGCACGCTGGTGCAGCGCCTGTACGAGGCGGGCGCCAAGTTCTCCGGCACGGTGGAAAAAACCATGTCCCCCCTGCTGAGCCTGCTGCTTACCGGCGTGCTGCCGCTGCTGGTTTTTGTGGCGCTGGGCCAGTTCCTCAGCCGCAAGCTCATTGAGCAGGCCGGCGGCAAGAACGCCATGAGCTTTGGCATGGGCAAGAGCAACGCCAAGGTGTATGTGCAGTCCAGCCAGGGCATCCATTTCAGCGATGTGGCGGGCGAGGACGAGGCCAAGGAAAGCCTGGCCGAGATTGTGGATTATCTGCATAACCCGCAGAAATACACCGAGGTTGGCGCGTCCATGCCCAAGGGCGTGCTGCTTGTGGGCCCTCCAGGCACCGGTAAAACCATGCTGGCCAAGGCTGTCGCGGGCGAGGCCAACGTGCCCTTCTTCTCCATCTCCGGCTCGGAATTTGTGGAAATGTTCGTAGGTATGGGCGCAAGCAAGGTGCGCGATCTGTTCAAGCAGGCCAAGGAAAAGGCGCCCTGCATCGTGTTTATCGATGAAATCGACGCCATCGGCCAGAAGCGCAACAGCGGCAACATGGGCGGCAACGACGAGCGCGAGCAGACCCTGAACCAGCTGCTGACCGAAATGGACGGCTTTGAGGGCAACAACGGCGTGATCATTCTGGCCGCCACCAACCGCCCCGAGGCGCTGGATCCCGCGCTGACGCGCCCCGGCCGCTTTGACCGCCGCGTGCCTGTGGAGCTGCCCGACTTGCAGGGCCGCGAGGCCATTTTGAAGGTGCACGCCCGCAAGATCAAGACCACGCCCGATGTGGACTTCCACGTCATCGCGCGCATGGCCTCGGGCGCCTCGGGCGCGGAGCTGGCCAACATCATCAATGAGGCGGCGCTGCGCGCGGTGCGCGATCATCGCACCCAGGTGACGCAGGCCGACCTGGAAGAAAGCATCGAAGTCGTCATCGCAGGCTATCAGAAGAAGAACGCCGTGCTGTCCGATCAGGAAAAGCACGTGGTGGCCTATCACGAGATTGGCCACGCGCTGGTAGCGGCGCTGCAAAGCCATTCCGCCCCGGTGCAGAAGATCACCATTATCCCCCGCACCTCCGGCGCGCTGGGCTATACCATGCAGGTGGAGGAGGCCGATAAGAACCTGCTGACCAAGCAGGAATTGCTCAATAAAATCGCCACCCTGACCGGCGGCCGCGCGGCGGAGGAGGTCAAGTTTGGCGAGATCACCACGGGCGCGTCCAACGATATCGAGCAGGCCACCAAGCTGGCCCGCGCCATGATTACCCGCTACGGCATGAGCGATGAATTTGACATGGTGGCCATGGAAACCGTGACCAACCAGTACCTGGGCGGCGACGCGCAGCTGAGCTGCTCGGCCGAAACCCAGCGCGAGATCGACCGCAAGGTGGTAAACGTGGTGCGCGAGCAGCACGAAAAGGCGCGCAAGATTCTGGATGAAAACCGCGCCAAGCTGGACGAACTGTCCCAGTACCTGTACGAGAAGGAAACCATCACGGGCGAGGAATTCATGCGCATCCTGGAGGCGGATACCAGGAAGGAGGAGCAGAACAAATGAAAAGGCGTTCAAGCTACGGCGTGTATGAGCTGATTGTCGGTATTCTGCTGATCCTGCTGGGTATTTTCACCTTCACCCGTCCGCAGAGCGCGCTGACCGGCCTGGTGGTGCTTTACGGCCTGCTGGCCACGATCACGGGCATTGGCGATATCGTGTTCTACGTCAAGATGGAAAAGCACACGGGCTTTGGCCCCACGATCTCGCTGATCTCGGGCATCCTGAGCGTGATGACGGGCCTGGTGCTGATGGTGCATCCCGGCGCGGGCCGTTGGGCGATGATGGTGTTCTTCCCCATCTGGTTCATCGCGCACTGCATCTCCCGCCTGTCGCATGGGCACATGGTGCGCTTTGTGGCGGGCAGCGCGGCCTATTGGTTCTCGCTGATTATCAACTCCCTGGGTTTGGCGCTGGGCTTTCTGATGCTGATCAAGCCCTATTACAGCCTGCTCTCCATCACGTTTATGATCGGCGTATACCTGATCCTGCTGGGGCTGGACAGCCTGGGCGAGGCGTTTTCCAGGATGGGCGAGAATTGGTAAATAGCATGAAAAGCGTTCCTGAGCAAATGGCTCAGGACGCTTCAGGCTGTCGAAAAACCTTTTTCGACAGCCTGACGATGCAAGTCAGCTAAAGCGGACTTGCATCGGGAACGTCATTTTCTTGTGAGCCTGCGGCTCACGGCCAGAAAATGACAAAGGAAGCAGCCTGACGGCTGCTCCTCGCACCGCGCATGTCGCTGCTATATGAAGGGGCTGCGGCCCCTTCATGCATCCCAAGAGTTTAAGCGAGACTTTTTTAACAATCTGAAGCGTTCCTGAGCAAATGGCTCAGGACGCTTTTTTATAGAGTGGCAAGAAACGTGCCCATGCTTATAGCCAATGATTGACAAATTGTTGTATAATTATATAAGGAAATAACACAAGGAGGATTCCTTTGATGATTGAGTTCCGCGACGGCTTTTATGCCGATGTGCGCACCGAGGATCGCAGCCGCACCGTCATTTCCTATCAGGCCGGTATTTTGGAGGAAATGAAAAGCCAGGTGGAGCGCCGCGCCTTCCTGCGGGTTTATGACGGCAAAATGTGGTATTACGCCTCCGTGACCGATTTGAACCACCTGCAAAAGACGCTGGACGGCCTGTACGCCGCCGCTGCGCCCAACGATCAGATTCTGGACGATCCCACCGTGCGCCGCTTTGAGCGCAACCGCGACACGGTGCTGAGCTTTGCCGATTGCTCCGTGCGCGATATCCCCGCCAAGGATAAGCAGGCGCTGCTGCTGTCCTACCTGCCGCTGCTGAGCGAGGATAAATGCGTCACCATGCCCTCCGGCTCCTATCTGGATCGCAGCAGCCTGTTCCATTTCCAGTCCAGCCTGGGCGCGGATATCACCTATGATTACCAAACCTGCGGCCTGTCCTTCTCCTGCGATATGGCGGAGGGCGAAAAGAAGTTTTCCGGCCACTGGCAGAAGGGCGCGACCCGCTTTGACGAATTGAAGGGCTTGACCGAGACGATCCGCGCCGCCATGGCCGAGCAGACGGCCTTCCTGCGCAGCTCCGTGCCGGTTGAGCCGGGCAAATACCCCGTGGTGCTCTCGCCCGAGGCGGCGGGCGTTTTCGCGCATGAGTCCTTCGGCCATAAGTCCGAGTCCGATTTCATGCTCTCCGATGAAGCCATGCGCGACGAGTGGCAGCTGGGCAAGACCGTGGGCTCGCCCATCCTGTCCATTGCCGAGTGCGGCTCCGTGCCCGGCTGTGGCTATGTGCCCTATGACGACGAGGGCACCAAGGCGCGCAAGAACTATCTGATCAAAAACGGCGTGCTGGCGGGCCGCCTGCACAGCGCGCAGACTGCCGCCGCCCTGGATGAAGGGCTGACCGGCAACGCCCGCGCCATCGACTGCACCTTTGAGCCCATCGTGCGCATGACTACCACCTACATCGAAGGCGGCGACCTGGACTTTGACCAGCTGATCGCCCCCATCAAGAAGGGCTATTATATCAAGACCATCCGCCATGGCAGCGGCATGAGCACCTTTACCATCGCCCCCAGCCTGGCCTACGAAATTGTGGATGGCAAGCTGGGCCGCCCGGTGCAGATCAGCGTGCTGACCGGCTCGGTATTTGAAACGCTGGGGCTGATCGACGGCCTGACCCGCGATGTGCAGCTGCTGTCCTTTGTCACGGGCGGCTGCGGCAAGATGGAGCAGATGAACCTGCCCGTGGGCTTTGGCGGCCCCTATGTCCGCGTATCGTCCATGAACGTGCAGTGAGGTGAACACCATGGAAAAAGAATTTTTGACCCAAATCCGCCGCTCCGTTACCCTGAATGTGACCGGCGGCAAGATTGACAGCTTCCGCGAAAAAGAGGAAACCACGGGCACGGTGCGCGCCTATGATAACGGCTGCATCGGCATTGCCGGCTGCCTGGGCGAGCCGGACGAGCAAAGGCTGACCGAAAAGGCCGCAGAGGCGCTGGCGCTGGGCATTCCCTATCCCTGCCATCTGGAGGGCGCGCTGGAAAAGATCGACCTGCATGAGGACGAAATCATCCCCGTGCCCGAGCTGATTCCCACCATGCAGCGCTTTCTGGATCGTCTGGGCGAGGCCTGCCCGCGGTTTGCCTTTTCCAATAAGATTACGCTGGATTATAAGAAGACCGAATATCGCAACTCCCTGGGCCGCCATCTGGTCAGCTCGGGCCGCAGCGTGGATATTGGGCTGATCGTGCAGAACCGCGGCTCGGGCAATCTGTTTGACGCCGCGCTGGGCTACAGCGGCGATCGCTTTGATCCGGACGCGCTGCTCGAGCAGTTCAAAAAGGAATACGACGCTTTTTACACGCCCGTGGATATTGAGCCTGGCCGCTACCCTGTGGTGATGGAAAGCGGCAGCCTGTTTGGCACCTTCCTGCAGCACTTTGTGGCGGAAATGTATGTTTCCGGCGCGTCGCTGCTCAGCGGCAAGCTGGGGCAAAAGGCCTTCTCGGACAAGCTGTCCCTGCGCGACGATATGAACCCCGCCACCCATCCGGGCGTATGCTTCTTCGATTACGAGGGCTGCGTCGCGCCCGATCTGCGCCCCACACTGATTGATAAGGGCACGCTGACGGGCCTTCTGACCACCAAGAAGTCGGCGGAGCAGTTTGGCCTGCAAAACCTTGGCACAGCGGCCGCCGCCTATGACGGTGTGCCCAGCCTGGGCTTCCATCGCTTCTATGTTGATCCTACCGCCTCCAGCCTGGCGGAGCTGGCGCCTGGCCGGGCCATCTACATGGCCATGGCCTCCGGCGGCGATACTACGCCCGACGGGCACTTTGCCACCCCCGTGCAGCTGGCCTACCTGATGGAGGACGGCAAGCTTGTTGGCCGCCTGCCTGATCTGACCGTCAGCGGCAGCTTCTACGATATGCTGGGCAAGGATTTCCTGGGCGCGGTACATGGCCAGCCCCAGCCGGATAGCCTGCTGTGCGCCGTCACCATGGATGTGAAGAAGGGTTAACCGCGCAATTCCTATAACAAAAACCCCGGACGGTCGGCGACGATCAGTCCGGGGCTTTTGCGTTGGCGATGGAAGATCAGCTAAGACGCAACGATCAGGATTCTCTCATTTCCTGCCGGCAATTCTGCCTGGATGGCGCCTTTATCAAACAGGGCGGCGCCGAGCCTGGATTTCCGTTAGTTAATGCAAATTTTTTATGGATTTCATTCATCTTTAAGCTGAGGAAGCACCCCTCGCGCGTGCGCGCGCGAATACGAATATATATAAAAAAATGCGCCACGGCTCTTTGCCGAAGCGCAGATGAAAATAAAAGTGAAATCAGGGCATCCCAAAATTTCACCTTTGATATGAAGCCCAAAACAACAAAACAGCGGAGGTTTTACCCTTCCGCTGTTTTATATGTGAGCACAAATAGTGTCTGTTACTATCTGCCGTCCTTGTTCTGTATTCAGTTGTTACTTGGGTTCGTATCTATCTTCAAAGGGAAAAAGCCGTTTTTGCATCTACGAATTTGAAACTTTGAAAAACGGCGTTTGGGTAGCAAAAAAGCCCGATAAACTCGGGCTTTTTGCCGGGTACATCTTTTTCGTACCCTTTTGATGGTGGAGGCGAGGGGAATCGAACCCCTGTCCGAAGACCGAATTACAGGATTTTCTCCGAGCGCAGGACGCATTTTGGATTTCCCTTGCCCCAGCGCCTGCGAACGGGCTATGGGGCTTGGTAGCTTCATTTTACCGGCCTCGCCGCAAAGCTTAGGCGGGCCTGTTCCTCACATCAATGACGCTGCTTGCCAAAGCCGTGAGCGCTTTGGGGCAACGCGCAGCCATTAGGCCGCGAAAGCGTAACTGTTATTGTCAGTTAATTTTAATTTCCCCGTTTTTACGAGGCCAGGGTCCTCGGCTCGCTTATCCTGTCCTTCGCCATCCCCGTCGAAACCAGAACGCCCCCGCGTTACTCCGCGTGCTGATTGCGCACGGCGCGCGCGGCCTCCATCTTGGCTGCCTGATCCGCCGCGGCTGCGCGCTTATCGTGCAGCTGCTTGCCCATGCACACGCCCAGCTCCAGCTTGACGCGGCCGTCCTTCAGGTACAGCTGCAGCGGGATGAGCGTGTAGCCCTTGCGCTGCACCAGCTGCTGCAGCTTGCGGATTTCGGCCTTGTGCAGCAGCAGCTTTTTGGGCCGCATGGGATCGGTATTGAAGATGTTGCCCTGCTCATAGGGGCTGATGTGCATGCTTTCCACCAGCACCTCGCCGTCCTTGACGTGGGCGAAGCTCTCCTTCAGGTTCACATGCCCCTGGCGGATGGATTTTACCTCCGTGCCGTGCAGGGCGAGGCCGCATTCATAGGTTTCCTCTATGAAATAGTCGTGCCGCGCGCGGCGGTTGCTTGCTACGGGATGTACGCCCTTTTGCCGGGCCATGCGCGTCACTCCTTTCCATAGCGGTATAATATTATAGCATATCGCGCGGTAAACCGCAATATGCAATGTGCGCGCGGCGGGATATCCGCCTGTGCGGTTTTATCAGCCTTTATCAGCTTTATCAGTTAGACAGCTTGGAGGCTTCAAATCAGTCCCTGCAAACGACCCTTGAGCCTTCATCCTCCACGATGATTCCCTGACGGTTGTTAATGGGGCGGATATTCAAATCCGAAAACTCTGCCATGATTCGCTCGGTAGCCTTCTTAAAGGGCGGCGTAAGATAATGCGGAAGAACATGGAAATCAATCAAAGCAAGCCCTGCATCGTCCTGCTGTGAATAATCCTCCGGCTTCTCATCCATTTGTTCAATATATTGGATGCTTGGGGCGCAGATAACCGCGCCTGCCGACTCGCCGATCATCAGCTTTCCGTTTGCCAGTTCCCTCCTTAGCAGCTCGTCCGTTCCCGTTCTGCGCAGCTGATCCATCAGGAAAAAGGAATTTCCGCCGGTAAAATATATCACATCCGCAGCCTCAAGGGCAGACTGTATCGTTGAATAAGCCTCCGCAGAAATATCCATTTCAGTTACGGCTGCGCCTGATTTTTTGAACAGCTTTTTCGCCGAGCTGACATAGCCGGTATAGCCCTCGCGCAGCGAGGCTGTGGGAATAAACGCAATTTTCCTGTTTTCAATTTCTTCCTTTATCAAGCTCCCTACGCTTGAAAAGTGCGAGCATAAGAACAGTCTCATCCAAATCCTCCTTTTTGACCTTCGCTTTGTCCATCTGCTTCCGCATTCAAAGCATACCATCAGGCTTGCAGGGAGCGCAGGGTGAAGCTCCCATTGCCGCCGCCGCTGCCCGCCCCGCGCCCGCTCGTCCTATTTAAGCAGCTCGCGCACCTGCTCGCTCAGCTCACGCAGGCGGGTGACGGCCTCCAGCGCGTCGGACAGGAAGGGGAACACATCCCGCCGGGGGCGTGCTGCGCCGTTGGGGTGCTCGGCCAGGATATCGGCATAGCGCTTTTCAGCCCGGCGCACCGCATCCTCCCAGGAGATATAGATGCGCTCCTGCGCGGTCTGTCCGATGCGGTGGATTTCATCCGGATGCGCGCACGCCCACAGCGCCTGCGCGCACAGGCTCTGCGCGTTTTCATCCATCAGCAGACCGGTCTGGCCATCGTCAATGCCCTCGGCCGCGCAGCTGCCGCGCACCAGCAGGGCGGGCAGGGCGCAGGCGGCCGCCTCGCGCACCACAATGCCGTTGGTGTCAAAGGTGGAGGGGAACAGGAACAGATCGCCCCGGCTGTAATAGGCGCGCAGCAGCTCGCGGTCGCGCACCGCGCCGGCGAAAACGCAGTCCTCCCACAGGCCGTTTTCGCGGGCAAGCGCCTGGATATCCGCCATGTCCGTGCCATCGCCCACAAACAGCATGGTAAAGCGCGCGCCCTGCGCCCTGGCCTGCGCCAGGCCGTCCAGGATCAGGCGGATGCCCTTATACCAGCGCATGCGGCCGATAAAGAGGAAAACGGGGCGATCCTGTTGCAGGTGATGGCGCTGGGTAATGGCGGCGATTTCCGCCTCCGTCGCGCGGCCGCGGGGGAAATCCACACCGTTTTCCATCACGCGGTATTCGCCCCGGAAGCCCAGCGAGCGCAGGTTTTCGCCCGCGCCGCGGCTGACCGTCCATACCTCGTCGCAGGCTTCGATGTTGCGCACCATGGCTGTAATCAGCTGGTTCTGCAATAGCTCGCCCTTCAGCGCCGTGCGGATGTCGATATCAAACTTGGTGTGATAGGTAAACACCACCGGCGCGCCCGTGCCCTCGCGCGCCGTGCGCGCCAGCAGGGTGGAGGCCACCGGGCAGTGCGTGTGCAGGATATCGGGGTGAAAATCATCAATGGCCGATACCGCCCGCGCGCTGAAGGGATAGCCCGCGCGGTAGCCCACCAGCCTGGTGGTGTTCACGCTGGCATAGCGCAGCACGGGGTAGGGATAATCATCGGTTACGCCGGGATATTCGGGGGTGGCGACCATGACGGGATAGCCATCGTCATGCAAAATACGGGCATAGTTTGTTACCACATTGGCCACGCCGTCAATCGTCGGCGGGAAGGAATCGTTCAAAAGCGCAATGCGGGGCTGATCCGCCATGGGGTCTCCCTCCTTTATACGTTGTCGGGCAGGGCAGTTTTCAAATCGTCCAGAAAGGCGTTTTCGCCAATCAGGGTCAGGCGGTACGCGCCGTTTTCCGCCTGCGCGGCGGTGACGGAGGCGTTGGGCACAAAGGGCACGCCGCGCATATCCAGCACCGTGCCGCCCTGCCAGCGGCATTGCAGCGCGCGCACGGGCGTGGCGTGGGTGAACAGCGCGACGGTCTGGCCGGGATGCGCGGCCACGGCGCGCGATACCGCCGCCTGCACGCGATCGAACAGGTGCGCCACGCTTTCGCCCTGCGGGCAGACGCAGCGGCCGATATCGTGCCGCCAGCAATCGTATAGCTGGGCGTATTCGCGCTCGATCTGCACAAAGGGCATGCGCTCCCACCGCCCGGCGCAGATTTCGCGCAGATCGGGCTCGGGGCGGATGGGCAGGCCGAAGGCCGCCGCCGTCGGCTGGGCGGTCTGCATGGCGCGCATCAGGTCGCTGGCGTAAATCGCATCGATCCTGAAATTCTTTTGCAGATAGGCTGCCGTGCGGCGCGCCTGCTCCTGCCCCAGGGGGGACAGGGGCACATCGTAATGCCCGGTAAACACCTGCGTAACGTTGGTAACGCTTTGCCCGTGGCGGATTAAAAGCACCGTGGTCATCGTGCCGGCTCCTGTTGTGTGATGACAATATTTTAATGGGCTGGAAAAGTTTTGTCAATGCAACTTTCGGGCGGATATCGGGTGCGCGGCGCAATTGTAAAACCCGCGCGGATGCCTTGAAATTGGCGCAGCGGGGGCGTATACTGTCAGAGCAGCCAGAAAAGGAGGCTTTTATGAAGATGAAAAAGCTGATTTGCTTTATTCTTTGCCTGTCGATTTGCCTTGCCGCCTGCCTGTCCGCCTGCGCGGAGCAGGCCGATGAGCGTGAACTGCGCCTGGCGGCCTATCGCGAGGCGCTTGAAACGCTGTATCAGCAGCACCGCTATCCCGATGGCGAGGAGGCCGATTTCAGCACGGAGGAGGGCGCGGAGACGGAAAACAGCTTTGCCCTGTGCGATGTGGATGGCGATGGCCAGGAGGAGCTGATCCTGCATATGATGGCGACCATTGTGGCCTGGCAGACCGAGGCGGTATACCGCTATGATGCTGAAACCGGCGCGCTGGAGGAGGAACTGATCGAATATCCAGCTGTCACCTACTATGCCAACGGCTATGCCGTGGCGCAGTGGTCGCACAATCAGGGGCTGAGCGACGATGACTTCTGGCCTTACAATCTGTATGCCTATAGCGCGGATACGCAAACCTACGAGCTGATTGCCAGCGTGGACGCCTGGGCCAAGGCGCGCTCCCTGCAGCATTGGGAGTTTGATTTTCCCTATCCCGATCAGATTGACGCGGAGGGCGCGGGCAGCGTATATCTGGTTACGCCCAGGGGTGGCGGCACGGACGTGCTGAGTCAAACGGACTACCATGCCTGGCTGGCCGCCTTCGACCTGACCGAGCCCATCGCGGTGGCGTATCTGCCCCTGACGGCGGAAAACATCGCGGCTGTGGGAAACTGAACAAAGAAGAAAAAGCCGCTCCTGATTCGGCTGGATGGAGCGGCTTTCGTTATGCGTTTTTTACGGGGCGGGCGTCAGCCGCACAGCCAGCAGGGGCTGGGCGAAGGTCAGCGTGAACACGGCGGAATCGCCATCGACCGTGCAATCAACCGCCGTTTCCGTGCCGTCCGCATTGAGCAGGGACAGGGTGCAGCCGTTTACCAGCTCGGCAGGCAGGGCGACCCTCACTTGGCAGGAAGCCTTGGAAAGCTGGCCGCCGTAGACGTAGCCCAGCGTCAGCAGCTTTTCGCCGCTGGCCAGCGTCCCTACGCGAAGGAGGGCTTCGCCATGCGGGATTCTGCCGCTGACGATCTTGACGGAAGCGTTGGCCAGCGCCAGCCTGGAGCCGTCGC
>SFIM01000013.1 GCA_004556155.1 Clostridiales bacterium
CGTGAGCCGCAGGCTCACAAGAAAATGACGTTCCCGATGCAAGTCTGCTTTAGCTGACTTGCATCGGCAGGCTGTCGAAAAAGGTTTTTCGACAGCCTGGCCTTCTCCCAAACGGGAGCCGGAGTACCGCCCCTGCCAGTGGCAGAATAGGGCGGGTGCAGGCTCAATGAGGTAACGAGTATTTGAACAATTTATTTGTTCAAATACGACTATGCCGAATTGCGGACAAGGTGTCGAGCGAACAGCGAGACAGATGAGGGGGAAGGTACTCCCTCACTATATAGGAAAGCGGCAGCCGCCTACGGTGACGCTGCGGCTCAGGAAAGAAACGTTTCTTTCGTTCCCACCGTTTCTTGAATTGCCGGCGTTCCTTTCGCATCCCCCGCTTTATCGTCCCAGTTGCCCAGCTTCAGCAGCAAGCTTTCCTTAAACCGCATGGCAGCCTCGCAAAGGGGCTGGCCAGGCAGGTAAATCAGCACAATTTCGCTGCGCAGCGTATTGCCGGGCAAGGGATGAACGCGCATATCGGTGCGGCGCAGCAGGGCCTGCGCCGAGGCCGGAGCCACGCAAACGCCCATATCCCGCTCGCACATGCTGATGGCCGTGCGCGCGTCGTCGCACAGGCAGCGCAGGCGCAGCGTCAGCGCGCGATCCTCAATCTGGCGGCGCAGGATGGACTCCCAGCGGCGATAGGTAATCAGCGGCTGATCGGACAGCGTCCCCCAGCCATTGGATATGGGGAAGGCAGGCGAGGCAAACTGCATCAGCTCCTCGCTTTGCAGCAGCACGCTGGCGTAGCCCTCATCCGGGAAGGGGCGGCGCGCAATGCACAGATCGATCACATGCGCGCGCAGCTTTTCCAATAGCTCATAGGTGTTCGCCTCGGTCAGCTCGCAGTCAATATCGGGCTGCTCGCGGCAAAAATCCGCCAGCCAGTCAGCCGCCATGGCGCAGCCCACGCTGGATACCACGCCCAGGCGCAGCACCCCGTGCTGGCCGGATTGCACCGCGCGCACATCCTCGGCCGCCACGCGGCTGAGCGCCAGCAGCAGCGTCGCATGCCGGTACAGCTCATGCCCAGCGGGGGTCAATTCCAGCCGCCGCCCGCCGCGGATGACCAGCGGGCCGCCCAGCTCCTTTTCCAATTGCTGAATCTGCACGCTCACCGGGGGCTGGGTGATGAATAGCCGCCGCGCCGCGCCGCTGATGCTGCCCTCGTCCGCCGCGGCCACAAAGTACTGAAGCTGCTTCAAATCCATCGGTCTTCCTCCATTTATAAAAAATATACTACGTATGTAAAACAACTATTTTACATATGGCTAACCTTATGATATGCTATGGGGCGGAAAATGTCAAGCATGGGGGATCTTGCGGATGAAAAAACTATTCTCGTATCTGAAGGACTACCGCAAGGAAAGCATCCTGGGGCCGCTGTTTAAGCTGCTGGAGGCTTTCTTTGAGCTGATCGTGCCGCTGGTGGTGGCCGCGATCATCGATACCGGCATCGGCCAGGGCGACCGCGGCTACATCGTGCGCATGTGTCTGGTGCTGGTGGCGCTGGGCCTGATCGGCCTGCTGTGCTCGGTCACGGCGCAGTACTTTGCCGCCAAGGCCTCCGTGGGCTTCACCAAGAAGCTGCGGCACGCGCTGTTTGCCCATATCCAGGGCTTCTCGTATCAAACGCTGGACACCGTGGGCACCTCTACCATCATCACCCGCATGACCTCGGATATGAACCAGGTGCAGACAGGCCTGAACCTGGCGCTGCGCCTGCTGCTGCGCTCGCCCTTTGTGGTGTTTGGCGCGATGATCATGGCCTTCACCGTGGACAGCCGCGCGGCGCTGTGGTTTGCCGCGGCCATTCCGGTGCTGTCGGTGGTGGTGTTTGGCATCATGCTCATCAGCATGCCGCTGTACAAAAAGGTGCAGCAGCTGCTGGATAAGGTGCTGGGCATTACCCGCGAAAACCTGACGGGCATGCGCGTAATCCGCGCCTTTGGCAAGGAAGCGCAGGAGACGGCGGATTTTACCCGCAAAAATGAGGAATTCACCGCCGCGCAGAAGCATGTGGGCCGCATCTCGGCCCTGATGAACCCCGTCACCTATGTGATCATCAACCTGGCCATCCTGGCCCTGATCCACACCGGCGCCCTCCGCGTGGAGGCGGGCGTGATCACCCAGGGCGCGGTGGTGGCGCTGTATAACTACATGTCCCAGATCCTGGTGGAGCTGATCAAGCTGGCCAACCTGATCATCAACATCACCAAGGCCGTGGCCTGCGGCAACCGCATCCAGAGCGTGCTGGAAATGCCCTCGGGCGAGACCGTGGACGCGCAATATAAAAAGGAAGCCTCTCCCTACCGGGTGGAGTTCCGCCACGTGGGCATCTGCTATGCCGGGGCGGGCGCGGAATCGCTGACCGACGTATCCTTCGCCGTGCGCCCCGGCCAGACGGTGGGCGTGATCGGCGGCACGGGCTCGGGCAAATCCACGCTGGTGAACCTGATTCCCCGCTTCTATGATGTAAGCGAGGGCGCAGTGCTCATCGACGGGCAGGATGTGCGCGGCATGGAGGTCAGCGCCCTGCGCGCGCGCATCGGCGTAACGCCGCAAAAGGCCGTGCTGTTCCAGGGCACCATCCGCGATAACCTGCGCTGGGGCAATGAAAGCGCCACGGACGAGGAGCTGCTGCGCGCGGTGGAGACCGCCCAGGCCAGCGACGTGCTGTCCGCCAAGGGCGGGCTGGACGCACAGCTTGAGCAGGGCGGCTGCAACCTGAGCGGCGGCCAGCGCCAGCGCCTGACCATCGCCCGCGCACTGGTGCGCAAGCCCGATATCCTGATCCTGGACGACAGCGCCTCGGCGCTGGACTTTGCCACCGACGCCGCGCTGCGCAAGGCCCTTAAAAACCTGCCCGAGCAGCCCACGGTGTTCATCGTGTCCCAGCGCACCTCCTCCATCCAGCAGGCCGATCAGATCATCGTGCTGGACGACGGCGCGGTAGCGGGCGTGGGCACGCATCAGCAGCTGCTGGACAGCTGCCAGGTATACCGCGAAATCTACGATTCTCAGTTTAAGAAGGAGGCGCGGGCATGAGCAGGGCAAAGCAAAAGGCGCAGCCGGGCACGATGAAAAAGGTGCTGGAATATCTGCGTCCCTATATGGGGCTGGTGGCGCTGTCGGTGCTGCTGGCCGCCGTCACCGTGGCGCTGACGCTGTATGTGCCCGTGCTCATCGGCCGGGCCATCGATCTGATTGTCGGCCCCGGCCAGGTGGATATGCCGGGCATCCTGCGCCTGATCCTGCGCATCGCCATCGTGGTGGCCGCCACGGCCGCGGTGCAGTGGGTAGTCAATACCATCAACAACAAGATCACCTTCCAGGTGGTGCGCGATGTGCGCGCGCAGGCGTTTGCCAAATTGCAGATCCTGCCGCTGAGCTACATCGATTCCCACCCCACGGGCGAAATCGTCAGCCGCGTCATCGCCGATGTGGATCAGTTTGCCGACGGCCTGCTGCTGGGCTTCACCCAGCTGTTCACGGGCGTGGTGACGATCCTGGGCACGCTGGGCTTTATGATCTCCATCCGCCCCGGCATCGCGCTGGTGGTGGTGCTGCTGACCCCACTGTCCTTTGTGGTGGCGCGCTTCATCGCCACGCACACCTACAGCTATTTCCGCCAGCAGAGCGAAACGCGCGGCGAGCAGACGGCCTTCATTGACGAGATGATCGGCAACCAGAAGGTGGTCAAGGCCTTTGGCCACGAGCAGCAGAACGTGGAAAGGTTCGACGAAATCAACGAGCGCCTGGAAAAGTGCTCGCTGCAGGCCATCTTCTATTCCTCGCTGACCAACCCCTGCACGCGCTTTGTAAACAACGTGGTGTACGCGGGCGTGGCGCTGGCCGGCGCGCTGGTGTGCGTGGCCTGCGGGGGCGCGGGCTTCACGGTGGGCAGCCTGTCGGCGCTGCTGAGCTACGCCAACCAGTATACCAAGCCCTTTAACGAGATTTCGGGCGTAGTGACCGAGCTGCAAAACGCCCTGGCCTGCGCCTCGCGCATCTTCCAGCTGATTGCCGAGCCCCCGCAAACCCCGGACGCGCCCGACGCGCGCGTGCTCAAGGACGCGCAGGGTCAGGTGGAAATGAAGGACGTGAGCTTCTCCTATGTGCCCGACCGCAAGCTGATTGAGGCTCTGAACCTGTCCGTCAAGCCCGGCCAGCATGTGGCCATCGTGGGCCCCACGGGCTGCGGCAAAACCACGCTGATCAACCTGCTGATGCGCTTCTACGATGTAAACGGCGGCGCAATCCGCGTGGATGGCACCGATGTGCGCCAGATCACCCGCGCCAGTCTGCGCGCCAACTACGGCATGGTATTGCAGGAAACGTGGCTGAAGTCGGGCACCATCCGCGAAAACCTGGTGATGGGCAAGCCCGACGCGACGGACGAAGAGGTGATCGCCGCGGCCAGGGCATGCCACGCGCACAGCTTTATCAAGCGCCTGCCGCAGGGCTATGACACGGTGATCGGCGAGGACGGCGGCCGCCTGTCCCAGGGGCAGAAGCAGCTGCTTTGCATCACGCGCATCATGCTGTGCCTGCCGCCCATGCTGATACTGGACGAGGCCACCTCCTCCATCGATACCCGCACGGAGCTGAAGATTCAGCACGCCTTCACCACCATGATGGACGGCCGCACCACCTTCATCGTGGCGCACCGCCTGTCCACCATCCGCGAGGCCGATGTGATCCTGGTGATGCGCGACGGCAGCATTGTGGAGATGGGCAGCCACGAAGCCCTGCTGCAAAGGAACGGCTTCTATGCCAAGCTGTATAACAGCCAGTTCGCGGCATAATCAGGAAGCAGCCTGCGCCGCGCCCCCGCCCTTTGCCAAAGAAAATTGACACGTGGGCTGTGAAAATGCTATAATATGCCGGCGTTTGAAAAGCGCCAAGCGATTATATAGGGAAGGATATGAACCTGTTATGAATAAAAAGCCCGTTGTGCTCGTGGTCATGGACGGCGTGGGCAAGACCGACAAGGATCTTGGCAACATGGTGATGCACGCCTACACCCCCACCCTGGACGAAATGATGAGCACCTGCCCCAACAACACCATTCAGGCGCACGGCACGGCCGTGGGTCTGCCCTCCGATGAGGATATGGGCAACAGCGAGGTGGGCCACAACGCCCTGGGCTGCGGCCAGATCTACGCGCAGGGCGCAAAGCTGGTAAACGAATCCATCGAAAGCGGCAAGCTCTTTGAATCCGCCACCTGGAGGGCGCTGACCAGCCGGTGCGTAGCCAACAAATCCACCCTGCACTTCATCGGCCTGCTGTCGGATGGCAACGTGCACAGCAACATCTCCCACCTCAAGGCGCTGATTGCCAACGCCAAGAAGCAGGGTGTGGCCAATGTGCGCGTGCACGCGCTGCTGGATGGCCGCGATGTGCCCGCCACCTCCGCCCTGCAATATGTGGATGATATCGAAGCCTTTATGGCCTCGCTCAACGACGATACCTTCCATGCCTGCATCGCCAGCGGCGGCGGCCGCATGAAGGTGACCATGGATCGCTACCAGGCCAACTGGCCCATGGTCAAGCTGGGCTGGGAAACCCATGTGCACGGCGTAGGCCGCCAGTTTGCCTCCGCCCGCGACGCGGTGGAAACCTACCGCAATGAAGAAAACGTGATCGACCAGGATCTGCCCGCCTTCGTCATTGCCAAGGATGGCAAGCCCGTGGGCACCATCGAGGATGGCGACAGCGTGGTGCTGTTCAACTTCCGCGGCGACCGCGCGCTGGAAATCTCCATGGCCTTTGACGACGCGGACTTTACCGCCTTCGACCGCAGCCGCGTGCCCGATGTGATGTACGCCGGCATGCTGCAATACGATGGCGATCTGCACATCCCCAAGAACTTCCTGGTGGCGCCGCCCGCCATCCACAATACCCTCAGCGAGCTGCTGGTGGGCGCGGGCGTGGCGCAGTACGCCGTATCCGAAACCCAGAAGTACGGCCATGTGACCTACTTCTGGAACGGCAACCGCAGCGAAAAGTTCGATGAAAAGCTGGAAACCTTTGAGGAGGTGCCCTCCGATGTGCGCTCCTTTGACGAGGCGCCCTGGATGAAGGCTGCCGAGGTGACCGACAAGGTGATCGCCGCCATCGAAAGCGGCAAGTACGGCTTCATCCGCTGCAACTATCCCAACGGCGACATGGTGGGACACACCGGCAATCTGGACGCCACCCGCCTGGCCGTGGAAAGCGTGGATCTGGAGCTGCGCCGCGTGTGGAACGCCTGCAAGGCGCACGGCTGCGTGCTGCTGGTGACTGCCGATCATGGCAACGCCGATGAAATGCTGCAAAAGAATAAGAAGGGCGAATTGCAGCCCCGCACCGCGCACTCGCTCAATCCCGTACCCTTCATCATCTGCGACGACGAGCCCCATGCCCTCAAGGACGGCAAGTTCGGCCTGGCCAACGTCGCCCCCACCGTCGCCCAGCTGCTGGGCCTGACGCCCCCCGCCTGCTGGATGGAAGGTATGCTCAAGTAAGGGAAAAACGAGAGAACAGGGAACCGAAGGACGTTACTTTCTTCACTGAAGAAAGTAACGTTTCCTTCGTTTTTTTTTCGTTTCCCTCACTCGCTCATCGGGCCGGAGGCGCTCTGCACTAATTTCTGGATGTCGGCCTGGCGGCCGGTCTGCGCATCGATGTATACATAATAGGTATCGCCGTTGTAATCGCCAGTAAACTCCCAGCACAGCAGCTCCCGGCTGTTTTGCGGGATTACGCACAGCCGCGCCTGGCGCACGTTCAGCCGTTCGCTGACCGCGCCCTGGGCTTCCTCCTGGCTGACGGCGGGGGTCAGGCTGGATCGCTGCGTATGGCTGCTCAGGTAGCGGCGCGCTTCCAGCCCCACGATGGCCAGCGTATCCATGCGTACCTGCACCTTGATCAGATCGGGATACAGGATTACCCCATCCTGCACCGCAGCGTAGCTCAGCGTGGCCATGCCCGCGTATACCTGCCAGAAGGTCAGCGCCATGTCTCCGTAGCCGTGCGCGCTGAAAAAGGCCTGCGCGGCCTGCTTGCAATCCTCCAGCCCATAGCTTGGCTCATACTGCGCGGATTCGGGGAACATCCACAATACGTTGCCGCCCTGCTTGGTGACGGCCAGCTGCAGCACGCCCGCCGCGCCCTGCGCGCGCACGCCCCAGGCGGGGATCGTTCCGCCGCTTTCCTGCGTCAGGGCGACGTCCTGCCCGCAATCGCCCAGAAAATCCCGGGCGCAAGCAAGCGCCTGCGCGCTGTCCACCGCCTGGGCGCCCAGCCCACGCGGTGCGCCGCCGCTGACCACATCGCTGAAGGGGCCGTCGTAAATCAGCGTGGGATAGTCGATATCCTTGGATACGCCCTCCAGCGGGCGCACGGCAGCGTCCGCATCCTGCATGTAGCGGTTAAACTGCGCGATGGCCGTGCTGCCCGTCTGCATTTGTCCATAGGCGCTTTGCAGCGCCTGCTGCAGCTGCGCGCAGGCGTGGGATAATTGCTCAAGCAGCTGTGCGTCCTCGGCCGTCAGGGCGGCGTCGGCCTGCGATAGCAGGGTCGCAGCATAATCGCTGAGCTGGTTGCACAGCTTCACCGCGTCCGCCATGGCGATGTGCGATAGCGGCAGCGCGCTCAGCCCGCTCTGCACCGCCGCCGCGTCGCTGCCGATACGGCTGATCAACGCGGCGCTCTGCCCCTCATCCTGGGATAGCATGGCTTTGTCAATATTGAGCCGCAGCTGCTCCATCTGTGTCATGGAGGACAGGAGCGTGCCGCGGTAGGCGTCCTCCAGTGCGCGGGCGTACTGCCGCTTGCCGCGCTGGGCGGCGATGGCAAAGCCCACGGCGATCACCAGGCAAACGCCCAGCAGGGAGTACAGCAGCAGATGATGCTTTTTCGTCATGCCGTCCCCCATTACACCGCAAAGGCGTGCGCGCCGATGGTCAATCGCACCTCGCGCGACCAGATCCAGCTGGAGGTGGCCGTGGCGGGGTTATAGTAGTATACGCAGCCGCTGGTGGGATCCCAGCCTGCCAGCGCGTCGCTGGCCGCGCGGATGGAATCCTGATCGGGGGTCAGCCAGAGCTGCCCGTCAGCCACGCAGTCAAAGGCGCCGGATTGAAAGATCACGCCCGAAATGGTGTTGGGAAAGGCGGCGCTGCGCACGCGGTTGAGCACCACCGCCGCCACAGCCACCTTGCCCGTATAGCTTTCTCCCCGCGCCTCGCCGTGCACCAGGCGCGCCAGCAGGTAGGCTTCGCTCTCGGTGGCCGCTGCGGCCGATACGCTGCCGCCGTTCAGGCTAAGGCCCAGCGCCGCCGCCGTGGCCGAGCCTACCACGCCGTCGGCCTTGAGGTTGTTCTTTTTCTGAAACCAGATCACCGCGTCGTAGGTGGCCTGGCCGAAAATGCCGTCCACCGCGCCGGAATAATAGCCGTATTGCTTTAGCTTGCTCTGCACGCGGGATACGTCGTTCCCGCGCGAGCCCCAGGCCACCGCGCCCTGCGCCTGAACACAGGAGAATGCCAGCGTCAACAAAAGGAGCGCCGCCGCCGCGCGGCGCAGCATATTTCGCTTCATTGCTTATCGCCTCCGCGGATAGTGTGCGCGCGGGGGCGATTTTTTATGTTTTTTTACGTTTTCGCAAAATGTGCTGATTTGTGGTGAAATTCCCCCATAATCCGTCATGCCCGGCCATGGCGGGGGATGGGCTGCGATTGCTACAATAATCCCATCCGATACGGAGCGTTCGCCCGCGCTCCAAGGCGGAAATTCTCCCCAAGGGAGGCGCATATGGCTGCCAGAAAAGACCCTGCGCGCGAGATCCGCGTGCAAACCCAGCAGGTGACGCTGCTGGGGCTCAAGCGCCTGGAAGCGCTGCTGAGCGATCCGGATGCCTCCAACGCCGATGTGCTCAAGGGCTTGTCGCTGCTCTTTGAGCGCGTGTGCGAACATCCGGGCGCGGCGGGCGGCGCGATAGGTGATTTTGAAATTCGCCTGACCCCATGAGAAAGCTGCTGCTGCCCAGGGGCGCGGTGAACGCGGTATACCTGCCCTACCTGCAAAGCCCCCGGCGCTACCAGATTTTCTTTGGCGGCGCGTCCAGCGGCAAAAGCTGCTTTCTGGCCACCCGTGCGGTGCTGGATACCCTGCAGGGGCGCAGCACGCTGGTGATCCGCCAGGTGGCGCGCACGCTGCGCACCAGCTGCTGGAACGAGATCGGCAAGGCGGCCGCGCGGCTGGGGCTGACGGGCTGCTTTCGCTTTAACAAAACCGAGATGACCGTGACCGCGCGCAACAACGGCGCGCAGCTGCTCTTTGCCGGGCTGGACGATGTGGAAAAGATCAAATCCATCTCCCCCGCCGGCGGCGCGCTGACGGATATCTGGATTGAAGAGGCCACCGAGATCAGCTATGCGGATTTCAAGCAGCTGGACAAGCGCCTGCGCGGCCAGAGCCGCCACGAAAAGCGGCTGACGCTCTCCTTTAACCCTGTGTATAAAACGCACTGGATCTACCGCGAGTTCTTTGGCGGCTGGGATGAGGGCGGGCGCGCGTACCAGTCCGATACCGTGTCCATCCTCAAAACCACGTATCAGGACAACGCCTTCCTGACGGCGGACGACCGCGCGGCGCTGGAAAACGAGCGCGATCCCTACTACCGGCAGGTGTACACCCTGGGCGATTGGGGCGTGCTGGGGGATGTGATCTTCCGTGCCTGGCGGCAGGAGGAGCTGCACGCCCGCGCCGCCGCCGAGGAACGCGCGCTCTACGGGCTGGATTTCGGCTTTGCGGCCGATCCCTGCGCCTGCGTGCGCTGCGCCTATGACCGCGCCCGCCGCCGGGTGTATGTGTATGATGAAATCTGCGAGCGCGGGCTGACCAACGATCAGCTGGCCGCCCGGCTGCGGGCCTTCGCCGGCAGCGCCTATGTGGTGTGCGACAGCGCCGAGCCCAAGAGCATTGCCGATCTGCGCCGCTACGGGGTGTCCGCCCTGCCCGCCCGCAAGGGCCCGGACAGCCTGATGCACGGCGTGCAGTGGCTGCGCGCGCAGGAGATTGTGGTGGATCCCCGGTGCCGCAACCTTATCCGGGAGCTGACGCTGTATCAGTGGCAGCGCGACCGCGAGGGCAATACCCTGCGCCAGCCCCGCGACCGGGATAACCACCTGATCGACGCGCTGCGCTATGCCCTGGAGGGCGAGATGGAGGCTCGCTACGCCCAGGCGCATCAGCGGCCGGAATGGTGAAGGGGGAGGGGAGAAAGAGCGGAAAGGGGCTGCTGCATTCGTGCGGCTAACAGAAGCCTTTGGGTGGCTGTTTTTTACAGCTATCGATAGCTGTTGCGCCTAATTCTTGCACTTAACTAACGCCCCCCGTGGCCAGGGCCACTCCCAGTTTAAAACCAGCAGCTTTTCCGTCCATAACACAGGTTCTTTGTTACTTTCTTCACTGAAGAAAGTAACGTCTCCCCATTCCCCCGCCCCCCCTCATCCCCCGAAAAAACGAAAGGAGCAACTACCCATGATTCAGCGATCCCATCAGGCCATGCCCGGCGCGCTGCCCTCGCCCGAGCTGCTGCGCAGCGTGCTGCGCGAGCATGCCCGCAACTGCGCGCGGCTGTCCCGCCTGAGCGCCTATTACGACGGCGCGCACGATGTGACCCGCCGCGAACGCCGCAAGGGGCTGCCCAATACCCGCATTCCGCATGGCTACCCCGCCTATATCAGCGATATGGCCGCAGGCTACCTGATCGGCAGCCCCATCCGGTATGAGTATGATCCCAGCGACGAGATCGAAAGCCTGTGCCAGGCGCTGCGGGCGTGCGATTCGCCCTCGGTGGACGCGGAGCTGGCCATGCAGCAAAGCGTGTTCGGCCGCGCGGTGGAGCTGTGCTATGCCGATGAAAACGCGCGCCCGCGCTGCATCGCCGTCGATCCGCGCGATGCCTTTGTGGTGTACAGCGACGACGAGCTGGCGCGCCCGCTGTTTGGCGTGTACCTGCGCTATGAAACCGACCTGCGCGGCAACCGTACAGGGCTGCGCGTAAACGTGTACACCGATAGCCTGATCGCCCGCTACCGCTGCGCCCAGGCCGCCGCCATCCGCGAGCCGCTGGAGAGCGTCCCCCACTACTTCGGCGCGGTGCCCCTGACCGAATACTGGAACAACGCCTGCGAGCGCGGCGATTTTGAGCGCGTGCTGCCGCTGATCGACGCCTATGATCTGCTGCAAAGCGACCGCGTGAACGATAAGCAGCAGTTTGCCGACGCGCTGCTGGTGCTCACCGGCGTGATGGGGCTGACCGCCCCCGAGGACGGCGACGGCCGCACGCCGGGCGAACGCCTGCGCCAGGATAAAACGCTGGCGCTGCCCGACAGCACCGCGCGCGTGGAATGGCTGACCAAGGAAACGCATGAATCGGACGCGGATGTGCTGCGCCGGGCGCTGTCGGAGGATATCCACAAGTTCTCCATGGTGCCCGACCTGACCGACGAGCAGTTTGCCGCCAACGCCAGCGGCGTGGCCATGCGCTATAAGCTGCTGGGGCTGGAGCAGCTTACAGGCGTGAAGGAGCGCTACTTCCGCGAGGGCCTGCGCTGCCGGGTGCGGCTGTTTGCCCATTACCTGGCGCTGCTGGGCGAAAGGGAGATCGTGCCCGAGCGCGTGCGCTTCATCTTCACCCGTTCGCTGCCGGTCAACGATACCGAGCAGGCGCAGATCGTGCGCGAGCTGCACGGCATCGTGCCCGACGAGCAGCTGCTGCCCCAGTTGTCCTTCCTGCGCGATTTCCGCCCCGACGCAAGCCAGCGCTAAACGGAGGAACCAACCATGCCGAACGAATCTGAAAAAAACCAGGAAAAATGCCTGACCCAGGCCGAGGTGAGCCAGCTTTTGCAGGAGCGCATCGCCCAGGAGCGCCGCCGCTACGAGGGGCTGCTCAGCCAGCAAAAAGCCGCCCGCGAACAGGCCGAGGCCGCCCTGCGGGAGCGCGAAAACACCCTGCGCGAGCGCGATGAACAGCTGCGCGCGCAGCAGATCCGCAGCCACGCGCAGGCGGAGCTGAACCGCCGCGGCCTGCCCCAAAGCCTGCTGGGCGCGCTGCAATGCGGCAGCGAAGAAGCGCTTACCCAGAGCCTGGCTGCCGTGGAGGGCGCGTTTCGAGAATCTCTTGAGCGCGGCGTGCGCGATCGTCTGCGCGGCGGCGCGCCATCCGCACCCATCGGCGCGCAGCTTCCCGATAAGAAGCAGCGCCTCAGCTATCAACAGGCCGCCAGCCTGTATCAGAAGCAGCGTCTGGCCGGCCGCGACAATGAATAATGGAGGGAAAGCAACATGTCTGTAACCACTACCAATAACCTGATTATCCCCGAGGTCGTTTCTTCCCTGATCGACGGCAGCCTGGGCGACGGCGTAACGCTCCTGCCCCTGGCCGAGCAGGACGACACCCTGGTCGGTCAGCCCGGCGACACGCTCAAGTTCCCCGTGTTCTCCTATATCGGCAAGGCGGCCGTGGTGGCCGAGAACGGCCAGATCATCCCCGGCCAGCTCACCGCCAGCATGAAGTCCGTCACCGTGCACAAGTATGCCAAGGCTATCTCCATCAGCGATGAGGCGCGCCTGTCCGGCTACGGCGATCCCGTGGGCGAGGGCAGCCGCCAGCTGGCGCACGCGCTGGATCACGCGGTGGATGACGATCTGTTCCAGTGCCTCAACGATGTGGGCGTGGCCCGCAAGTATGTTTCCGGCGCCATCAGCGCCGATACCATTGCCGACGCGCTGACGCTGTTTGGCGAGGATCCCGAGGGGCAGAAGGTGCTGCTGACCGACGCGGCGGGGCTGGCCGCCCTGCGCAAGGATCCCGATTTCGTGGGGCGCGGCGATATGGGCGAGGAGCTGGTCATGCACGGTGCCAAGGGCGAGGTGTGGGGCTGCGAAATTGTGATCACCAACAAGGTGCGCGATAACGCCAGAACCAGGGAAAAGAACTATTTTATCGTCAAGCCCGGCGCGCTGCGCCTGGTCAACAAGCAGGGCGCGCTGGTGGAAATTCAGCGCGAGCCGGAATTCATGCGCGACAACATCTTCGCCTCCCTGCACTGCGTGCCCTATCTGTATGATGAAAGCAAGGTGGTGGCCATCACGCAGTTCACCGGCCTGGCTGTGCTGACCGGGGACGCGGAGCGCCTGGGCTTTAAGACCGTGGCGGGCGAGAGCGGCAAAACGCGCGTGATCGTGCCCGAGTCCTGGGCGGCGCCGGCGGGCTACCGCTGGGTGTATGCGCTCAACACTGCCGCTGCCGAGGAAGGCGCATACGGCACGGCCTATACCGGCGGAACCAACCATGCCGGCAACGACGCGCAGGTGGCTGCCAGCGGCAAGACGCACTGCCATCTGCTGCTGGTGGATAGCGACAATAAGCCCGTCAAGACGCTCACCGTGGCCGTCCACGCGGGCGCGTAAGGCAGGCGATGCATCATGACGCTGAACGAAATGCTGCTGCGGCTGCATCGCCGCCTGGGCATCAGCACCGGCGCGCAGGATGAGCTGCTGACCGATTTGCTGGCCGACGCGAACGCGCTGATGCTGGCCTATCTCAACCGCGCCGAGCTGCCCGCGGCGCTGGAAAACGCGCAGTGCCAGCTGGCCGTGCTGCTCTACAACTGCCTGGGCATGGAGGGCGAGCGCGCGCGCAGCGAGGGCGGCGTAACGCTGACGGTGGACACGCTGCCCGAGGATGTGCTATCCCAGCTGCGCCCCTACCGGCTGTGCAAGGCGGTGAGCCTATGAGGCCGCGCTTTCGCGCCAGCACGGTGGTATATGCGGCGCGCTACGCACCCACGGCGGACGCGCTGGGCAGCATGCAGCCGGGCTATGCGGCGGCAAGGCACGCGCTGCGCGGCACGCTTTTGCCATCGCAGGATGGGGCGGATCCCACCGCGGCGGGGCTGCGGCGGCAGGAGGAGCTTGTGCTCCTTCTGCCCCTGGGCGCGGACATTGCCTGGCAGGACGGCATTTACCTATCTCCGGACGCGGCGCGCCCGGATTATCGCGTGGCTGCGCTGGAGCGCTATCCGCTGCATCTGCGCGTGCGGCTGGAGAGGGTGGCTGGTCATGGCGGCTGACGGGATCGCGGCGTATCGCGCGGCGCTGCGCGCGCGTCTGTCAAATGCGCTGGCCGCCGCGGGAGAGGCTGCGGCGGCGCAGGCACGGCAGGCTGTGCCGCTGGGCGACGGCCGCGACGGCGGGCATCTGCGGGACTGCATTGCGGCGGAATCGGCCTTTTCGGGCGATTGCGGCTGGATGCAGGTGACTGCGCGCAATCCGCATGCCGCGGCGGTGGAGCTGGGCACCAGCCGCATGCGCGCCCGCCCTTACCTGCTGCCTGCCCTGCGCGCGCAGGCGGCGGGCTTCCTGCAAGCGATATGCAAGTAAAGGACGGGAGGACGAGGGGAAGAAGGGGGACGTTTCTTTCTTGAGTCAAGAAAGAAACAAAGAACCTGCCTTGTCGCCGTGAAAGTCAGGCTGATAAAGCTGGAAGGCGGCGCTGCCGCCCCCGCGGGGTTCTTTCCACCTTTTCTCCCCCTGCTTTCACGTCACACGCTGGTTCTTTATTACTTTCTTCACGGAAGAAAGTAACGTCTCCCCGTCCCCTCCTCCCTCTCCCCTACAGAAAGGAGGCATCCCATGCCTGATCTTACCCCGCAACTGCGCGCGCTGCTGCAAGCGATCATCCCCTGCGCGCAGGGACAGTATCCCGCGCAGGAGGCGGCGTTTCCCTGCGCGGTGATATACGAAAGCGGCAACGCCGTGCAGGCGCGCTGCGATGGCCGCACCCATCTGCATGCGCTGGAATATACCGTTGAAATCTGGGCCTTTTCCCTGGGCGAAACCCACGCCCTGTCCGTGCGCGCGGACGAAGCCCTGGCAAGCCTGGGACTAAGCCGCAGCGCCTGCACCGACCTGTACGATGAAGACCTGCGCGTCCATCGCCGCGTGATGCGTTACCGCGCGCTGTGCGATGAAAACGGCGTGCTGACCCAATAAAAGGAGGAATTTTATGGCCACCAAAAGCCTTGGCACCACCTTTACCTTTACGCCCGCAGGCGGCTCGGCCGCCAAGATTGGCCAGCTTTCCGCCATCAGCGAGCTTAACTGCGACAGCGAGCTGATCGACGTGACCACCCTGAGCGAGCAGAGCGGCTGCCGTCGGTTTATCCAGGGCGCGCGCGATGCGGGCGAAATCCGCCTGACGGGCTTCCACCTGAAAACCGACGCGGGCCAGGCCGCCCTGCGCGCCGCCTATGAAAGCGGCAAGGCAGGCACGGCGCGCATCGATTTTCCCGACGGCGCGGCCTATACCTTCCCCGCCCTGGTTAAAAGCTGCTCCCTGGGCGCGGCGCAGGTGGACGGCGCAATCGGCTTTGGCTGCGTGCTGCGCGTGAACGGCGCGGTGGAAAGCGTGAGCGCCTGATGCCCGTCTATGTGGATATCGCAGGCCGCGCCTACCCCCTGCGCTTTACGCTGCGCGGGGCGCTGCGGCTGCTGGATCTGACGGGCCAGACGCCCATGGAGCTGCTGGCCCCCGGCCTTCGCAATACCGCGCTGCTGCTCTACGCCGCGCTGTGCGACGGCTGCCCGCACGTTACCCTGTCCCAGGCTGCCGCGCTGTGCGCCTCCGCCGCCAGGGAGCGCGATGCGCTGTCCCGCCTGCTCAGCGCCCTGGCGCTGGCGCTGGCCGAGAGCGGGCTGGATCAGACCCGGCTGGATCGGGATATCCTGCGCCGCCTGCTGCGCGCCGCCCGGCGCGCGGGCTATCCGCAGCCGCTTGCGCTGCTGGACGCTACCTATTGCGAGCTGTGCGAAGCGCTGGAGGACTTTCTGGGCCGCCGCGGCGCAGCACCCGGCGCGCCCATGACCGATCGCCAAATGCAGGGCGTGATGCGCGCCCTGGCGGAAAGGAGCAAGCATGACCACCCTTGATACGCTGTGCGTCCGCCTGGAGGCGGAGGCCGGCAGTTTGTTTCAGGATTTGGATACGCTGGAGCATCGCCTGACCGCCCTGCGCGGGCAGAGCGGCCAGCGCGTCTCCCTGCCGGCCGAGCTGGAAATGCGCCTGAGCGTCACCGCTGACGAGGCCATCGCCGGCGCGCTGCGCGGGGCAGGCGATACGCTGTCCGCCGCCGTGCAGGGGCATGATGTGCAGTTGGGCGGCGCGCTAGCCGAGGCGCAGCAAGCCATGGCCGCCGCGCTGCAAAGCGCGGTCAATAAGCTCAGCGCGTCCCTGAACGTGAACGTGCCCGTGTATATCGACAGCACGCGCGTAGCCAACGCCGTTGTCAATCAGGTGCGCCGCCGGTTGGTATCCGGCGGGCGCAGCCTGGCTTAAAGGAGGGATGCGCAATGGCGATGCTGACCTTAAACGGCGCGGCGCTGCCTGATCCCTCCGCCCTGAGCGTGGAATTGCAGGATGCGCTTTTATCCGCCCGGCGCACGCTGTCTGGCGCGGCCAGCGTGTCCCGCGCCGCCGTCAAGCGCCGCGTGCGCTGCTATTGGGCGCACATGCCCGCGGCGCAGCTGGCCGCCATGCTCTCGGCCCTGGCGGGCAGCGCGGTGGCGACGCTGTCCTATCCCGATCCGCTGACCGGCCAAAGCCGCGCCATGCAGGCCTATTGCGGCGAGCGCAGCGTGGGCCTTGCCCGGCAAAGCGGCGGCGAGACGGTGTGGACGGGCGTTGAAATCATCTTTATGGAGGCATGAGCATGGATTATCAAACCGCCATTTCAGCCGCCTGCCGCACGCTGACCGCGCGGGGAAGCCTGACGCTGACGACGGGCTATACCTACGCGCTGTCGGCGGACGATATCCTGTCCTTCCGGTTTGAGGAGGGCGTGCAGGGCGGCGACATGCTGCTGGGCGGCGCGGTGGGCGCGCATGGGCAGCTGACGCTGGCCAGTCCCGCGGGCGCATGGCTGCCGGGCGGCGAAAGGCTGGGCACGCGCACGCTAAACGGCGCGGCCGCAACGCTGGAAATCGGCGTGCTGGCTGGGGATGAAACGCTGTATCAGCCCTGCGGACGCTTTATCGTCAGCCGCATTGAAAGCGGCGAGGGGCAGGACAGCGTTACCCTGTCGGGCTATGACGAGATGGTGCACGCCCTGGCCGCGCCCTTTAGCGATGGGCTGACCTATCCGCAGCCGCTCAGCGCGGTGCTTGCGCACATCCTGGCGCAGAGCGATCTGCCCTATGATACGCTGCCGGACTGCAACGGCGCGGTGAGCATCCCCGCCCGCCCCGATTGGGGCGAGGGCTGCACGCTGCGCCGGGCGCTGGGCATGGCGGCAGGAGCGATGGGCTGCTTTGCGCGCGTCACCCCGCAGGGCAGGATTCGCCTGCAAAGCGTGTGGCCTGCCAGCTTCCGCGCGCTGGCGGCGGGCAAATGCCTGTCGATGTCGCTGTCAAGCCTGGACTTTGCGCTCAACCGCGTGCGCGCCGTCAATAGCGGCAATGAAGAAACGCCCCTGGCCGAGGCCGCGCTCAACGCTGCGCTGCCTGCCGGGGCCAGCAATACCCTGGAGCTCCGCGATAACGCGCTGCTGCGCGCAGGAAGCGCCCAAAGCCTGACAAGCGGCCTTCTTGCCGCCCTGAGCGGCATGACAATTACACCCTTTGAAGCGGATATTCCGGGCGACCCGACGCTGGAAATCGGCCAGCGTCTGCGCATTACCGATCTGCGCGGCGCGGCGCACGACAGCTGCGTGTTTGCCCGCACGCTCAGCTTTGGCCAGGATTTTACGGTGTCCCTGTCCTGCGATCCGGATACCTCAGGCGTCAGCCTGCCCCGCGCGCTGGCCGGCAGCGGACTGCTCAGCTCCGCCGCGCTGGGCGACGGCGTGGTCACGGCGCGCAACCTGGCCGTGGGCGCGGTGGACGCGGAGGCCATCAGCGCGCGCAGCATCACGGCGGACAAGATCGCCCTGGGCACGCTGACGGGCGATAGCGGGGTTTTTGGCAGCCTGTCGGCCGATCTGATTACGGCGGGCAAGCTCAGCGCCGACCGGCTGATCGTGGGCGGC
This sequence comes from Clostridiales bacterium, assembly GCA_004556155.1. GTDB lineage: Bacteria > Bacillota > Clostridia > Christensenellales > Aristaeellaceae > SFMI01. Next base: position 18,133 of record SFIM01000013.1, read on the forward strand.
TCGGAGTTTTCCATCGTGCGCGCGCTCAATCAGCTGGCGCAGTCGCTGGTCGAGGCCGACAACCGCATCGACGGCGGCGTGCTGGCCGATCGCACGATCAGCGCCGTCAAGGTAACGGATGATTTCGGCGCGGGGCTGGAACTGTCCAGCAACCAGGCGGTGCTGCTGCTGGCTGGCAAGCTGGACGGCACGAACAGCCATCTGGAATTGACCCAGGAGGCCATCAACATGGTGGGCGGGGATATCAACATTGCCACGGATTCGCTGGAGATCCGCGGCATCGAGGCGGGCGACGAGCGCATGAGCCTGGACCAGGAGGGCCTGAGCGCGCCGCGCGTGGTGGTGAAGGATCACTTTTCCGCGCCCAACGCTGTGCTCAAGCACCTGACCTCCGACGCGCCCTGGCAGGGCGGTATTCAATCCACCTTGGACGCGCTGCCCCGCTATCTGACCAGGCCCGTTACCATCGCCGTGCCTGCGGGCACATACATGGAAAACGTGGTGATCGCAGGCTTCTGGGGCGAGGCGCTGACGCTGGCCTTCGCGCCGGGCGTATACCTGCGCGGCACGGTGGAAATCCGCCACTGCGGCGAGGTATCGCTGCAAGCCGCCAGCCTGGGCGACGCCTGCGTCTATCCCACCGGCGCGCAAACGCCCGTAACCGCGCGAGCCGTGCAGCGGCTGAGGCTTAAAAGCCTGTATCTTTCGGGATATCGCGGACGTTCTACCGCGACCGACGGCAGCGAATACTGCGTGCAGGCGCAGGGCTGCAACACGGTGATCGACGGCTGCGGCATGGAGTATTCCCGCAATGCCTGCCTGTACGCGGCGGGCGGCACGGCCAGCATGCATGCCTGCCTGGGCGGGTGCACGGGCGATAACCCCGCCACCAACGCCAACCTGGGCTATGCCGCCCGCGGCGCGGAGGGCGCGCACATCGCGCTGGAGGATACCTACCCCCTGGCCTTTATCGCCCATTACTGCGGCAGCGGCATGGCCACCTATCGGGTGGGCACGGGCTGCGTGGACACGGCGGGAGGCATGAGCGAACCGGGCAGCGCGCGGGTGACGCGCACCTTCCTGCCCAGCTTCCACTGCACCTACACGGGCAGCAGCCGCAAGGCTTATCCCAACAACAAGGTGATCTGGCAGGGCGTGTACGGCCAGTACCGCGCGGGCTACAATAATTTCAATACCGGCACGCTGTGGTTTGACGAGGCTTCGGCGGCGCTGGCGGGCAAGACCGTCCATCAGGCCACCCTGAGCCTGCGCCGCTCCAACGGCGGCTCCTCCGCCGCGCGCAATGTGTATCTGGGCGCGGTGGCGCTGCGGCAGGCGGACTGGGCCACTACCTATCGCCCGGCCTTTACCGCGCCCTCGGCGCTGCCTGCTTATCCGGCGGGGCAGCTGAGCCGCGAGTGCGAGGGCGTGTACGATATAACCAGTCTGATGGCCGCCGTGCAGCAGGGCTATGGCATCGGCGTATACGAGCCCTGCGCGGCCTACAGCGGCAGCTATTCGCCGCACTACACCATGTTTTACGGCCTGGGCAGCGATTTTGTGCCCGTGCTGACCGTTACTTACAGCTGAGCATAGGATAAAACAGGGCGCGTGCGCCCTGCTCAGGGTGAGAAAGGAGCTGTTCCATATGAATCATTTTTTCAAGGGCCTTGCCGGTGCGCTCAGCACGGTGGGGGCGTATCTTGTGTATCTGCTGGGCGGCTGGGACGCGGCGCTGACGGTGATGTTTGTGCTGATGGGGCTGGACTATGCCACGGGGCTGCTGACGGCCTTTATGGGCAAAAGCCCCAAGACGCAGGGCGGCGGCTTTCGCTCCTCGGTGGCCTTTATTGGCATCAGCAAGAAGCTGATGATGGTGGCCATCGTGATGCTGGCCGCGGCGCTGGATCGTCTGACGGGCGACAGCAATATCTGCCGCAGCGCGGCCATTGGCTTTTACGCGGCCAACGAGGGCTTATCCATCATGGAAAACGCCGCCGCGCTGGGCGTGCCGCTGCCCAAGGCGCTCAAGGACGTGATGGAGCGCCTGGACGAAAAATAATTTTTAAGCGCGCCTGAGCCGCGCCGCCGCCGCGAGCTGCCGATCTTGCCGTTCGCGGCGGTTTTTTGCCGGATAGCCTGCCGGTTCGCTTTCTTTTTTTACGCAATCCGCAGCGTAACGGGGAATTTGATGTGTTTTCGCATCAAATGATGATTTTTTGCACCGTTGTTGACAACTGAACGCAAAGCGGCTATACTAATTCTTGTCGCTAACGGGAACATATGTTTGCATTAAAGGAGGATGAAGCATGAGCAAACGCACGATTATATACCGCAATGTGGCGGCGCGCATGGCGCTGCTGGGCATCAAGAAAACCGAGCTGGCCAAGCTGCTGGATATGAACTATTCCACCCTGCAGGGCAAGCTGCGCGGGCGCTCGTCCTTCTCGCTGGAGGAGGCCATCGAGATCAAGGATATCCTGTGCTCGGGCGCGGCGCTGGAGGATTTCTTTGCCCGCACCGAGGCCGATTGCCCGCCCCTGCCCAATCAGGAGAGAATCTATGCCAGCAGCAAACCAACGGCCTGAAAACGAGCTGCGCGCCGAGGCGTATCTAAGCCGGGTAAGCGCGCTGCAAAGCGAGCTGACCTGCCAATTGCAGCACTTGCGGGCGCTGCGGGCGCATGGCCGCGCGGCCTCGGGCGCACAGGATGTGCTTACGCCCCTGCGCTTGCGGCAGGTGCAGCGGCGCGTGAAGCAATTGCGCGCAGACCTTTCCCGCGCGCAGCGGGAGGTAGCCTGGGCTGTCGGCCGCCTGCCCAATCCCCGCGCGCGCACGCTGATGGAGATGCGCTACCTGTCCTGCCTGACCTGGGATGAAATTGCCCAGGCGCTCTATGCTTCGCCCCGCGCGGCGCTGCGCATGCATCAGCGCGCGCTGCGGCAGGTGGATATCCTGCTGGCCGAGCGCGAGGATTGCCGCTGAAGGGCTGGACGCACTTTTTTGCCACAATCGGCGCGCGCGGCGACTTGACGGCGGAGCGGAAATAATAGTAAGATAAAGCGTTGAACCAACCCAAAGGAGGATTTTCCCCTTGACCGAAGCCGAACTGCGCCCTATCGTGGCGCGCAACATCGCCGCCTGCCGCAAGCAAGCGGGCATGACGCAGGCCGAGCTGGCGGAAAAGCTGAACTATTCCGATAAAACGATTTCCAAGTGGGAGCGGGCGGAAGGCTTGCCCGATCTGGTGGTCAGCCAGAATATCGCGGAGCTGTTCGGCGTGCCGCTGGACGCGCTGCTGCGCGATGATACGCCCAAGCCCGTGGACGATGCGCGAAGCGCGCGCCAGCTCAACGCCCGCCGCAGGATGATCCTGCTGATGTCGGTGAGCTTGTGCTGGCTGGTCGCCACCATCGCTTACTTTGCCCTCAAGCTCGCCGTGCCCACGCTGCCGCGCGTGTGGCTGGCCTTCATCTATGCCATGCCCGCCAGCTTTATCGTGTGCACGGTGTTCACCTGCATCTGGTGGAAAAAGCTCTGGCGGCTGCTGTCGATCAGCGGCATTATCTGGACGCTGGCCGTGGCTGTGCATATCAGCATCCGCCTGCCGGCCATCTACCTGATCTATGTGGTGGCTGCCGTGGTGCAGGCGCTGTTTTTGATGTTCTTCCATTTTTTGCGCATCAAGTGAGGAGCCAGCCATGACCAAAGCCGTGTATGAGATGCTGCTGGGCTATATGCAATCCTGCGTGGCCGACCGCGCGCACGATGAAAACCATGTGCTGCGCGTGCTGTCCAACGCCCTGCAAATCGCCCGCGAGGAGCCGCAGGCTGACCTGGATATCCTGATGGCGGCCTGCCTGCTGCACGATGTGGCCCGGCGCGAGGAGATGGAAACGCCCGGCGTGCGCCATGCGGAGGCTGGAGCTGGAAAGGCGCGCGCGTTCCTGCAGCGCCAGGGCTTTTCAGCCGAATTTTGCAGCCGTGTGGCGGATTGCATCGCCGCGCACAGCTTTGGCAGCGGCCCTGCGCCTGCGCGCATCGAGGAAAAAATCCTCTTTGACGCGGACAAGCTGGACGCCGCCGGGGCGCTGGGTACGGCGCGGATGCTGCTGTATCACGGCGCGGCGGGCGATCCGATTTATGAGGTGCGCGCGGACGGGCAGGTAAGCGACGGCGTTGGGGATGCGCAGCGGAATTATTTTTATGAGTATCACGGCATGATTGCCCAAATGGCCGGCAGCATGCTCACCCCGGCAGGCCGCCGCATGGCGCAGGCGCGCGCCCAGACCGCGCGGCAGCTGTATCAGGCCATCTATGATGAGGCGCAGGGCTGCCATCTGGCTTTGCGGCAGGCGCTTGACGGCGCGTTTTCCTGATGCGGAAAAATTATTTTCAAAAATATTTGCAAAAAACACTTGCCTTTTTGCCCAAACCGCCATATAATGATTTCGGTTAAGGTTCGGGTCTGTGGTTGAAAACCGATGCCAGTCGCAGGCAAAGCGGTCCACGTAAGCCTGGAGAATTTCCGGGTGAGCATGGTGCGGTTTAGACGTAAGTCCGGCCGGATGAAAATCCGAGAGAGCGGCGTGGGGGCCAAGATGCTATGAGCAATGCTCCTGCCGGCGAGTGTGGGGTCAAAGACCAGGTCAGCCTTCCTTAAACCGGAAAAATTATCAGGGGGTTTACCATCCATGTACGAAGACAAGACGCTGGTATGCCGCGACTGTGGGCAGGAATTCGTGTTCACCGCTGGCGAACAGGAATTCTACGCTGAAAAGGGCTTCCAGAACGAGCCCACCCGCTGCAAGGCTTGCCGTCAGGCTCGCAAGGCCAGCCGTCCGGCTCCTGGCGCTCCCCGCGAGACTTACACCACCACGTGTGCGAATTGCGGCGCCGAGACCACTGTTCCCTTCATTCCCAAGAACGACCGCCCCATCTACTGCAGCGAGTGCTTCGCCGCGATGCGTCGGTAATCATACCGTCACAGCGAAGCCTGCGTCCCTCGCAAGAGATGGGCAGGCTATAAGATGAGTGCAATGCGGAAGGCTGCGAAAGCAGTCTTCCGTTTTTCTGTGGCTTCAAGCACCGTAGGGCATGGCATCATGCCGTTTTTTCGTGCGCGCGCTCCGGCTTTTGCGCTGAAATCATTGACGGATAGCCCGCCATGTGCTATAATTTTTTAGTACTACGATACGAGTTTCTGGAGGGATTTGTATGTCCGGTCATTCCAAATGGCATAATATTCAGGCGAAAAAGGGCAAGGCGGACGCCGCGCGCGGCAAGATCTTTACCAAGATCGGCCGTGAAATCGCCATCGCTGTGCGCGAGGGCGGCGCGAACCCGGAAAGCAACGGCAAGCTGCGCGATATCATCGCCAAGGCCAAGGCCAATAACATGCCCAACGATAACATTCAGCGCTCCATCAAAAAGGCCGCGGGCGAAGGCAGCGGCATCAACTACGAAGAAATCGTTTATGAAGGCTATGCCCCCGGCGGCGTGGCTGTCATTTGCAATATCGTAACCGATAACCGCAACCGCACCAGCGCGGATGTGCGCCACATCTTTGATAAGTGCGGCGGCAACCTGGGCGCTCCCGGCTCGGTTAGCTACATGTTTGATAACAAGGGTCAGATCGTCGTTGAGCGCGAGCCCGGCATGGACGAGGACGAAATGATGATGATCGCCCTGGATGCGGGCGCCGAGGATATGAAGGCGCTGGACGATGTGTTTGAAATCTACACCGCGCCCAACGATTTCTCCGCCGTGCGCGAGGCGCTGGAGCAGCAGGGTCTGTCCTTCCTGTCCGCGGACGTGAAGATGATCCCGCAGAACACCGTCTCCATCACCGATGAGGAAACCGCCGCCAAGATCGAAAAGCTGCTGGACATGCTGGATGATAATGACGACGTGGCCGACGTGTATCACAACGCCGAGCTGCCCGAATCCGACGAAGAGGACGAATAAGCCCAGCGATGCGCTGAGCGCTTCATGGCTCGATGCGCTGAGCGCCATCATGGATATGCGATTGAACGGGAAAGCCCGGGCAGAAAACCGCCCGGGCTTTTTCCATAGCCTTTCCCATCCTTCACAGAAGCCGCAGTGGAAATGCTCATGCCCTTATGGTATAATCAGAGCATGCCCATGGGGACGGCAAATCAGGGCTTGCGAGGGTTGATTATGGACAAGCGGGAAATTCTAAATTGCCTATCTGAATTCCCTTATGATCGAAATGAGTATTGGGTCATCACTGGCGGAGCCATGGTGCTATATGATATTCGTGAGCAGACTGCTGACATTGATCTTGGATGCAGCGAGCGATTAGCTGATCGTCTGGAAGCAGACGGCTGTCTGTTCCGGCGAACGGAGCATGGGAAAAGATGGTTCAAATACGGCAGGAATATAGAGATTTTTGAGGAATGGCTGATGGACGGCACGGAATCAGTCCATGGCTTCAAGGTCATATCCATCAAGGGATTGATTGAAATGAAACAGGAGCTTGGACGGGAAAAGGATAAAAAGGATATGGAATTGATTCAGGCATTTCTGAACCGATAACCGCCAGCCTGCCGAACGGCCCCCTTGGCGCGGCGATGCTGCGGGCGCGCCCATTGCAGACGCCCCTGCGCCTTGTCCGCTGCCAGGGCGGCCTCATGATGAACAGCAATGGCCCTCCGTATGACGCGGCAGATACGGAGGGCCAGTTGTTTTATTTGCTGGATGCGCCCGCCGGGGGCGTGGCGCTCAGCTTTCCGACACATACTTGCGCATGTGCTGCAGGGCGTTCTTTTCCAGCCGCGATACCTGCGCCTGGGAGATGCCGATCTCGCCGGCGACCTCCATCTGCGTGCGCCCCTCGAAAAAGCGCATGCGCAGGATACTCTGCTCGCGCTCGGTCAGGCGGCGCAGCGCCTCGCTGACGGCCAGATTTTCCAGCCACTGGCTGTCCGTATGGCGCGGATCCTTGACCTGATCGATGATGTAGATGGCGTCGCCGCCGTCGTTATAGATCGGCTCAAACAGGGATACGGGATCCTGGATGGCCTCCAGCGCCAGCACCACGTCCTCCTCGGGCACGTCCAGCGCCTTGGCGATTTCGCCCACGCTGGGCTCACGGTTCATCTCGGCCACCAGGCGGTCGCGCGCTTGCAGGGCTTTATAGGCCGTATCGCGCAGGCTGCGGCTGACGCGGATGGGGTTGTTATCCCGCAGGTAGCGGCGGATTTCGCCGATGATCATCGGCACGGCATAGGTGGAAAAGCGCACGTTCTGCGTCACGTCAAAGTTATCAAGCGCTTTGATCAGCCCGATGCAGCCCACCTGAAACAGGTCGTCCGCGTTTTCCCCGCGATTGCTGAAGCGCTGCACCACGCTGAGCACCAGCCTGAGATTGCCGCGGATAAACTCCTCCCGCGCCGCGCGGTCGCCGCCATGTACCAGCGGAAACAGCTCGCGCATGCGCTCATTGGTAAGCACGGGCAGGGTGGAGGTTTCCACCCCGCAGATCTCTACCTTGCTGCTTGCCATACCGATTTTTACCTCCGATGAAATCAGTATGGCTTTTCGCGCCCGCCTTTATGCGCGCGGGGCGAACTTTTGTGGGGGAAGACGGGGACGAGGAGACGAAGGGAACGGGGAAAACGGGGGAAACGTTACTTTCTTCAGTGAAGAAAGTAACAAAGAACCGGTATTGTAGACGAAAAAGCTGTTGGAATAAAACTGGAAGGCGGCACCGCCGCCCCCGTGGCAGGGAAAAACTTGAATCGCTCGGTTCGGAGTAAACTCCAACCGGACGATTCTTCATTTTTCCCCTTCGGGCGTGCTGCGCACGCCCTGCGCTGATCTGCGATCAGCGTGCCGCGGGAGCGATAGTTGGGTGCAGGAATCCTGTATGGCGGTTGGCAATAGATTTAATGGAACGGGCAACGGAAGGCTTCTCCTCAAGGAGAAGCCTTTTGGTGAGTGCACTCACCAACTATCGTTACCCGCCACGTCTGATTTCTGCCCCAACCACGCCCCCGTGGCAGCGGACAGCGCAGCTGGACGCGAGGGCGTGCGTAGCACGACCATGGGGGAAAGCAGGAAACGAACGGAGGAAAGCTTGCTTTCATCCGGGCGGTTCAGGCTTTCTCCTGCCACGGGGTGGCCAGGGCCACTCCCAGTTTTATTCAATCGACTTTCATGTCACAAACAGGTTCTTTGTTTCTTTCTTGACTCAAGAAAGAAACGTACCCCCTTCGTCCCCCTCGTCCCCCTCGTTCCTGCCCCCTTAGCTGCTCATCCGGGTCAGCTCCACGTTCAGGCGCGAAAGGATGCGCTTTTCCAGCCGGGAGATGTAGCTTTGCGATATCCCCAGCGCGTCGGCAACCTCCTTTTGCGTCATCTCCCGCGCGCCGCCCAGACCAAAGCGAAGCTGCATGATCTGCTGCTCGCGCAGGGGCAAGCGCGCCAGCGCCGCGCGCAATAGCTGCTTTTCCACCTTGTCGTCCATGCGGCGGTAAACCAGATCGCTCTCCGTGCCCAGGATATCGCTTAGCAGCAGCTCGTTGCCATCCCAATCCTTGCGCAGCGGCTCATCCAGGGAGATTTCATAGCGAATCCGCGCCGTGTGGCGCAGATGCATCAGCATTTCGTTTTCGATGCAGCGCGAGGCGTAGGTGGCCAGCTTGTTCTTCTTTTCGGGGTCAAAGGTGTTGACTGCCTTGATCAGCCCGATCGTGCCGATGGAGATGAGATCCTCCAGCCCCACGCCCGAGCTTTCAAACTTGCGGGCAATGAACACCACCAGCCGCAGATTGCGCTCAATCAGGATGGAGCGCACCGTGCCGTCATCCGTGGGCAGCTTTTGCAAAAGCTCCGCTTCTTCCTCGCGCGTAAGCGGCTGGGGAAGCGGGTCCGCCCCGCCGATGTAATCCAGCGAACCCGCGCAGAGCCGCGCCCAGATTGCGTATAGCTGCCGTCGCATATCAATCATCTATGTCATCCCCCTCGGCAATTGATTTTATAAATTCAGCGTGGGCGGCAGCAGCGCGCGCCGCCCGTGCAGGCAGGGCGATACCGCCACAACCGCGTCCGCCGCGCGCCATACGCGGCCGTCGCGCACATATAGCCCCCGCGGGCGAAAGCACATCATCAGCTGCTTGCCGCTGGCCGTGCGCACGCAGATCAGCCGAAATCCGCGCGGCAGCGTGCTTAGCTGCTCGCAGCGCGTGCCGGGCGGCAGATAGGCGCGGATGGCCTGATAGGGCACCACCACCACGGGCAATTCGGTGACGGGATCGCGCAGGCAGTTGCCGCTGTCCACCAGCCCGTCCAGCGATACGCCGCCGCGCTCGAACAGCAGGCGGACGTCCGCGCGCTCCCCCGCGCGCGATTGCCAGCGCAGCAGCAGATGCACGGCGTAAAGCACGCCCGGCGCGCAGGCCAGCGCGGCCGCCCAGCCGCCCAGACCCAACCGGTGCATATACTGCGCCATGCCCGCGGACAAAAGCCCGGCAATCAGCAGCCGGGCGCTGCCGCCCGGCGCGCGGCGCAGACCAAAGGCCAGCAGCGCCATCAGCACGGCGATGGGCAGCGCGGCATAGGCGCTGGCGTGCAGCCCCCACAGGGATAGGGCGATCATGGACAGAAGGGCGCCTGCCAGCGCGGAAAGCAGCACGCGCCCCGGCCGCGCGCGCAGGGAGGATAGCCGCATGGCCGCCGTCAGGCACAGCGTATCCATCAGCAGGTTCATCAGCAGATATTCCTCGCCTATGACGACCATAACGCTCCCTCCTACGCTGCCTATGATAGCGCGTTCACCGGGCAAGGGCCGTCGATACGGAGCGCGTAAAAAAGCGAAATAGCGCGGGAAAGAGAAGATGAAGGGGAAGCTTTTTGCATGCAAAAAGGCGGCAGATCGTTTGACCTGCCGCCTTGATAGGCTGCTTTATTATTTGGCGTATTCCGTGCTGCGGGTTTCGCGGATCACGTTTACGCGGATCTGGCCGGGATACTCCAGCTCACGCTCGATGCGCTTGGCAATTTCCTTGGCCATCACCTTGGTGCCCTCGTCGGTTACATCCTCGGGCTTGACCATGATGCGGATCTCGCGGCCGGACTGGATGGCGAAGGACTTTTCAACGCCGGCAAAGTCGTTGGCGATGGCCTCCAGCTTCTCCAGACGCTTGATGTAGTTCTCCAGCGATTCGCGGCGCGCGCCGGGACGGGCGGCGCTGATGGCGTCGGCGGCCTGCACCAGCACGGCCTCCACCGTCTGCGGCTCCACATCGTTGTGGTGCGCCAGGATGCAGTGGATCACGTCGTTGCTCTCGTGATACTTGCGGGCCAGTTCGCCGCCCAGCTGCACATGCGTGCCTTCCTGCTCATGGTCGACAGCCTTGCCGATATCATGCAGCAGACCCGCGCGCTTGGCCAGATGAACGTCCGCGCCCAGCTCGGCGGCCATCAGGCCGGCCAGATGGCTGACCTCGATGGAGTGCTTGAGCACGTTCTGGCCATAGGAGGTGCGGTAGCGCATGCGGCCCAGCAGCTTGACCAGCTCGGGATGCAGGCCGTGCTGACCCGTCTCGAAGATGGCCTGTTCGCCAGCCTCGCGGATCTGGTTATCCACTTCCTTCTTGGCCTTTTCCACCATTTCCTCGATGCGGGCGGGGTGGATGCGGCCATCCTGAATCAGCTTTTCGATGGCGATGCGCGCAATCTCGCGGCGCACGGGATCGAAGGCGGATACGATGACGGCTTCGGGGGTATCGTCGATGATCAGATCGACGCCCGTGGCGGTTTCCAGGGCGCGGATGTTGCGGCCCTCGCGGCCGATGATGCGGCCCTTCATATCGTCGTTTGGCAGGTTAATGACGGACACCGTGGTTTCGGCCACATGGTCGGCGGCGCACTTCTGGATGGCCAGGGCGATGATGTTGCGGGCCTTCTTTTCGCCCTCGTCCTTGGCCTTGGCCTCGATATCGCGCACCATGGCGGCGGCGTCGTGGTAGGCTTCCTTCTGCACGCGGCTGATGATCATCTGCTCGGCCTCATCCTGGGTCATGCCGGCGATGCGTTCCAGCTCCTTCACCTGCTTGTCGCGCAGCTGCTCGGCCTCGTCGTAGAGGGCCTGCGTCTGCTCGGACTTTTGGTTGATGGCCTCCTCGCGCTTTTCGAGGTTATCCATCTTTTTATCCAGCATTTCCTCACGCTGGTTCACGCGGCGCTCGCTGCGCTGCATTTCGGCGCGGCGGGTGCGGATCTCGTCGTCCAGCTTGGTTTTGAGGCGAAGGACCTCCTCCTTGGCCTCGATTTCCATTTCTTTTTTCGTTTCCGCCGCCTTGCGGGTAGCGTCGTCCAACAGTTTTTTCGCGTATTCCTCGGTTCGGCCGATGCGCTTTTCGGCCATGTTCTTGCGATAAAAATAGCCGCCGCCCGCGCCGACCAGCGCGAAGACGACCATGAGTGCGATTGCGAGAATTAAGTCCACCTGGCTGCCTCCTTCTTTCTTGTTTTTCCAAATTTCAATATGTAATCTTGCCAATTGAAAAAACCGTGCGGGTTAAAAACCCCACGGCTATATGCTGAATTTGGGCACAACATGAAGCCTCGGTTTGCACACAACAAAACAGCAATGCCAAAACAGCTTGCTTTATCATGCAAGAGCAGGCGCCCACGCCCACTCGCAAAGAGCGAAAAGACATGTGTATCGAAAAACAGCATAGCCGCCGTGCTTACGCGCGGCCGCTTTTCAGCCGGTCATGCTATTGTATACATACAGCGGGGCATTTGTCAAGCGTTTTCTGGCCATTCGCGCCAATTTATACCTATTATTAACTCGACCCAATACGACGGCTTCCGCGCCCGCCGCGCGATTGCCGAAGAAGCAAAAATTCTGCTTGACTTTTTGCCCGTATCCCGGTATAATAATGCGTGTTCGTAGGGGCATGGTGTAATGGTAACACGTGGGTCTCCAAAACCTTTGTTGTGAGTTCGAGTCTTACTGCCCCTGCCAAGAGAGCCTTTTCTGAAAAGAGAAGGCTCTCTTTCTATTTTGGATTGTTCACGCCGGCGCAGGCAAATATTGCGCCCCTGCAAGGGCGGCGCATGCACGCTATGCCTTGCAGGAGCGCAGTGAGGGCAATTATGCTTAAAGCGTTACGGAAGACGCATCAGGCTTCTTTGGAGACGTCCGCGTCGATATAGAGGATATCGTGGCGGTTATACTCAATGGTAAATTGAAGATGGCTGCCCTCGCTGAAGCCGTCGGGATAGCAGAAAGCGCCGGGGAAATCGCTGATGAGGCGCTTATCCTCAAAGGTTTGCAGCTCGTCGCTGCTTAGCCAGATGCTCAGCGGGTTGCGTCCCTTGAAGCCTTGAACGGCGCAGGGCGTATGGATCAGCGCGCAACCAGTGGCTTTTTTGCTTATTGATTTGTTCTTTATCCCTTCGCCCTTCGCATATCCTCCCGGACGGATTGCAGCTGGCGCAGGATATCCAGGATGCGCGCGTCGGTGCGCTCCACCTGCTCCTTGGCCTCGCTGATCTGGCTCAGGGCTGTCCAATCGCTGAAAAGGTTATCCCACACGATGTCGGTTACGCGCCAGAAGGCGGATAGCTCGGTGGTTGCGTCGCAGCGCACGCGCACATCGCGCAGCTCGCGGTTAAAGCGATCCAGCGCGCGGCGAAGCTGCGCGATTTCCTGCTCGGCTTTATCCATGCGGCTGTGCTTGATCAGCCCCGACAGCAGGCCGCCGCCCAGCAGATCATACACGCCCCAGCCCTTGGCACTGCGCAGGGTGGATAGCGCCTGCTGCGCCTGCACGTGGGCTGCCTGACCCGCCTGGATGGCCTGGTCGGTTTCGTATATCAAGGATTGGAGATTGCTTTGTTCCATATTAGCTCCTTCTGGGCGGCGGTTCCTGCACCGTCCAAAGGCAGTATAGCAAGCATGCCCTGCCCGCGCAAGCCAAAATGGATGAAAGATACGTTTTGCCGTCCGAAAGCAGCCGTCAGGCGTATGCCTTCAGCGTGAAGGAAGCGCGCACCAGAGCTCGCCCCTCGGCCAGGGTGTGGATTTCCCCCGCGTGCAGCAGCTGGGACAGGAGGTTGCCAATCGCCGTGGCTTCGGCCGGGCCCGCGGTCAGCGGACGCGCAAGCGCGCGGGCAGTCAGGCGGTTCAGATAATCGTTGCGGCAGCCGCCGCCCACCACGCGCAGACAGGCGATGCGGCGGCCGGTCAGCGCTTCCAGCTCGTCCACCGCCGCGCGGTAGCAATCCGCCAGGCTATGGCACACGCACGCGGTCAGGTCGCCCACATCCGCAGGCGCGGGATAGCCGCCCTCGGCCAGGGCGCTGCGCAGCTCCGCCGCCATGGAGACGGGGGCCAGAAAGCGCACGGCGTTGCAGTCCACCCGGCCTGGATAGCCGTCGTGCCGCTCGGCCAGCGCTGCCAGCTCGGCAAAGGAGGTCTGCGGGCACAGCTCGCGCCGCAGCTCCTGCAGCATCCAAAGGCCCATGATGTTTTTGAGATAGCGAATCGTGCCCTGCGCGCCGCCCTCGTTGGTCAGGTTGCGCGCACGGCTTTCCGGGGTCAGGATGGGCGCGGGCAGCTCCATGCCCAGCAGGCTCCATGTGCCGCTGGAAAGATATGCGTCGTTTGCCTCCAGCGGCGCGGCCATCACGGCGGCGGCGGTATCGTGCGTGGGAGCCAGGAGAATTTGGGTATCAAAGCCCACGGCCTGGGCAATTTCAGGCAGCAGCGCGCCTACCCGCGTGCCGGGCTGCGACAGGGGGCCGAACAGCCGCCGCGGAAAGCCGCAGCGGTCGATCAGCTCCCAGTCCCAAGCGCGCGCGCGCGCGTCCAGCAGCCCCGTGGTGGAGGCGTTGGTATACTCATGCACGCGCTGGCCGGTGAGCAGATAGTTCAGATATTCGGGCAGCAGCAGCATTTCCTGCGCGGCATCCAGCTCTCCTGCTTCGCGCAGGGCGGTCAGCTGATAGATGGTATTAAACGGCTGCTTTTGGATACCTGTGCGGGCATACAGCGCTTCCTCATCGATGACGCGGCGGACGATTTCATCCATGCCCTGCGTGCGGCCGTCGCGATAGCTTACCGCGTCGCCCAGCATGCGTCCCTGCGCGTCCAGCAGCACAAAGTCCACGCCCCAGGTGTCGATGGCTACGCTGCGCGGGGTGATTCCCTGCGCCCTCGCTGTGCGCAGGCCGTTCAGGATTTCGGCAAACAGCCGGTCGATATCCCAGCATAAGCGCCCGTTTTTTCGCTGCGCGCCGTTGGAAAAGCGATAAAGCTCGGTCAGCTCCAGCCGGCCGTTTTTTACCTGTCCCAGCATGTGCCGGCCGCTGGACGCGCCGATATCGATGGCGATCATGGCGTTGTTCATAGGCATTCCTCAGCCAAAGGCGCGGGCGTTGAGGGCCTGCTCCAGGCGCTTTAGCTTCCAGGGAGCCAGGGGCGAGAAGGGGAAGGAGCGCAGCTGGCGCAATGACATCTTTTGGATATCCTTGACGGCCTTCAATTCGGTCAGCTCGGGTGCGATGGTCAATATCTCCTCGCGCAGATCATCGTGCTTGAGCAGCTGCTCAAAGGGCACGTCCAGCAGCAGCCTTCCCGAATAGGGCGCGGCGCACACGCAATGGAAGGCATAGCTGCCGCTTTCCAGCACAGCGTGCAGGCAGCCGTCGGCCTGCTCCTGCCAGTCCGCGTCGCTGCCCGTCACCGTGCCCAGGGGCAGCACGGCCTCGGCCTGCGCGCCAAAGGGCACCTCGAGCTCCCAATCGAAGGTCGTTTCATCCACCGTTTTCCAGTGGGTGCGGTACCGTCCCATGGCGGATTCATAGCTGAAATCGATTTCACCCAGGCGCGTATCGGGATGCGGATGCATCAGCGCCTTGCGGAAGCCCGGCGCATCCTCCATGGGAGCCAGCCCCGCCGCGTCGCGGCACACCCACTCCATCACCGCGCCGTAGGCGTAATGGTTGAGCGAGTTCATGCCGGTGCTGGACATATGGCCGTCAGGCATCACGGAGTTCCAGCGCTCCCACACGGTGGTAGCGCCCATGTTCACCTCATACAGCCAGCCGGGGTAGCTTTCATTCAGAAACAGCGTGTAGGCCAGGTGGTTAAAGCCCGCCTGCGTGAGCACGCTGCACAGATAGGCCGTGCCCACAAAGCCCGTGCGCAGCTCGTTCCGGGCGTTTTCAAACAGGCGATCCAGCGCGGCCTTGAGGATGGGCGTGTCGGACTCGGGCATCAGCCCCAGGAACAGCGACAGGATGTGCGCCGTCTGGGTGTTGACGGTCAGCCCGCCCTTAGGGGCGCGGTAGGTTTGGCGGATGGCGGCAAGAATCTCCTGCTCCAGGGCGGCGTAGCGTGCAGCGTCGGGCGCGTAGCCCAGGATGGCGGCGGCCTTGCGCGTCAGGCGCGTGGAGTACAGATAGAAGGCCGAGGCGATGAAATCGGGATCGGTGCCGCCCGTGCAGGAGGCTGGGAAGGCCGCATCCAGCGCCAGCCAGTCGGCAAAGTGGAAGCCCGCCTGCCACAGGCGATGGTCGCCCGTCTCGTGATCGACGCGATGAATCCACTCCACCCACAGCTTCATATTGTCGTATTGCTCGCGCAGCAGGGCGGTATCGCCGAAGAACTGATATACCGTCCAGGGGATGATGCTGCCCGCGTCCGCCCAGGCGCAGGCAGGGGAGCCCTGCATGCCAAAGGAGGGCACCACGTGCGGCACGCCGCCGCCGCGCTCGCGCTGCTCAAAGGCCATATCGCGCATGAACTTGGCGTAGAAGGCCGCGCTGCTCATCTGGTAGCAGGCGGTGGCGCAGAACACCTGCGCGTCGCCCGTCCAGCCCATGCGCTCGTCGCGCTGGGGGCAATCGGTGGGCACATCCACAAAGTTGCCGCGCTGCCCCCACAGGGCGTTTTCGCACAGGCGGTTCACCTTGTCGCTGGCGGTGCGGATGAAGGCCGTCTGCTCCATATCGGAATAGAGCACGCAGCCCACAAAGTCATGCAGGTCGATTTCCTCCCCAAAGCCCTCCAGCTGGATATACCGGAAGCCGAAGAAGGTGAAGTGCGGCCGCGCCCAGGCCTCCTGCCCATCGCAGATGTAGGTAAAGGTCTGCCTGGCGGTGCGCAGGTTATCGGTATAGAAGCAGCCGTCCTGCAGGATTTCGCCATAGCGCAGGGTGTAGGTATGGCCGCGCTCGGCGGCTGCGCGGAAGGTGACAAAGCCCGTGATTTCCTGCCCCATATCCAGCACGGTTTCGCCTGCGGGCGTATGCAGCACGGCGGCGGGGCGCAACGTCAGCATGGCGCGCACAGGCGGGCTCATGCGCGGGCGCAGCAGGCCTGTATCCATATCGGGCAGCAGGCGCGCGGGCAGAGCGGCGGACAGGGGCTTGGAGGCGTCCCAGGTTTCGCCGTCATAAATATTGGAAAACAGCACGGGCGATTCGCCGCAGCGCCAGGTATCGTCCGAGGGAATGATGATCTCCGCGCCGTTATCCAGCGCCGCGTGCAATTCGCAGATCAGCGCCTGCGTATTGCCGAAGATTTCCTTCTGCCCCTGGAAGCCAAAGCGCCCCTTGTACCAGCCGTCGCCCAGCAGCACGGCGATTTCATTGTCCTCCGCCAGCAGGTCGGTCACATCGTAGGTTTGATATTGCAGCCAGCTGTCGTATTTGTTGCAGCCGGGGGCCAGGTATTCGTCGCCTGCCTTCTGGCCGTTGATAAAGGCCTCGTACAGACCCAGGCCGCAGATATACAGCCGCGCGGAGAGCACCCGCCCGGGCAGGGCAAAGCGCTTGACCAGCCGCGCGTTGGCAATCTCCCTGGGCGCGGCGATCCACTGCCCCAGCCAGGGCTCCTGCTGCTTGGCGGTTTCAAACCACGCGCGCGGGCTGAGCGCCGTTTCGCCGGTATCGGCGGTTACGGCGACGTCCCAGGTATAGCGCGTACGCGGGGACAGCGGAATATCGGGCGCAAAGCACAGGCTGTCGATATCCTGCCGCGTGCCCGAATCGTAAACCACGCTTTCATCCGGGCCGTACACCCGCACACGGGCGGACTGCTGGCGCTTGCCGCCCTCGCAGGCGACCTTATAGGAAAAGCGCAGGGGGGTCAGATCAAAGCCCAGCGGGCGCGCGATGTGATTGACCTGCATGCCGTATACTCGCATGGTGATGCCTCCTTATTATTGCGCGGCAAAGGGATCCGCGCAGAAAATATCAATGTTGCCACCATCCAGGGTGATGCGGTAGGTGCCGTCCTTCGCAATTACGTGGCGGCGCACGCCCAGGCGGCGCATCTCCTCCCGCACGCGCAGAATATCCCAGACGCCCGAATCGTAGCCCCGGCGACCCTGGTTGTTATCCCACAGCCATTTGGGCGCGCACCACAGGCACACCTGCGGGCGGATGGCATGGTACACATCCATGCGCACGGCGCTTTGCCCATGATGACCCATCTGCACGATATCGCTTTGCAGCGCGTCCCCATGCATGCGCAGCAGCTTTTCGCCGCCCTCCACGCCCAGATCGCCCAGAAACAGCGTGCGCACGCCCTCGCTGGTCATGCGCAGCACGCAGGAGGAATTGTTGGAGGCGTTGCGGGTAAAGGCAGGATCGCTGGTATAGAGCACATCCCAGGCCGTGCCGTCGATGTCCAGATGCTCGCCCTCGCGCAGGATATGCTCCCGGCTGCCGATCTGCGATCGCAGCGCCTGATAGCCGTCCCAGGCGGGCAGGCTGCGCGGCTCGCCGATTTCCAGCACCCGGCGCTCGGGATAGTGCAGGTACAGCGCGTCCAGCGAAAAGGCTTCGTGGCGATTTTGCAATAGATCGTAGAGCGCGTACACATGGTCGGAGTGCGGGTGGGTGAGAAACCACGCCTTCACCCTGGGACGATTGCCGCCCAGGCGGCGCAGCAGATACAGCAGGTAATCCGCGTCCCCCGCCGTGCCGCCGTCAATGACGATCAGCGAATCGCCGGGGGTTTTGATCACATAGCCCATCATCTGCGTGTGCGTCTGCGGGGCCAGCTGATAGATTTCACAGGGCATGGTAAAGCTCCTTTATGATAGATTGGCGGGGATGGGAGGACGGCAACTCATTCGTCTCGCGTTTGGGAGAAGGCTTTTATGGTTGTGCGGTTTTCATGCTGGTTGCCGTTCTATTCAACAATCGCAAATAGATACGAACAACCAATGCATCCAAGCATGCCCCCGTGGCACGCCGATGCAATCGACTTTCACGTCACACATAGGTTCTTTGTTACTTTCTTCACTGAAGAAAGTAACGTATCCCTCGTCCCCCGTCTCCTATCCTTCATCAGAAAATGGGGACGCCGCCAGGTGCCGCGCCCCCAATCAAATCAATCCAGAAACTCCTCGCGCAGCGTTACGCCAAATTCCTTGGCGATGGCGCGCAGATCATCGTCCGTGATGGTCTGCAGCACAGGCTTGCCGCTGGCAAGCACCAGCATGTAAATCTGCGCCGCCTTTTCAATGGTGTGCATCAGGCCAAAGGCCGTGTCAAAGTCCGGCCCGGATACAAACAGCCCGTGGTGCGCCCATACCGCCGCGTCATACTCGCGCATCAGCCTGCTGGTGGCCAGGGCGATATCGCGCCCGCCGGGCACCATCCAGGGCACCGCGCCCACGCCGCCGGGGAAAACCACAGGGCACTCGGTGGCGCTTTGCCAGAGCGCGCGGGTGAAATCGCGCGCCGTCAGGGGCAGGATGTAGGTCATGGCGATTACATTGGCCGGGTGCGCGTGATAGATCACGCGGCACGCGCCGCCCGTGGCCGCCTTGCGCACGGAATGGTTGAGAAAATGGCTGGGGAACTCGCTGGTGGGGCGGCCGCCCTTTTCCAGCCCCCATACAATGCGCCAGGCGTCGCCCGCCGCGTTGATTTCCACAATGCAGCAGGTATCCTGCATAGCGCGCTGCACATGGCGGAAATACTTGCCGCTGCCGGTGGCGATGAAATACTCGCCGCGCAGGTTATCGGCCTGCACGTCCATCTGTACCCATTTGCCGGGCACGGCGCGGAAGAAGGGGCGCAGCTGATCCACCTCCTCAGCCGTCATGCGATAGGTGAGGTTGCCGCCGTTGCGCTCGTGCCAGCCCTGCTGCCAGCCATCGTCGCACACGCGGGCAAAGGACTGCATCACTTCAAAATCGGTTGCTTTCATCTGTGCTTACTTCCTTTCGGCAAGAGCCTGCCGTTCATATTGCTGCACGGCGGACAGCCATTTTTCATTTTCGGGCACATCCTGGCGGCGGCAGTATTCCGCCCACACCTCGCCCCAGGGCAAGGATTTGTATTCCTCCTGCAGAGCCAGCAGCTCGGTAAAGCGGCAGGCGTTTTGCAATTCGGCCAGCGCCTGATGCGGGGTCAGCAGGGCCAGCAGCAGCGCCTTTTGCATATTGCGCGTGCCGATCACCCATGCGGCCACGCGGTTGATGGAGCCGTCAAAGAAATCCAGGCCGATCAGCGCCTTATCGCAGGCGTTGCAGCGCACGATTTCATCGGCAATGCCGCGCAGGTCGTCCGTCAGCGTGACCACATGGTCGCTGTCCCAGTGCATGGGGCGGGTTACGTGCAGCGGCAGCTTATCGTAGAAGGCCAGCTGCGCGGGGATTTTGTCCGCGATGGACTCCTCAGGGTGGTAATGGCCGCTGTCCATCAGGTTATATACGCCGGGATGCGTGGCGGCGTAGTTGGCGTAAAACTCCGCCGAGCCCACGGTGTAGGCCTCCAGGCCGATGCCGAAGAATTTGCTTTCCACGCTGTCGATCACGCCGGGCAGGGGCTCGGCAAAGATCTGATCCAGGCTGTCGCGCAGGCGCAGGCGCGGGGATAGCCGGTCGGCGGGCACGTCCTTGTAGCCGTCGGGAATCCAGATATTGCACAGGCAGTGCGTGCCCAGCTCGCGCGCAAAATACGCGGCGATACGGCGGCAGGCCACAGCATGGCGGATCCAGTAGGCGCGCACCGCCTCATCGGGGCTGGACAGGGTAAGGTTATCCTTGACCATCGGGTGGGAGAAGAACGTGGGGTTAAAATCCAGGCCGATCTGATGCGCCTTGGCAAACGCCACCCAGGGGACGAAGTGCTCGGGGCGCAGCTGATCGCGCTTGCCCTCGCCGCCGATGGCGTAGCTGGCGTGCAGGTTCAGCCGCTTGCAGCCGGGAATCAGCGACAGCGCGGTTTCAAAATCGCGCGTCAGCTCCTCAAACGTGCGGGCGCGGCCGGGATAATTGCCCGTCACCTGGATGCCGCCGTCCAGCGCGCCGCCCAGGCTTTCCAGGCCGGTCACGTCGTCGCCCTGCCAGCAGTGAATGCTCACGGGAATGGACGCGAGCGTTTGCAGGGCCTTTTCCGTATCTATGCCAATGTCCGCGTAGCGGCGCAGGGCCAGCTGATAGCCTTCGTTCATGGGAAATCTCTCCTTTAGTCAAAGCTGAGGTTCGCTATCCTTTATTGTACAGAAAACAGCGCGGCGGGAAAGGACGTTTATCGCCTTTCGTCGCAACCTGAATTAACCCGCCAGGCGCTGGGAGACATGCCCGTGGCCGACTCGAAGATGCGGTAAAAATAGCTGCTGTTGCTGTAGCCCACCGCCGCGCAGATTTCCATCACGCTCAGGTCGGTTTCGCGCAGCATGCGCTTGGCCTTTTCAATGCGCCGCTCCTGCAGCAGCGCGGTGCAGTTTTTGCCGGTAGCCTCCTTGAGCACCTTGCACAGATAGGCGGAGGACACATGCTTGCGCCGGGCGAAATCGCGCAGCACAAAATCAGCATAGTTCTGGCGGATTTCCTGCAGCAGCTCGATGACCACCAGGTTTTCCTGATGCGTGGCGGCGGGCATACGCATGCATTCCGGCCGGCTGAGCAGGTGCAGAAACAGCAGCCCCATCTCGGTGCGGCGAATTTGCAGGCCGGCGGCCTTGGGCGCGATGAGCGAATGCACAATGCTTTGCAGCAGCCACTGGATCTCGCTGATCTCGGCCACGCGGAAGTGCAGGTAGGCCATGTCCTGCTCATAATTGCGCAGCGCGTCCAGCAGGAATCTGCCCAGCACGTTATGGGTGCCGATCATATCGGGCACAAAATCCAGAAACTCCTGCTGGATCAGGAAGTTGACCGCGATGTCGTTTTCCCCGCACCGGGCGATGCTGTGCGCGCTGTGGCGGTTGATCAGCAGCAGCTCGCCCGCCTGCAGGCGCACCGTGCTGCCGTCGGGCATGCCGTGCAGCGTTTCGCCCTGCAGCATATACATCATTTCCACATAGTCGTGCCAGTGCATGGGAAAATCGGCAAAGCGCGTATGCGGCCGTAGCGAGATCATCTGCCGCGAGGGCACAAAGCGCTCGCCCTCCACGATGAAGGCGCTGCGGTCGGTATAGCGTCCCTGCGCCAGGGGTTCGCCGCGCAGCAGGCTTTCTTCCTCCTGCGTATGGGGCGCGAAAAAGCGAATCAGGCTGTCGTCCATGCGTGGGCTCCTTTCGGGGAGGGGATGGGGAACGAGTGGGGAGGACGAAAGGGAACGTTCCTTTCTTCAGTGAAGAAAGGAACAAAGAACCGATGTGTGACGTGAAAGCCGATTGAATAAAACTGAAAGGCAGGACTGCTACCCCGCCCCCATGGTCGTGCTGCGCACGACCTGCGCTGATCTGCGATCAGCGTGCCACGGGGGCGTGGTTGGGTGCGGGAAGTCTTGCGCAGCGATTGACGTCTGTTGGAAAAACGCGCTCACCAAAAGGCTTCTCCTTGAGGAGAGGCTCCGCCGCAGGCGGTGGTGAGGTGTAGGCTGCGAAGCAGCCGTTATCAAAACAATATAAGGACTACGCCGCTGCGGCGGCTACGACCCTCACAATTCGGCATAATCGTTTTGCAACGCTGACGCTTGCAAAACTCGTTGCCTCATTGGCGCTGCATCTGGCACAGAGGCGGATTACGCGCCTCATCAGTCAGGACAAGCCTGACAGCTTCCCCTCCAAGGGGAAGCCTTTTGGTGGCCGCGCTCTCTATATGTAAAAAACTGCGTTTCCCTTCATCCGCTTCGCTATGCTCAGCACCAGTCGCCCAACCGCCGTCTGCGGGGCAGCAGACAGCGCAGCTGGATGCCAGGGCTGGCGAAGCCAGACCAAGGGGGAAAGCGAAGGGATGACTGGGCGGAGCTTGCTCCAGACCAGGCAGCGCAAGCTTTTCCCTGCCCCGCAGAAACCTGCGTCCCCTTCCAGTTTTATTTCAGCAGCTTTCACGTCACACGCAGCTTTCTTTGGTACTTTCTTGGGCTCCAAGAAAGTACCGTCCTCTTCGTCCTTTTCGTCTCCTCGTCTCCCCGTCCTTACCCCGGATACTCCGTCCGCGCGTGCTCGGTCAGCTCGCGCAGATAGCGGGCGATGTAGAACTTGGCCATGTCCAGGTTCTGCTCCTGATAGTTGCCGCATTCCTCGGGGCGCGCGCCGGGGATATCGCCCGAAAAGCCCAGGATGAAACGGCACATGTCGATCACCAGCGGCAGCGCTTCCTGCGCGCTGACCTCGCCGAAAAGAATCAGATAAAAGCCCGTGCGGCAGCCCATGGGGCCAAAATAAACAATCCGATCCCTTTGCGCGCCCGAGCGCAGAAAGGTTGCCCCCAGGTGCTCGATGGTGTGAATGGCCGGGGTATCCATCACCGGCTCGCGGTTGGGCGCGGTCAGGCGCAGATCAAAGGTGGTTACGCGCCCATCCCCCTGCCCGTCGCGGCGCGATACGTATACGCCGGGCAGCAGGCGGGTGTGATCAATGGTGAAGCTGGCGATCTTTTCCATCTTATTTGTCCTCCAGATGGAAGGCCGCGCGCATGTTGGCCAGGTTGGCCTGCGCGCCAGCCATGATGTATTTCACATCGTAGCCCGAGGACAGCATGCGTACCCCGCGATCATACCAGGAGCGCATGGCTTTTTCATCCGCCAGGCCCAGCGATACGCCCGCCACCTTGCCCGCGGCGTTGATCTTGGCAATGGCCTCGTCTATCACCGCGCGCACCTCGGGATCGTTGGTCTGCCCCAGCTTGCCCATGGAGCCGGATAGATCGTTGGGGCCAAAGATGAATGCGTCGATCGCGTCGATGGTCAAAATCTTGTCCAGCTCGCGGATGGCGCCCATTTCCTCAATCTGGATAAAGCGCAGCAGGGTATCGTCCACCGTGGCGCGGTAATCCGCCCCGTTGATGGTGCCAAAGCGATAGGCGCGCCAGGGGCCGTAGCCGCGCACCCCGCGCGGGGGATACATGCACGCCTCCATGGCGCGCGCCGCATCGTCATAGCCGCAGATCATGGGAAAAATAATGCCGTCTGCGCCCGCGTCCAGCACGGGCTTGGCCAGGATGGGATCGTTGGCCGGGATGCGCACGATGGCGTTAATTCCGGACGCGCGCGCGGCGATCAGCTGACCCAGCAGCCGCTCGGTGTTGATGACCGAGTGCTCCATATCAATCCACAGATAATCATAGGGCAGATACCCCATCATTTCGGTAACAACAGCCTCGTTGAGGGATACATGGGTGCCAATGCACATTTCATGGCGGCACAGCTTGGCTTTCATATCGGTTTTCATGGCGCGGTTCTCCTTTGGTATATTCAAGCAAAATGATCAACTGCATTATATCACAGCGCCGGACGTTGTCAAGAAAGCAGGTAAACTCAGGTTGCGGCGCGCGGCAACCCGCGTCCTTGCGGGAAAAGGAAAAGCCTGCTATACTGATAATCTGGTATAAAAATGCGAATGATTTTATACATAACGGAGGGCCTTATGCGCTTTGCAGACTATGATATCACCCCCTCGCCCCTGCCCAACGACGGGCTGATGTTTGCCGATCTGGTTGCCAAAGGTCGCAGCGGGCACCTGGGGCACGCGCTGGTGGAGTACGCGCCGGGGTGCGTGCTGGCCTTTTATTCCAATTGCTCGGGCGTGCGCAACGACGGCCATAACGGCTTTGGCTGGATGGAATACCGCCGCTCCCTGGACGCGGGCCAGACCTGGGATGATCCCCGCCCGCTGCCCTTCTCGGTGGATACCTTTCTGGATGGGCTGTATACCGTCAGCTGTGAAAAGGCCGCCTGCGCGCCGGACGGCACGATTGTGCTGTTCGCCACCATGAACGACAGCCGGGGCAAGTATTGGGGGCCATGGGTGGAGCCACGCTGGCTGGTCAGCCGCGACGGCGGCGACAGCTTTGCCGTGGCCGGGCAGTTTCCCTTCAAGGGGCGCATTTTTGACTGCGCCTGCCGCGACGGCATGATCTATGCGCTGGAATTTTGCAACGACGGCATAAACGGCGACGAGGGCTGCCTGCCCGAGCATGTGTACCGGCTGTATCGCAGCGCGGACTGCGGGCGCAGCTTTGAGGAAGTGAGCGTGCTGCCCTTTGATACCCATGAAAAGGTGTACGGTACCATGGATTTTGCCCCGGACGGCGCGCTGATCGTATACATCTACGATAAGCTGGACGAAGGCCATCCGCCCTATACCATCAGCCGCGATGGAGGCAAAACCTGGTGCGCGCCCCGGCGGGCGGCGCTGGAAAAGCGCATCCGCAACCCGCAGCTGCGCTTTTACGATGGGTGGTTTCTGATGTACGGCCGCTCAGGCCACTATACCCCGCCGCAGAATTTTGTGCTCTATACCTCGCCCGACGGCGAAAACTGGGATGAGGGAACCTATATCTGCGAGCGCAAGGCGGGCAATTGCTTTTATTCCAACAGCGTGATCGTGCATACGCCCCAGGGCGGCACGCGGCTGCTGATTCAGGCCTCGGACGCGCTGTGGAAGCACCGCGCCAATGTGAAGCACTGGTGGCTGGAAAACCTGCGCCCGCATGAAGCGCGCGAATAAGCGCCGCCGGATTGTCACATCTGGCGCATAAAAGGACAGGGTCAGGTTAATTCAGGTTGCGGGAAAACGCAATGTGCGTCCTTTTTCCTGATCATGCCATTCAGTATAATAAATATGATATCGATACCGTGCAGCTTGAACATCGCATAACGCATCATTTATTATCTGCGTAAAATTCATCCCTGGAAAAACGAAAGGAGGAGCTTTCGTGCAGACGGATACGCCCCGCGTAATCAGGCCCCGCCGCAAATCTCCGCTGGTGCGGCTGGCGCAGTCCTGGCAATTGTATGTGCTGCTGCTGCCCGCCGTGGCCTATTTGATTATCTTCCATTATATTCCCCTGTACGGCGTGCAGATCGCCTTCCGCGATTATCGCCCGCGCAACGGCTTTTTGGGCTCCACATGGGTGGGGCTGAAGCACTTTAAGTACTTCCTTCATTCCCCCCAGTTTCCCCAGCTGATGCGCAACACCGTGCTGCTGAGCCTGTATTCGCTGATTTTCACCTTCCCTTTGCCCATCCTGCTGGCTCTGCTGCTCAACGAGTGCGGCAGCGTCGGCTATAAAAAGTTTGTGCAGAACGTCACCTACGCCCCGCACTTTATCTCCACCGTGGTGCTGTGCGGCATGGTCATCGCCTTCACCGCGCCCGATACGGGCATCATCAACAGCCTGGTGGTGCTGCTGGGCGGCAAAAGCGTGGATTACATGACGCAGGAAAGCTCCTGGCGCGCCATCTATGTGATCTCCGACATCTGGAAAAACACCGGCTGGTCGTCCATCATCTATCTGGCCGCGCTGTCGGGCATCGACCCGCAGCTGCACGAATCGGCGCAGATTGACGGCGCAAGCCGCCTGCAGCGCGTGTGGCACATTAACCTTCCCGGCATCCGGCAGACCATCATCCTGCTGTTCATCCTGGATTGCGGCAAGATCATGAGCGTGGGCTTTGAGAAGGCGTATCTGCTCCAGAACGCGCTTAACCTGCCGGTATCGGAGATCATCTCCACCTATGTGTACAAGACCGGCGTGCAGGGCGCCAAGTTCTCCTACACCACGGCCATCGGCCTGTTCAACTCGCTGGTTAACGTGATGATGCTGCTGATTGTCAACCGCATCTCCCGCGCGCTGAGCGATACCAGCCTGTTCTGAGAAGGGGGGAGGACAATGAGCATTTCCGCGCGCAAGGCGAAGGGCACGCGCATCCGCGACAGCCGCGGCGACCGCGTGTTCACCGTCGTCAATTATATCATCCTCACCCTGTTTGGCCTGGCGGCGCTGTATCCGCTGATCTACGTGCTTTCCGCCTCCATCAGCGAGCCGCTGGCCGTCAACAGCGGCCGGATGAAGCTGTGGCCTGTGGGCTTTAACATCGAGGGCTACAAGTCCATCCTGTCCAACAAATGGATCCTGACCGGCTATGGCAACTCGCTGTTCTACACCGTGGTGGGCACGTTCCTGAACGTGCTGGTCACCTTCATGGCCAGCTATTCGCTTTCCCGCAAGGATATGTACGGCCACGGGCTGATCACCTTCTTTATGGTGTTCACCATGTGGTTTGGCGGCGGCCTGATCCCCACCTTCCTGGTGGTCAAAAAGCTGGGCCTGATCAACACCCGCATGGTATTGCTGCTGCTGGGCCTGGTGTCGGTGTATAACTGCATCATCTGCCGCTCCTTCATTTCCTCCTCCATTCCCTATGAATTGCAGGAGGCCGCGCGCATCGACGGCTGCAACGATTTCCAGATCGTCTGGCGCATCATCTTCCCCCTGTCCGGCCCCGTGCTGGCCATCCTGGCGCTGTACTACGCCCTGGGGCACTGGAACGGCTACTTCAACGCCCTGATGTACATTGAGGATCGCAACCTGCAGCCGCTGCAAATCTTCCTGCGCGAGATCCTGGTGCTAAACCAGAAGATCGACATGAACGCCGATATCGAGGAGCTGGAGGCCATGGTGGCGCGCGTGCAGATGGCCCAGACGATGAAATATTCCCTGATCGTGGTGGCGTCCGTGCCCATGCTGATCATCTATCCCTTCGTGCAGAAGTTCTTCGTCAAGGGCGTAATGATCGGCTCGGTCAAGGGCTAAGGCAAAACATTCGGGGCAAGTCCCCTGAATAAAAACAAGGAGGTTTCACCCATGAAAAGACTATTGGCTTTGCTTCTGGCGGCAATCCTCACGCTGTCCTGCTGCTCCGTCGTGCTGGCGGAGGAAGCGGCGGCGCAGGACGTCGTCACGGTTGAACTGGCGCTGGCCGCCAAGGTAGATCACGGCGACTGGAACGATTTCTGGTGCCTGGATCTGATTGAAAAGGAATGCGGCATCCGCTTCCATGTTACCCAGTACAGCGAGGACGCCTGGGCTGAAAAGAAGGGCACCATGTTCGCGCTGGATACCTATCCCGAGGTGTTCCTCAACGACCTGAACGATATCGATCTGGCCAACTACGGCACGCAGGGCTACCTGCTGCCGCTGGAGGATTACATCACCCCCGAAAACATGCCCAACGTGTTCAAAGTGATGGAAGAAGGCTATCCGGATATCCTCAAGGGCATGACCTTCCCTGACGGCCACATCTACTCCTTCCGCGGCGTAAACGGCTCCACCCGCGAGTACGCGCTGTCCCGCTACTTCGTCAACGTCTCCTGGGCCGAAAAGCTGAACGTGAAGGTTCCCGAAAACCTGGAAGAGTTCTATACCTATCTGTGCGCCGTGCGCGACGGCGACCCGAACGGCAACGGCGATACCACCGACGAGTTCCCCATCAGCGGCCGTTACGGCAAGGATAGCTATACCGACCACTTCATCCCGATTCTGGTGGCCTTCGGCTTCCTGGATCGCCGCGTGCAG
This sequence comes from Clostridiales bacterium, assembly GCA_004556155.1. Classification (GTDB taxonomy): domain Bacteria; phylum Bacillota; class Clostridia; order Christensenellales; family Aristaeellaceae; genus SFMI01. Next base: position 45,885 of record SFIM01000013.1, read on the forward strand.
GCCAACGACGACGGCGCCGTCATGTACGTTCCCGTGCAGGAAAACTACAAGGAATTCCTCAAGTACATGAACCGCCTGTGGTCCGAAAACCTGATCGACCCCGGCTATTTCAGCCAGACCAAGGAGCAGTTCAACGCCAAGGAAGCCTCCGGTCTGATCGGCTCCTTCACCAACCACGCGCAGTGGATGAACAACTCCGACCCCGAATTCTACCTGCAGTATGAATCCGTGGATCCCTACACCAGCGAGTTCAACAGCGTCAAGATGTGGCCCGCCAAGGACGCCATCTTCTACGGCGGCCTGACCATCACCGATAAGCTGGCCGACAAGCCCGAGGTTATCGAGCGCCTGATCAAGTTCTGCGATTGGTGCTACTCCGATTACGGCACTGAGATGCTGTGGCGCGGCCCCATGCTGGGCACCAACGAGGAATGGCCCAACACCGGCTGGTACTTTGTGCCCTTCTCCCTGGATAACCTGGATTACCTGGTGCGCAAGTATCTGTATCCTACCGATCTGTATAAGAGCAACGGCGCTTTCCAGACCGATAAGATCAAGCCCGGCAACAACTACTGGCCCTATGCCACCATCGCCTCCCGCGATGACAACGCCAACCCCACCAGCACCAGCTATAACCTGACCCAGAACATCGTTACCCACATGGCGCCCTACTACAAGGTTGGCTTCCCCGCCACCCTCAAGTACACCCCCGAAGAGGCCGAGGAGCTGAGCCTGCTGGAGCTGGATCTGGATACCTACATCGCCACCATGGAATCCAAGATGATCCGCGGCGACCTGAAGATCGACGAGACCTGGGATGAGTTTGTCAAGGGCTGCGAAAGCCGCAACCTGGGCCGCTACCTGGAAATCGTGCAGGCTGCCTACGACCGCTACGCCAAATAATCAATCGCAATGCCCATTTGCGCGCCGGGAGAAGCTTCTCCCGGCGTTTTTTTCGCAGATAAAATATAGCTGATTTTTATTGCTTGACATTCTTCGAGCCCTTGTGCTATAATATCTGCCGACAATTGAATACCTTATCAAGAGTGGCGGAGGGAACGGCCCGATGATGCCCGGCAACCGGCGCAAGGCGTGCGGTGCTAATTCCGGCGGCGCGATTGCGCCGGCAGATAAGGCGTAAAGGAAACACCATCTCAAACCGCTTGTCTGCAAGGACCAGCGGTTTTCTTTTACGCATGGATACAGAAAGGACAGACAGAATGAGAAAGCTCTTTACCTCTGAAAGCGTGACCGAAGGACATCCCGACAAGGTGTGCGACCAGATTTCCGACGCCATCCTGGACGAAATGCTGCGCCAGGATCCCGCCGCCCGCGTGGCCTGCGAGTGCTGCGCCACCACCGGCCTGGTGATGATCATGGGCGAAATCACCGCCAACGGCGAGTGCAACATGGAAAAGATCGCCCGCCAGGTGATTCGCGATATCGGCTATAACGACCCCGCGCTGGGCTTCGATGCGGATTCCTGCGCCGTCATCACCGCCGTGCATGGCCAGAGCCCCGATATCTCCCAGGGCGTTACTGCCACTGCCGATCATGAGCAGGGCGCGGGCGACCAGGGCATGATGTTTGGCTTTGCCTGCAATGAAACCGAGGAAATGACCCCCATGGCGCTGGCACTGTCCCAGCGGCTGACCCGCCGCATGGCCCAGGTGCGCAAGGACGGCACCCTGCCCTGGATGCGTCCGGACGGCAAGGCGCAGGTGACCGTCGCCTATGAGGACGGCGTGCCCGTGGCCGTGGACGCGGTGGTGATCTCCACCCAGCATGACGAAACCGTCAGCCAGCAGGAGATCGCCCGCGCCATGCGCGAGGAAGTGATCGATCAGGTGATCCCGGCGCGGCTGCTGCACAAGGACACCCGCTATTATATCAACCCCACCGGCCGCTTTGTGCTGGGCGGGCCTGCGGGCGACAGCGGCCTGACCGGGCGCAAGATCATTGTGGATACCTACGGCGGCTACTGCCCCCACGGCGGCGGCGCCTTCAGCGGCAAGGATCCCAGCAAGGTGGATCGCAGCGCGGCCTACGCCGCCCGCCATGCCGCCAAGAACCTGGTGGCCGCCGGCCTGTGCGATCGCTGCCAGATCGCCGTATCCTATGCCATCGGCGTGGCGCGCCCCGTCAGCCTGACGGTGGATACCTTCGGCACCGGCAAGCTGCCCGAGGATGTGCTGGCCAGGCTGGTGGACAAGGTGTTTGATATGCGTCCCGCCGCCATCATCGACCGGCTGGATCTGCGCCGCCCCATCTACCGCGCCACCGCCGCCTACGGGCACTTCGGCCGCACGGACGTGGATCTGCCCTGGGAGCGTCTGGATATGGTGGACGCCCTGCGCGCCGAGGCCGCCGCGCTGTAAGCGAGCGATAAAGGGGACAAGCAAATAACTGATGCGGGAAACGGCGGCGCTGTTTCCCGCTCTTTTCTTTTATTTATAATTTTCCGATGAAAGCGTATTGATTTGCTCCCATATCCTGCCCTTGCGCGCGGTGCGGCGTTCGGTGTATACTGTTGGGGTATTCTTTCCGCAAAGGAGCATGATAAACAATGGTAACAAAAAAATCCCTCTCCGCGCTGAAGATGGCTTATATTTCGCTGGGCGCGGTGCTTATTGCCCTGTGCTCGTGGATCAGCGTGCCGGCGACCGTGCCCTTTACGCTGCAAACCTTTGCCGTGCTGCTGGTGTGCGATCTGCTGGGCGGGCGCTGGGGGCTGGTATCGGTGCTGCTGTATCTGCTGCTGGGCGCGGTGGGCTTTCCGGTGTTTTCGGGCTTTTCCGGAGGGCTGGGACATCTGCTGGGCATGACGGGCGGCTACATTCTGGGCTTTGTGCTCTCCGCCCTGGTGATGGCGCTGATGCAGCGGCTGCTGCCGCGGCGGCGCGTGTTTACGCTGCTTAGCATGGCGCTGGGCCTGCTGGCCTGCTATGCCGCGGGCTCTGTATGGTTTATGCGGGTATATACCCAGACCAAGGGCGCTATCTCGCTGGGCGCGGTGCTGAGCATCTGTGTGGTGCCCTACCTGATCCCCGATGCGATCAAGATTGTGCTGGCCTGCCTGATCTCCGAGCGGCTGCGCGCCGCGCTGCACCTGTAAAAGGAGGCGTTATTCATGAAAATCGCGCTGCTTGAGCCCTTGAACGTAAGCGAAGAAATGCTGCGGGAGATGGCCGCGCCCGTGCTGGAGCGCGGGCATGAGCTGACCGTATATGATACCAAGGCGGATTCCCCGCAGGAGGTGATCCGCCGCGCGCAGGGCATGGACGCGGTGATCATCGCCAACACGCCCTTTCCCGCCGAGGCGGTGACGGAAAATCCCGCGCTCAAGTACATCGACGTGGCCTTTACGGGCGTGGATCATGTGCCCATGGAGGCTTGCCGCGCGCGCGGCGTGCTGGTGAGCAACGCGGCCAACTATTCCAATCAAAGCGTGGCCGAGCTGACGGTGGGCATGGCCATTGCACTGCTGCGCAGGCTGCCTGATTGCGACGCCGCGGTGCGCGCGCATCAGGGCAGCGCGGGGCTGATCGGCCGCGAGATTGCCGAGCGCACGGTGGGCATCGTGGGGCTGGGGCGCATCGGGCTGCGCGTGGCGCGGCTGATGCTGGCCTTCGGCGCGCGGGTGGTGGCCTATGATCCCAAGCCCATGGAGCAGGCGCGCCAGTTAGGCGTGCAGTATGCCTCGCTGTGCGAGGTGCTGGAAAGCAGCGACATCGTTACCCTGCATGCGCCCGCCTGCGCGCAGACGCATAAAATGATCGGCGAAGCTGAGCTTGCCCAGATGAAGCCCGGCGCGCTGTTTATCAACTGCGCCCGCGGCGCGCTGGTGGATTCGCAGGCGCTGTGCGACGCGCTGCGTAGCGGCCATCTGGCTGGCGCGGCGGTGGATGTGTATGATCGAGAGCCGCCGCTGGACGACAGCGAGCCCCTGCTGCACGCGCCCAACATCATCCTGACCCCGCACATCGCCTTTGCCAGCGAGGAAAGCATGCTGCGCCGCGCGCGGATTGTATTCCAAAATCTCTATGCCTGGCTGGACGGCGAACCGATAAATCTGTGCTGACGCTATGAAACAACGCGCTGCTTTTCAACAGAAAGGCAGCGCGTTTAAATTTCTTTTTTGACTATATCACCCTTAAAAGGTGTTGATGATATTGTTTCCTTATGTTATGCTATTGCCGTGCTTACGGGAAACCGACGGCACGGGGATGCGGATAGGCTAACACGCTACCAACCGCGCGGACAGCGCAGGAAGGGAGGTGAAAGCCTATGCGTGCAAAAGAAACGGAGACGATCACGATCCGGCAGACAATTACATTGACTGTCAAGATCGAGAGAACGTCGGAAAACGAAGAAAGCACCACGATGCCAGAAATCATCGTAGTGCTCAAGCGCTAAGGCTCCAACCACAAAGCCTTCCGCATCCCTATCATATCACATAAGGCCAGCGCAGTCAATGGAAAGAGAACGAAAAAATGGATATGGATTCATCAAGCAGGGCTGTCTCGGACAGCCGCTTTTTTAATACTTGTGATCCTTGCGCAGGTAGATCTTCTGGCTGTCGTCCAGCTGGGTGTCAAAGCTGATGTACTCGCCGGCAAAGAACATGGCCTTGATGATCTCATAGCGGTCGTGCGTGCGCCAGCCGCCCTCGGTGGGGTACTTGGTGGTAAAGTTGTAGGCTTCCAGCGTGTCGCCCTTTTCGGCCAGGTAGGCGTTGACGGTGTCCTTGGTCAGTTCGTCGATATCGCCCATCCACACGCGCTTGAGATTGGGCAGGGTATAGAGCACCGACAGATCGCCCACATGCGTGTTGCACAGGTTCAGGTCAATCAGCGTTTCCTTGCCCTCCAGGCAGGAGATATCCTTGACGCGGTTGTTGAACATTTCCAGATATTCCAGGGGCTTATCGGCCAGGGGGGAGATGTCGGTAATGCGGTTGTCCGACAGGATCAGCACCCGCAGCTCCTTCAGCGGCTCGATCCAGTCGATATCAAAAATCCAGTTGTGCCCCAGATCCAGCGCCCTGAGCTCGGTGGCGTATTGCAGCACGGCCACCTGATAGCCCTCCAGACGCTTGGAGTTGGTCTGGTGCAGGGTGGAAAAGGCCGTCGCGTCCGAGCGGCAGGTGTAGTCGGTGCGGGGCAGCTTGATCGTCCATACCACCTTTACGCCCTTCTCAGCCCAGCGCGCGCGCAGATCGGCCAGCGTTTCGTTATCCAGGCCGCTCTGGTTCTGCGTACCAAACTCAATATAAGTAAGGTTCGGCATCTGCGCCATGGCTTCTTCCAGCGCGGGCAGGGAGGTGATCTTCACCCGCGGCAGCTCCAGCCGCTCCAGCGAAGCGTCGTATTGCGTTTTTTCAATCGTCACCATGGCCGCGCCCTCGGCAAATACGGGCAGCGCGGGGCACAGCAGCAGCATCAGGCACAGCAGCATCGCAAGCGTTTTTTTCATTGGAATGCGAACTCCTTCTCCATTTTACCTTCAAATTTTACTACACCCGCCCGCACGTTGTCAATAAATTGGCAGGGCGCGGGCGGCATTTTACAATGCGGATGGTTGACAGGCGCGTTCCGCCCTCCTTATAATGAAGAAAAGAAAGAAAGGGAGGCGCCGCCATGCGCATTGCCGTGCCCATGATGGGCAAAGAAGCTGAAACGCTGATGCGTCAGGCGCGGGCGATTGCCGCGCATCCCGGCGTGGATATGGCCGAGTGGCGCGCCGACGCGTTGGAACGGGCGCTTACGCCGGACGCTGTTTGCGCCATCCTGCCCGCTTTGCTGCGCGCGTTGGCAGGCAAGCCCATGATTTTTACCCTGCGCACGGAGGGCGGCGCGGCGCGGGCGGATTATGCGGCGCTGCTGCTAACCGCGGCGCAGTGCGGCGCGCCCTGGACCGACGTGGAGGCATTGCGCTGCCCGGATGCGGCGGGGTTGATTGCCAGCCTGCATGCCCAGGGCTGCCGGGTAATCGCCTCGCGGCATGATTTTACTGGCACGCCCGCGCTGCCGGCGCTGCTTGACCAGGCCAGGGCGCTGCGCCAGTCGGGCGCGGATATGATCAAGCTGGCCGTGACGGCGCGGGATCAGGCGGATATTCAAACCGCCCGCGCGCTGTGCGAACGCCTGCGCGAATGGGGGCTGGATTATGCCGTCATCCCCATGGGCGAGACTGGGCACGCGGGCCGCCTGCAGGCGCGGGCTTGGGGCTGCGCGCTGACCTTCTGCCGTCTGGATTGTCCCTCCGCCCCTGGGCAGGCGACGGTGGAGGAGATGCTGCGGCAGGCTTGACGGCAGATTCTCCTCCGTCACGCATTGCGCGGCGCGGCCGTGTGTGATACAATCAGATATTCGCAAAAATCAGGAGGAAACGTATGCGAAAGCACGCATTTTTGCATCGGTTGCTGGCGCTGCTGACAGCGCTGCTATTGCTGTGCGCGGCAGGCTCATCCGCGCTGGCCGAAAAGGTGATCGCCCTGAACGCCGCCGATTACCCTGTGACGGAGGACGGCTGGTATTTATCCATGGAGGAGGTAGCCGTGTACCTGGCTACATTTGACCACCTGCCCGACAGCTTTATCAAAAAGAACGACGCGATGCGCCTGGGCTGGGACAGCCGCAGCGGCAATCTGGATCGCGTGGCTCCCGGCAAGGCCATCGGCGGCGATCGGTTTGGCAACTATGAGGGCACGCTGCCCGATCAGAACGGCCGCCGCTGGACGGAGTGCGACGTCAACTATGACGGCGGCTACCGCGATAGCCAGCGCATCGTGTTTTCAAACGACGGGCTGATGTACTACACCAACGATCATTACAACACCTTTACCCGCATTCAGGTAAGCTTTGACGCGCCCACCGCCGCGCCGTCCGCGCAGCCCACGGCTGCGGTCAGCCAGAATCCCACCGATCGCGATGTGGTGGCGGCCTATCTGCACGCATACGGCAAGCTGCCCGCGCTGTACCTGACCAAGACCGCCGCCAAGAAGCTGGGCTGGGTCAGCGGCAAGGATAACCTGGGCGAGGTGGCCCCTGGCCGCGCCATCGGCGGCAGCCAGTTTGAAAACCGCGAGGGGCGTCTGCCCGCGCAGAAGGGCCGTACCTACTTTGAGTGCGATGTAAACGTGGTGGATGGTCACCGCAGCAGCGCGCGGCTGGTATACTCCAACGACGGCCTGATTTATTACACCGAGGACGGCTACCGCACCTTTACCTGCCTGTACGGAGGAAAATGAGCATGGAGCAGATTGAGCTGAACCTGTCCGGCTGCGCCACCCGCGAAGAGCTGCACAGCCGCATCCGCGACGCGCTGGATTTTCCGCCGTATTACGGCATGAACCTGGATGCGCTGTTTGACATGCTGACCACCGAGAGCCGTCCGCTGCGGCTGGTGGTGTGCTATCCTGCCGATCCCTGCGAGGCGCTGCGCGCCTACTGGCCGCGGCTGCTGCGGGTGTTTGATAACGCCGCGCTGGAAAACGAGCGCTTGCAGGTGATTTATCGGGAACAATAAGCGCCCCGCGCGCGTATACATGCTTGAATAAGGAGGCGTATTTCAATGATATTCTGGTGGATTGTGCGCATTGCGCTGTGGGCGCTGGCTGGTTATGTGGCCGCGCGGCTGATGAATACCAGCCTGAGCCTGATCTGGAACATTGTGCTGGGTCTGGTTGGCGGCGCGGTAGGCTCGCTGGCGGCGGGGCTGATTGGCATCGGCTCCACCAACATGCTGGGCGGCACGCTGATCTCCGTTGCCGGCGCTTGCCTGGTGATCTATCTGGCGCGGCTGCTTCTGCCGCGCATCAAGCGGTGAGCGCCGCGTACCTTGCCGATCAGGCACGGCGGCACCCTGCCCTGCGTCCGCGGGACGCGATCAAGCTATGCTATCAGGCAGCCTACGGAGCCGAGCATTTGCTGCCCGATCCTGCCGCGGCGCGCGAGTATCTGCGCCGGGAGCTAAACGCCTGCGCGGCGGACGCTGCGGAGCCGTTATACGAGGAAATCTCATCCGATCTATGCCGGGTGAATTTGCGCGCCTGGAAAGCGCGCGCTTATCCGGAGGATGCGCTGCTGGCACTGTTTTTGCAGGCTTGCGCGCCCAGACCGGATGGCGCGGTGCGCCTGACTGCACTGTTTTCGGATGTCGCCGCGCTTTGCGCGCAGGGCTTGCTGCCCTTTGAATTAGCGCAGTGGCAGGCGGAATTGACAGACTATCGCCGCCAGCCACCCCATGCGGTACATCATTCCGAGGCGTATCGCACCGCCGAGCACCCCTGCTATCGCCTGGCCAGCACCGCCGCGCTGCGGGAATGGCTGAAAGGGACAGAAGAAACGAGGGAAACGGTACTTTCTTGAGTCATAGCGCCGCCGCAGGCGGCTGAGGGCGCGCAATTTTGTAAATTGCCGCCCGAAACCCGCGCTTGCCGCAAGGCAGTAGCGCGGGGCATTGAACTAAATTGAAAGGCAAAGCTGACAGTTCATCCCCCGTGGCAGGGAAAAACTTGAAGCGCTCGGTTCGGAGTAAACTCCAACCGGGCGCTTCTTCATTTTTCCCCTTTGGTCTGGCTTCGCCAGCCCGCGCCGATTAAATCGGCGTGCCATGGGGACAATTGTTTCGTATATTGATGCAGCGGCGCGGTTATGCAGCTTGAAAAAGGACGGCCATAAGAGCCTTCCTCCAGATGGGGGCACTGCAGCAATTTATGTTGATAAGTGCAGCCACCAAAAGGTCTCCTCGTTCCCTTTTTACGCGCTCTCGCGGCGATCAACCGCTGCAATCTTTCTTTGCTGCTGCATCAGCCGGATGATTCGCGGGCGGTTATAGCGCTGCATGATCACAAACGCCATATCCAGCGCGGCGGACAGGAGGGATGTGATGATAAACGCCGGATAGGCGCCGAACCATGCGCCTGCCGCGATGGGCAGAAAGCTGCATACCACGATGGCCTCGTGTACAAGCTCCGCCTGGCACATGGCCTGCGCGATTTCATCCCAGCTATGCACGCGGGGGTCAAACAGCGCGGGGTGGTAGGCAGGCATTTTACCCTTCCATCTTTGCACGCGCAGCTTTTCATACAGGGCGGTTTCCAGCTTGCCAACCTGATACCACCGCCTGGTGTAATCCGCATGATTGCGCATCACAGTGTTGAAAATCAGCCCGATCAGCAGCCGCATGATAAAATGATAGGCAAAGGTTCCAAAGGTGATGGCCAGCGTGAGCCATATGCTGCCTGCGGTTTGGGCGTACAGGATGGCGAAAGCAATCGTTCCTGCCGAAAAGAAAGCGGCAAGCAGCTTTAATATCGTTGCCATGTTTGCCTCTCCAAGACAGAATTAAGAAGAAGTGGTTATAACGTCATCTTTTGTAAAAAGTATTGGTTTTTATACGCTGCTTATTGTATCCAGAACCGGCTTTTCGTCCCCCTGCAAATGCTTGCAAACCAGCACGATATCCGCCGTGCGCGCGGCGATTTCAAACCCGCAGGCCAGGAACAGCGCCACGCTGGGATTATCCGCCGCGATGTCGTCGTACAGCGCCGTCACGCCCTGCGCGCACGCCGCGTCGCACAAAAGCCGCAAGCCCTCGCGCCCATAGCCCTGATGGCGATAGCGCGCGTGCACGATGATATCGCAGATGTAGATGCGCTGCGCTTCATCATAATGATAGGCTGTCTCGCCCACGAATATGCCGTCCTCGCGGGCCAGATAGCGATAAAAGCGCGTGCCGTCTGCCGCGTCCAGCCAGTGCGCAGCCCATCCCTCCCAACGGGCAGGGGGAAAAACAATCGTGCCGCCGTAGGCGTGGTTATAGCTCATTGTGGAGGGATCGGAGAGCAATTCCTGCCGGAAGCGCAGCTCCTCCCGCGTGGGTTTATGCAAATGCAGCATGTGCGTACCTTCCTATTTTTGATATGATGTGGTATACTAAACGCAGCAATGAGGAGGGATGACCCCATGAAACGAATGGCGCTGATCGCCGTGCTGCTGCTGATCCTGACGCTGCTTCCCGCCGCGCTGGCGGATACGCAGCCCAGCGTTTCCTTTACAACCAATCAGATTACGGCCCAATGCGGTAATACCGTCACGCTGACGCTGGCGGCCAACGCCGCTCCCAGCCGGGATATCACCATCAACATCACCGATGAGCGCGGTAATCCCTTCCCGGTGGTGCTGCGCCAGGGTGAAACGCGCGCAACGCTTCAGGTGACCACTGCGCGCGCCGGCTATAACAAGCGCTATGAGTATGCCATTCAGCCCGGCAGCGATTATCAGCGCGGCGCTACCCGCGGCGTATCGGTGCTGTACAAGGGCGTTACCGTGGGGCAGTTTTCGCAGGAAATGCTGCAAACCTACCTGGGCGAAACCGCTGAACGTGGGCTTTAAGCTGGAAGGCCCCAAGACCCTGGAAAAGGGGCAGATCATCTATCTGCGCGACGAGCAGGGCAAGACCATCGCCGAAGTGCCCTATACCGGGCGGGAGTTTTACTCCGTGGCGCTCAGGATGGACAGCGACTGGCGGCCGATGAAAACGCTGTCGCTGCACATGGGGCAGGAGCTGCCCGCCGATAGCACGCTGATGGTGTTTGTGGGCGATCGCAGCGAAATTTCAATCGTCGGCGTGCGCCGGGACGATAACAAAATTGCCTTTACCATGGATTGCGGCTCCAGCATGCAGTATGCCCAGACCGTGCTGGACACGCTGGATCGCTACAATGTGAAGATCACGTTCTTTGTCACCGGCAACTTTGCCAAGGGGCATCCGGATATCGTGCAGCAGTTCGTTGCCCGCGGGCATGAGATCGGCAATCATTCCTATCATCATGTGCACCTGCTGACGGCGGGGCTGAAGGAAATTTGGGAGGAAGTGGCCCCCGCCAACGACCTGCTGGAGCAGGTGGCGGGCGTGCGCCCAACCCTGTATCGTCCGCCCTATGGCAACAGCCATGAGTGCATCCGCGCCGTGGTGGAGGGCGCGGGGCTGAAGGTGATCCGCTGGTCGCATTCGCTCAACGATTCGGATGATACCAACCAGGTGGCCAGCCGCAGCTTTGCCTGCGCTACCGCCAATATCACTCCCGGCAGCATCATCCTGAGCCATCTGGACAGCAAGGCCACGGTGGAAGCGCTGCCCGATATCCTGCAATGGTATCAGGAGCATGGCTTTGAGGTGGTGCCGGTATCCGAGCTGCTGCTGCAGGGCGATGTGACCGTGGACAGCGAGGGCTATCAGGTGTATCGCAAGGATCTTAAATCAAAACCACCGGCTAAGCCGGTGGTATGCACCATGCCTTCAAGGCAATGATACCTGCCGCGCCTAAAGGCGCATTGAACAGTCCAGCAACCGC